>NZ_JACFYX020000008.1:0-296242 GCF_015712105.2 Pseudomonas chaetocerotis
GCGGGGAAGGCTGCGCTTTGTCGGTGTCAATAAAAAGGCCACCTTGGAGGTGGCCTTCGGTGTTTCTGGGTAATGATCAATCGCCGCGATATTCGCAGCCGCTGGTGCAGGTCTCGTGGATGCGTACGCGCGACAGCTCTGGTAGCAGTGGTTTGACCTGTTGCCAGATCCACTTGGCCAGCACTTCGCTGGTTGGGTTTTCCAGGCCGGGAATGTCGTTCAGGTAGTTGTGGTCGAGCTGCTCGTAGATCGGTTTGAAGATCGCCTTGATCTCGGAGAAGTCACGAATCCAGCCGGTATAGGGATCGACTTCACCTTCGATATAGATGGCAACTCGAAAGGAGTGACCATGCAGGCGGCCGCATTTGTGGCCTTCCGGTACGTGTGGCAGGCGATGAGCCGCCTCGAAGATGAATTCTTTGAACAATTCCACTGAACAGCGCTCGCGTAAATGATTTCGCCTGATTGGCGTTGAGCTGCGCAGTTTAACAGGTCTGCTCCAATTGCCGCCTAATCACGTCCGCTCTACAGGTTGGGCAGCCGCTCATATGCCTTGTATCAAAGCGGTTGCAGGCGTTCTGCCAGGTGGCTGCTTTCGACCAGCTCGAGAAATTCGTCACCGAGCCGCGAACTCTCGGCCATCGCCTGGCGCCAGTAGCGCTCGCGTCCTTCGTCATTGCCCAGATAGCGTTTGAAGTCGGTGCGGTCCGGCAGTTTGCCGTGCGGCAGACGCGCCAGGTATTCGCGTGATGGCGCGAGCAGCAGCACATCCTGCAGACGCGTGCGGTCGCCATGGCGCCAGGGCATGCTCTTGTCGAACCAGCCGGGTATCACACGATCGGTGAAGTGCGGATAGAGCACAATATCTTCGCCGCTGTAGGGCAGGTCGAGGTGATAGTCGAGCAGGCCGCCATCGCGATAGGCACCCGGCTCCAGGCCAGGAATCTCGCGAATCGCCTCCATCACCATGGGAATCGAGCCCGAAGCCAGCAGGGCGTGGCGCAGGTTCTCCGGGGTCAGCGCATGGAAGTGCGAGCGGAAGTCGCTAAGTTTCGCGAGCGGCGGCACCTGCCGCGCATCATGCAGAATCACCCGGTCGAAATGGCGGCCAAGGCGCTGGCGGGCCAGGAGGTTGTTGCCGATCACCGATGACAGGCCGAGGCTGAGTTTGCCGCGATGATCGTGTTGCAGCAGGCCATGGCTCTTCACCACGACGATGTGCAGGCGATAGTGCGGGTTGGCAATGATGGCGGCGTCCTGATCGGCGAGCAGCTCGCTGAGCATCTGCCGGCAACTGCCCGACACCTCGGCCATGCTCACACCCTTGGCGAAGCGCTGAGAGGTGTACAGCTCGCCCAGTCGTCGAATCCCGGCGGCGGGGTCCGGCAGGCAGGCGCTGGCAAAGCGCCAGGAGCCGATGGAAGCGCCGATCAGGGCGCGTTCGCGTGGCGCACGAGGTAGCCAGTCCCCAAAGAGTGCGAGATCCAGCCCCTGAATGCCGATGCCTTTGGGTCCGCCCGCCGCGCCAGGCAGGATGCCGACGTCCGCCGGGCTCAGGCCATTCTGGCGAATTCTCGCCAAGGCCCTGGGGCCGGCCTTGAGGGTTAGGGCAGGGTTTTTGATATGGATCGCGCTCATCGTGCCTCCTTTCGCAGCAGGCGATTATAGAGGGCTGAGTGCGCAGGCCAAGCCACTTCATGCGGTGAATGACGCGAGTGAATTCAGCTTGAATTAAGTGCCTTGGCCTAGAGTGGCAGTCACTGATTCACTGCTGGAGAAACCCATGAAACGATTGATCAGCCTCGCAACACTTGCCACCCTCGTCAGCGTCGCTACCATTGCCCAAGCGCGCGACCTTGGCCCGGACGAGGCCCTGCGTCTGCGTGATGCCGGGACCATCAAATCCTTCGAACAGCTCAATGAGGCGGCACTGGCCCAACACCCAGGTGCACGCATCGAAGAAACCGAGCTGGAAGACGAATACGGCCGCTATATCTATCAGATCGAGCTGCGCGATACCCAGGGCGTGCAGTGGGACCTGGAGCTGGATGCCAGCACCGGGGAAATGCTCAAGAACCACCAGGATGATTGATGAAGTTTCGACGTACCACCGCGCTATTGCTGGTACTGGCATGCGGTTTTGCCAGCGTACCAGGCGTTGCGCGCGACCTCGATCAGGATGAGGCTCTGCGCCTGCGGCGCGAGGGTGTCATCATGCCCTTCGAGCAACTGATGCAGCACATCGGCAATGCCTACCCCGGCTCCACGCTGCTTGAAGCGGAGCTGGAGGAAGAGGATGGCGTGCTGGTCTATGAAGTCGAGATTCTGACCACCTCGGGTGTGGTGCGCGAGCTCGAACTGGATGCCCGCAACGGCACTATTCTGAAGGATGAGGAAGACGACTGATGCGCCTGTTGCTGGTGGAAGACCATGTACCCCTGGCCGATGAACTGACCGCCAGCCTGACTCGCCAGGGCTATGCCGTGGACTGGCTGGCCGATGGTCGTGACGCGGCCTATCAGGGTGCCAGCGAGCCTTATGACCTGATCATTCTCGACCTCGGCCTGCCAGGCAAGCCGGGGTTGGAGGTGCTGCAGGAGTGGCGTGCTGGCGGACTGGCCACGCCGGTGCTGGTGCTGACTGCGCGAGGTTCCTGGGCCGAGCGCATCGAGGGGCTGAAGGCCGGTGCCGACGATTACCTGACCAAACCCTTCCACCCCGAGGAACTGGCCTTGCGTATCCAGGCGCTGTTGCGCCGCGCCCATGGCCTGGCCAACCAGCCGCAACTGGAGGCCGCCGGCCTGCAACTGGACGAGAGTCGCCAGTGCGTGACGGCAGGCAGCGAAGCCATCGACCTGACTGCCGCAGAGTTTCGCTTGCTGCGTTATTTCATGCTGCACCCGGGGCAGATCCTGTCCAAGAGTCATCTCGCCGACCACCTCTACGATGGCGAGACCGAGCGCGACTCCAACGTCATCGAAGTGCATGTCAATCGCCTGCGCGGCAAGCTCGGACGCAACGTGATCGAGACCCGCCGTGGGCAGGGTTACCGCTTTACCGGAGAGCAGGGTTGAGGTCCATTCAGCGTCGGCTCGGTATTGGCCTGGCCGCGACGCTGCTGCTGGTTGGGCTGGTTCTGGCGCAGGCCAGTCTCTGGGTCTTCGACCGCGGCCTGCGCGCTTATCTGGAAGAGGATTTGCGTGACGAAGCGCAAGGCCTGTTGGCCGCACTGGTGCGCGGGCCGGCTGGTTTGCAACTGGATGAGCGACGTCTCGATCCCTCGTTCCAGCGGCAATTCTCGGGGCATTATTTTCGTATCGATTTTTCCGACCGCAGCTGGCGTTCGCGCTCGCTGTGGGATCGTGAGCTGCTCAAACCCAATGGCATTGGCATGCAGGCCGAGCTGGGCGATGGCCCGCAAGGCCAGTTACTGCTGATCTATCGCGCCGACTACCGCCGCTATGGCGAGAACCTGTCGATCAGCGTGGCACAGGATTACCAGCCGGTACTGCAGAGCTTTCGTCGTATGCAGTGGGTGGGTTTGGGCCTGGGAGGTGCTGCGCTGCTGCTGATCCTTGTTGCCCAACGCTACACCGTTCGCGGTGCCCTGCGCCCACTGGAACAGGTGCGTCAGCAGATCGTTCAGTTGCAGCAGGGACGGCGTACGGGTCTGGATGCTGAGGTGCCCGAAGAGCTGGAGCCTCTGGTCGCGCAGATCAATCATTTGTTGGCGCATACCGAGGACACCCTCAAGCGCTCGCGCAATGCGTTGGGCAATCTTGGCCATGCGCTGAAAACGCCGCTGGCCGTGTTGATCAGCCTGGTCGGCCGCGAGGAGTTGGCAGCCCATCCGGCATTGCGCGCGACCATGCGCGAGCAGTTGGAGCAGATCGGGCAGCGTCTCAGTCGCGAGCTGGGGCGTGCGCGTCTGGCTGGCGAGGTGTTGCCGGGGGCGCGCTTCGATTGCGCGCAGGAGCTGCCGGGGCTGTTCGACACTTTGTCGATGATTCATGACCGCGGCCTGAGCCTGGATTGGCAGGCGCCGCCTGGCCTGGTCCTGCCGCGTGACCGTGAGGATCTGCTGGAGCTGCTCGGCAACCTGCTGGATAACGCCTGCAAATGGGCCGATCAGCGTGTGCAACTGACGGTGGAGGAGAGCGCCGAGGGCTATCGCCTATGTGTCGATGATGACGGCCCTGGTATCGATGCCGAACGCCGTGAGGCCGTGCTTGGGCGTGGTACCCGCCTGGACGAGCAGGTAGCAGGGCATGGCCTGGGCCTCGGCATCGTGCGCGATATCATCGAGGCCTGGCACGGTCGTATCGAGCTGCAGGACGGCCCGTTGGGCGGGTTGCGAGTGGTGGTCAGTCTGCCACGGCGTTGAACCTCAGGCTCACGCCGGTCTGGTGGGTTACGCGGCGCGGTAAGTTTGTTGGCGCGTGCAAACGCTGCGTTCAGCGCCGCTAACCCACACTACGGGCCGTGCAAGGCTCTCTATTACATGCCGTTGGCGAAGGCCGGGTTATCGAAGTTGATGGCAGCGCGGACCGGCTGCAGGGCGTGGCCGTAACGCACCAGTACATCGAGCGCGTAATCGACGCGGGCGCGGATGCGCTCATCGGCTTCGTCCACCGCCTGCGGACCGTTCAACACTTTCTCGACCTGACGCACGATCAGGTGCTCCGGCAGGTAGCACAGGCGGCAGTTCTTGTAGCTGGAGGCGCGCAGTTCGCTGATCGGGTAGGCGCCGCCAATACCGGAAGAAACGCCAACCAGCAGGCCTGGCTTGTGCGCCAGTTCGGCCTTGCTGGCGTAGATGAAGAAGTTCTTGATCGCCGGACAGGCCATGCCGTTCCACTCCGGCGCAATGATCACCACGGCATCGGCGGCCGTCAGTTGCTGCTGATACATGGACCAGGGGCCGGCGTCTTCAGCGGGCCACAGCGGCAGGGGCGCCAGGCCCAGATCGATGATGCTGCTGGTGTCCTGAGTGGTTTGACCCATCTCGATCAGGCGCTGACGCAGCACGCGAGCGACCTTTCCCGATTGGCTGTTGTTGCGGCTGGAGCCGGCGACCAAGGCGATATTGAGCATGCTGCTTCCCCGAAAAAAAGAACGCAGGCTAGGCGATTGCCTGCCTGTGCTGCAAGGGAAGCGCCGCCAGATCGAGGATGATTTGGCGTCATGCCCACTGATGCGCCGCCGGTATTTTGGTGCGCGCGGCGCACCCTACGACGTTACACGCGGAATTGATCCATCAGACTCTGCTGGTGATTGGCCAGGCGATTGAGGTTCTGGCTCACCTGCGCCGACTCGTCGGCCTGAGCGGTGATGGCCTCGGTGACGTCGCGGATCGAGGCGACATTGCGGTTGATCTCCTCGGCCACCGAACTCTGCTCCTCAGCGGCGCTGGCGATCTGCAGGTTCATGTCGGTAATGGTGCTGACCGCCTGGCTGATACGCTGCAGCGCGGCCACGGCTTGCTGCACCTGCTCGACGCTGCCCTGAGCCTGGCGATGGCTGCTGTGCATGGTGCTGACCACCTCGCGCGTGCCGTTCTGCAGGCCTTCGATTACCTGGCGGATTTCCTCGACCGAATCCTGGGTGCGTTTGGCCAGGTTGCGTACTTCGTCGGCGACCACGGCAAAGCCACGACCGGCTTCGCCCGCACGCGCGGCCTCGATGGCGGCGTTGAGGGCGAGCAGGTTGGTCTGCTCGGCAATCGAGCGAATCACTTCCAGTACCGAACCGATCTGCTCGCTGCTGCTGGCCAGGCCTTCGACCTCCTGCATGGCCACGTTCATTTCATTGGCCAGAAGATCGATGGTGCTGGTGGTGCGGTCGATCACTTGCAGGCCTTCGCGGCTGGCCTGGTCTGCATTGCGCGCGGCTTCTGCGGCCTGCGCGGCGTTGTGCGCGACATCCTGGGCGGTGGCGCTCATTTCCTGGAAGGCGGTCGCCACCTGGTCGACCTCGCGGTACTGCTGTTGCATGCCGGCGCTGGTCTGGCTGGCAATAGCCGCCGACTGGTCGGCCGTGCCACGGGCGTCGATCACGCTGCTTTTCACGTCGGCAATGATGGGTTGCAGCTTGTCGAGGAAGCGGTTGAACCAGCCGGCGAGTTCGCCCAGCTCGTCCTGTCGGGCGTATTGCAGACGGCGAGTCAGGTCGCCTTCGCCGCTGGCGATATCCTTGAGCATGGCGGCCACGCCGAGAATCGGCCGCGTTACGCCGCGTGCCGTCAGCCACATCAGCAACAGACCGGCGATCACCGCGACAAGCCCCATCACCAGCGCGACCAGGCTGTCACGGGTGCGGGTGGCATCGAGTTGTGCGCCCAGTTCGATGGCGCGCTCGAGCAGCACTTGCTGAGGCACTTCGAGCAGCACCGACCAGGGCTTTGCCTCGGGAATCGGTTTGAAAGGGCTGACTTCACGCAATATGTCGCCGTGCCATAACTCGGCGTCGCTGCCGGTCTTGATCAAGCTACGCAGTTCGCTGGCGTTTTCGGGAAAGGCACGCTCGACCGGCTGGCTCAGCAGGCTGCCGTCGCGACTGTGGCCTGCCAGCAAGGCGCCGGGGCTGAAGATGCTGATATGGCCCTGGCCGTCATACAGCTCGCGATTGGCCTCCTGGCTGATCTGCTGCAGGCTGGCCAGGCTGATATCCACGCCCATGACGCCGATGATCTTGCCATCGAGCTCCAGGGGAAAGGCGATGCTGGTCATCAGCGTCTTCTGCCCGCCGACGTCGTCGTAATAAGGTTCCAGCACGCAGGCCTGGCGGGTATCGCGGGGGCAGGTATACCAGGCGTTGTAGGCCACGCCGTTGTCACCTGGTGTGGTGTCGCCCAGCAATTGCTCGGTCATGGCCTCGGCTTCCAGTTGACCGATCGTGGGTTGCGCCCAGTAAAGCGCGAAGCGTCCAGCCTCATTGCTGCCCAGATCGGGCTGATCGGCGAACAGTTCGTCCTTGCCGTCCAGGGCGTTGGGTTCGAACACCAGGTACAGGCCGAGCAGGGCTGGATTGGCTTCCAGGCTGCTGCGCACCTGGCGGGTCAGGTCCTCACGCAGGTCGAAAGCATCGAGAAAGCGCTTCTCGGCCTGCTCGCGCAGAAACAGGATCTGCCGGGAAAACCCCTTGCCGTACTGGTAGGCGTCCATGAAGTAACGCTGGATGCGAATCGCCTGTAATTCACTGCGCGCCTTTAGGCGCAGTGTCGCGCTCTCTTCCAGCATGGCAGAGCTTGCGTCGCGCACCAGGCTGGCGCTGCGGCTGGACTGATACTGCGAGGCACCCACCAGCAAGGTGACGATGGCGAGCAGGCACAGGCCGGCGAGCAGGGTGATCTTCCACTGGATCGAAAGACGGCTGAACAGCATGGTGCGTTCCTTTCTACATGGGCTAACAGTGTTATCGGTGTGCGGCCCGTATTCTTGATCGATACGGTGTGCGGTCGGAATTATGCACGTTTCGGTTTAAATAATGAACGATCATGCGTTTTGACAGCGATGGCTCGCTTGCGGCAAAGTACGCGGCTTTTTGCGCCGTGAAGGTGGAGTGCTTTATGAACGCTGTAATCGCTGCGGTCGGCATCATGCTGGTCCTCAGTCTCTGTCGCGTACACGTGGTCGTGGCGCTGATCATTGGTGCGCTGGCCGGCGGGCTGTTGGGTGGGCTGGGCGTCGAGGGCACGCTGAAGGCGTTCAACCAGGGGCTCGGTGGCGGGGCGACAGTTGCCCTGTCTTACGCGCTGCTGGGCGCTTTCGCTGTGGCCATCGCCAAGTCGGGCCTGGCTCACGCCCTGGCGGACAGGGCATTGGCGCTGGTCGATAAGCAGCAGGAAGGCGCAGGGGGTACGCTGAAGTGGTTGCTGATCGGGCTGCTGCTGGCTGTTGCGATCTCCTCGCAGAACCTGCTGCCGATTCATATCGCCTTCATCCCGATGCTGGTACCGCCGCTGCTCTATGTATTGAGCAAGTTGCAACTGGACCGCCGCTTGATCGCCTGCGTGCTGACCTTCGGTCTGATCACGCCGTACATGTTCCTGCCAGTGGGTTTTGGCGGCATCTTCCTCAACGAGATCCTGCTGGCCAATGTCGCCAAGTCCGGTGTCGACGTCACCGGCATCAGCATCACCCAGGCCATGGCCATTCCGGCGCTGGGCATGCTCTTCGGTCTCCTCGTGGCAGTGCTGTTCAGCTATCGCGGCAAGCGCGTCTATGACCTGGAAAAGGTCTCGCAGGCCGAGCGTGTGGACGTGCAGTACAACCCGTTGAGCCTGCTGGTGGCAGGGCTGGCCATCGCCGCGGCGTTCGTCGTGCAGCTGTGGCTGGACTCGATGATCATCGGCGCGCTGGTCGGCTTCGTGATCTTCTCTGTGTCCGGCGTGGTGCGCTGGAAGGAGGCGGACGGCCTGTTTACCGAAGGCATGAAGATGATGGCCATGATCGGTTTCATCATGATCGCTGCGGCCGGTTTCGCCGAAGTGATGAAGACCACCGGTGAGGTCAAGACGCTGGTCGATAGCTCGGCGGCCCTGATCGGCCACGACAAGGCCGTTGGCGCGCTGTTGATGCTGCTGGTCGGGCTGCTGGTGACCATGGGCATCGGCTCTTCCTTCTCGACCATTCCGATCATCGCGGCGATTTTCGTGCCGCTGGGTGTGCAACTGGGTTTCAGCCCGCTGGCCATCGTCTGCATCGTCGGTACTGCCGGTGCTCTGGGCGACGCCGGTTCACCCGCCTCGGACTCGACGCTCGGGCCAACCTCGGGGTTGAACGCCGACGGTCAGCACAACCACATCTGGGACAGCGTCGTGCCCACCTTCCTGCACTACAACCTGCCGCTGCTGGCTTTCGGTTGGGCCGCCGCTATGCTGCTGTAAAGGCGTGAACAGACGCCGGATCAAGTGCTCGGCGCCTTGAGTCGCTTAATTCCTCCACGGGGCTGCCGATACATCGGTAGCCCCGTTTTTGCTTTCGCACACAAGGACAACAACAATGCGCCTGACATTGAAAGCCAAGGTAATCCTGCTTGCGCTGGTTCCCGTCATCCTTTTCGCGCTGGTGCTCAGCGGTACGGCGGCGAGGGTGTTGCAGAATCTGGCTGCTGACGAAGTGGCCGAGACGCGCGAGCGTCTGCTGCAGGAGAAACGCAGCGAGCTCGAGCATTACATCCAGATCGCACTGGGCTCGGTGAAGGGGCTCTACGATGGCGCCGCGCAAGGCGACATGGCCAGTCGCGAACAGGCCATCGGCATCCTCTCGAAGATCAAGTACGGTGCCGACGGCTACTTCTTCGGTCATGACTCCAACGTGGTGCGCCTGTTCCGTGGCGACAGCCCGGTGGATGTCGGCAAGAGCCTGGCCGACCGGCGCGACCCGAACGGTGTGTACATCAACCGTGAGCTGGTCAACGTGGCGAAGAACAACAGCTACTTCGTCAACTACTCCTCGCCGCTGCCGGGTAACGAATCGGTAATGGTGCCCAAGCTCGCCTACAGCTACTACCTGCCCAAATGGGACATGGCCCTTGGCACCGCGCTCAATCTCGACGGTATCGAGGCGCAGATCGCCGAAGTCCAGGCCGAGATCGACCGCCGCATCGGCACCATCATCACCAGCATCATGGTAGTGGCGGCGATCCTTCTGCTGGTGTTTGGCGTGATAGGTGTCTGGCTGAGCAACGCCTTCCTGCGTCCGCTACAGCAGATCAAGGCCAACCTCGACGATATCGCCGCAGGCGAGGGCGATCTGACCCGCCGTCTGCCCGTCACCAGCCAGGACGAGTTGGGCCAGTTGGCAGGTTCCTTCAACCGTTTTGTCGAGAAGGTGCATGGCCTGGTGCGGCAGATCGTCGAAATGACCGGGCAGCTCACCGAGCTGGTGGGCCAGGTTTCCGAGCAGGCGCAGCGCTCCGAGCAGGCCATGGGGCAGCAGCGCCATGAAACCGATCAGGTGGCCACGGCGATCAACGAAATGTCCGCCGCCGCCCACGAAGTCGCCAAGAGCGCGCAGAACGCTGCCGAAGCTGCGCAACAGACCGACCGCGAAGGGCAGGCAGCCAAAAGCGTGGTCGATGGCAGCATTCAGCGTATTCACTCGCTGGTCGAGGACATCCGCAGCAGCGGCGTATCGCTCGACAACCTGCAGCAGGACGTGCTGTCCATCGTCAGCGTGCTCGACGTGATCCGCTCCATCGCCGAGCAGACCAACCTGCTGGCGCTCAACGCCGCTATCGAAGCCGCGCGTGCCGGTGAGGCCGGGCGCGGTTTTGCCGTGGTCGCCGATGAGGTGCGTGCACTGGCCAGCCGCACCCAGCAAAGCACCCAGGAAATCCAGGGCATGATCGACCGCCTGCAGCAGGGTACGCAGCAGTCAGTGACCTCGATGCGCCGCTCCAGTGATGCCGGTGAGCTGACCAGCGAGCAGGCCAACAAGGCCGGCGAATCGCTCGACGCCATTGCTCAGCTGATTGCCACCATCAACGCGATGAACGCGCAGATCGCCAGCGCCGCCGAGGAGCAGACCGCAGTGGCCGAGGAGATCAATCGCAGTGTGCATCAGATCGCCGTCGCCGTGGACAGCGTCGCCGACGAAACCGAGCGTGGCGCACAGACTGCTCGCAGCCTGGCTGGCCTCGGTGATCGCCTCGGGGCATTGGTGCGTCAGTTCCGCATCTGAGTCAGAGCGGGAAGCTCCAGCGACTGAATGCGTCGCTGAGCAACTCGATCCAGGCGCGGACAGCCGGCGACATACCGCGCCTGTGGCTGTAGGCCAACTGGACATAGCCCTCTGGCACCGTCCAGTGCGGCAACAATGACACCAGGCGGCCATCGGCCAATTCCTCGTGGCAGTAGGTGGTGGGCAGCAGCGTGATGCCCACCCCGGCCAGTGCCGCCGACTTGCGCATGGGAAAGTCGTCGACGGCCAGGCGCGCTTCCAGGGCGATCTCGCGAGCCTCCTGCGTCGTATTGTGATGAAAGCGCAGATGAATGCGCCGGTCGGCTCCGATGGCGCCCAGCGCGGGCAACTGCTGCAGATCTTCGGGCTGCTCCAGGCGCAGCCCGGCGATCAGATCCGGGCGCGCCACTACCAGCGCGCGCGCCGGTAGCAGCCGGCGAGTGATCAGGCCCGGTTCTTCGTCATCGGCGTTGCGCACGCGCAGGGCGACGTCCACTGCCTCGTTGAGCAGATCGATACGGCGGCTGGTCTGCACGACCTCCAGTTGCACCCGGGGATAGCGCGTCAGAAAATCATTGATCACGTCGGGCAATAGGGCCACGCCCGGTGGGGTGGAAAAGCGCACCCGACCACGCGGCTCGCTGGTCAGGTTGGTCACGGTTTCCTCGGCCTGTTCGGCCTCCAGCAACATCGCCTGGCAATGGCGCAGGTAGCGCTCGCCGATATCGGTCAGCGCCAGCTTGCGTGTCGAGCGTTGCAGCAAACGCGCGCCCAGGCGCTGCTCCAGCTCGGCGATGCGCCGCGACAGGCGCGACTTGGGAATGCCCAGTGCGCGCCCGGCAGCGGCGAAACCACCGGCTTCCACTACCTTGGCAAAGTAGAACAGATCATTGAGGTCATGCATGTCATCGTCCTATCAATGGGACGAACTATCGCATTTTTGCTGTCTTATCGGCTATTGGTTCCATCTGTAGCCTCCCCGCAATTGCGTCACCACGTCGCATAGCACTCTGGAGAGCACCCATGAAACTACTGCACCTCGATTCCAGCATCCTCGGCGATGCTTCCGCTTCCCGTCAGCTCAGCCGTTCTGTGGTCGAGGCCTGGAGCGCTGTCGCTGCAGATGCTCAGGTGACTTACCGCGACCTGGCCAGCGATGCGCTGAGCCACTTTTCCGCTGCCACCCTGGTCGCCGCCGGCACCCCGGCCGAGCTGCGTGACGCCGCGCAGAAGCACGAGGCCGAGCTGGCCGAACGCACCCTCGAAGAGTTTCTTGCTGCCGATGCCATCGTCATTGGTGCGCCGATGTACAACTTCGCCATTCCCAGCCAACTCAAGGCCTGGATCGACCGCATCGCCGTCGCCGGCAAGAGCTTCAAGTACACCGAGAACGGCCCGGTAGGGCTGGCTGGCGGCAAGACCGTGGTGATCGCCTCCAGCGCCGGTGGCATTCATGCCGGCCAGCCGTCTGGCCAGGCGCATGAGGACTATCTGGTGCGCATGCTGAACTTCGTCGGCATCGACGACATCGAGATCGTTCGTGCCGAAGGCCTGGCCTACGGCGAAGAGCCGCGCGCCGAAGCCATGAAGGGTGCAGCGCAGCGTATTTCCGAGCTGTTCGCTACTGCCTGAGCAGAGCGCTGAAACAACAAAGCCCGCGAAAGCGGGCTTTGTCATTTCTGCAGCAGGCGTCAGACGATGATGCCCTGGCTGCGCAGGTAGTCGTCGTAGGTGCCGGAAAAGTCGGTCACGCCGTTGTCCGACAGCTCGATGATGCGCGTGGCCAGGGAGCCAACGAACTCGCGGTCATGGCTGACGAAGATCAGCGTGCCCGGGTAGTTCTCCAGCGCCAGGTTGAGCGCCTCGATCGACTCCATGTCCAGGTGGTTGGTCGGTTCGTCCATCACCAGCACGTTGGGCTTCTGCAGGATCAGCTTGCCGAACAGCATGCGGCCTTGCTCACCACCGGAGATGACCTTCACCGACTTGAGGATCTCGTCGTTGGAGAACAGCATGCGCCCGAGGGTGCCGCGGATCACCTGCTCACCGGTCGTCCACTGGCCCATCCAGTCGAACAGGGTCACGTCATCTTCGAAATCGTGGGCGTGATCCTGGGCGTAGTAGCCAACCTCGGCGCTCTCGGTCCACTTCACCGAACCGGCATCCGGCTCCATTTCGCCGACCAGGGTGCGCAGCAGGGTGGTCTTGCCGATACCGTTGGGGCCGATGATCGCCACGCGCTCGCCGGCTTCGACGGTGAAGCTGAAGTTCTTGAACAGTACCTTGTCGTCGAAGGCCTTGGACACCTTCTCGATGGTCACGGCCTGGCGGTGCAGTTTCTTGGTCTGCTCGAAGCGAATGAACGGGCTGACGCGGCTCGACGGCTTGACCTCTGCCAGCTGGATCTTGTCGATCTGCTTGGCGCGGCTGGTGGCCTGTTTGGCTTTCGAGGCGTTGGCCGAGAAGCGGCTGACGAAGCTCTGCAGCTCGGAAATCTGCGCTTTCTTCTTGGCGTTGTCGGCCAGCAGCTGCTCGCGTGACTGGGTCGCGGCGGTCATGTACTCGTCGTAGTTGCCCGGGAACAGGCGCAGCTCGCCGTAATCCAGGTCAGCCATGTGGGTACAGACCGAGTTGAGGAAGTGACGGTCGTGGGAAATGATGATCATGGTGCTGTTGCGCGCCGTGAGGATCGTTTCCAGCCAGCGGATGGTGTTGATGTCCAGGTGGTTGGTCGGCTCGTCGAGCAGCAGCACGTCCGGGTCCGAGAACAGCGCCTGGGCCAGCAGCACGCGCAGCTTCCAGCCGGGGGCGACTTCGCTCATCGGGCCGAAATGCTGCTCGAGCGGAATGCCCAGGCCCAGCAGCAGCTCGCCCGCGCGGGACTCGGCGGTGTAGCCGTCCATCTCGGCGAACTCACCTTCGAGCTCGCCGACCTTCATACCGTCTTCTTCGCTCATTTCCGGCAGCGAATAGATGCGGTCGCGTTCGGCCTTGACCTTCCACAGCTCCTCGTGACCCATGATCACGGTGTCGATCACGTTGAATTCTTCATAGGCGAACTGATCCTGGCGCAGCTTGCCCAGGCGCACGTTCGGCTCGAGCATCACCTGGCCGCCGGAGGGCTCGAGGTCGCCGCCAAGAATTTTCATGAAGGTCGACTTGCCGCAGCCGTTGGCGCCGATCAGGCCGTAGCGGTTGCCGTTGTTGAACTTGACGGAAACGTTCTCGAACAGCGGCTTGGCGCCGAACTGCATGGTGATGTTAGCGGTGGAAATCAAAGGACTTACCTATCAGTAACTTGAGGTGCGCTGTTTAAAGGGTGATACCGCTTTCGAGCCTTTCAGCCCGGCCCGAACCGAGGAAGACGAACCTGCGCATATGGGTGAACGCTACGCCCCTGCCGGCAGACGAGCCGATAGGCTGGTGAGGCATGGGGGGAGTGTCGGGCATCGTGGCGCCGGGGCCTGGTGCTGCTCAGGGCGACGTCGAAGCGCGCAATGGTATCACTTGGCACATGTAACTTCAGCCATCGCGGAGATTGACGGCAGGGTATTACATGCCGGGACGCCAAATAAGCAGACGACGCAAGGGGAGGGGGCGCCGCGCGCACCTCCGAGTGGCTGCCGCCTGTGCGAGGCGCCTCGCCGGTTGGCTACAGCCTGAACTCGGTGCGCCCGGCCCCGTGCTCGCCGCCCAGCGGCGAGCACAAACGCTGGTGAATGCGGCTGAGAAAGCCCGTCTCGAAGGCATGGCGCTGCGCACCTGGCGGATAGAGCTGGCGCTCCAGCAACAGATTGGCCCACAGCCAGCCGCTGTTGGCGTCGTCCAGCCAGGCCTGCGCAGTCTGCACGCCGTGACCGAAGCTCGTCTGGCAATCGGTGTTCCAGCCGAACTCGGCGGGCGGTTGTCCGTCATGGCCGGGCAGGTGGGTGAAGTGTCGTTGCAGCTCATTCATGCTCGGCCCTCCAGGCTGCCTGGGCGATGGCCCGGCGGTAGAGCACGATCAACTCGCTCAGCAGCGCGCTGGTGGCGTTCGCCAGTTCCGGTTCCGGCAAGCCCCGCAACAGCATCGCCAGCAAGGCCGCGCGATATTCGGCGGCTGCCTGCAAGGGGTATTCGTTCGCGACAAAGCTGTGCAACGGATTGCGTGGCGAAGGGAAGTGAATGACGACGGATTCAGATGTGGACATGCGGCACCTCCACAACGGAAGTCGACACGGCAGCTAGCAGCCCAGGGCGGCGCCCTTGGGTAAAAGGGGGATAGTGCATTTTCCTTATGCTCCTCGAACGATTTAAGGAGCCGCCATCCAGCCTTCCTACGGGCGTGGGTGGCGGACCGTGCAAGGGTAGGAATACCGGCGTCCGAGGGAACCGGCCAGGCCGAAGCCTGCCTCACACGGCCCGCCATAAATGCACGAGAAAACAACAGGCACAAAAAAAGCGCCTGCTCTCGACTATGGCGCTACCGCGCCCGGACAGAACGGGTTCCTACACCCGGTCACGGGATTGACCGTGACGGAGCGGACTGTAGCGCGGGGTGAGGGAGAGGGCAAGGTGTGGAGTGGCTGCTGTCGGCCAGAAGCGGTCCTTGGTTACCAGCGCGAGGGCAAGCTCCTGATCTATTACAAGTGCCTTGGCCAAGCGGCGGGGCATTGAGGCCCGGCGCTATTTCCAGCGTTCGAACTCCTTGTCGCGGTGATGTTTCAGGTAACGCTGCTGGGCAGGCGTGGGTGGCTTGCAAAGGCCCATGGGCAAACCCAGGGCTTTTTGCTGTTGCCGGGTGAGATCCGCGCTGACGCGCATGTCACCGTTATCCTCGAAGGTGATCAGGCCCGCGTCGAACAGGGCGTCCAGGTTGGCGCACAGCAACAGGCCGTTGTTCGGATCCAGGCGTTCATTAGCCTTCGACCTGGCCCACGGCTTGATATGGGAAGCCCTGAGCACGCTCGGGCAATCTAAGCGGGTGACGGCGCAGGCGCGATCCCATGATTGGTGAAGGCTTTGGCGAAACTGGCCCTGGCCGCGCCGGGCCAGGGACTGCGCCAGGACCTCGGTGACAAGCGCGTCCTTCCCTTCGATCTCGTCGCTGAAGGCGGGTGTCGACGGCGCTGTCTGGATGGCATCGACGATAAGGGACCATCGTTCGTTGCGCATGGCCTGTGGGACTGCATCCATGAACAGTTGCGCGGTACCCCGATCCAGCGTCGTATGGCTGATGTACATGCCCAGCAGGCGTTTTTTGCCGGTGATCCTTTTCGGGTCCAGGGTCACTGGCTCATCCAGCCACAGGAAGTACTCCTCGGGACAGATCCAGGTCGGTATCCAGTGGAGGTTGCGTTTCCATAGCTTGTTGAAGTCCCGCTTCGAGTGCTTGAATTGCTCTCGCACCCGGGGCACTGCCCAGGCTTCGGCGCAGAGATCGTCAAGCCCAAGCGCCTTGACGATAGCCTCCCGCCCGGGCCTTGAGCTCATCAGGGACACGGCGTTGGCTGCGACTCCGACCAGTTGCTGAACACCATCATGGGAGGCGGTCATGAAGATGAAGTTCTGCCCGAAGTTGCTGTCCACTGGAGCATTGCCAACCTCCTCCGTATGAAATGCTCGGTAGCCCTTCTTGCGATCGAGCAACCTCAAGCGGGGCGAGTTGTTCCATTCCTCGTGGCCGAACCCATAGTCCTTGGGAAACCCGCTGGTGGCCCACACACCAGAGGGTTGCTCGTAATTTCGGGTATTCCAGAACACCGGTTTTTGCAAGAACAGCGCCACGACAAGGCTCCCTGGTTCGTCGATCCCGAATCATGGCATGGTGCCACTTGCCCCTGCATCCCCATGTGAGTGCAAACCCCATTCCCTGACCTGCCACAACCTTCTCGCGTGGTCTGTCCTGGACTGAGTGGACACTGACTTAAGTGGATAATGCTCACCGTAAGGAGCATGTCGCAGGCGTCCGCAACCGGCCTATCGTCAGGGCTGCTGAGGATCAACAAGCCCCCCCCTCCAGAGGTTGATTTGCGGAGGCTCTAACGGTAAATTCACCTTTCCGTGGCTGGATGTGGGTCAGCCTTGATAAGAGGTGATGGGGTTCAATTCCCCTGCGGCCGGAGTCTTCGAGACTGATATTTCATATCAGGTCGTAGCGCGATAAGCTGAATAAGCAGTTCATCATTAATCGCAATGTGATTAAGCGTGGCGGCTCTGCTAAGCTCATGCACATCAATATCAAGAGCTGATTTGAAGCTGCAATTATCTAAATTCGCCCCCTCAAATTTTACGCCCTGTAAGCTTACCCCATCAAATACAGTGCTCTGCATGTCACAGCGTGTAAACTCTGCGCTCTCTATCCGAACATTTCTAAATACAACTTGCCTTAATCTAGCTCCCTCAAATTTACAGCGATAGAGGCTACCACCCTCAAAGGTTGTGTTTTTTATTTTACACTGAACAAAGTTACTCGATCGTGCGTCAACTCCTGTAAATATTGACGCCTCAAGTTTTCCTCCATTTATCTTGAGCCCAATCAAATTCCAACCGACTATGTTGATTTCTGTCAAAGTGCGGCCTGATAGATGTAGGTAGCGAGCATCAAGCCCTGCCTCGTTAGCCTCGATAAGTGTTTTTAGGGCACCAATTTTTTTTAGATGAGCCTCAGGGAAGTCTAAACGCGCATAATTCTTTAGATCCTCTCTGCACTGGTCTAGGTTTTTCTTTTTATCTCGTCTCCCATCTAGCCAAAGCAAAAGGATACCTACCACCGCTAGTTCAACAACCATTCCATGCATTTCAACCAGCACATTCTCCCAAAACCCTCGGTCATATAAGCCAAGAGTGGTTGCTGGAAGTACATTTCCGCTAACCCAACCCCAGCCAGCAGTTATAGAGAACACAAAAATAACTACAAGAATAAATATAAGTGCTGCTGTTTTTATTGGATTATCTAACACGCCTAGTGCGCGCATCCCTTTTCGGCTGGAAGACACATTAAATTCCTTGTTTCTATTTGCTGCTAAAGAAAAAATATTTTGTCTTTGGGAGACTGGCTCCCTTGGTTTTATATTCCAGTTCTGACGTGCGTTTCCTACGACAGAGCTCAATAAACAAAAACTGAGATCGGTGATCTTTACGGATGAATGTTATTTAATGGCAAGAGCCTTATCAAGGCTAAGCGCCTGCTTCGGATCGAAAACAGTCGTAGTCGAACGGCTGCTTCTGGCCGATTCTGTTGAAAAAGTAGGTTCAGTGGCAACCAGTCAGTCAGGTGTACCTGCTGTCGAAGTGGCTGCAAGCCACTTCAAGTTTCCTTTCGGTGTTTCACTGAGCGTCCTTACTCAGGTTTGAGGGTTAATTCGAGGGTTTCTGCTCGCCGCAGGCGTACCTATCCCGTGAGCGGTGGCCCGTGAGGCAGGAGCTTGGCCATACGTCTCAGGTTTTGGACGGTCGCGGCCAAAGTGAATTCGTCAGTCGCGCCGGTCAGGCCACGCAGTCGTAAGCGGTCGAGTTTCATGATCCGTTTGAGGTGGGCGAACAGCATCTCCACCTTCTTTCGTTCGCAGCGAGAGATGAGGTATTCCAGTGTCTTGGCGATGCGTCGAGCCACGTCGCGGGCAGCTTCATGGATGCTGCGGACGATCTTCCGATTCGGTGTATTGGGGCAGCACTTCGCTTTTAGCGGACAGGTAGCGCAGCCGGTTTGGCTGGAGCGGTAGATAATGGTGTTGGCCTTGGTCACCCGCGATCTTTTCTGGATGAAGGCGCGCCATTCACTGCGTAGCGGTTTGCCGGTTGGGCAGTGGTATTCATTGGCCTCCGGATTCCAGTGGAAGTCGTTACTGGAGAGGCTGTCGTCCTTGCGCTCGGTCTTGTCCCAGACTGGGACATGCGGGTCGATGTTCTTTTCGACCATCCAGGCCAGCATCGGGGCAGTGCCATAGGCGGTATCACCGATGAGTCGCTCAGGCGTGAGGTCGAACTGCGCTTCGACGCGCTCGACCATCGTTTTGGTCGAATCAACTTCGGCGGTACGGTGCGCCGGGGTCGCGTCTACATCCATAATCACGCCGTGCTCAGTGTCGATCAGGTAGTCCGTAGAGTAAGCAAGGTAGGCCGGGCCGCCTGGCGCTGCTGTCCAACGGGACTGCGGATCGGTGAGCGAAACTTTCTTGGGAAGAGCTTCAGCCAGGGCCTCTTCATCAAGGGCTTCGAGGTACTCGCGCACGGCGCGGCTGCTGAGCGCAGGTTCACGCCAATCGACTTCATCTCCCGCCACTCCACGTTGCCGGCGGGCATCCGCCTTGATGATGCTGGCGTCAACGGCGAAACCTTCACCCTTGACCAGGCCGGCCACCATGCAGCGCCGCAGCACCTCATTGAACAACCAGCGGAACAGGCCACTGTCGCGAAAACGGCCATGGCGATTCTTCGAAAAGGTCGAGTGATTGGGTACTTGGTCTTCCAGACCCAGCCGAATGCCTTCGGGCTATCATGCCTGCGCACGCTCGTGCCTTGCGGCTGCCCAGAGCTCAGTCGCAACTGCTGGCCCCACGCCAAGGAGAGAGAATTCATGACCTGCATTCTGGTCGCGCATTTAGGTGATGAGGTCATCATCGCGGCTGACAAACGTGTCACTCAGATCACCGAGCACGGCGCAAGAATCCCTTGCGGTGACAACGAAGAGAAGATCGTCAGAACAGAGGTTGGCATCATCACGGGCGCCGGCTCCCTGGCGATGCTTGATCCTGTCAAATCGCTTGTCAGAGACCATGGCTTCGGCAGTCCTGATGAGGTATTGGAGCTGATCCTGCAAGCCCGCGCCTCATTTGCACAGGTTCATGCTGATAGCCCTCGCCTAGCAGCCGATCTCGCCGAGACGTCATGGATGTTCACATACCCCACTCTGGTGAATGATCAACCTGTTACTCGTTTCGTCTACTTCCACCAGCACCACAGCGCCGAATCCCTATGTCGCCTAACCGAGGGTAGAGTGATGTGCTTCCCAGGTGGTTTCTCTCTGGCGCAAGCTCAGGCGTTGCAGGCCAGGCTCCAGGCTGTGGTTACTGAAGCTCTTGAGTCCTTACCAGCCAATCAAGTCAAGCAGTCCGTCGTGTCGTTCATGCTCACCCTGATGAGTGAGACCGCTGCAATTAGTGGAACTGTTTCGAGCACCTGTGATGTTGCGCTTGTAAACGGCAGGGATGTAGATATTGCCTCAGGCGTGTCGGCGGGTGATGAAATTCTGGAATTCATTCCGATGCCCCGCTTAGCAGCTCAGTGAACGGCGCTGTGAGAGTAGCTGAATACCTTGCAGCAAGCACACGTCTACAAACGCGTCACTATGAACCAATCGAAGGAAAAGTTTGTTGGAAAAGCTCACCAACCTTGGAATATATGAAGAACTTTTTAAAGCAGAAAAAATGCCTACCAAGTGCCTGCTTTGCAAAACAGGAGAACTAGACGAGCTCGGCCATATCATCCCCAAATTTGTAATGCGCTGGCTAAAGCGAGCGAGCAAGCTTAATAGTTTCTACTTCAACAATGATCGTGAAAAAATGGTGGCCGACACACCAGCCTTTAAGATGATGTGCAAAACTTGCGAGGATAAATTCTCAACTTTCGAAAAATACTTTACCGACGAGATCTTCAAGAAATATTATCGAGGCAAAACGCCAAGCCCAATCGATGACGAAGTGTACAATTTCGCCATCTCAATCGCATGGCGATTAATCGCGTCTACAGAGCGCCTAAAAGACACACAACCAAAAGAGAATACATTTGAAGCAATCTACTCTCTTTCAGAATCAATGATGCGAGACTATCTCAACAATGAAACTGAGAAGTGCCATCACTCAGTATACGCGCTACCTATTGATAAACTAACCAAGAATATTTCGAAAAATCTAATAGACGACAACGCCCTTAAATACACAATTAGACAGGGCTTGAAAGCCCACCTCATCGCTGATGAGAGAAGAGGTATAGCCCTATCTTTTATCCACCTCCCCATTATCCACTTTAAGATCGGCTGCTACTACTTTTTTATTCTCCAGGACAACTACTTCGCAGGAGCCGACTTTGAAATCTCCTCAACCAAAGCGTCCAAGTCCAAGGAACTCTATGTCCTTGACTACACACCTGATTTGCTAGGCTTCATGGAGTGGCTGATGGACGGCCACTTTTTCGAAGTCAATACCAAAGATATACCGCTTAAAAGCTACACACATAGGGATGCTCCTACCCTATGGAATCTGGTGTTTGGTAGCAATAAAGCCCAGAGTGATCCTGTATAAGATGGTCATGCATCTGAGATATTACGTGGCTATTCCCTTTGATCGCAGAAGGACTGAAGTTGGCACCTACAGCTAGCCGAAGCGACGAACGTCGCGAAAAAGCCGTCACCTGAGGCGCCCGTCCGTGTGGGCATTCATCCCGGCGCCTCCGGATCCTTGAATCGCCCCCAGTTTCCCAGAGATCTTCAAGCCTCAATATGGTCTCCCGATGACTGTGAGATCGTCCTCTTTTTGCCTGCTCTTGACTACTGCGAAGGGCTGCTTCTGGCCGGTAGCTGCCTATCAGCAGCCTCATTATCGCGGTCTGCCCCAGGTATTTGGTGAGGCTAGGGCAATGTCGCTGTTTGAATTGCAAAACGACTCGATATGATCAAACACATCTATCTGCCATTGATTCAACATAGGGACTCGCAGTAATGCTCTCAGTAAAACAGCCAGGACTACTAAATTTCATCTCAATGGTTCCTATCGGAATCTGCACCTTTGCCGACCCTGTATCAAATAAATACATGATGGTGGTAAAAGCCACGAAAGAGGCTTTGCTAGCAGTCAAGCTCAAAAAAACGATTCATTTTTATCTAGCTAAATGCCATATAAACGACTCTATTGTACATACTTTAGTCACAGCTTTCCCGGACGATGATTTCGACCCTCTGATGCTTGTCACTCCACTCCTGCAAGATGAAATGGCGGAGTCTATATTGCAGATGCTTTCGTATGAGTCATTTGATATTCACTTCTTTGACGAGAACAATCGCGAGCTGCTGGCATATAAGGCGCGAAACCCAAGTTATAAAAGCTTTAATCCTGACGATTATTCTCTTGCGACGTCGACAATTCAGAATGCCGAGAAGCTTGTCGAGCTTGGCAGATATTGGTTTTCCTTAAGAGATTATAAGGATGATGAAAGCGCCATTAAACTGGAATTCATAGAGTCGATAATCGCAGACGACATCGCGATCATGGACTTGACCTCAGGAAGAGGAATAACTCACAGCGGCAGCAGTTTTTTCATTTCCATGCTGGAGAGAGAAGAGCCTGGGTCTTTTCAGGAATCCGACATTGCCAGACTTCTATCCAGGAATTTCTTCGAGGATCTCATCTACATAAATCCACTTCGTACCGACAACAACGAAGAATTTGTTGATGTGCTTGTTTCATGCGCTGGTTACAATTTGCTTGTGCAAGCAAAAGACAGCCCTAACACTGAACAATCCATGAATCGTTCTCTTCAACGGAAGAGAAAAACGGTATCAAAATCTCTCGATAAGGCAATCATGCAAACAAGAGGGGCGGCTAGATATTTGAAGAAATCCGCCACCCTTGAGATTCATTTCGGGAACGGCACGCTCTATATTCAAACGGCCCAATCCAAATCACGCTGCTTGATCGTTCTACAAGAAGTTTTTGATGATGACAGAGAAAGTTACTCTAAAAGAGTGCTGGCGCTATCGAAAGATGTCGGGATTCCGTGTTTGTTCCTAGGGTATGCAGAGCTGAATAATTGGACTTCAAAACTTGAAGATGCAGCTGCATTCAACAGGGCGTTCGATACTGTTTATGAAAAAGGTCTAGAGTCTGGCTTTATTCAACCCGTAACCTTCAAGGCTTTAGCTGAGTAGCAGGGCCCAGCGGCGCCTCTAAGCACTATTGTGCTGCGCAAACCTAGTCCATGAAGATTACCATCTACCGATGCCCTGTTCGATGAGCATCTTTGCGAACTGCTCACCATCAACCAGTTCAATTAGAGTACCGTTAGCTTCCGTATAAGCCATAGCAGCTTTTACCGCGCTCTCATCGATGGTTCCTGAGGTAATCACCATCCCTAGGTTGGCGTTGGACGCCTCGATCCCATCAATGAGCTGCTTAACCACCTTGCTTGTAACGGGAGAGCTCCCATTCCAATGCTTCGCTTGAACAGCAAGCGTGTACTGGAATGTTTCTGCGACTCGAAAGGTGGCTAACACGTCTGCCCCTTTATCCTGGCGGCGAGCGATCACCTGCGCATTTTTGGCACCCATTTCGATCAGCAGCTCCTTGATCAGCTCCTCGAATCCAAAGCTGTCGATATGGCCTGACCGGAGATGAGCAACGGTCTTCTCAATAAGTGCGCCCTGCAATTCGACTTTGAAAGAAGGCTTGCTGCCGGAGGCCGCTCGCGTAAGCGCGTCATTGATCTCCTCCACCAAGTCTGTTGCTGATGCCGACGTTCCGTAAACCTTCATCCTGGAAATAAGAGCGGCCTTCGCATAATTCCTAGGGATCGGTTTTTTGCCATTGAGCCACCTGACGGCGCGCCGATAACTCGTGTCATCACTTGACCTTTCTGGCAGATAAACGGCATCCCCGATGATTTCAGCCACGTAGAAACTCGGGCCAGAGGGAACCACCACAAGATCGCCAATCTGCATCTCGCGAACGAAGCGCCACATGTGGCCAGCAGCTGCACCGGCACGGCGAAGGGTCTTCTCTTCTGAGTAATGGTTGATGTGGATTTGCTGCCTGAATTTCTTCCAAGGCAGCGACGCATCAAGTAAGCCTGGCGTTGCTGACCACCCGATAATGATTTGATCGCTTTTGAGCGCTTCAGGCACCTTGTCGATGTTGCTGGGCGCGATTCTGAGAATGAACGCTTGCATGAGTGCTTTCACCTACTGCCAAGACTAGGCCGCAGAGCATACGCCTGCCGTCATTGGTGCGTGCAAGATACATCGGATCGATCTGTCCTTGAGCCGAGTCATCCCTCCAATTTACCACCTGAAAGCCAGGAGTCTTCCCGGTTCTTCCAGCGCTGATAATATTTTGAAGCGGCCTGGTGACACGCTAGAAGGTGTGCATAGCCCCAATCTCAGTTCCTAAATTGGGAGCCGAGGAAATTTTTGCAGGTGGTACTGGCACGCGGAAAGTGGCCATTAAATGGGTGTCCCTTAAATCAAGCGGGACACCCCAAATGAACAAGCAGTTGATCAGCATCCTCCACCTGGTAGCAGTTGGCGTACTAGCAGTTTCCAAGATCCTCGCCTGGGTGGGAGATGAGCACCCTCCAGTGGCCCCTACTTCCAACTACTACCTCATCATCGTTCCTGTACAACCTCACGCCACTACCCAGCGGTTCGATGAGGAGCGACTGCCCGTCCAGTTTTGGTCGATGTGATTCACGAGCGGTGGGTAGGGATTAGTCGGCAGGTGCTGCTGGCTTCGCCAAGGCGGAGTCCTCCAGCAACTTCCATAGACGCTGGCTGCCTCGCGACCGCGTCCGGCCAAGAGCAGTCATCGAGGCTGCCAAGCAGTGGCATCGAAGACGCCAAGCCTCACTACGAGGAGGATCCTACCGGCCAGAGGTGAATACCCGGAGGACTCTGGATTTTCCGGTTTGGTTTGCAGCCATGCTAGCCGGATGGAACCAACCCTCGACTATTTCGTCTCGCCAGTCTTTGCTGCGCCAAAAGCGCCTTCAGGCTATAAGCTAAGGCCTCAGTCAGCCTGACGCCCCCAAATGCACACACTATTTCACGTAGACACTGCGGACATAAAAGCCCTGAACGATGAGCAAGCGCGCACACTGATCGCAAGATTGTGTCGGGCTGAGATTCGCAAGCACGGGGGCTCCGAGTCGGCCGTCACCTGGGGTGGCGATCAAAGAGCAAAAGATGGAGGGGTGGACGTCAGGGTAGAGATAAATCCGCCACTGGGGATATCTGGCTATCTACCCAATGACAACACAGCCTTTCAGGTAAAGGCCGAGGTGTTCACCCCCAGCAAGATACCTGGGGAAATGGCGCCCAAGGGAGTGCTAAGACAAGCAATACGCGACCTCGCTACGACCAAAGGAAGTTACGTCATCGCCGCGACGCGAGACGATACCTCCGAATCCGCTCTCGATCTTCGACTCAATGCAATGAGAGCTTGCTTGTCGGCCAACGGCCTCGGCTCCTCGCCGCATGTTGCCTTCTATGACGCAAGAAAGATCGCAGACTGGGTCGAGCAACACCCTGCGATCGCAGCTTGGGTGAAACACGAGCTAGGCAAGCCACTTGTGGGTTGGCGCCCATACTCGGGCTGGGCATACCAGGAGACGACCGTCGACTCAGAATATCTGCTTGATGATCGAGTCAAAGTGTTCACGCCTGACGCGGAGAAGGGCATTAATGTCTCGGCCACCATTGATCGCCTGCGTCTCGACCTGTCGAAGGGGGCAAGCGTACGCATTGTCGGCTTATCTGGCGTCGGCAAAACTAGATTGGTACAGGCTCTTTTCGATCCACGTGTACAGACGAACCAAGCTGCGCTGAGTGCTGATGACGTGCTGTACACAGACCTATCAGATGGGCCTTCGCCTCAACCTTCAGCGATGCTCGAAGCGCTAATTGAAGACGGAAGTCACTGTGTTCTCGTCGTGGACAACTGCGGAGCTGACACTCATCAGAGGCTCACCGAGCTGCTGAAAAAGTCTGGCAGCAAGATAGGTTTGGTTACTGTTGAGTACGACGTTCGAGACGATTTACCAGACGCCACGAAGTGCTACCGTCTCGAAGGCTCCTCCGATGACGTAATCAAGCAGCTTCTTCAGCGGCGTTATCCAGTCCTATCGCTCAGTGATGTCGATACGATCACCGCATTCTCAGACGGTAATGCTCGCGTCGCGTTTGCGTTGGCAGCGACGGTCACGACGACTGGTGAGTTGGCGCGGTTGCGAGACTCTGACTTGTTCAAGCGCCTGTTTCATCAGAAGAACGCCGAGAATGAAGATCTCCTCAGCTGCGCGGAAGCGGCCAGTATCTTGTACTCGTTCGACGGCGAGGACGATGGGCCTGGTTCAGAGCTCAACAAAATTGCCGCTGTTGCTGACGTTTCATTGATCACCCTACAGCGAAAAGTGGTTGATCTACAGCGAAGAGGTCTCGTACAGGCGCGTGGAAAATGGCGTGCTGTTTTGCCACACGCGATTGCCAATCGACTTGCAGCCCAGGCACTAGAAGCGATACCCAAATCGCAGATCGTGAGTATCTTTGTCGATACCGCGACCGAACGTGTTGCCCGGTCGTTCTCGCGGCGACTTGGTTACCTACATGAAAGCGCAAAAGCCGCCGAGCTCATACGGGACTGGCTCTCGCCATCTGGGCGTTTTGGCGACCTAACGACTCTCAATGACATTGGCCATGAGATCTTTCACAACATTGCGCCTGTATCCCCAAAGATCGCCCTAGCGGCGATTGGACGGGCTGCTAATGTCCCTAGCTTCCTTTCGGGCGAAAACAGCAAGCGTGCTCAGTATGCGAATACGTTGAAAGCCATCGCGTTCGAAGAAGAAGACTTCGATATGGCCGCCGATATTCTCGTCCGGTTTGCCTTGCTGGACCCTAAGGAAAATGGGGGGCACGAATCTATTGTTGAAATTTTGAAGTCTCTGTTTTTCTGCGTGCTATCAGGTACGAATGCCCCTCCTAATCAAAGGGCAGAGTTCGTCATAAAACTGCTTAAGTCTGGCGATGCCGAGCGAGAGCAGTTGGGGCTGTTGCTGCTCGATGCGGCGCTTGAGGCAGGGCATTTTACCTCCGTGAGCAGATTCGATTTCGGAGCTCGAAAGCGGAGCGAGGGATGGGCTCCGGAATCCCGATTAGACGTTGAGGCGTGGTTTATGCCGTTCCTCCGCATGGCACTCGACATTGGTAAGCAGAAGTCCGACCTTGCTGAAAGTTGCAGATCTATTTTGGGTCGACGCTTAAGAGGACTTTGGCTTGGCACGAGTCTGAGGCCAGAAGTGTGTGCAGCCGTAAAAGAACTGGCTTCAGTCGTGAGCTGGCCTCAAGGTTGGTTTGGAGTCAAAAGCATCCTTCGCTATGACTCGGGCAAATGCGATGAGGCAGTTCAGAACGAGCTGCGCGAATTGGTGGAGCTTCTCAAACCGAAGGCTATACCAGACATGATTCGAGCTCGACTTCTAGACTCGAACCATTTCGACCTGGATCTTGATGGCGATGATGCAGATCAGCTCGATAAAACGACTAGTGAGCGAATCCGCAGATCAAATCAGGCCGTGGAGGAGCTTGGGGAGACTGCTGCCACCATTGACGGCCTTCTCTTGGAGTTACTCCCGCAATTGATCTCAACCAAGTCAGGAGCCAATGCATTTCCTTTCGGGGTTGGCGTTGGAAAGCAGATTGCGGACCCGAGATGGATTTTGGATGCGGCTAAGGAACATATCGCCACTGCCACGCCCGGAGCAGTCGGTGTCTTGTTCCTACGCGGCTTGATCAACGGCTGGCATCACGCATCTCCCGCTTGTGCCGAGGAGTTCCTCGACAGCGCGGTGACTGATGCAATTTGGGTCAAGTGGATCATGGACCTTCATTGCATACCGCTGAACCAAGCGGCTTACAATCGAATCCACCGATCAATCAAGGCTGGAAATACTCCCGCCTGGCAATACTCCTATCTCGGGATGGGCAGACAAACCGACTCGTTCTCTGTTGAAGAGATTGGCGAGTTGCTTTACGCGATAGCACTGCTGCCCGATGGAGGTGCTGTGTTTCTCGACATCCTCTCTATGGTCGTCCACTGCGCGTCAGATCACGATGATGCGTATAAGGAGTCTCTCGCGATAACCTGCCTGAATCTTCTGCGCTCAGCCGAGTGGGGAAAGGTTCTTGGGGATCGCGCCAATAGCGGTTACCGCATTGAGAGCATATTGGAGTTTTCGCTGAAGCGATTAGCTTCTTCCGAAGCAGCGCTGGAGGTGTTGAACGGTCTAGTTACCTTTGCGCGCACGATGGAAATTAGTTATTCCGCTAGAGATGCCATCAAAGACGCCATCTCGCTGTTCCTCAGGCACATGCCGCGACAAGCGCTCGACGCGATCTATGTTCCCGGCGAGGAAGCCTACTACCGTCAGATGTCGCCGGTGATTGGGCGCCCTTACAGTGATCGGAAGGAGACAGCTCTGAGCGTTGTCCCTGTGGACGTATTGGTCGATTGGTGTAATGCCTCGCCGCCTGATCGTTACGTGTTCGCGGCGCGGAGCTGCAAGCTATTCGACACCCGAAGTCGAGCAAGTGAAGAGCATACCAATATCGACTCTGCGGACGATTCTGAGTTGGTTATTTCGGATGCCGCGCTCGCTGTGCTCACTAATGCTCCTGATAAGAAGGCTGTAATCGAAGCCTATTTGAAGCGATTTACGCCTTCTGGCTGGTCCGGGTCTTTGGCCGAAATCCTGAAGAAACGGATTCCGCTGCTCGATGCTCTGAGTCTCGGTAACGAGGAACAGCTTAAGCCAGTATTGGCGACAGCTAGAGCGAGCCTCGAACGAAGAATCGCAGCGGAAGAGCTTCGAGAGGACGAAGAAGAGCGCGAGCGTACTGGTAGTTTCGAATAGGCTAGCCCGACTCCTGCTGGCCGGTAGCTGCCCGTCCTAACCGGCGGCAATCGGCCAACATCAGTCATGGTGCGTCTCAACGGAAATTAAGTTTGCTTTGTTTTTTGTGATGTCCGCAATGTGTTGTAACCACGGAGTAAGGCCAGATTTCAATGCCGAAGAAGATGATTGCCTGGGATGCGGCAAGAACACGGGCAAAGCTGGACGAGTTGGTAGAGCCAGGAGTAATTGGCTTCTATCGCAGTGTTGAAGTCACCGAAGTATTGGGGGTTCAAGGCAAGGCGCTCACAAATTTCTTGACGCTTGCAGTTGCGGAGCCGGTTGAGGCGCCTGCTGAGGTTGATTGGAAGTCGATCCTTCTAAACCAAAAGCGGTTGAAATTACGTGGAACCGATTGGTATGTGGGGATTGCACAATATCGGCTATCGCTAGATGCCTTTCTTGAAAAGGTCTCTGAGTTTGAAATGACCGGTCGATGGAGGCCCGCCCCCGTGGAGCTCCAAACCGGCACGTTGGCGGCTGTGCCTCCTCAGTTCGTTCCTGCCGACGGTTTTAAGAGTCATCCATGGAATGGAGTTCTCAAGAACAACTTTTTTGAGGGCTCTCACGTGCTGGAGCTGTTCGATACCAGCAAAGAGCACTTGCGATTCCTATTTGGCGAGTCAAGACGATTAACCTGTCTTGCCGAACTTGTTGGAGAGTATCTACCGATAAAGCTGGACGGGATGTCAGATCGTCTAGGCAACATCATCATTCAGCTACCTGTCACAGTGATTTCCTCGGAGGCACGTAGCTCCTCTGATTACGACCATTCGGTAGCTATCACTTGGCACCCTGACGTCTCTCCTAGAAACGTGCGTGTTGCTGCTGAAATTTGGCAGGACTCCACTGTGACCAGTTTCGATGCCGCTGTCATTTCTACTGGTGAGGCGACGCTGCAGCTTAATTCGCCGGGTGGTGGGGCCCGGACCCAAATTTGGGATGAGGACAGACGAGTACTTCTGAGTGCAACACCTCCAGTGCACTTCCTCACTGCTGCGTCCTTTTCGATGTCTATCGCCCATCCTGGAAGCTCGTCGCCCAGGAGAGACTTCCTGTTGCCGGATTCCATGGGAAATATGGCCCCACAATCACTGGCACTAATCCAGGAAAGAAGCGCGCAGCTCATCGGCAGCAAGCCTGAGGCTCCTCGTGAACCGTGGGTTTCGCAACGCGTGTTCAGCGAATCGGTCGCAAGCCTCAAATCGAGAAGGGAGTTTGTTCAGTACGGCCTTGACGAAGGCGTGCTGCAAGAAGTCGAAAAAAAACCGGCTGCGGAGCCTGAGAGTATTCAAGCTGAGGACACAAGCGCAGAGAACCTATCGCGAAAGTTCACAAGGCGAATGGTGGCGCTAGAGGATCTCCGGTGGTTGATGAAAGAACATGGTGGAGAGGGGGTCTGGTTGTGGGATCCATTTCTTAACGCAGAGGATGTGTTGCGCACATTGTTCTTTTGTCCTCACCACGGCGTGCAGCTCCGCGCATTGACTGCTGGCAAAGCCCCCCCTGACGACGGGCCGAATTCAGTAGTTGAGGATGCCGACGAGCGCGAGCGTCGTCGACAGGCCCTTGCTCGAGCTGAACAAAAAAAACGTGATCAGGCCGCTCATCTTGAAGCAGCTAAGGGAAATGGCAGGGGCTTGCATCTTGAGTTTCGCGTTCGTGAAGGAGGAGCAGGCTGGGGGTTCCATGATCGCTTCATTATCTTCCCGCGCGAAATAGGCTCGGCTTTGGCGTGGTCATTGGGCACCTCGATAAATAGCTATGGGGATGAACACCACATCCTACAAAAGGTTGCTCACGGAGAACCCATAGCTCAAGCCTTTCAGGAGCTCTGGGAGCAGCTTGAAGGTGAGCAGTATCTAATCTGGAAGACGCCATGACTGAGGCAGAAGTAAATATGGTCGATTCGACAGGGCCAGAGATACCTGCTGCAGCTGCAAGAGCCTTAGTGCGCATACAGAATATCGATGCTCAATCTGAGTCTTTTCCCCTTGGGGATCTGAGGGACGACCTCAATGAAACGCTATGGCATGGGCACGAGTTAGGAAGCCCGGGAGCAGATGAGCAGAATCTACAGCGGCTCAGTGCCAAAGATTGGGCACTTCAGGAGTTTGCGTTCATAACACCTGGGTCTTTGCAGGGTTTTTATCGCCTACAGATAGCCCTTACGACTCTAGCCATTTCATCAGCATCAGATGCTGAGGCCCTCGCCGCGGTTACGCAGGAAATGGTCAGCCAGCCGCTTTTGGATGGATTGGAATCTATTTTGGGGGCGACAGACCTAGATACACAGGGCGGTTACGGTGGTCGCGATTATCCTCAGTCGCGCCAGGAAGCTCAGACTTTATGCCGTGGCCATCAGTACCGCTTGCTTGAAAGCCTAATCCGACATCAGCCTATCTTTCTTACATCCGAGGTCAGGCTGGCAGTGCTGCTCCTCAGGAGGTTCGCCCCCCAAAGGCTTGCCAGGTTTATAGAAAAAAAGCAGGACATCTTCTTTTCAATTGGCACCCGAGATGTTCTCGCCGCAGATGCAGCCGGCTTTGCACTTTCAGTTAGTGACCTCAGTTTTAAATTTATTTGTGCTGCTTCGCTTGCCGATATAGAGGAAGCATCAGCTCCTTATGGTTCTGTGGAGGATCTCTACCATCTGCTTCTGCAAGTCGCCAAAACCGATCATTGGAGGGCCTGGATTTCTGGGCTCGTTCACTATCCTCACGTGGGTGCGGTTGCTGAGAAGGCTCTTCCCAAGGCTCTAGCGGAGTTGGGCGCAGTCCACTGGGCTGACTTTCTGGATGCTATTGAGCTTTGGACATATGCGGGAACCGTTCAACCGGTGGCCAATATTCTCAATGCATTCCAGGATGCCTTGAAGGATGGGGCATCATCAGAAATGTGGCGGCTCGCATTTTTGAGATGGGATAAATGGGATTACGGGCAGGATGAAGGCAAGCACCTGCACGCGCCTGCCGTATGCTCTTTTGATTATCCAGTGGCTATGTATTACGCGTGCCTTCCTCTAGAAGAGGCTCAATCTGAGCGAGAGAGGCTTCTGGAGGGCATCGCAAACGTTGAGCAGAAGTGGTTTACCGACGTATCTGCGTTGATAACCTATCGAAACTGCCTCTCGTCGCGGCTGCGCTTGGTTCAGCATGGTCTCTCCATTAGGAGCCGACTAGCGACCACTGCCCTACCACCAGCTATCGAGCCGGAAAGTGAATTTCTAGCAGTTCGCTATAGGTATTTTGACGTAAACAATCCAAGCAAGCGGGGGCGTTGAGAGCTGCTGCTCTGAGCACGGGCGTCACTAATTTCAGCGCGGTCAGGAGTGACCACTTTTAGCCGGTAGCTGCCATCATGAACGGCTGCAAATGGCCGAAACCCGCCGCTCCTTTACGCCCTAATCTCGCACGCCTCCGCAGCGGCATAGCCTGCCCGCCATAAGCCGTAATCTGCGACAATCGCGCCTTTGCCCTGATTGCCCGATCCAGATGACTGACCTCGCCACGCTGCAGAACAACCTCGACCACGTCATGATCGCCGAGCGTCATCGCTTGCGCCGGCAGTTGCATGAGCTGCAGAAGCAGCCCGATGAGGCCAAGCTGGCGCAGTGGCTGGCGCGTTTTCAGGCGTCCAGCGATAAGGTCGCGGCGCGGCGCAGCAGCATCCCGGCGATGCGCTATGACGATGCGCTGCCGATTGCGGCCAAGCGCGACGAGATCAAGGCCGCGCTGGAGAAGAGCCAGGTGGTGGTGATCGCCGGTGAGACCGGTTCGGGCAAGACCACGCAGCTGCCGAAGATCTGCCTGGAGATTGGCCGGGGCGTGCATGGCCTGATCGGTCATACCCAGCCGCGCCGCCTGGCGGCGCGCAGCGTGGCGACTCGGGTGGCCGAGGAAATCGGTACGCCGCTGGGCGAGCTGGTGGGCTATCAGGTGCGTTTCGAGGATCAGAGCAAGGACGGCACGCTGATCAAGCTGATGACCGACGGCATTCTGCTCGCCGAGACCCAGCACGACCGCTTTCTGGAAAAGTACGACACGATCATCGTCGACGAGGCGCATGAACGCAGCCTCAACATCGATTTTTTGCTCGGCTACCTGAAGACCCTGCTGCCGCGCCGCCCGGATCTGAAGCTGATCATCACCTCGGCGACCATCGATCTGGAGCGGTTCAGCAAACACTTTAATGGTGCGCCGATCATCGAGGTGTCTGGCCGCACCTACCCGGTGGAAACCTGGTATCGCCCGCTGGCGGCCGAGGTGGACGAGGAGGGCGAGCGCCTGCTCGATGACCTGTCCATCGACCAGGGCATTCTCGCTGCGCTGGAGGAGATCGCCGAGCACGAGCGCAGCGTGGGCCAGCGGCCCGGCGACGTGTTGGTGTTCCTGCCGGGTGAGCGCGAGATTCGCGAGGCGGCGGAGGTGCTGCGCAAGGCCAATCTGCGTTTTACCGAGGTGCTGCCGCTGTACGCACGGCTGACGCCGGCCGAGCAGCAGAAGATTTTCGCGCCCATGCCGGGGCGCAAGATCGTGCTGGCCACCAACGTCGCCGAAACCTCGCTGACGGTGCCGGGCATCCGCTACGTGATCGACTCTGGCACCGCGCGCATCAGCCGTTACAGCTACCGCGCCAAGGTGCAGCGTCTGCCCATCGAGCCGGTGTCGCAGGCCAGCGCCAACCAGCGCAAGGGCCGTTGCGGGCGGGTCGAGCCGGGCATCTGCATTCGGCTGTACAGCGAGGAGGATTTTCTCGGTCGCCCGGAATTCACCGACCCGGAGATTCTGCGTACCAACCTCGCGGCGGTGATCCTGCAGATGTTGCACCTGCGCCTGGGCAGCATCGAGGCCTTCCCCTTTATCGAGCCGCCAGACGGCAAGGCCATCAGCGACGGCTTCAACCTGTTGCAGGAGCTGTCGGCGGTCAACCGCGAAGGCCAGCTCACACCGTTGGGTCGCCAGCTGGCACGCCTGCCCATCGACCCGCGCCTGGGGCGCATGGTGCTCGAAGGCGCCAAGCAGGGCAGCCTGGAGGAAATCCTCATCGTTGCCGCCGCGCTGTCGGTGCAGGACCCGCGCGAGCGACCGATGGATCGTCAGCAGGCCGCCGACCAGGCGCACGCGCAGTGGAAGGATGTGGACTCGGACTTCGCCGCGCTGATCAACCTGTGGCGCGGCTTCGAGGAAAAGCGCCAGGAGCTGGGCAGCAACCCGCTGCGCACCTGGTGCAAGAAGAACTTCCTCAACTACATGCGCCTGCGCGAATGGCGCGATGCGCACCGGCAACTGGTGTTGATCGCCCGTGATCTGCAGTTGTTGGGCAAAGGCGCAGGTAAGGTGGATATCGCGTCCGCCAAGGTGGATGGCTCCGGCCAGCCACCCTACGAAAAGGCTCAAAGCCCGGCACCGACCAAGGATACTCGCGTCAACGCCATCGCCCGTCAGCAGGCCGAGGCCAGCGAGGCGGCGGTGCGGGCGAAGAATTACGCCGCCGTGCACAAGGCGATTCTCGCCGGCCTGCTCAGCCAGATCGGCCAGAAGACCGAGGAGGGCGATTACCTCGGCGCACGGCAACGACGTTTCTGGATTCACCCCTCCAGCGTGATCGGCCGCAAGAAGCCCAACTGGGTGATGGCCGCCGAGTTGGTGGAAACCACCAAGCTGTTCGCGCGCATGGTGGCGAAGATCGAGCCGGACTGGATCGAGCCGCTGGCGGCGCATCTGGTGAAGAAGAACCACCTGGAACCGCACTGGGAGAAGAAGCGCGGCCAGGTGGTGGCGTACGAGCAGGTCACGCTGTACGGCATGATCATCGTCGGTCGTCGTCCGGTGCATTACGGCCCCATCGACCCGCCGGTTGCGCGCGAGATGTTCATTCGCGAGGGCCTGGTGCGCGGCGAGATCAACAGCCGCGTGCGCTGCCTGACCGCCAACCGCCAGTTACTGGAACGCCTCGATGAGCTGGAGGCCAAGTCGCGCCGCCGCGACATCCTCGCCGACGAGGAAACCCTGTTCGGCTACTACGACGCGCGCATCCCGCCGGACATCTACCAGGCTGCCAGTTTCGAGAGCTGGTACAAGAAGGGCAGCGCTACCGACGCGCAGCTGCTGATCATGCGCGAGGAAGACGCCCTGGCCCGCGATGCCAAGGAAGTCACCGCCGCGCAGTACCCGGACACTTTGCGCATCGGCGAGCTGCAACTGCCGCTGTCCTATCACTTCGAGCCCAACCATCCGCGTGACGGCGTGACCCTGCGCGTGCCGGCGCCGCTGTTGCCACAACTGCAACCCGAGCGCCTGGAATGGCTGGTGCCAGGGCTGCTGGAAGCCAAGTGCATCGCCCTGGTGCGCGGCCTGCCCAAGGCGCTGCGCAAGAACTTCGTGCCAGTGCCGGATTTCGTCGGCGCCGCGCTGGACAAGCTGGTGTTCGGTCAGGGTTCGCTGCCGCAGGCGCTGGGCCATGAATTGTTGCGCATGACCGGTGCACGGGTGCCGGACGAGGCCTGGGCGGAGGCGGCTGAAAGCATCGAAAGCCACTTGAAGATGAATATCGAGGTGGTCGATGCGCGCGGCAAGTTCCTCGGCGAAGGTCGTGACCTGGCCGAGCTGACCGCGCGTTTCGCCGAAGCCAGCCAGGCTGCGCTGGCCATCCCGCAGCAGAGCGACAAGCCGAAAGCGGTGGAGGCCAAGGCCTTCGCCGAGGTGGCCGAGAAGGCCCAGCAGAAGATCGCCGGGCTTTCCATGACGGTCTATCCGGCGCTGGTAGAAGAGGCCGGTGTGGTCAAGGAAGGGCGCTTCCCGACCCAGGCCGAAGCCGACTTCCAACATCGCCGCGCCCTGCAACGCCTGCTGCTGCAACAACTGGCCGAGCAGGCGAAATTCCTCCGTGGCAAGTTGCCGGGGCTGACCGAGCTGGGCTTGCTGTACCGCGATATCGGCCGCGTCGAGGCGTTGGTCGAGGACATTCTGCTGGCCAGTCTGGATGCCTGCATCCTCGACGGCGAAGCCACGCTGCCGCGCGATGGTGCGGCCCTGGCGCAACTGGCCGAACGCAAGCGCGGCGACTGGACGGCGCACGCCGAGCGCATCGCCCGCCTGGTGCTGGAAATCCTCAAGCTCAACCACGGCCTGCAGAAGCGCTTCAAGGGCAAGATCGACCTGGCCCAGGCCATGGCGCTCAACGACATCAAGCAGCAGTTGGCCAATCTGGTCTATGCCGGCTTCGTGCGTGAAACGCCGGGCGAGTGGCTCAAGGAAATCCCGCGTTACCTCAAGGCCATCGAGCAGCGCCTGGACAAGGTGGGCGCGCAGGTGCAGCGTGACCGCGTGTGGACGGGCGAACTGGCGGGCTACTGGGAACAGTACCAGGCGCGCACCGGCAAGCATGCCCAGGAGGGCAAGCGTGACCCGCAACTGACGTTGTATCGCTGGATGCTGGAGGAGTACCGCGTGTCGCTGTTCGCCCAGCAACTGGGGACGAAGATGGCGGTTTCAGACAAGCGCCTGAGCAAGCAGTGGACGCTGGTTGATGCGTGATCGGCGTGGCCTGGGCTGCACTGCCCGGGCCGGCGCGGCAGGGTAGGGCGCCTGGCGCCCGATTCGAAGTGGGTTCCACTGTAAGGTTGACGTGATACATGAGTGCAAAAGATGAAAACGCCGGGCTGAGCCGCAGTGGCTGCCTGGGGCTGTTTGTGGTGGGGCTGCTGTTTGTCATTTCGTTGGTTGCCGGTTTTATCTACTTTGTCACCCGTCCGCAGGGTGGCGAGATTGAAGCGGGTGAGCGCGCGGCCATCGCCGCCTGCTGGGAGCGTGCCAAGGGTGCAGACAGTGAGCGCGCCTTCACCGTGGAAAGTTGCCAGGAAATGGAAAAGCAGTTCCTGCGTAAGTTCGGCGAAAAACCATGAGTGTGTTCAGCCGCCTGACGCTCAAGCACGTTGTGCTGGGCTTCTTTGCCGTGGTGTTGGCGGCAATCGTGCTGATCTGGTGGCTCAGCGGCGCGGCCTATCTGCGGCCTTATGCCGAGCAGACGGTGATCTTCGGTCAGGGCGAGTTGCAGCTGCCGGCTGAACTGGCCGGCCCCGGCCCGATTCGCGTGGTGCACTTCTGGGACCCGGACTGCCCCTGCAACGCGGAAACCGACGCGCACCTGCGCTACCTGATCGGCCTGCACCGCAATGTCGATGTCGCCTTCTACAGCGTGCAGAAGCCGGGCAGCACGGGCGAGATCGCGCCGTTCCTGCGTGGGCGGATGACGCCCTTGCCGGGGATCGAGGGCATGGAATCGCTGCCGGCCAGCCCAGCCCTGGCGATCTGGGATCGTGACGGCAAGCTGGCCTATGCCGGCCCTTACAGCGAAGGGCTGGTGTGCAACTCCAGCAACAGCTTCGTCGAGCCGGTGCTCGATGCACTGACCCAGGGGCGCCATGTGTCCCTGGCCAGCGGCCTGGCGGTGGGCTGCTATTGCGCCTGGAAGTAGTGGCGTAGGCATTGCGCTTCAGTTGCGAAGCGCATCGCAGCTAAAGCGCAATGCTGCCCAGCCCCCAGCCCCAGCCCCCAGCCCCAGCCCCCAGCCCCCAGCCCCCAGCCCCCAGCCCCCAGACGCCGTCGACGGCTGCAATTGCGTAGCCCGGATGCAATCCGGGACACATAGCCAATCGTGCCGGGTTGCGAAGCTATTGCGGCTGGCCGCGCTCAATCGCCCCGGGTTGCATCCGGGCTACATCACCAGTCGTCCCCGTCGTCTACCTGGCGCTGCTTTGGGACCCTGCCTTTCGCAGGGCTGACGCGCCTCACCTACGCATTCACGACTCTCGAAACCTCCTAAATGTCAAGGCTGATCCTGCAATCAGCTAGCGGCATCTTTCGTGTCATTGATTCCTGTCAATTCGCTGACAAACAGCTCTAAAACGGGCCTGTGATCATTTGTCGCACCCCTGCGATTCTTTGCCGGCTTCTTACTGCAAAGTGTTTCAAATCTTTGCGTAAATGTTGCGAAATATGTCGCAGGGAGGCTGTCAGTATGCTCATAAGTAGGCTGCTAATGAATTGTGCGAGACCTCGATAGCCTGCAACATCGTCGATTCCCACGGTTTTACCGCTTCGCTTGCACGGATGCTCAAGCTCTGAGTTTTCGCTGCCGGCCTTTTGCTCGATGGGCCGCACGGCAACCGAAGCCGACTGTGGGCATCACTCAGTTGAAGGTCGTGACATGAAAGAAGAGAAATACCATCGTTGTGCGCGCTGGTTGCTGATGGCGATTGCCTTCTCAGCGCTCGGTGGATGTGACTGGGCACTGTTCAACTCGAAAGGGCAGATCGGTGTCGAGCAGGGCAATCTGATCCTGATCTCCATCGGACTCATGCTGATCGTGGTCATCCCCGTGATCATCATGACGTTCTGGTTTGGCTGGCGTTATCGCGAGTCGAACGAGAAGGCCACCTACATGCCCGACTGGGCACATTCGCACAAGATCGAACTGGTCGTCTGGGGCGTCCCGCTGATCATCGTCGCGGTGCTGGCGGTCATCATCTGGGAAACCTCGCATTCGCTCGACCCCTATCGCCCGATCGAGTCGGACAAGCCGGCGCTGAACATCGAAGTCGTCTCACTCGACTGGAAATGGCTGTTCATCTACCCGGATCAGGGCGTGGCCGTGGTCAATGAGCTGGTGATTCCGGAGAAGACGCCGGTGACCTTCCACATCACCTCCGACACGGTGATGAACGCGCTGTCGATCCCGCAACTCGGCGGGATGATCTACGCCATGGGCGGCCAGCGCACCCAGCTCAACCTGATCGCCAACGAGCAGGGCGAGTTCTTCGGCCAGTCCGGCAACTTCAGCGGTGAAGGCTTCTCGGCCATGCGCTTCACCACTCACTCGGTCAGCGACGAAGGCTTCGCGCAGTGGCTCGACACGGTCAAGCAGTCGCCTGAGGTCATGGATTTCGCCACCTTCAAGCAGGTTGGCGAGCCGGGCGAGATGGTCAACCACCGCTATCCGATCTACCCGGTCCGCTACTTCGGCCAGGTCGAACCGAACCTGTTCAATACGGTGATCGGGCAGTACGTGACCCTGAAAGATTCCCACAGCACGGCCATGCACGAAGCAGCGCAGGTGCAGGAGTGACTATGTTTGGAAAACTGACTCTGGACGCGATTCCGTACCACGAGCCCATCATCATGATCACCCTCGCCATGGTGGCGCTGGGCGGTCTGGGGCTGTTCGCGGCGGTGACCTACTTCAAGAAGTGGGGCTACCTGTGGCGCGAGTGGCTCACCTCGGTGGACCACAAGAAAATCGGCGTGATGTACATCCTCGTCGCGCTGGTCATGCTGGTGCGTGGCTTCGCCGACGCCATCATGATGCGTACCCATCTGGCGATGGCGCACGGTGACGGGCAGGGCTACCTGCCGCCCGAGCACTACGACCAGATCTTCACCGCGCACGGCATCATCATGCTGATCTTCGTGGCCATGCCACTGGTCACCGGCCTGATGAACATCGTCGTGCCGCTGCAGATCGGCGCGCGTGACGTGGCCTTCCCTTACCTCAACTCGCTGAGCTTCTGGCTGTTCGTCGGCGGCGCGCTGCTGATCAACCTGTCGCTGGGCCTGGGCGAGTTCGCCAAGACCGGCTGGGTGGCTTATCCGCCGTTGTCTGGGATTCAGTACAGTCCCGGCGTGGGGATGGATTACTACATCTGGAGCATGCAGCTATCGGGCTTGGGCACGACCCTGACGGGGGTCAACTTCATCGCCACCATCCTCAAGATGCGTGCACCGGGCATGAGCCTGATGAAGATGCCGATCTTCACCTGGACCATTCTCGTTACCTGCGTGCTGATCTGCGGTGCCTTCCCTCCGCTGACCGCGACCCTGGCGATGCTATCGCTGGACCGCTACCTGGATTTCCACTTCTTCACCAATGAACTGGGCGGCAACCCGATGATGTACGCCAACCTGTTCTGGATCTGGGGTCACCCGGAGGTGTACATCCTCATCCTGCCGGCGTTCGGCGTGTTCTCCGAGGTGGTGGCGACCTTCTCGCGCAAGACCCTGTTCGGCTATGCCTCGATGGTCTGGGCGACTGCGGCCATTGGCGTGCTGTCGTTCGTGGTGTGGTTGCACCACTTCTTCACCATGGGCTCGGGGGCCAGCGTCAACGCCTTCTTCGGCATCATGACCTCGATCATCGCCATCCCCACCGGGGTGAAGATCTTCACCTGGTTGTTCACCATCTTCCGTGGCCGTCTGCAACTCAACGCCATGACCTGGATGACCCTGGGCTTCCTCGTGACCTTCTCCATCGGCGGCATGACCGGTGTGCTGATGGCGGTGCCGGCGGCGGACTTTGTGCTGCACAACAGCCTGTTTTTGATCGCCCACTTCCACAACGTGATCATCGGCGGTGCGGTGTTCGGCTACCTGGCCGGCATCATCTACTGGTTCCCGAAAGCCTTCGGCTTCAAGTTGCTCGACCGCTTCGGCCGTTACTCGTTCTGGTGCTGGTTGATCGGCTTCTACTTCGCCTTCATGCCGCTGTACGTGCTGGGTTTCATGGGCATGACCCGTCGCCTCAACCACTTCGACAACCCGGCCTGGGTGCCGTGGGTGCAGGTGGCCGTGGTCGGCGCTGTGCTGATCGGTATCGGCATCGTGTTTACCGTGGTGCAGTTCGTCACCAGCTACATCAAGCGCAAGGACAACCTCGACGTCACCGGCGACCCGTGGGATGGCCGCACCCTGGAGTGGGCGACGTCCTCGCCGCCACCGTTCTACAACTTCGCGGTCATCCCGACGGCGGACAAGATCGACGCCTTTTACGAGGCGAAGAAGAACGGTGTCGAGCTGATGCCCGCGCCGGAGCACTACGAACCGATCCACATGCCGAAGAACACCGGTAACGGCCTGATCGTGTCGGCGTTCGTCATCGCCTTCGGCTTCGCCATGATCTGGCACATCTGGTGGCTCGCCATCGTGGGTCTGGTCGGCGCCGTGGTCAGCTTCATCGTGCGTTCCTACGACGAGGACATCGACTACTACGTGCAGCCCGAAGAGATCGCGCGGATCGAGCAGGCGCACCACCAAACCAAAGCCAACGCAGTCGTACAGGCCTGATCATGACCGCTTACGAACCCCACTATCCACACGACGCTCATGGCCACGGCCATGAGCACCACCACGACAGCAGTGGCATCAAGCTGTTCGGCTTCTGGGTTTACCTGATGACCGACCTGCTGATCTTCGCCACGGTGTTCGCCACCTTCGCGGTACTGAGCAATTCCTTCGCCGGTGGCCCCACCGCCAAGGAAATGCTCAGGCCGGGCCTGCACCTGGTGCTGGTGGAAACCTTCGCCCTGCTGTTTTCCAGTATCACCTACGGCATGGCCATGCTCGCCACCTACCGTGGCGACAAGGGCGCGGTGCTGCGTTGGCTGGGCATCACCTTCCTGTTCGGTGTGGCCTTCATCAGCATCGAGCTGTACGAGTTCCGTCACTTGATCCATGAAGGTGCCGGGCCGCAGGTCAGTGCCTACTGGTCGGCGTTCTTCACCCTGGTCGGCACCCACGGCCTGCACGTCAGTGCCGGTCTGCTGTGGATGCTGGTGCTGATGCTGCAGGTCGGCAGCCGTGGCCTGACCGACACCAACAAGACCCGCGTGGGGCTGCTCAGCCTGTTCTGGCACTTCCTCGACGTGGTGTGGATCTGCGTGTTTACCGTCGTCTACCTGATGGGGGTGCTGTAAATGGCTCACCAAGACAATCACGCCGCCCACGCCGTGGGATTCAAGGATTACCTGAGCGGTTTCATCCTGTCGGTGATTCTCACCGTGATCCCCTTCATGCTGGTCATGCACCCTGACGTGCTGGGCCTGAGCCGTGGCGCGACACTGATCACCGTGGTGCTCTTCGGTCTGGTGCAGGTGCTCGTCCACCTCGTGTACTTCCTGCACATGAAGACCGACGAGGAGGGCCGCTGGAACGTCGTTTCGATGATCTTCACCGTGCTGATCATCGCGTTCGTGGTCGGCCTGTCGGTCTGGATCATGTGGAGCATGCACTATCACATGATGATCAACTGATGCTGGCGCTCCTGAAGCAGTACCTCAACCTCGCCAAGCCGGGCATCGTGTTCGGGAATCTGATTTCCGTCACGGGCGGTTTCTTCCTGGCTTCGCGTGGCGATGCCGACCTGGCGCTGTTTTTCGCGACAGCACTGGGGGTTTCGCTGGTGATCGCCTCAGGCTGCGTGTTCAACAACTACATCGATCGGGACATCGACCAGAAGATGGAGCGGACTCGTAACCGGGTTCTGGCGCAGGGGCTGGTATCGCCTGCGCACGCCATCGTCTATGCCTGCATGCTCGGTGTGGCGGGGGTGGCCTTGCTGTACGCCGCCACCAACACGCTGGCCGTGATGCTGGTGCTGATGGGCTTCGTGGTCTACGTCGGCCTCTACAGCCTGTGGCTCAAGCGCGGCTCGGTGTACGGCACTCTGGTCGGCAGCCTGTCCGGGGCGGCTCCGCCCGTGGTCGGCTACTGCGCGGTGAGCAACGAGTTCGACGCCGGCGCGGCCATCCTGTTGTTGATCTTCAGCCTGTGGCAGATGCCGCATTCCTATGCCATCGCCATCTTCCGTTTCAATGACTACCAGGCTGCGAACATCCCGGTGCTGCCGGTGATCAAGGGGATCTCGGCTGCCAAGCGGCAGATCGTGCTGTACATCGCTGCCTTCGTGGTCGCGACCTTGATGCTGACGCTCAGTGGCTACGCCGGCTACAGCTACTTCGTGGTCGCCGCGCTGAGCGGTGCCTACTGGCTGTGGATGGGCGTGTCGGGCTACAAGGCCGCCGACGATCGGGTGTGGGCGCGCAAGCTGTTCACCTTCTCCATCGTCACCATCACCATGCTCAGCGTGATGATGTCGGTGGATTTCATCTCCTCGCCCGAGCAGGTGCTGGTGACCTCCATCAATCACCTGTGCAGCCAGTTCGCCGCCAGCGCGCCGGGCTTCTGCGCGGTGGTCGCCAGTATCTGACCGGTGTTGTGGGAGGTGCGGGTGGATGTCGCTCTTTACATCCACCACATGGTGGATCGATGAAGCGTGATCCACCCTACGGCAGCGCCTTCGACTTCGGCCAGTGCGTAGTGCGTAGGGTGGATGTCGCTCTTTACATCCACCAGCCGGTGGATCGATGAAGCGTGATCCACCCTACGGGAGCACCTTCAACTTCGGCCAGGTTGCCAGCCAGTTCTTGTCATGTAGCCGCTGCTGGTAGATCCGCCGTTTCTCGTTCTGAAAGCGTCCGGCCGGGCGCACGATTAGGCCGAACAGATCCTCCAGACCGAGTGGTGCGGCAACCTCGACCCTGTCGTTTTCATCGAGCCTTACGGCCAGCGCCGTCGCGGTTTCCGGCCAATGCCGCATCGCTTCGGTCGCCGAGGCGTAAGGTGCATCGCCATTGCGCAGGTGCATGCGCGCCTGGTTCTTTACCGACCACTGCAAGTCACCGTTGCCACCGCGCAGAGTCGCTTGCAGTTCTGCATCGCGTTCCTCAGAGGTATGGGCGCAGTCGAACCAGATCACGTCGATGTCTTCCGGCAGCGGAGATGGCGTGCGTTGGTGCAAGTGATCCCACACCGCGCTGCGCACGAAACCTGCGGCGACCCAGCAGTCGGGTAGGTCGAGCTCGCGCACCTGCTGCAGGATACGCAGGCGCTGTAGGTCGGTGACAATGAGTGTCTGTAGTTGAGCGGCGAAATTCATGCGCGCAGCCTAGCAGCGGTGCTCGTTGGCTGCCTGCTCAGTTGATCTGGCGCATCTGAGCGGCTCCCAGATAACGCAGCCTGCTGATCGCACGGCACCAATACCGACTCCGATGGTCAGAAGCGCTGAGCGGCCCACGAGCGCCCGTTTGTGGGCCCGTTCATGGCAAAGTGGGCCGCATTGCTTCAAGCTTCGCGCTTGATTCAAACCTACATAGGGAACATGTAATGGAAATGAAGATTCTGGCCAGCGGCGTCGGCGCGGCCATCCCCAAGACCAGCATTGGGTTCAATCTGTTCAGTGGCGTCTACATACAACTCAGACGCTCGAGTGCCGAGAAGCCGCAGGTGTTCGGTATCGCTACCGGGCCTGAGATCGGCGGTAACAGCGGCACGCTGATCGCCGGTCATATCGAAACTGCCTGGATGAAAATCGACGTCAGCAAGCATGCCTGGTTGTGCAGTCGTTCATCGCTGGTCGGCAAGTTGGGGGAAATCGAGCTCAAGGGTACGTTGCTGTTCAGTGGCAGCGTGGACGTCGCCTTCACCATTTACGACGCCAATAACGAGGCCCATTTTTCCCTCAGCCGGGTGCAGGTCGAGTCGAACGGCGGGCAGTTGGCCGATACCAAGGTTCGCGGCGTGATCAAGGACATGATGGGGCAGACCCAGAGCGGGAGCATGCTCTGTGGCTAATCGCGATGCAGGTCGTTTCCCGCGTTTGAAGACCCTGTGCAATCTGCTTCTACTGCTGTTGCAACTGATCACCCTGGCTGCGTACTGGGGCATGGTCAGCGCCAGGCCAAGCTATATGGCGATCAGCCAGGAGCTCTACCCGGGCAGCGAGCGACTGATGAACAGTTGGCTTGCCGATACCCTGGTTTCCATGCCGGCAATGCTGGTGGTCGGGGCTGTCTTCGTGTTGAGTGTTGCCAAGGAGTTTGCCGGCCTCGGCAAGGTCCGGCGGATTCAATTCAATGCACTGACGCTGGTCGCTGTGCTGGTCATGCTGTACTTGGCTGCCTCGCCGCTCTACTCAGCGGCGGGCTGATCAGGCTGCCGCTCCCCTGCGTGGGAGCGGCTTTCGCTCGCTCTACCTCCTGCATCCAGGCAGTCGCGGCCGCTATTTTCGCCGCGCAAGCGCCTCTGCCGAAGCTCCAGCAGTTCTCACCCTTGGTGGCAAACGAAGCGTGATCCGACTCGCTGCACCCAGGCAATCCCAGTGGTGGCCAGCAGCCGCTTTGCACTAAAGTCCCTGAGCCGGTCGCCGGGACGGATTTTCCCGGCCAGATATTTCGAGGGAGGCGCTTGATGCGTTTACCGCGCATGCGCAACGTGATGGCCTGGACGCTGGTGGTGGTGTTGTTGATCGTGGTGGTCTTGCTCGGCATTCGTATCGCCGGGCTGTCGGCGTTGCCAGAGCTGCAGCCCTGGCATCGCCTGGTGCCGCAGGAGCTTGAGGTCGACGAGCTGGATGCGGCTGACTGGCAGGCCTACCTGGCTGCCGAGGCGGCCCTGTTCGAGCACCTGCAACGTGAGCTGATCGAGCCGGTCACGGCCGCCGGCAGCGCCGCATACAGCCGCTATTCCAGCGATAGCCCGGTCTACCCCGGCAATCTGCCGCGCGACTGGAACCGCTCCTTCATCCTGCAGCCGCCAGGCCCGGCGCGTGGCGTGGTGGTGTTGCTGCATGGCCTGACCGACTCGCCCTACAGCCTGCGCCATATCGCCCGGCAACTGAGTGAGCAGGGCCTGCTCGCCGTGGTGCCGCGCATGCCTGGCCACGGCACGGTGCCGGCGGCGCTCACCGCTGCGCACTGGGAGCAATGGCTGGCTGCCACGCGCTTGGCCGTTCGCGAAGCGCGGCGCCAGGTGCCGGACGGGCCGCTGTATCTGCTCGGCTATTCCAATGGCGGGGCGCTGGCGTTGCGCTACAGCCTGGCTGCGCTGGAGGACCAGAGCCTGGCCATGCCGCAGCGCCTGGTGCTGATCTCGCCGATGATTGGCGTCACCAGCTACGCCCGTTACGCCGGGCTGGCGGCCCTGCCGGCGTTGCTGCCTGCTTTCGCCAAGTCGGCCTGGATGAATGTGCTGCCGGAGTTCAACCCGTTCAAGTACAACTCCTTTCCGGTGCATGCAGCGCGGCAGACCTATGAGCTGACCAGCGAGGTGCAGGATGCCTTCGATGCTGCCGAGGTCGATGGCCGCCTGTCACGACTGCCGCCGGTGCTGGCCTTTCAGTCGTTGGCCGACAGCACGGTGAGCACGCCGGCAGTGGTGCATCAGTTGTTCGAGCGTCTGCCGGCCAACGGCAGCGAGCTGGTGATCTTCGACATCAACCGCTCGCAGGCCATCGGCTCGTTGCTGCGACCGGACATGAGTGGCCTGCTGGAGCAACTGCTGCCGCCGGCCGAGCGTGATTACGACCTGACCGTGGTCGGCGTTGCGCAAAGCGGTGGTCGTCAGGTCGAGGCGCGGCGAATTGCAGCTGGCGAGCGTGAGGCGGTGGCGACGCCATTGAATGTCGAGTACCCGAGCCAGCTGTTTTCGCTGTCGCACGTCGCATTGCCGTTCCCGCCTGACGATCCGCTGTATGGCAGCGAACCGACCGCCGAGGAGTTCTACGGCGTGGCCCTTGGCACGCTGGCACCGCGCGGTGAGCACGGCGTGTTGGTGGTGGGGCTCGATAGTTTGCAGCGTATGACGTCCAACCCCTTCTACGCCTATTTGCGCGAGCGCATCGACGAAGACTTGTAGATGGCCCGGTGCGCCGCGCGCACCCGCTTGGTCGCAATGGCGGAGGTTCTAAAGTTCAGGTTACAACCGGAAACGTCCGACCAGGCCATCGAGCTGGGTCGACAGCGCCTGCAAATCGCTGCTGGCCTGGTTGAGCTGATCGGCGATATGGGTGGTGCCGACGGTCAGCTCGTTGATGTCGACGATGTTGCGGTTGATGTCTTCCACCACGCTGGACTGTTCCTCGGTAGCGGTGGCGACCTGGATGTTCTGGTCGCTGATCTGGCCGATATGGCTGTTGATCTGCTCCAGCGCCACCGACGCCTTGCTCGCGTACTCCACCACCAGCGCGCTCTGCCGTTGCCCCTTGGCCATGGCCTCGACGGCCGAGCGTGATTCGTTCTGCAGGCGGTCGATGACTTGCTGGATTTCCTCGGTAGAGGCGCCGGAACGGCTGGCCAGGGTGCGTACCTCGTCGGCCACCACGGCAAAGCCACGACCCTGTTCGCCGGCGCGCGCCGCTTCGATGGCGGCGTTGAGGGCGAGCAGGTTGGTCTGCTCGGAAATGCTGCGAATGGTGTTGAGCGTGGTGCTGATGGCGTTGGTCTGCGCGGCCAGTGCCTCGATCACCTTTGCGGCCTGCTCCAGTTCGCCGTTGAGGGCGTCGACCTGACGATGCGCCTGACTGACCACTGCGCTGCCGTCGCTGGCATGCAGGGTGGCTTCGCGGGCAACTTCTGCGGCGTTCTCGGCGTTGCGCGCGATCTCGTTGACGGTCGAGCCCAGCTCGTTGATGGCGGTGGCCACCTGTACCGTGCGGTCGCTTTGTGCGGTGCAGTTGCTTTGCGTAAGGCGTGCGCGTTCGGCCACATCGCGCGCCATGCCCGAGAGCTGGCGCGAGTTGTCGGCGAGCTGGCGCATGGCGCCGTGCACCTTGTCGATGAACTGGTTGAAGCTGCGGGCGATCTCGCTCAGTTCGTCCTGGCCGCGCAGTTCGATGCGGGTGTCCAGGGCCAGGTTGTCGGCGGCCTGGCCCAGGCTGCTCTGCAACACCGCCACACGGCGACGTAGCTGTACCACGATCAGCCAGGACATGATGATCGACACCAGCAGGCCGGTGGCGATGATGGCGATCTGGCGGGTCAGGCCATCGTCATAGCTTTGCGCGCTGTGCAGGTTTTGCTGCTCGGCCTGCTCGAGCAGCGCGTCGAGCAGGTCGTTGGCGCCCTGGCGCATCACCCCGTAGGTCTTGGCGTACTGATCGCGATAGATCTGCTGCGCCTTGGCCATGTCGCCGGCATCGAAGGCGGCGAGCATCGGGTTCAGTTCGTTGCTGACCATGGCTTCGAACTGATCGAGCAATTGCTGCGCCTGGGCCTTGCGCTCCGGGTTGACCTGGGCGGCCACGGCCTGACGCATCGCCTCGCGCATGCCGGGCACGTCCTCGTTGCGGGCGTCCTGTACGCGGGATTTCACACCGCGCTCGTCGCGCAGCGGGGTTTCCTGCAGCAGCATCATGTCGAGCCCTACACGCATGCGCGGGATGCGCGAGGCGACCTCGGCCATGGCGCGCATCGGCGCGGCCGTATTGAGATAGAGAACCTCCGTGTCCCGATGCATGCTCGACATGCTGCTCAGGCTGGTCAGCGCCACCAGCAGCAGGGCGATGCAGGGAATCGCCACCGCGATGATCAGGCGGGTTTTCAAAGAGAGGGCGTCGAGACGCATGGGGAGACTCCATTTCGAGATAGGGCGCAGGGCGACGCTCAGCCTATCGGGCCGATGTTGCCGCTCTTGTATCGGCAGCGATGGCCAGGTGCATGAGGGCAAAGACGAGCGCTTTGACGAAAAGGAGTAGGCCGGCACAGCTGCCGGCTCAGAAAGGGTGATGGCCGCCGGCGAGGTCGGCCATCAGGGTTCAGGCTTGCAGCAACGCATCCAGTTCGCCGCCACGTTCCAGTGCGGCGAGGTCATCGAAGCCGCCGACATGATGCTCGCCAATGAATATCTGCGGCACGCTGCGGCGGTTGCTGCGTTGCAGCATTTCCGCCAGCCGCTGCGGCGAACTGCCTACGTCGATTTCCTCGAAGGTCGCGCCCTTGCGTGTCAGCAGTGTCTTGGCGTTGACGCAGTAGGGGCAGTGCCCGGTGGTGTAGAGGGTAACGGCTTGCATGATGCACCTCCTGCGTCTTCAGACGGCTACCGGCGGAAAGTCGACAACGGTTTCGGCCAGGTTGTTGAGGTAGTTGGTCAGCGTCATCAAGGCGACGTTGGCCACCACTTCGACGATAGCGGCCTCGCTCAGCCCGTCATCGCGCGCGGCCTGCAGTTGCGCATCGCTGAGGCGGCCGCGGCTGTCGATGATCTGCCGGGTCAGGCGCGCCACGGCATCGAACTCGCCATCGCGGGCGCTGCGAATGTCCGCTGCGCTCAGGCCGGCCTTGCCGGCGAACAGAGTGTGTGCGGCCAGGCAGTATTCGCAGCCGTTGACCTGCGAGCTGGCCAGCGCCACCACTTCGCGCGCCTTGGCGTTCAGCGTGCCCTTGCCGAGCGCCTGGGACAGCGCCAGGTAGCCGCTCAGCGCGGCCGGTGCGTGGGCCAGGGTGGCGAAAGTATTGGGGATGAAGCCGAGGCCCTTGCGGATGCCTTCCAGTTGCGCCTGGGCGCTGGCAGCGGTGTGTTCGAAGGGCAGTGCGGTGATACGCGTCATGGTGATTCTCCAGTCTTGGGTGGGGAGCTTGTCGTTCAAGCCTGGAGCCATGCTAGGCAATCGATCTGGCTTTTCGGATTCAGATCGTCGATGTTATGCGACAGATCGTCCAGGAGTGCGAGATGACCATGGATCGCCTGTCCAGCCTGCTGCATCACTTCAACCTGCACGCCAGCACCTTTCACCGGGGTGGCTTCTGCGGCACCAGCAACCACGGCGAGCAGGAGCCGCATGGCTACATTCACCTGCTGCGCGCCGGGCGCATGAGCTTTCGCGAAGGGGATGGCCGTGAGCTGCGCCTGGAAGAGCCGAGCCTGATGCTGGTGGCAAGGCCGCGCCTGCACCAGATGACGGCCAGCGAGGCCGACGGTGCCGAACTGGTCTGCGCGACCCTGGCCTTCGACGGCGGCATCGACAATCCGCTGTCGCGGTCGCTACCGGGCGCCATCGTCAAACCGCTGCGCGAGCTACCGAGCCTGAGCGGTTGCCTGGACTGGCTGTTCGCCGAGGCGGCTGGGGAGGATTGCGGGCGCGAGCTGGTACTCAATCGTCTGTTCGAGTTGATGGTGATCCAGCTGCTGCGCCATTTGATGAACAGCCGCGAGCTGGCCTCCGGGATGATGGCGGGCCTGGCCGAGCCACGCTTGGCGCGAGCGCTCAATCAACTGCACGAGAGGCCGCAGCATGGCTGGTCGGTGGCCGAGCTGGCGGCGCTGGCCGGCATGTCGCGCGCCAGTTTTGCTGCGCATTTCCACGACGTGGTCGGTGCTACGCCGGCCGATTATCTGGTCGGCTGGCGCGTCAGCCTGGCGCAGAAGCGTCTACGCGAGGGCCGGCCCATGGCGCTGATCGCCGACGAGGTCGGTTATGAAAGCCCCTCGGCCCTGGCCCGCGCATTTCGCCGCAAGGTGGGGGCGAGTCCCAGCGAGTGGCTGCGTCAGGTCGCTCAATAGGCGAAATGGGCGATGGCATGCCTGACCTTGTCCAGCGCGTCTTCCAGTTGCGCCAGGGTAACCGAGCCAAGGGCCAGGCGCAGCGCATGGGGCACCTGCTCCGAGGTGCTGAACGGCTCAGCGGTGGAGACCGCCACCTGCTCGTGCAGCAGGCGCGCCACGACCTGGTCGGCGCGCACCTCGGCCGGTAACGGCAGCCAGAGGAAATAGCCGGCCTTATGGCCGATCAGTTGCAGGCCGGCCAGCACGCGCCGAGCCAGAGCTTGCCGACAGCGGGCGTCCTCGCGCTTCTGCGCTTGCAGGCGGGCCAGTGTGCCGTCTTCGATCCAGGCGCAGACCAGCGCCGTCATGATGCCCGGAGTGTTCCAGGTGCTGGCGCGGATGCTGCGCTCCAGTGCGGCGACCCAGGCGGCAGGCGCAGTCAGGTAGCCAACCCGCAAGCCGGTGGCGATGTTCTTGGAGAAGCCGGACACATGCACCGTGCGTTCGGGCGCCAGGGCGGCCAGTGGCGCTGGTGCCGAGCTGGCCAGGAAGGCATAGGCGGCATCCTCGATGATCAGCAGGTCGTGCTGGCGGGCGATGTCGATCAGGCGCTCGCGCTGTAGCTGGTCGAGTACCCAGCCCAGTGGGTTGTGCAGGGTCGGCATGCTGTAGATCGCCCGTACCCGGCGCGTTCTGCACAGCGCCGCCAGGGCATCGAAATCGGGGCCGCTGGCCTCGCAGGGCAGCGCCAGCAATTCCACGCCGCGCGCGGCGGCGGCCGCCTTGAAACCGGGGTAGGTGAGGGCGTCGACCGCGACCACGTCACCGGGCTTGAGCAGAGTCTGCAGGGTCAGCGCCAGGCCGTGTTGGGCGCCGTTGACGATCAGCACCTGTTGCGCCGTGACCGGGAGTCCCTGATCCGTCAGGTGCCTGGCCAGCAATGCCCGCTCATGGGGGCGCCCGGCATGGGGCTGGTAGCGCAGCAGCGCCTCCAGGTCACCGGACAATGCCAGCTGGCGCAGGGCCTGGCGCAGCAGGTCGGCCTGCCCCGGCAGCGTTGGGTAGTTGAAGTTGAGGTCGAGCATGCCGCCTTCGGTCGCCGGCTGGTCGATACCGTGACCGGGCGCCAGGCTGGTCTCGCGTACGAAGGTGCCGCGCCCGGTTTCGCCACTCACCAGGCCCATGGCGTGTAGCTCGGTGTAGACCCGTGATGCGGTGACCAGGGCGATGCCGTGCTGCGCGGCCAGTTCGCGGTGCGTGGGCAGGCGTGTGCCAGGCGCGAGCGCGCCACGGCGGATGTCGGCGGCCAACTGATCGACCAGTTGCTTGTAGCGCGCGCGGGGCATGGGTTGTATCCATGACAATTATTTGATTGTCATGATCATTGCCTCGAAGCTGCGTGGCAACCCGTTTCATGACAGGAGCCGCCATGCACATCGCCATTCTGACCTTCGAAGGGTTCAACGAACTCGACTCGCTGATCGCTTACGCCATTCTCAACCGCATACACCGGCCCGACTGGCGCGTCAGCATCGCCAGCCCAACTGCGCGTGTGACATCCATGAACGGGCTGGTGATCGATAGCCAGATCGACCTGCAGCAGGCCTGCGCGGCCGATGCGGTGATCGTCGGCAGTGGCATGCGCTCCCGTGAGGTGGTGGCGGATGAAGCGCTGATGGCGCAACTGCGCCTCGACCCGGCGCGCCAACTGCTGGCGGCGCAGTGCTCCGGCACGTTGATACTGGCCAAGCTCGGCTTGCTCGACGGCGTCGCCGCCTGTACCGACCTGACCAGCAAGCCCTGGGTGCAGGAGGCAGGCGTGCGGGTGCTCGATCAGCCGCTGTTCGCCCATGGCAATGTCGCAACGGCGGGCGGCTGCCTGGCGTCGACCTATCTCGCCGCCTGGGTCATCGCCCGTCTGCTCGGCCTCGACGAGGCGCGCCAGGCGCTGCACTACGTGGCGCCGGTGGGTGAGAAGGCGCAGTACCTGGCGGGGGCGATGGCGGCGATCGGTCCTTATCTTCAGGGCCGTACAGAGGCGTGACGGGTTCGTGCAGCGTGGCAAGCTGTCGTACCATCGCCGACTGATCCCGCCACGAGCCTTCGCGCATGTTCGAAATCCAGCCCATCGACCCCGCCTACTACCGCCAGCAGACCCGCCGCAGCACCGTGGTGATCGCGCTCATCTTCTTGGCGCTGGCCATGCTTTGCGCCACGCTGAGCACGCAGGCGTTCGGCACGCCCGGTGGCGACAACTTCAAGTGGAACATGCTCGGTGTGCTGGCGGGGCTCGGCCTGACCATTGCCCTGGTGCGCCAGCGACTCTGGTCGCGGCCGTTCATGGCGCCGGCCGTTTACGGCTGGCGACTCAAGCGCAGCCTGATGCGTATCACCAACGTCATGCATCACGTCAAGGCGGGCGTGGCGCAGGGTGATGACAGCGCGATGAAGCTGCTGCGCTTCTACCACCTGGGGGTGAGCCAGATGCATCAACTCGATGGCAATTCCAGCGAACTGAGCCAGATGGTGGGCGAGATTGACAGCCATCGCGAGGCGATGGAGCAGCAGGGGCTGGACATCGAGCAGACGCGGCTCGACCTGGCGTGGCTGGAGCAGGTCAAAACGTTTAGCTGAACACGTCCTGTCGATCCAAGGTTAGGGTCACAATGACTTTAAAGTTGTCATTATGACCCGATTTCCTTGTTGTCATTAGCACCTGTTTTTTCTTATCTATTTGTTTTTGATAAAGAAAATATATGGCACAGAATCTGACTCTCTCCGGGTGCAATGCCCATTACAGGAGAAATCAGATGAAATCCATTGCCTTGCTTGCCCTTTCCCTCGGCCTTGTGGCCGCCAATGTTCTGCAGGCTGCCGAAGTAGTGGCCGAACGTGAAGAAAACTCGGTGGGTGCCGGTTTCGGAGGTTTGTCCGGCCTGATGCTGGGCGCCGCCGCGGGTGGCCCTGTCGGTGCGCTGGTCGGTGGTGCCGCCGGGCTCTGGACCGGTGCGCAGGCCCAGGCTGCCACTGGCAATAGTGGAACCGCCTATGTGGTGCGCCACGAAGGCGGTCGTGAGCAGTGGGTGCGCTCGCCCAGGGAGCGCTTCGCGCTGGGTCAGCAGGTGGAGATGAATGGCATCCGCCTGCAGGCGCAGTAAGTCGATTTCAGCGCGGCTCGCGCGAGTCGCTGCACTCACTCTCTTTTCGCTTCGAGGAACGTCATGAGTATGAATTTTCAGGGTCGTCTGGCCGTCGTCACCGGGGCCAGCTCGGGTATCGGCCTGGCGGTGTGTGATCTGTTGCTGCAGCGCGGCGCGCGCGTGCTGGCTTTCTCAAGGCGTCTGGGCGCGCTGGAAGCGCTGCAGGCGTTACATCCCGAACAGCTGCATTGGTGTGCGGGCGACGTCACCGATATCGATGCGCTGCATGGGCTGGCCGAGCGGGCGGGGCGGCTTGGTGCCGTCGACTACCTGGTACCCAACGCCGGGATCGCACGCCTGGCATCGGGCTGCGACATGCAGGCGTTCGAGCAGCAGTGGCGGGTCAACGGCGCCGGTGCAATCAATACCTTTCAGGTGCTCAAGCCTCATCTGGCGCGGCCTGCATCGGTGGTATTCATCAGCACCTTCCTGCGTCAACTCGGCTTCGTCGGGCTTGGCGGTTACATCGCCAGCAAGGCCGCACTCTCGGCGCTGGTGCGCAGCCTGGCGCTCGAGCATGCCGCTGAAGGCTTGCGGCTCAATCTGGTTTCGCCAGGGCCGACGGCGACACCGATCTGGAGCAGCCTGGGCCTGGCCGAAGATGCCTTGGCGGGCGTCGCCAGTGAAGTCGGCAGGCGCCTAGTCGACGGCGAGTTCCTCGATCCGCAGGCGATTGCCGAGGTGGTGCTGTTTCAGCTGAGCAATGGTGCGCGTGGCGTTCATGGTCAGGATTGGGTGGTGGACAAGGGCTACACCCTGCAATGAACCACGCCGGGGCGGCAGGGCTGCCGCCCCGACTCTGCGACATATCCACTGACATTTGGCGTGACGCATGTTCGCCGCTTAAAGGTTGTTGAAAGGTTCGCCTCTTAGCCTCCGCACGCGCCTTTCGCGTGCCTTACAAGAAAAAGAGGAGAAAGCGGTTTGTTGACCTTGATTGGCCTGTTGACCATCTGCAGCCTGGTTGTGCTGTTGCTTATCGGGCGCATGTCGCCTGTTCTGCCATTGATTGTGGTGCCGTTGCTGGGTGCTCTGGCCGCAGGCTTTGGCCCGGAGGCGATTTCCGGTTTCTTCACCGATGGCATCGGCCGCGTGACGGCTATTGCCACCATGTTCGTGTTTGCCATCACCTTTTTCGGCGTGCTGCAGGACACCGGGCTGTTCAGGCCCCTGATCAATGGCATGGTGCGCCTGACCCGCGGCAACGTGATCGCGGTGACCGTCGCCACGGCGGTGATCGGCATGCTGGCGCACCTCGACGGCGCTGGTGCCACCACCTTCCTGCTCACCGTTCCTGCCTTGCTGCCGCTGTACAAGCAGTTGCGCATGAGCCCGTACCTAATGCTGCTGCTGTTGGCGATTGGTGCCGGCATCTTCAACATGCTGCCCTGGGCCGGGCCGCTGGGGCGTGCCTCGGCAGTGACCGGTATCGAGGTCACCGAGCTGTGGCGTCCGTTGATCGCGGTGCAGGGTATTGGCGTAGTGCTATTGGTTGCCCTGGCGGCGCTGCTGGGCTGGCGTGAACAGCGGCGTATCGCGGCCGGCACGACCGGGGACGAAGGTGTACTGGTGGAAACCAGCACTGACCTGCATGAGCCGAGCGCCGAGGAGCGCGAGCTGGAACGCCCGCGCCTGCTCTGGGCCAACTCCGCGTTGTTCCTGGCGGTGCTGGTCTCGCTGTTCTCTGGCGTGCTGCCGGCCGGCTATATCTTCATGATCGGCCTGTGCCTGGCGCTGCTGATCAACTACCCCGGCGGCAAGGCGCAGATGCAGCGTATCTCCGCGCACGCTCCGGCTGCGCTGAGCATGGGTATGATCATCCTGGCCGCTGGCTCGATGCTGGGTATCTTCACCGGCACCGGCATGCTCACGTCCATCGCCCAGGACCTGGCGCAGGTACTGCCGGCGCCGCTGGTGGGGCAGATGCACATCGTGCTGGGTCTGTTCGGCCTGCCGATGGAGCTGATGCTGAGCACCGACGCCTACTACTTTGGGCTGCTGCCGGTAACGCTGGAAGTGGTCGGCGCCCAGGGTGTCGAGCCAGCCAGCGTGGTTTATGCGCTGACCATCGGCAACATCATCGGCACCTTCATCAGCCCGTTCTCGCCGGCGCTGTGGCTGGCACTGGGTCTGGCCGGGCTGGATCTGGGCCGGCACATCCGCTACTCGTTGTGGTGGATGTGGGGCTTCTCGCTGGTGCTGTTCGGTGCGGCCTGGACACTCGGGTTGTTCTAGATCAGGGACGTTCAGCAGTGCATCTAACGCCCGGGCTTGCCCGGGCGTTTTGCTGTCAGGACAACGGCCTGTCAGCTGATTTCTACCTGGTAACGAAAGTTCTCCGCCGCCGCACGTGACAGGCGATATTCCAGCGGCGTGCGGTCGTAGCCCAATGCGGTGCGTTCGATGACCACGCTCGGGCTGGCCTCGGCTACATCCAGGGCGGCCGCGAGCTCGGCATCGGCTGCAGAGACGGTGAGGGTCTCCTGGGCCGAGGCAATGCGCTGGCCGCAGTGCTGCTCGTAGAAGGGGTAGAGCAACTGCGGGAAGTCACCGGCGGCGATGTTCAGCAAAGCGCCGAAGCGCGAAGCCGGTAGCCAGATACGTTCATGGAACAGCGGGCGACCGTCGATCAGGCGCAGGCGTTGGAGGAATATGCAGGGGGCGCCTTCGCTCAGCTTCAGCGCCTGGCTGGCGGCCGCGTCGGCCGGCACCTGGCGGCAGTCGAGGATACGGCTTTGCGGCACCTGAGACTGGCCGCTGGCGTTGACCTGACGGAAGAAGCGGAACAGTGAACCGTCGAAGTTCGGCCGCCGCACGAAGGTGCCGCGACCCTGGGCACGCAGCAGCAGGCCTTCGGCAACCAGGGTTTCCACCGCCTTGCGCACTGTTCCTACGGCCACACCGTAGTGGCGGGTCAACTCCGCTTCGGTAGGAATGGCCTCGCCGGGTAGCCATTCGCCAGCGGCGATCTTGCCCAGCATCTCGTCGCGTAACCGCTGATAAAGCGGCAGGCGTTCGTCCTGTCCCAGAGCCGTGGTGCTCATAAACCTCAAATCCGAAAGTCGACCGGCCGTCACTTTACCACTGGCCTGCAGATTGACAGCACTTGATCTCTGTAGATACAGTCATCTAATCATATATATGAATATATGTTTTACAAGAAGGAGTCGCTCGTACCGGCGGCTCGTACAAAAAATGACAGAGGTATCGCTTCGTGACGCCCATGCCTTATGCCGCAATCACCGGCATCGACACCCACGCGCACATCTTTCGCCAGGACCTGCCCATGGTTCCCGGCCGCCGCTACAGCCCCAGCTATGACGCCACCGTGGAGCAGTACCTGGCTCACCTGGACGCCTGCGGGCTGTCCCACGGGGTACTGATCCAGCCGAGCTTTCTCGGTACCGACAACCACTACATGCTCGCGGCGCTGCAGCGTTTCCCGCAGCGTTTGCGTGGCGTCGCGGTGGTCGACGCGCAGGTCAGCGATGCCGAGCTGGACGAATTGGCCGCCGCGGGTGTGGTGGGCATACGCCTGAACCTGATCGGCAAGGTGCTGGAGGACTACACGGGGCCGGCCTGGAACGGTCTGTTCCGCCGCCTGGCGCGACGCGGCTGGCAGGTGGAGATCCAGCGTGGTTTCGACGACCTGGCGCTGATCGTGCCGGCGATTCTCGAGTCAGGCGTCACCCTGGTGATCGATCATTTCGGCCTGCCGGCACCGAGCGTGCAATTGGACGCTGCGCAGCATGACACTTTCTTCGATCTGCTCGGCCAGGCGCCGGTGTGGATCAAGCTGTCGGCGGCCTATCGCAGTCAGTCCGATCTGGCCCGCGCCCAGGCCATCGAAGCGCGCCTGCGTGAAGCCTGCAGTGGAGTAGGGCGATTCCTCTGGGGCAGCGATTGGCCCAACACCCAGTTTGAGTCGAAGACCCGCTACGATCAGCAGTTCGCGCTGCTCGAGGCCCTGCTGCCCAACCCCGAGGAGCGCCGACGCGTTCTGGTGGATAACCCCGCAACCCTGTTCGGTTTCGCCTCGGCGTAACCGTCGCTCGCATCAGAACAACAAAAGGAGTCAAACCATGATGAGCCTGCTCGTCGTCGCCGCGATCGTCCTCGCCGTCGCGTTGGGGTACACCACCAAGATCAATATCGGCCTGTTCGCCATTGCCTTCGCCTATCTGCTGGGCTGCTTCGGCATGGGCATGAGCCCGGGCGATATCATCAACATGTGGCCACTGAAGATCTTCTTCGTGATCTTCTCGGTCTGCCTGTTCTACAGCTTCGCCACCGTCAACGGCACCCTGGAAAAACTCGCCGGGCATCTGCTGTATCGCTGCCGTGGCGTGCCGCACCTGCTGCCCTATGCCATTTTGCTGACCTCGGGGGTGATCGCTGCCATGGGTGCCGGTTACTACACCGTGCTGGCCTTCATGGCACCGCTGACCCTGCTGCTGTGCCAGCGTACCGGTATGAGCCTGATTCTCGGCGGCATGGCGGTGAACTATGGGGCACTGGCCGGAGCCAACTTCGTTTCCAGTCAGAGTGGCATCATCTTCCGTGGCCTGATGACCGGCGCGGGCATGCCCGAGAGCGAAGCCTTCGTCAACGCCCTGGCGATCTTCGCCAGCACGACGATTATCCCGGTGCTGGTGATTTCCGCCTTCGTCTTCCTCGGTGGTCATGGCCGCAACCTGAAGAATGCGGTGCTCGCCGCCGATCTGCCGGATGCCTTCAATCGTGAACAGAAGCTGACCTTGCTGCTGACTCTGCTGATGATGGTGTTGGTGCTTGCCGCGCCCCTGGCACTGCTGGCCTTTCCGGACAACGCCACGGTCAGGTTCATCAACAGCAAGGTGGATATCGGCCTGATCGCCAGCGTGTTCTCGGTGATCGCACTGCTGCTCAAGCTGGGTGACGAGCGCAAGGCCATCGCGTCCGTGCCCTGGGCCACGCTGATCATGATCTGCGGTGTCGGCATGCTGATTACCGTTGCGATCAAGGCTGGCACCATCGATGCCCTGGCGTCCTGGATCAGCGGCAACATCCCGCCACTGATGATTCCGGTGGCCTTTGGTGTGATCGCGGCGCTGATGTCGATCTTCGCCAGCACGCTCGGTGTGGTGACGCCGGCACTGTTCCCCATGGTGCTGCCGTTGGCGGCGTCGATGTCGATCGATCCGATGATCATCTTCATCGCCATCGTCGTAGGTGCCCAGGCCACCTCAATCTCGCCGTTCTCCTCCGGCGGCAGCCTGTTGCTGGGCTCCTGCACGGACGACAAGGTGCGCTCGACCTTGTTCTCGCAACTGCTGCTGCGTGCCGCGCCCATCGGCTTCGTCGCAGCGATGATGTTCAACCTGGCACTGACCTTCCTGTTCTGATGAAAAAAAGCCCCGGCATCGTTCGATGTCGGGGCTTTCTGCTGCCTGTCGTCTTACTTGGAGCAGTTGCCTTTGCGGGCCAGTTCCAGCTTCGCGATGTCCGCTTTGCCTTCCTTCTCGTCGACCAGTTCCAGGTTGGCGCCGCCCACGAATACGCCCATCTTGATGTACTGCTTGATGAAGTAGTTCTTGCCGCTTTCGGTCTTGACCAGCAGATCGTTCGGGGAGAACTCGGATTCGGTGGAGATCTTGTGCTCCATGTCGCCCTTGACCTGCTCGTAGAAGAAGACATTCGGTGCGGATTCACCGATGCATGTGTCATTGACCCAGATGTCTTTCTTCAACGCAGTGCCTGCACCCGAGTTGCGGTATATGTACAGGCCGGCATTGCCGGGCGCGGGGGCTGCAAAGCGCTTGGCTTCGGCAGAGGCGTTCTTGTCTTCCATGGGAACCGAGGCGCAGCCGACGAGCAGCGATGAGGCAAAGGCGGCCAGGACCAATTTCTTCAGCATGATGACTCCGAATATCGATGAATGATGAGCACGGCAAAGCGGCAGCACGGATCTGGGTGTTCAGCCGTTGCGAGCTATCGGGAATGGAGTAGGAGTTGCACGAAGAAGGGGGCTTTGCCTGCACGCATCCTGCGCATGCTCGAATTCCATTTCCTTGGTGGCCTGTTGCCATGCCGGCGTGGAAGATATCTTGCTGGCCAGGTACGAGCAAGCGCCTTTCGCTATTTCAGCCGATAGCGTCGCAAATCATCCTGGCTCAGCAGATGCAAGCGCCCCGGCGCGACCTGGTAGATCGCTTCGGCCAGGCTGATATCGACGCCCATGTCGCGAAAGTACCTGGCTGGGCTGAACGGCTGGCTGCCATGGGCGGCCTGTGCCAGCGCCGAGTCACCAGCGGGGAAGGGTGGTCGGCGCAGGGCAACGTGGCCGTTGACGGTGCGCTTGCTGCCGGCAGCCAGCAGATAGACGCAACTGCCCTGGCACAGGCCACCAGAAGGCACCAGCGCCTCGAAGCCGGTTTCGCGCAGCAGGCGACCCATGCGGATGGCCTCCGGCGCGCTGCCGCCGATGCTGTCGAGCAGCACGATCTTGCGCGTGTGCTTGCCCGGATTGGCGCGCAAACCCTGCAGCAGTTTCTCGTAGTCGCCGGGAACGATCTCTTCGGAAATCTTCGCCGCCAGCAGGCCGGCATTGGCCTCGACCTCCACCTGAGCGTGGGCGGTCAGGGCGGTGAACAGAGCTGTGCCGATCAGGGCGAATCGTAAACGCTGGGCAATCATCGGGCGGGTTACGCGATAGTGGCTCGGGAGGTAGACGATACCTGCCGGCGCACTATCTCGCATCTGTCAGATTGCTGCGTTCTGGCGCTGCACCTGCCACGCCCAGGCGAACAGCAGCAGGCCGCCGATGGCCGTGGCCGCGCCGATGTAGCCGGTCACGGTCCAGCCCATGCCGGCGCTGATGGCCAGGCCGCCGAGCCAGGGACCGAGCGCGTTGGCGACGTTGAACGCGGCGTGGTTGGACGCGGCAGCGAGTGTCTGCGCGCCAGTGGCGACGTCCATCAGGTGGGTCTGCAGGGCCGGGCCGAGGGCGATCATGGTGCCCAGGGCGAAGATCGCCGGCAGGAGGGTCCACAGGCTGTGTGCGGCGAACGGGAAGGCCAGCAACACCAGCGTGCTCCAGGCCAGAATCCAGGCTACGGCGCGCAGGCGCAGACGGTCGAACAGCCAGCCGCCGGCACTGTTGCCGACGATGCAGCCGGCGCCGAACACGCCCATGGCCAGGGGAATCCAGCCGGGCCCGACTTGAGTGACATGAAGCAGGGTCGGCGCCATGTAGCTGAACACGCAGAACATCCCGGCAAAACCGATGGAGCCGATGCCCAGGGCCAGCCAGATCGGCGCGCGGTTGAAAGCACGCAGTTCGCCCGATGGGCTGCTGCGCTGCTCGTGCGGGTCGGCGGGGAGGAAGATTGCGACCATGGCGATGGTGGTGATGGCGATCACCCCGACCAGGGCGAAAGCGTAGCGCCAGCTCATGAACTGGCCGAGCCAGGTGGCCAGCGGGTTACCGATCAGGATGGCCACGGTGAGGCCGGCCAGCACCCGGCTCACGGCCTTGGCGCGCTTGTGTGGCGGCGCCATCGAGGCGGCCACCAGCATGGCGATGCCGAAGTAGGCGCCGTGCGGCAGACCAGCGATGAAGCGGAAGATCAGCAGTGGCTCGTAGCTCGGTGCCAGGGCGCTGGCGAAGTTGCCGAGGGCGAAGCAGCCCATCAGCAGCAGAAGCAGGATGCGCCTCGGCAGGCGTGCACCAAGCAAGGCCAGCACCGGTGCGCCGACCACCACGCCAAGGGCATAGGCGCTGATCACGTGGCCGACCTGCGGCTCGCTGACGCCGAGATCGGCAGCGACGTTGGGCATCAGGCCCATGATGGCGAATTCGCCGGTGCCGATGGCGAACCCGCCGAGCGCGAGGGCGAGTTGAATGAGAAGGATCGCGCCCGGCGACAGACTCGTCGCGGCGTCGGATGCAGAACTGTTCATGAGTGACCTGGAAGGGGGGAGAAGCAAGCGCGCGATTATAATCTCCCAGCGCATTGCTTGGGTATTGGCGGCCGCTCTATTTCGGGCCTGGAGACGAGTGGTCGGAGGCGTTGAGGGTCTTCACGTAGTCAACAAAGGCGCGCAGCGGCGCCGGTACGTGGCGTCTGCTGTGGTAGTACAGGTAGGGGCCGTCGAAATGCTGCCACCAGTCATGCAGGAAGGGCTGCAGCTGACCGCTGGCGAGGTGCGTCGCGATGTATTCCTCGAAGGTGTAGAGAATGCCGTGGCCGGCGCAGGCCGCTGCGATCAGCAGGTCCTGCGACGAGCTCACCAGCCTGCCCTCCGGGGTGACGCGCAGGGTGCGTCCATCCTGCTCGAACTCCCACACGCCGAGCTTGCCGCTGGCGAAGCGGTAGCCGAGCAGGCGATGTTCGCTCAATTCGCTGGGGTGTTGCGGCGTGCCATGGCGCTGCAGGTAGCTGGGCGCGGCGACTGCCATGAAGCATTGTCGGCGCGGCCCGATGGGGAGGGCGATCATGTCCTTGGCCAGGCTTTCCTCGTAGCGGATGCCCGCGTCGTAACCGGCGCCGATCACGTCGATGAAGGTGTTGTCCATGTTCACCTCCAGTGCGATGCCCGGGTAGCGAGCGAGAAAGCCATCCAGCAGTTGCGGCAGGATGTGCCGCGCGATCACGCCGGGCACATGCAGGCGCAGCGAGCCGACCGGGTGTTGCGGGTCTTCCTGCAGATCGTTGAGCGCGGCGTTGATTTCATCCAGCGCGGGGCGCAGCCGCTCCAACAAGCGGGCGCCGATTTCCGTCGGCGTCAGGCCGCGTGTGGTGCGGTTGAGCAGACGCACGCCCAGCTCCTTTTCCAGGCGGCGCACGCAATCGCTCAGCGACGAGGCCGACATGCCTCGACGTTGCGCCGCGACGCGAAAACCACCGGCCTCGACCACGGCAGCGAACAGGGCGATATCGGACAGGTTGGGTTGGCGCATGGGTGTCGGCTGTGTGATGACGAAGGGGCTGATAATGCGGCGCAGCGGCCGCTTTGCCAATCCTGAGGAGCGTCCGCAGGGATGTAGCCCGGATGAAATCCGGGAATGCGTACGAACGGCCCTGGATTGCATCCAGGCTACGCTTCGCGCCCGCGAAACATCGGGTAACTGTTCGCCTGACCGTATGCGCTGTTCGGCTTTGGACGGCTTATCGTACGCGCCGTCTGCCCGCACCCTATGTCCTGTAACTGCGCCTGCTCTGGCGCATCGAGTCAACGGACACGAGGAATCAGTCGATGGACAAGAAGCATGCTGTGGGGCGAGGTCATACCCGTCGTGACGCCCTGAAACTGTTCGGCATGGTAGGCGGCAGCCTGGCCTTGCATGGGGTGTTGGGCGGCGCACCGACAATGGCCTGGGCCAACGTGGCACCGGGATGGCAGGCAAGCGACATGCCGGCGCTGACTGGCAAGCGCATGCTGGTCACTGGCGGCACCAGCGGCATGGGCTTCGAGGACGCCCTGGCCCTGAGCGGGGCCGGCGCGCAGGTGATCATCGCCGCGCGCAATGGACAGCGCGGCGCCGAAAGCATCGCGCGTATTCGTGCCCAGGTGCCGGATGCACGCGTGCGTTTCGAGCAGTTGGATCTGGCCGACCTGGCTTCTGTACGCAGCCTGGCCCAGCGTCTGAATGCCGAGGGCGAGGTGCTGGACGTGCTGATCAACAACGCCGCGATCATGGCGCCGCCTCAGCGCGGCGTATCCCGCGATGGCTTCGAGATGCAACTGGCGACCAACTTCCTTGGCCATTTCGCACTCACGGGCTTGCTCCTGCCGTCGCTGCGCAAGTCGTCCGACCCACGCGTGGTGACGCTGGCGAGCATTGCCGTGAATCGTGGCCGTATCAATTTCGATGACTTGCAGTCCGAGCGCGACTACAACCCTTACGCCGCCTACGCCCAGTCGAAGCTGGCCTGCCTGATGATGGCCTTCGAGCTGCAGCGGCGCAGCCTGGCCAATGACTGGGGTATTCGCAGCGTCGCCGCGCACCCGGGTGTGGCCGTGACCGAACTGGTCGAGCGCGGGCCAGGGCTTGAAAGCGAGTTCGCTCAGCAGTGGGCCAAGGACCGCGATGTCTATCACTCGGCGGCGCAAGGCGCGCTGTCGTCGCTGTTCGCGGCGACGGCTGCCGAGGCCGAGGGCGGTCGCTACTACGGGCCGACCGGCGCAGAGGAAAAACGCGGTCCATTAGGCCTGGCCAAGGTGCCGGAGGCTGCGGCGGACGCCGATGATGCGGCCCGCCTGTGGTCGGTGGCCGAGCGTCTGACGGGCGTCAGGTACGGCTGAGTCATGCCGGCGCGCTGCACAGGCGCGCCCTTTCGAGGAATTTCGCATGTCATCGTCAACGATGGCGCAGCGTGTGGCCGTGGCCATCAACGCGCAGCGCAACGAGCTGTGGCCGGCGCTGGCCGGTTTCACCCTGTTTTTCTGCCTGTTCTCGGGCTACTTCATGCTGCGGCCGATCCGCGAGGCGATGGGCATCGTCTCGGGGGTGGAGAACCTGCAATGGCTGTTCACCGCCACCTTCGTGGTGATGCTGATCGCGGTGCCGTTGTTCGCCTGGCTGAGTTCGCGGGTGCCGCGGATTCACTTCATCGACTGGGTGTATGGTTTCTTCACCCTGAATCTGGCGTTGTTCGCCCTGTTGTTCTTCAGTGCTGAGGAGAGCGTGTGGCTGGCGCGCAGCTTCTACGTGTGGATTTCGGTCTACAACCTGTTCGTCGTATCGGTGGCCTGGAGCCTGATGGCTGACGTGTTCGACAGCGAACAGGCCAAGCGACTGTTCGCCTTCATCGCCGCTGGTGCCAGCGTTGGCGGTCTGGTCGGTCCGGCGCTGAGTGCCTTGTTGGTGAGCACGCTGGGGCAGAGTGGGTTGATCCTGCTGGCCGCTGTGCTGCTGGCCGTGGCGCTGTCGCTCAAGCAGGTGCTGATGCGCTGGCGCGAGCAGGGCGGTGCGGGGCGGGCCGGTGCCGTGCGCGCGGAAAGCCCGCGGCTACCGGTGCCGGGTAACCCGTTCAGTGGCCTGATGCGCGTGCTGTCTTCGCCCTACCTGTTTGGCATCGCCGGTTTCGTCATCCTGCTCGCCACGGCCAGTACCTTTCTCTACTTCGAACAGGCCCGCCTGGTGGCCGAGTTGTTCCCGCAGCGTGCCGATCAGGTGCGGGTGTTCGGGGCCATCGATTTCGTGGTGCAGGCTGGTGCGTTGCTTGCCCAGCTGTTCATCACCGGGCGTATCGCCAGGCGCATGGGGGTGCGGGTGTTGCTGGCCTGCGTGCCGCTGCTGGTGTGCGTTGGCTTTATCGGCCTGGCATTGATGCCGACCTTCGCCATGCTGGCGGCGCTGATGATCGTGCGCCGTATCGGTGAATACGCCTTCGTGCGGCCAGGGCGGGAAATGCTCTTCGCGCCGCTGGATGCCGAGAGCAAGTACAAGGCGAAGAACTTCATCGACACTGTGGTCTATCGCGCGGGCGATGCCATGAGTGGCTGGCTCAAGAGCCTGCTCGACATGCTGGCTCAGGGCGCCTGGCTGGTAGCGTTGGTGGGCGCTGCCTGTGCGGCGCTGTGGGGATTGCTCGGCTGGTACCTGGGTGGGCAGGCCGATCAGCGCAGTGTCGAGCAGCAGTTGGCGACGACCCGCTAGCTCAGCGCAACGCTGCCGTTGCAGCGATACGGGAGTCGGCTGCCGACTCCCGCAATATCATCAGCCGCGCGCGGGAATGTTCAGGCCGCGCTGAACGGCCGGGCGGGCGAGGAAGGCATCGAGTACGCGGCGCACGTTGGTGAAGCGTTCGAACTGCACCAGATCGCCGGCCTTGTAGAAGTCCACCAGGCAGCGTACCCAGGGCAGCACGGCGATATCGGCAATGCTGTACTCGCCCATGATCCAGTCGCGGCCTTGCAGGCGCTGATCGAGAACGCCGAGCAGGCGTGCGGATTCTGCCACGTAGCGGTCGCGCGGGCGTTTGTCCTCGTACTCGGCACCCGCGAATTTATGGAAGAAGCCGAGCTGGCCGAACATCGGGCCCAGGCCGCCCATCTGCCACATCAGCCATTGAATCGTCTCGTAGCGGGCAGCGGCGTCCTGTGGCAGCAGCTTGCCGGTCTTCTCCGCCAGATAGATCAGAATCGCCCCGGACTCGAACAGCGCCAGCGGATGGCCATTGGGGCCGTCGGGGTCGAGGATGGCGGGAATCTTGTTGTTCGGCGCCAGCGAGAGAAACTCGGGGCTGAGCTGGTCGTTGCTGCCAAAGTCGACCAGGTGCGGTTCGTAGGGCAGGCCGATTTCTTCCAGCATGATCGAGGCCTTGACCCCGTTGGGCGTGGGCAGCGAATACAGCTGCAGGCGCTCGGGATGCTGGGCGGGCCATTTACGGGTGATGTGGAAGGGGCTGAGGTCGGTCATGTGGGTTCCATGTCGAATGGGCCGAAGAAGAGGCGATCAGAACACGAGTGGTCAGAGCGAAGGAAATCGATCCAGCTGCTAGTAGTCATCGACTCGAGCAATCCTGCCTGGTTCCCTGCACGCGAGCGAGGCGGTATGGTGGGTTTTTCATCCACCCGGCACGGAACCCATCGGCATGAGCCTGCACGGTACTTACGACTCCCAGAACATCTTCGCCCTGATCATTCGTGGCGACTTGCCCTGCTACAAACTCTACGAGGACGACGATGTACTGGCCTTCCTCGATCTGTTTCCGCAGTCCAGGGGCCACAGCCTGGTGATCCCCAAGCGCGCCGCCGCGCGCAATATCCTGGAAATCGACGACGCCAGCCTGGCCAAGGTCATGGCCGTGGTGAAGAAGGTCACCCAGGCGGTTGTCGACGAACTGCAACCGGCTGGTGTGCAGGTCGCGCAGTTCAATGGTGCGCCTGCCGGGCAGACGGTGTTCCATATCCACATGCACGTAATCCCGCGCTTCGAGGGCGAGGGGCTGGGTATTCATGCGGCCACCAAGGCCGACCCGGCCGAGCTGGAAGCGCTGCAGGCACGTCTGGTAAAACGCCTGCAGGGCTGAAGCGGTATTGCCCCGGACGAGTGACTCGGCCGGGGCATCAGGCAACCTGTGGGTTAGCCGTTCTGGTTGCTCAGCCCGCCCCACTCTACGAAACGCACGGCGTGCACTTCGCCCTGGCTGTCGCGGTACACCAGGACGCTGGGCACTATACCGCTCTTGCGGCTGTTGTCGGTGCGCTGCAGAACCTGTTCGATGTCCAGTTGCATGCCGTAGTGGTATTCCTGCACATCCACTTTGGTGCTGGTAGGTGCTTTCTCGCTGGCGAAGGCCATGGGGGCGAAAGCGGCGAGGAGGGTGGCGTTGAGGGCTGCGAATTTCATCCGGGTAATCTCCGATCAGTTGCGCCGACTCAGGTGGCGCTGGGTTCGGGAGCAATGAAAACACCGCGCCCTTCATTGCAGAAATCGATGCTTGTGCTAGCAAAAATCGCTGCCATCGATATCTTGCCCGCAGGCTCGCCAAGCCCAATACTCAGGCGGCATTCACCTGCCCATGGAGGGCTTCATGCGCTCGATCTTCATCGCTCTACCTCTGTTGCTGTTGGCCGGTTGTTCGTCGTTTCGGGGCGACCCCGAGCATGTAGAACCTGTGCCGGAAGATCGCCTGCTGGCGTTTCAGGAGGCGCAGGCGAACAGTGCGCAGATCGTGGTCAATCGCGACTTCGGGATGATGGGAGGGGGCTGCTTCGTGGCCATCGAGGTGGATCGCAAGGTCGCAGCCCGCATCGGCGTCGGCGAAGTCGCGACCTTCCAGGTGCCGCCAGGCACGCGCGTGGTCGGCATCACGCCGGATCGCATGGACGACACCCTGTGCGGCATGGGCCGTTTGCTGCGTGAGGTGGCGGTGCCGGTGAAAACCGGGGAAACCCAGCACCTGCGCATCGTCAGCCAGAACAAGGGCGGCTTCGATATCCGTCCGGACAAGCCCTGATCGCTTTGCCGCTGTGCGAGTGTTCATATCTAGCGTGACGCCAGGCGGTTAATATTCCCTGCATCAAAACAGGGAGCATGAATGTGAATGGATTGCCGATAGCCATCGTAGGGGCGGGCACCGCTGGCCTGGCCAGCGCCATATTCCTTGCCCGTCAGGGCTACGCAGTGCGCCTGTTGGAGCGGGTCGAACGCCTGCAGCCGGTGGGCGCCGGCATCCTCTTGCAGCCTTCCGGTCTGGCTGTTCTGCAGCGTCTGGGTCTACTGGCCGAGTGCACCGCGCTGGGTGCGCCAGTCAGCCGCCTGTATGGCACCAGCTGCCAGGGGCGGGTGATCCTCGATACGCGTTATCACGACTGGCAGCCAGGCAGCTTCGGCCTTGGCATTCATCGCGGCGTGTTGATGACGGCATTGCTCAATGCTGCGCAGTGTGCGGGCGTGCAGGTGGAAACCGGCGTTACGGTCAGCCGCTTCGAGCAGGCGAGCGGCCATGTGCGCTTGCTGCGTCAGAGCGAAGCGGGCGACGAGCAACCCCTGGGAGACTTCGCCGCACTGATCCTGGCCGATGGCACGCGTTCGACCCTGCGCGCGCAGATGCAGATACGGCAGTGGTCGCGGCCTTATCCCTGGGGCGCCCTGTGGAGCATGTTGCCGACTTCGCCTGCGACCGAGTCTGGCGAGTTGCGCCAGTGGTATCGCGGCTGCCGAGAGATGTTCGGGCTGATGCCGACCGGCTGTACCCATCAGGCACGTGAGAATTCGCTGACCAGCCTGTTCTGGAGCCTGCCACTGAACGAGCATGAGAGCTGGCGCAGCAGTGGGCTGGGGGCCTGGAAAAACCGTGTGCGCAGCCTCGCCGGCGAGGCTGCGGAGGCCTATCTGCAGCAGATCGATGATCCCGCGCAACTGACCCTGGCGGCCTATGCGGACGTGCGTATGCAACGCTGGAACGATGGCCGCGTCCTGGCCATCGGTGATTGTGCCCACGCCATGAGCCCGCAATTGGGACAAGGCGCCAACATGGCGCTGGTCGATGCCGCTGCACTGGCCGATGCGCTCGGCAATGCCGGTGACCAGCACCAGCACGCGCTCGACTGGAACGCCATCTTCACCGGCTACGGCGATGCGCGCCGTGATCATCTGCGTTACTACCGCCAGGCCAGCCGCCTGCTGACGCCGCTGTTCCAGTCCAACAGCAACACCCTGGCCGTGCTGCGCGATATCGCTCTGATGCTCGCCCGGCACAACCGCTTCGGCCGCCAGCATGCGGTCAGCACCCTGGTTGGTGCACGTGGCGGCTGGCTGTGGTCCGGGGCGCAGAAGCGCGAGTTGCATGCCTGGAAGGGTGAGCGCGAGGCCTGGGAGTAGCCTGGCAGCCGGCCGTTCAGTCGCGCTGCAGTTCGAGCAACGCCTTCTGACTCAGATCCAGCCACTCCTTGTGCAAGGTGCGGTAGTGCCGGGCGGAGCGGCGGGCGTGCGTCTGGATCTGCTGCAGCAGTTCGATGGCCTCGCGCTGGCGCCCCAGTCGGCGCAACAGCAGGGCATGGCGGTAGTTGGCTTCCGGGCTGGCGCTGTAGCTGCCGAGGGCGCGGTATTCCTCTTCGGCCTTGAGGTCGTTGCCCTGGCCTTCCAGCGCGCGGGCATACAGCAGGTGGCCGTCGCTGGAGCGGAAGTCGGGATTGTGGCTAATCAGTTGATCGAGGCTCGCCTGGCAGCCGGCGAAATCAGCCAGTGCGAAACGTGCCTTGGCCAGGCCGAGGAGAATGTCCGGAGCATCGCTGTGGATGCCGCGCAGAGCCGCCTGATAGTGCTGGGCTGCTTCCTCGGCCTGGCCCATGCGCAGCAGTTCATCGGCCAGGTTGACGCGGGTATCGCGGGTGTCGCGAATATCCAGTTCATCGCGCAGGGCGCGCAGATGGCGCTGCGGGTCGATGCTGTCGTGCAGGCGGTTGAGCGTTTGCCGGCCGCGTCGGCTGCCGAGCAGGTCCGGCAGCATGATGCCGAGGAAGTAGATCAGGCAACCAAGCCCGGGCAGGGCAATGATCAGGTACAGCCAGTAGCGTTCCTGGCCACTGCGAACCACGTGAAGGCCGCAGGTGACTTGGCAGGCGATGACCAGCAGGGCGAGCAGAGGCATGGGGCGATCCAGTCCTTTGGAGTGCGAGGGGAGGCTTATCAGAGCATGGATCGGTCCTGTTGTCAGGTGACGCATGCACGGCTGTGGCCCACGTCACGTGCTAGGCTGCGCGGCTGATTCCATGTTCATAAGGATGCGTGCATGCCGTCGTCGCTGGAGATTTTCGCCAACTTCTTCTATCTGATCTCGGTCGTGCTGGCGGCGCGCAACTCGGTGCACACCTGGGCCGTTGGCCTGGCCGGTTGTGTGCTGTTCGGTTGGCTGTTCTTCAGCGTACAGCTGTATGCCGATGTCACCTTGCAGGCGTTCTTCATCGCCACCAGTCTGCTGGGTTGGTGGAACTGGTTGCACGGTCGCCAGGGCGAGGCGCTGCCGATCAGTCGTTCGCGCGGAGCCGGGCTTGGCCTGGCGCTGCTGCTCGCGGTGGCCGTGGCCGGCGCATACGGCGCCTTACTACATCATTTCACCGATGCCTACGCGCCCTTCATCGATTCGCTGGTGCTGACGTTGAGCGTGTTGGCGCAATTGCTGCTGATGCGTCGCAAGCTGGAAACCTGGTACGGCTGGCTGCTGGTGAACACCCTCGCGGTGCCGCTGTTCGCGTCGCGCGAGTTGTATCTGACGGCGTTCATCTACCTGCTGTTCTGGTGCAACGCCTGGTACGGCCTGTATTGCTGGCGCCGTGAACTGAACGCGCAGACGGTCTGAGATGAGCAAGCGATTTTCCATTGGGCTGGTGGTCGGCAAGTTCGCGCCTTTACACCTCGGGCATGAGTGGTTGATCCGTCAGGCGCAAGAGCAGTGCGAGCAGTTGGTGTTGCTCAGTTGGGTATGCCCGGAGCTTGCCGGCTACGAGCCTGAACGGCGGGCGAACTGGTTGCAGGTGCGTTTTCCCGAACTGCGTAGCTGGGTGGTGACGCCCGAGTGGGTTGCCCGGCAGCGCGCACGTGGCCTGTTGCTGCCGGACCTTCCCCACGAATCCGCAGCCGATGCCGCGCAGCGCCAGTTCGTTGCCGATTTCTGTCTGGCCGTGCTCGGTCACCCGGTTGACGCGGTATTTACCAGCGAGGCTTATGGCGATGGTTTTGCCGCGCACCTGACCCGGTGTTTCGGCCGTCCAGTTCAGCATGTCGAGATCGATCGTGCGCGCATTCAGGTACCGGTTTCGGGTACGCGTCTGCGCGCCGATATTCATGGCTTGCGCCACTACCTGGCGGCGCAGGTCTACGGCGATTTCGTCGAGCGCATCGCCTTGCTCGGTGGCGAGTCCAGCGGCAAGAGCAGCCTCGCCCAGGCGCTGGCCGAAGCCCTGGGTACGCGTCACGCCGCCGAGTACGGCCGTGAGTTGTGGGAAGAGCAGGGCGGTGTACTCGCCTATGACGATCTGCTGCGCATCGGCCGCACCCAGGTCGCCCGTGAGCAGGCGCTGGCCGGGCAATGCCAGCGCTACCTGGTGTGCGACACCACGCCGTTGACCACGCTGTTCTACTGCCGTGAATTGTTCGGTCGTGCCGAGGCCGAGCTGGAACAGTTGGCCGAGCGTCGTTATCAGCACCTGTTTCTGTGCGCCGATGACTTCCCCTTCGTGCAGGACGGCACGCGCCAGGGCGAGGCCTTTCGCCGCCGACAAAATCGGTGGTACGAGCAGGAGCTGGATCGGCGTGGCTGGGCGTTCACCTGTTTGAGCGGTTCGTTGTTGCAGCGAGTCGAGCAGGTGTTGCGGCATCTGAGCGGCTAGCCACGCTCGCCGTGCGCTTCAGCGATAGCGTTCGAGAATGGCGTCGAACTCGCCATCCTGTCTCATCTGCACCAGGGCACGCAGCAGCGCCTGGGTCGGTACATCCGGCTCGTCGCGGACGATGCAGGCGATCAGGTCGGCGCTGATTTCACCGAGCGCATGCAGGCGTTGGTTAGGCGGCAGGTCGCGATTGAACCAGGCCAACGCCAGGTGATTGCTGATGGCATAGCGGTAGCGGCCGGCCTCGAGTTTCTCCAGGGCCAGTTCCTGGGTGCGGGCGTCTTCGCGGTGTATTGCACCATTGGCCAGCAGCGGCTCCAGGTTTGGATAGCTGAAGCCCAGCACCGTACCCAGGCGCTCATCCCGCAACTGCTCCAGCTTGAAGTCCGGCTCGGCGTGGCGAGCGACGATCAGGTCGCGCTGCACCATGAAGGGCAGGCTCCAGATGTACTGATGATGGGATTCAACGAGCCAGTCTGGATTGACGTAGCAGCGCACGTCGATCCCGCCGCTGACCAGCAAACGTTGAACGCGCAGGCGCGGTAGCACCAGCATCTCTGCACGGCGGCCGACCTTCTGTGCCAGGCGTATTTGCAGGTCGTAGAGAATCCCGCCCGTGGCCCTGCCATCGACGATCTGGATCATCGGCATGGCCCAGCTCTCGGACACCGAGAACCGGAGCGGGCGCTGCTCCTGGGCCGAGGCTGCGAGGCAGAGCAGAAGCAGCAGGGCGGAAAGTGAAAGGCGCATGCGGTTACCGGTTCAAGACGTTAAGCGGTGCCGCGCCGAGCTTGGCCGTAACAGACCAGACGACGGCCGCTCAAGCCGGCGCCGGTTCGAAGCTGTCGGCGCGCGCCATGCGCCACATGCGCTCGTAGAACTCCCCTGCGATCTGGCCACTGAGCAACTCGCCCGGCGCGAGAAACACGTGCTGTTGGGCGAACAGCTTGATCTCGGTAGCCGACATGCGCTGCACCAGGTGCTTGGCATCGATCTGCGCCGGGTGGTCGAGGCCTGCGGCGGCGAGCATCTCGGCCAGTGCCTTGAGTGTGTTGCGGTGGAAGTTGAAGACGCGCTGGGCCTTGTCCTCGACGACCAGGGCGCGCTGGCGCAGCGGGTCCTGGGTGGCCACGCCGGTCGGGCACTTGTTGGTGTGGCAGGACTGCGACTGGATGCAACCAATAGCGAACATGAAGCCGCGCGCCGAGTTGGCCCAGTCGGCGCCGATGGCCAGCACACGGGCGATATCGAAGGCGCTGACGATCTTGCCGCTGGCGCCAAGCTTGATCTTGTCGCGCAGGTTGCTGCCGACCAGGGTGTTGTGCACGAACAGCAGCCCTTCGCGTAGCGGCACGCCCAGGTGATCGGTGAACTCCAGCGGCGCTGCACCGGTGCCGCCTTCCTTGCCGTCGACGACGATGAAGTCCGGCAGGATGCCCGTCTCCAGCATGGCCTTGACGATGCCCATGAACTCCCAGGGATGGCCCAGGCAGAACTTGAAACCGACCGGTTTACCGCCCGAAAGCTCGCGCAGCTGAGCGATGAATTGCAGCAGCTCGATGGGGGTGGAGAAGGCGCTGTGACGCGACGGCGAGATGCAGTCTTCACCCATCGGTACGCCACGGGTGCTGGCGATTTCCTCGGTGACCTTGTGTTTGGGCAGGATGCCACCGTGCCCCGGCTTGGCGCCCTGGCTGAGCTTGATCTCGATCATCTTCACCTGCGCGCTGCTGGCCTGAGCGGCGAAACGCTCTGGGTCGAAGCGCCCGTCGGAAGCACGGCAACCGAAGTAGCCGCTGCCCAGCTCCCAGACCAGATCGCCGCCGTGTTCGCGGTGGTAGGGGCTGATGCTGCCTTCGCCGGTATCGTGGTAGAACTCGCCCAGTTTTGCCCCTTCGTTGAGCGCGCGAATGGCGTTGGCGCTGAGTGAACCGAAGCTCATCGCCGAGATATTGAACAAGGAGGCCGAGTACGGTTGGCTGCACTGCGGCCCGCCGATCTCCACACGAAAGCTGCACGGGTCGGTCAGCGGCGCCGGGCGCATCGAGTGGCTGATGAACTCGAAGCCGTTCTGGTACACATCGCTCAGCGTGCCGAAAGGCTTGTCGGCGCCTTCGTTCTTGGCGCGGGAGTACACCAGCGAGCGCTGGGCGCGGGAAAAGGGCAGTTGCTCGGCGTCGCCTTCGAGCAGGTACTGGCGAATCTCCGGGCGGATGCCTTCGACCAGGTAGCGGATATTGCCCAGGATTGGGTAGTTGCGCCGTACCGCATGGCGCGTCTGTAGGAGATCGCCGATCCCGATCAGGCTGAGTAAGGCGCTGAGCAGGGTGAAGGGCCACATCCATTCATGGCCAAGGAAAGGCAGGCTGGCCAGGGTGAACAGCACGCAGAAGGCGAAGAATGCGTAGCGGCTGAGCAGGGAGAGGTTCATGCAAGCTCCAGGTGCGCGGATCGAGATAAGACTTTAGACCAAACGGCTATATTGGGTCATGTTCTGTCCACTTAGACACTCTCAAGGGCTGAGGACGAACCCCCTCGCCCTGTGGCACACTCAGTGGCCCGGAGCCAAGCGTCGCAAGAGCTTGGCCCAAGTCTCCCGATTTTCGGCCTGCGCCATTGTCGCCGGCCTACTGCCTGAGGCCGCCAGCGGCCGAGAAGAGGAATGAGCGTGCATAACGTCGTCATCAGTGGTACCGGCCTCTATACCCCGGCCAACAGCATTTCCAACGACGAGCTGGTGGCATCCTTCAATGCTTATGTGCAGCAGTTCAACGCCGACAACGCCGAGGCCATCGCCCGCGGTGAGGTGGAGGCGCTGAGCGAGTCCAGCAGCGGCTTCATCGAGAAGGCGTCGGGCATCAAGAGCCGCTTCGTCATCGACAAGAAAGGCATTCTCGACCCGCAGCGCATGGTGCCGAGCATTCCCGAGCGCTCCAACGACGACTGGGGCATTCTCTGCGAAATGGCCGTGGGCGCCGCCAAGGAGGCGCTGCAGCGTGCCGGCAAGACCGTTGCAGACATCGACGGGGTGATAGTCGCTTGCTCGAATTTGCAGCGTGCCTACCCGGCGGTGGCCATCGAAGTACAGGCAGCCCTGGGCATCCAGGGCTGGGGCTACGACATGAACGTGGCCTGCTCCTCGGCCACCTTCGGCATCCAGGCTGCCACCACTGCCATCCAGACCGGCCAGGCCCGCGCCATCCTCATGGTCAACCCGGAAATCTGCACCGGCCACCTCAACTTCCGTGACCGCGACAGCCACTTCATCTTCGGCGACGCCGCCACTGCGGTGATCATCGAGCGTGCCGACCTGGCGGCCTCCAGGCACCAGTTCGATGTGGTCGGCACCAAGCTGTTGACCCAGTTCTCCAACAACATCCGCAACAACTTCGGTTTCCTCAATCGCGCCGCGGAAGAGGGCGTGGGCGCGCGCGACAAACTGTTCGTGCAGGAAGGCCGCAAGGTGTTCAAGGACGTCTGTCCGATGGTCGCCGAGCTGATTGCCGCGCACCTGGCGGAAAACCAGCTCAACGTCAGCGACGTCAAGCGCTTCTGGCTGCACCAGGCCAACCTCAACATGAACCTGCTGATCGCGCGCAAGCTGCTCGGTCGCGACGCCGAACCGCATGAGGCACCGGTGATTCTCGACACCTATGCCAACACCAGTTCGGCCGGCTCGGTGATTGCCTTGCACAAGAATCAGGACGATCTGCCTGCTGGTAGCCTGGGTGTTCTAAGCTCCTTCGGTGCCGGTTATTCGATCGGCAGTGTAATTTTGCGCAAGCGCTGAACTCTCTGTAGGAATGCCTGAAGTGCACGGGGCGTTCGGCCTCGTGCATACGTGCTACCTACGGGAGTTCCATGTCCGATACCGATCTGTTGGATCGTCTGCTCGCCGGTGAGCAGAAGGCCTACCGCGAGCTGGTCGCTCGCTATCAGGGGGCGATGCGCGCGGTGGCTTATGCCATCGTCGGCAGCCGCAACGCCGATGAGGTGGTGCAGGATGCCTGGCTCGCCGTGGTGCGCAGCCTCAGCGGCTTTCAGGGGCGCTCCAGCCTCAAGACCTGGTTGCTGACCATCACCGCCAATACCGCCAAGACTCGTCTCAAGCACAACCGCCGCGAGGTGCTGCTCGATGACCTGGCCGCGCCGCACGGCACGGTGGGTGACGAGCGTTTCGCCGATGATGGTCACTGGCTGCTGGCGCCGCATGCCTGGCACCAGGACAGCCCCGAAGCCCTGCTCACCGAAGACGAATTGCGCGAGTGCCTGGAGCACACATTGGCCAGCCTGTCCGAGTTGCAGGCCAGCGTATTGGTGCTGCGCGAGCGACAGGGCCTGGAACTGGAGGCGATCTGTAATCTTCTCGACATCTCGCTCTCCAATGCCCGTGTGCTGCTGCACCGAGCACGCCTGAAAGTCTTCGCCACCCTGGAACATTTCGAGGAGACAGGCCAATGCTGACCTGCAAGGAATTGGTCGCTCATTCCAGCGATTATCTCGACGGCCAAATGACGCTGCGCCAGCGCCTGGCCGTGCGCACGCACCTGGCCATGTGCGGCAACTGCCGACGTTTCATCCGGCAGATGAAACTGACCCAGGCGGTGATCCGACAGATGCCGGATGAGGAGTTACCCGAACTCGACGCCCTGGCCGAGCGCCTGGCGCAGGCGCGTCGTCACAATGATTGAAGCAAACCCGGAGCGATCCGGGTTTTTCTTTTCCCCTTCCCGCATTTGCTTTTGAAAGCCTCGCCGCTGAAGCGCCTCCCACGTGGCGGTGGATGTCCCTGTACCTTTGGGAGGGGCTTTCGGCTCTGGCATCCTGCTTCGCTCTACCTCCTGCATCCATGCAGTCGTAGCCGCGACTGGTAGCGGGCAAAGCTCCCGGATTTCATCCGGCCTACGAAAAACTTTTTCGCCCGCTGTAACGCCCACATCTCTGCCTCGTCAATTGCTGCGAGGGCGCCAATCCGGCCCCGCATTCGAAACCGATGGAGAGATGCCATGAAACAACTCAATACCCTGACTGCCACCCTGGGCGCTGCGCTGCTGACTTCCATGGCCTTCACTGCCCATGCCGCCAGCAACCCCTTCGCCGCTCAGGAACTGGCCAGCGGCTACAGCCTGGCTGCTGCCGAGAAGGCGCAGGAAGGTTCCTGTGGCGAAGGCAAATGCGGCGGTGAGATGAAAGGCGACGCAGAGGGCAAGTGCGGCGAGGGCAAGTGTGGTGGCGAGATGAAAGCCGGCGCCGAAGGTAAGTGCGGCGAAGGCAAATGCGGCGGCGAGAAAAGCGAGTAAGGGCAAAGGGGAGGACGGATCATGCAACTCGCAAACCTCACCGGCGCCGGCCTCGGCCTGCGTCGCGGGTTGCTCGCCGAGCTGATCGGTGATGACGCCAGCGGCGCTGATTTTCTCGAAGTGGCGCCGGAGAACTGGATCGGCGTCGGTGGCCGCCTGGGCAAGCAACTGCGCGCCCTGAGCGAGCGCCGGCCGTTGTTGTGCCATGGTCTGTCCCTCAACCTTGGCGGTTTCGCGCCGCTGAACCTGGAGCTGCTGCACGCCATCAAGGGCTTTCTCGACGCCCATGGTGTGCTGGCCTACAGCGAGCACCTGTCGGCCTGTGCCGACGATGGCCAGCTGTATGACCTGATGCCGCTGCCGTTTTCCGAAGCGTCGGTACTGCGCATTGCCGAGCGCGTGCGCATCGTGCAGGACGTGCTGGAGCGGCCGCTGATCATCGAGAACGTCTCGGCCTACGCTCGCCTGCCCGGCGAGCTGGATGAGGCAGGCTTCGTCCGCGCGGTGCTGGAGCGTGCCGACTGCCAGCTGTTGCTCGACGTCAACAACGTCTACGTCAACAGCCTGAACTTCGGCTTCGATGCCGAGGCTTACATCGCCGCGATGCCCAGTGAGCGCATCGCCTATTTGCATGTCGCCGGTCATTACGACCAGGCGGCAGACCTGAAGATCGACACTCACGGTGCGCCGGTGATCGATCCAGTGTGGACGCTGCTCAGCAGTGCTTATACGCAGCATGGCGTACGCCCGACGCTGCTGGAGCGTGACTTCAACTTCCCGCCACTGGCCGAGCTGTATGCCGAGCTGGCACATATCCGCAGCCTGCAGCAGGCCGCACAACCGCTGAGCAGGTATGGCACATGAGCGGTATCGAGCAGCAGCGCGACTTCGCTGCACGGATCCGTCAGCCTGAGGCGCAGTCTTTGCTGCCGGGCATCACGGCCGAGCGCATGGCGGTCTACGAAGAGCTGTTCTTCAACAACGTCGCCAGCCTGGTTGGAGGGGCCTTCCCGGTGCTACGCGGCATCCTCGGGGTTGAGCGCTGGCAGCGGCTGCTACGCACCTTTTTCGCCGAGCACCGGGCGAGCACGCCGTACTTTCTGGAGATCAGCCAGGAGTTCATCGCCTGGTTGCAGCAGGGCTATCGTGCCGAGCCTGACGACCCAGCGTTCATGCTGGAGCTGGCGCATTACGAGTGGGTCGAGCTCGCGCTGGATGTCAGCGATGCGCAGTTGCCCGAACGCGGCTGGTCGCCACTGGCCTGGCCGCTGGCCTACCACTGGCCGGTGCAGATGATCGGTGTCGATCATTGCCCCACGCAGCCGCCTGCCGAGCCGACCTGCCTGCTGGTCTGGCGCGACCGCCAGGATCAGGTGCGCTTCATGCAACTGACGGCCTTCGCCTATCAGCTGGCGCTGCGGCTGCAGGCTGGCGAGCCCCCCCTGCAGGCGCAGCTGGAGCTGGCTTCGGCGCATGGCCTGGCCGCTGATCGCAGCTATTTCGATAACGCCCGCGCGCTGCTGGATGAGTGGCAGATGCGCGATATCTGGTTTGCGTATTCCGAGGAGTCACCATCATGATCACGCTGCTCAATCGTCTTCAGGACGCGCTGGATGCCTGCCGGCGTCTGGATTTTCTCGGTCCGCTGTTGCTGCGCCTGTATCTGGTGCCGGTGTTCTGGATGGCCGGCACGCGGAAGCTTGCGGATATCGAGGCCACCGCTGCCTGGTTCGGCAACCCGGATTGGGGCCTTGGCCTGCCGTTTCCCGAGCTGCTTGCCTGGGCGGCAGCGCTGACCGAGGCTGGTGGTGCCATCCTGCTGCTGTTCGGCTTGGCCGTTCGCTGGGTGAGCATTCCACTGATCGTCACCATGCTGGTGGCAATCTTCGCCGTGCACTGGCCCTATGGCTGGCAGGCGATTGCCGACCCATCGGCACCCTTTGCCAATGAACGTGTGCTGGCTGCGGCGGAGAAGCTCGAACGGGCGCGGAGCATCCTGCGTGAGCACGGCAATTACGATTGGTTGACCGGCAGTGGCAAGTTCGTGGTGCTGAACAATGGCATCGAGTTCGCCGCCACCTACCTGGTGATGCTGGTGGCACTGTTCTTCAGTGGCGCGGGACGCTGGCTGAGCCTCGACTACTGGCTGGCGCGACGTTTCAGGATGCCGCGTGCGGCGATCTAGCCCAGCGGATTGTCACGGCGCCGGCTTTCGCGAAACTCGCCCGGCGTCTGCCCGGTCCAGCTCTTGAAACTGCGGTGGAACGAGCGTGATTCGGTGAAGCCCAGGTAGCAGGCGATGTCCTGTATCGCCAGCTCGCTGCGCAGCAGGTAGTGTTCGGCCAGCTCTTGGCGCAGCTCGTCGAGGATCTGCTGGTAGCTGGTGCCGGCCTGCTGCAGGTGGCGCTGCAGGGTGCGCACGGTCATGTTGAACTTCTCTGCCACCCGTTCCTTGCGCGGCAGGCCGTCCTTGAGCAGCAGGCGCAGGGCGTTTTTCACCCGGCGAGGCAGTGGCTCGTCGTCATCCATCCCGGCCATCAGAGTCAGTGCATGTTCTTCCAGTGTGCGCAGCAGGTTGGCGTCGGCCTGGCGCAACGGCACACCGAGGTAGTCCAGCGGCACCAGCAAGGCATTGCAGGGTTGTTCGAACAGCACCGGACAGCCGAACAGTCGCTGGTATTCGGCCAGGTCGGTGGCGGCCGGTTGTGCGTGTTCGAACCAGACCTCGCGCGGCGAATGTTCGGAGTCGGCGATCCAGCGGGCGTACAGCAGCCAGGAGGCGAGCACGTTCTCGACCATGTGGCGACGGACGTCCGGTGCCTGATGGCGACAGCTCCAGATCAGCCGCACGTGATCCTCGGCCGCCTCGATACGGCTGGTGCCCATGTCGCCCACCAGTTTCTCGTAGGGCACGATGCGGCTCATGGCTTCGCCGAGGGTGGCGCAGTTCATGGCGATGTAGCCGAGCACGCTCCACGAACCGGGCTGGACGAAACGCGCCGCATGCAGGCCGAACAACCTGTCGCCGGAAACCTCCAGCAGATGCGCCAGCAGGCGCTCATGCACCTCGCTGGGCATACGCTTGCCATTGTCGGTCAGGTCCTGCGGGCCAATGCCGGCAGCGGCCAGGGCGCGGTCGATGTCCAGGCCGAGCTGTTCGGCCTGACGCAGGTATTTGAGCAGGGCGGGAACCGAGGTATAGCCGAGGTTTTCCATGGATTCTTCTTGTTCTGCGAGGCCTGTCTTGATTGGCGATAGCGCCTGTCCCGATTCGACAGTGACGAAAATCGGCGGCTGGCTAGTATAGGCAGCCACAAGTGCTGATCGGAATGGGGGGATGCGATGCGACGCTGGAACGGGTGGGGTGACGAGGCGACCGAAGTGGAGCTGCCGGCCCACGGCGAGGCCTTTCTCGCTGAGCTGATCGGGCCGGGCCAGCGTCTGGCCGATGCCAGCCTGCAGGATGTGCTGGCGCGCGTGCCGGCGTCGCGCCTGGCGCCGCATCCGCTGATCTGTCAGGACGCCGAAGTGCGCATGCGTCATGCCCGTGGCCAGAGCCTGCCGGACTGGCTGGCGATGCGCTCCGGTGACTTCGGCCTGTTTCCCGACGGCGTTGCCTGCCCGGAAAGCACCGAGCAGATCCGCGAGCTGTTGGCCTGGGCGCAGAAGCATGATGTCACCCTGATTCCGTACGGCGGTGGCACCTCGGTGGCCGGGCACATCAACCCGCAGGCTGGCCAGCGCCCGGTGCTGACCCTGTCGCTGGAGCGTATGACGCGCTTGCTGGATATCGACGAGGACAGCCTGATCGCTACTTTCGGCCCCGGTGCCAATGGCCCGCAAGTGGAGAGTCAACTGCGCGCACGCGGCTACACTCTGGGGCATTTCCCGCAGTCCTGGGAGCTGTCGACCCTCGGCGGCTGGGTCGCCAGCCGTTCCAGCGGCCAGCAGTCGCTGCGTTACGGGCGAATCGAGCAACTGTTCGCCGGCGGCAAGCTGGAAACCTTCGCCGGCACCCTGGACATTCCCACCTTCCCGGCATCGGCCGCCGGGCCCGACCTGCGTGAGCTGGTGATGGGCTCGGAAGGGCGCTTCGGGGTGATCTCCGAGGTGCGTGTGCGCATCAGCCGCCTGGCCGAGCAGGAGCGCTTCTATGCGGTTTTTCTGCCCAACTGGCAGCAGGCGGTGAGTGCCATTCGCAGCCTGGCCCAGGCGCGGGTTCCGCTGTCCATGCTGCGCTTGTCCAACGCCATCGAGACCCGTACCCAACTGGCATTGGCCGGTCACCCACAGCAGATCGCCCTGCTGGAGAAGTACCTGGCCCTGCGGGGCGCACGCGACGGCAAGTGCATGCTGACCTTCGGCGTCACTGGCAGCCGCATGCAGAATGCCGCTTCGCTGAAACAGGCGCGGCGCCTGCTGAAAGGCTTCGGCGGCGTATTCACCGGTACCCTGCTGGGCAAGAAGTGGGAGCAAAATCGCTTCCGCTTCCCTTATCTGCGCCATGGTCTGTGGGAGCGCGGTTACCTGGTCGACACCCTGGAAACCGCCACCGATTGGTCGAATGTCGACAACCTGCTGAACAAGATCGAGGCCAGCCTGCGTGACGAGCTGGCCGGCGACGGCGAGCGCGTGCACGTCTTCACCCACCTGTCGCACGTTTATGGCGAAGGCTCGAGCATCTACACCACTTATGTGTTCCGCCCCGGCAGCGACTACGCCGCGGCCATGGCGCGCTGGCATCGGCTCAAGGCGGCGGCCAGCCGCACGATCGCAGGCAACCGCGGCACCATCAGCCACCAGCATGGCGTTGGCCGCGATCACGCGCCCTACCTGGCGGCGGAGAAGGGCGAGCTGGGCATGGCCACGCTGCGCAGCCTGGCCACGCATTTCGATCCCGACCAGCGCCTGGTGCCTGGCGTGTTGCTGCAGGACTGAGCATGGAACCGTGGAACGCCACCTGGCGCACGCGCGCACTGCCTGAACTGGCAGCGCGTGACTGGGATCTGCTGGTGATCGGCGGCGGCATTTGCGGTGCCGGTATCCTGCGTGAGGCGGCGCGGCGTGGTTGGCGCTGCCTGTTGCTGGAGCAGCGCGACTTCGCCTGGGGTACCTCCAGCCGCTCGTCGAAGATGGTGCACGGTGGCCTGCGCTACGTTGCCAAGGGCCAGTTGGGGCTGACCCGCGACTCGGTGCGCGAGCGCCAGCGCCTGCTCGGCGAGGCGCCGGGGCTGGTGGAGCCCTTGAGCTTCGTCATGCCGCACTACCGTGGTGGTTTTCCTGGGCCCAAAGTCTTCGGCGGACTGCTCAGCCTGTACGACGCCCTGGCCGGCAAGCGCAATCACCTGTTCTACCCGCTGCAGCAACTGCGTTATGTGGCGCCGGGCATTCGTGAGGATGGCCTGCTCGGTGGCACGCGCTTCTTCGATGCAGTGACCGACGATGCTCGCCTGGTGCAGCGCGTACTGGGCGAGGCGCGTGCCGAAGGTGGCGAAGCGCTCAATGGCATGCGTGTGGTCGAGTTGCTGCGTGAGGCGGGGCAGGTAGTCGGTGTGCTCGCCGAAGATGTAGAAACAGGCAACCGATACCGCCTGCGCAGCCGCGCCGTGGCCCAGGCCACCGGGGCCTGGGCCGATCGTCTGCGCCAGCCCGGCAAGGGTCGCATCCGTCCGCTGCGCGGCAGCCACCTGCTGCTGCCGGGCTGGCGGTTGCCGGTGGCGCATGCCTTCAGCTTCATGCACGAGAGTGATGGCCGGCCGGTCTTCGTCTTCCCCTGGGAGGGCGCGACGGTGATCGGCACCACCGATCTGGATCATGCGGGCGATCTGGACACTGAGGCTGCTATCAGTAATGAGGAGGTCGACTATCTGCTGGCCGCTTGCGCTCAGCAGTTCCCGACCGCGCAGGTGACGCGCGGTGACGTGCTGTCGACCTGGGCCGGCGTGCGCCCGGTGGTGGGCGATGGTGGCAGCGCGCTGAAGCCCTCCGATGAAAAGCGCGAGCATGCGCTGTGGATCGAGCCAGGCAGCGTGACGCTGGCTGGGGGCAAGCTGACCACCTTCCGCCTGCTGGCGTTGGAGGTGCTGCGCGCCTGCGCGGGTTTCGTCGGAAAGCCGGTGGACGATCAGGGCGGCGCGGTCTTCGCTTCGAGTACGCCGATGCCGACGCCGGCATTGACTCCGGCGCAGCAACGTCGTCTGGCCGGTCGCCATGGCCGCCAGCTGGGCGAGGTGCTGTGTCTTATCGACGAGATGGGCAGCGATTGCGTCGCGGGTACGAACACCCTGTGGGCCGAACTGGCATGGGCCGCTGAGGGCGAGCTGGTGCTGCACTTGGACGACCTGTTGCTACGCCGCACGCGCCTGGGTCTGCTACTGGCAGGCGGCGGCCGCGCCGAGCTGCCGCGTATCCGCGTGCTTTGCCAGCCGCGCCTGGGCTGGAGCGATGCGCGCTGGCAGCAGGAAGAGAGCGATTACCTGGCGCTTTGGCAGCGCTGTTACAGCCTGCCATGACCCGGATTACCCGGCCCGTAGGGTGTCGCGGGACCGCCTGGGCCATGCGCACCCGCAACCCGCCGATCCAGACTTGCTGTAGCCCGGATGAAATCCGGGACTGAACCAACAGGCAGCTCCCGGATTTCATCCGGGCTACGCATAGCCAAACGCATGACAAGAAGGATCACACCTTGAGCGAATCAAGCTACCTGCTGAGCATCGATAACGGCACCCAGAGCGTGCGCGCGCTGCTGTTCGATACTCAGGGCAACCTGCTGGCCAAGGGCAAGGTGGAGCTCGACCCTTATTTCTCCAGCCAGCCGGGCTGGGCCGAGCAGGACCCGGAATACTACTGGGCCAGCCTCGGCGAGGCCTGTCGCCTGCTGTGGCAGCAGGTAGATATCGACCGCAGCCTGATCAGGGGCGTCGCCGTCACCACCCAGCGCGGTAGCATCATTCACGTCGATGAGCAGGGCGCGCCGTTGCGCCCGGCGATTCTCTGGCTCGACCAGCGACGTGCCGAGGTCGCGGGACGTATCAAGGGCCTGTGGGGCTGGCTGTTCAAACTGGTGCGTGCCGAGGAGGCTGTGAATCATTTTCGTGGCCAGGCCGAGGTCAACTGGGTCGCCCAGCATCAGCCGGACATCGCCGATCGCGCGCACAAGGTGCTGTTGCTCTCGGGCTTTCTCACCCATCGCCTGTGTGGTCGCTTCGTCGATTCGACCAGCAGTTGCGTGGCCTACCTGCCGTTCGATTACAAGCGCCTGCGCTGGGCTGCGCCCGGTGACTGGAAGTGGCAGGCGCTTTCGGTGCGTCGTGAGCAACTGCCCGAGCTGTTCAAACCGGGTGAGCGCCTCGGCCATATCACGGCCGCCGCGAGCCAACATACCGGTATTCCCGTGGGGCTACCACTGATCGCCGCCGGAGCCGACAAGGCCTGCGAGATCCTCGGTTCGGGCGCACTGGAGGCGACTACTGCCTGCCTCTCCTACGGCACCACGGCCACCATCAACACCACGCGCAGTCGCTATCTGGAAACCATCCCGCTGATACCACCGTATCCGGCAGCGCTGCCGGATCACTTCAACACCGAGGTGATGATCTATCGGGGTTTCTGGATGGTCAGCTGGTTCAAGCGCGAGTTCGGCCTGCGCGAGATGCAGCGCGCCGAGGCGCTGGGTGTGTCGCCCGAGGCGCTGTTCGATGAATTGGTCAACGCCGTGCCGCCTGGCTCCATGGGCCTGATGCTGCAACCTTACTGGACGCCGGGCATTCGTGAGCCGGGCCTGGAAGCCAAGGGCTCGATCATCGGTTTTGGTGACGTACACACACGCGCGCACTTTTATCGGGCGATTCTGGAGGGATTGGCCTATGCCCTGCGCCAGGGCAAGGAACGTATCGAAAAACGCTCCGGCACTCGCATCGAGCGCCTGCGCGTGTCTGGCGGAGGTTCGCAGAGCGATGCGGCGATGCAGCTGACAGCCGACATCTTTGGCCTGCCGGCCGAACGGCCGCACCTTTATGAAACCAGCGGCCTGGGTGCGGCGATCAACTGCGCAGTTGGGCTGGGGTTGCACGCCGATTATCCGGCTGCAATCGCCGCCATGACGCGTGTTGGTCAGGTCTTTGTACCGAACCCCGAGGCTCTGCGAATCTACGAACAGTTGTACACGCAGGTCTATCAGCGCATGTACCGCCAGCTCAAGCCGCTGTACCAGAGCATTCGCAAGATCACCGGTTATCCGGCTTAGGGCACCCATTCGTAGCCCGGATGATCCGGGGCAGCGCATCCAAGCTCTCCCGGATTTCATCCGGGCTACTTCATACAGAAACAGACCGCCCTCCAGAATGGAGGGCGGTTGGTTTGGCATCAGGCGACGTCCACCAGCACGATCTCGCTGTCTTCCTGCGCTTCGATGCGGATCAGCGTTTCATCGGCTATGGCCACGCCATCACGTGCCTTGACGGCTACGCCGTTGACACTGAAAGCACCGGTAGCGCCCACCAGATAGGCCTTGCGGCCCGGTTGCAGGCTGTATTCGGCACTCTCTCCAGCCTTGATCGTGGCCGCAACCAGGCGCGCGTCGGTACGGATGCGCAGTGCGTCGACATCCTCCTCGTAACCGCTGGCCAGGGTGACGAATGATCCCGAGCGGTCACCTTTGGGGAAAGGCTTGGCGCCCCAGGAGGGCGGCAGGCCGGCCTGGTTTGGCTGAATCCAGATCTGGAAGATCTTGGTGGTTTCGTCCTCCAGGTTGTACTCGCTGTGGGCGATACCGGTACCGGCGCTCATCACCTGTACATCGCCGGCCTCGGTACGGCCTTTGTTGCCCAGGTTGTCCTCGTGGCTGATGGCGCCTTCGCGAACGTAGGTGATGATCTCCATGTCGCGATGCGGGTGCGGCGGGAAGCCCGAGTGCGGTGCGATCTCGTCGTCGTTCCAGACGCGCAGACGGCCCCAGTTCATCCGCTCGGCGTCATAGTATTCGGCGAAGGAAAAATGGTGACGGGCGTTGAGCCAGCCGTGGTGAGCACCACCGAGTTGTTCGAACGGACGTACATCGATCATGGTCAATCCTCCAGTCATGCACGAGTTAAGTCCCGTGCCGCGTTGATGGCGAATGATCCATTTGGATCAATCGATTTAAAAGCGCAATTTTTACAGAATTAATATCGATTTATTTGATTAATTTTCATGAAGGCCAGGCACTAGGCTTTCGCTGATTCTTTCAAGGAGGACGCGCCATGCGCGAACGTAAGGCCTGGTTGATCCTGCATGGCAAGCAAGCGTTGAACGCAGAGGTGAGGGCGGCGGTGAACGGTCTGCGCGAGCGTGGTTGGGATCTGGCCGTGCGCCTGACCTGGGAAGGTGGCGACGCCGAGCGGCTGGTTGAGGAGGGATTGGCCGCTGGCTATTCAACGTTGATCGCCGGCGGTGGTGACGGCACCCTTCGTGATGTGGTCGAGGCGCTGGTCAAGGCGCGGAGCGAAGCGAGCCTGGCACTGCTGCCGCTGGGCACGGCCAATGACTTTGCCCACGCTGCCGGTATTCCGCTGACGCCTGTTGCGGCGTTGGCCCTGCTCGAGTTCGAGCCGGTGGCGGTGGATGTGGGCATGGCGGGCGAGCGGGTCTTCCTGAACATGGCCACTGGTGGTTTCGGCTCCAACGTTACGGCCAATACGCCTGAAGAACTCAAGAAAGTCCTGGGTGGCGCCGCCTATCTGCTCACGGGACTCAGTCGGTTTTCCGAAGTGCGTGCGGCCGCCGGTCGTTTTCATGGGCCGGATTTCGAATGGCAGGGCGAGTTCCTGGCCCTGGGCATCGGTAACGGGCGACAGGCCGGTGGTGGGCACCTGCTTTGTCCGGAGGCGAGCATCAACGATGGCCTGCTCGATATCTGCATCGTGCCGGCGGCGCTGGATGTCGTCGGCACCTTGGGCACGTTATTGTCCGGGGGCATACTTGGCTTGCAGAGCGTTGCGGTCAGCGCGCGGCTGCCCTGGCTGGAGGTGGAAGCGCTGGAGGGGTTGGATCTGAATCTCGACGGCGAGCCGATGGAAAGTAAAGGTTTGCGCTTTCGTGCAGAACCTGGCGCCCTGCGTTTGCATCTACCTGAGCATTCTTCGCTGCTCGCTGGCCAGGTACAGAGCGCTGAGGCATGATGGCTGCGCGCCAGCAATGCTTCAGTCTGCCGGCAGTCCGCCGATAACCCGAACGGCAGACTAGAATCACCTTACATACCTCGGAGCACATGATGGCCGGCATCCTCGATTCAGTAGATCAACGCACGCAACTGGTCGGCGAGAACCGTCTGGAAATTCTCATGTTCCGCCTGGCTGGCCGGCAGTTGTTCGCCATCAACGTGTTCAAGGTGCAGGAAGTCCTGCAGATGCCCAAACTGACGCTGATGCCACAGCGTCATCGCTTCGTCTGCGGCGTGGTCAACCTGCGCGGTCAGACCCTGCCGGTGATCGATCTGTCCCAGGCCATCGGCATGCGTCCACTGGTGCCGGATGAGCGCAGCACCATCATCGTCACCGAGTACAACCGCTCGGTGCAGGCTTTCCTGGTTGGCAGTGTGGATCGCATTCTCAACCTCAACTGGGAGTCGATCCAGCCGCCGCCCGGTGGGGCCGGTCGCCAGCACTACCTGACTGCGATCACCAAGGTCGATGAACAGATCGTCGAGGTCATCGACGTGGAAAAGGTGCTGGCCGAGATCGTGCCGATGAGCACCAAGGTCTCCGAAGAGAAACTCGCCGATCCGCTGTTGGAAAAAGCCCGTGGTCGTGAAGTGCTGCTGGTTGACGACTCCAGTGTGGCGCTGAGCCAGCTACGCGATACCCTGTCGCAACTGGGTATTCGCCTGCACATGACCAGCGATGGCCTCAAGGCCCTCAACCTGCTCAAGAAGTGGGCCGACACCGGTGAGGTGATGACCGACAAGCTGCTGATGATCTTCACCGATGCCGAGATGCCGGAAATGGACGGCTATCGCCTCACCAGCGAAATTCGCAACGACCCGCGTCTCAAGGATCTTTACGTGGTGCTGCACACGTCGCTGTCGGGCAGCTTCAACGAGGCGATGGTGAAGAAGGTCGGCTGCGACAATTTCCTCTCCAAGTTCCAGCCGGACAAACTGGTCGATGTAATTCGTCAACGTCTCGAGCTGGATGAACCTCGCTAAGTCCTTGATGCCTCGCAGTGCTTGTGAGCATCGCCGTCAGCTCGTATAACGGCATTTTGCCAATAGGAAGCTGACCCATGCCGAGTCTTTCGGGGCTGTACCGTTATCCGCTCAAGTCCGGCCGCGGCGAAGTGCTGCAGCGCAGCGCGGTCGACGGTCTCGGCCTGCAGGGTGATCGGCGCTGGATGCTGGTCGACGCCGACAACGGCCGCTTCATCACCCAGCGCCTGCTGCCGCAGATGAGTCAGTTGAGCGCCCTGTACGACGCGCGCGGTGGCCTGATCCTGAGTGCGCCGGGTCGTGACGATCTGTCCGTAGCGCTGCCCGACCCTGAGCAGGATCTGCGTGGCGTCATCGTCTGGCGTGACAGCCTTCGCGTGCCGGATGCCGGTGATGAAGCGGCCGCGTGGCTCAGCGGCTTGCTAGGCAAGCCTTGCCGCCTGGTGCAGGTGCCGGAAGAACGTACCCGCCAGGTCGATACCGCCTATGCGCAGCCGGGGGATCGCGTGGCCTTCGCCGATGGTTTCCCGCTGCTGCTGATTGGCCAGGCCTCGTTGGACGATCTCTCCCGGCGAGTCGGGCAGCCACTGTCGATGCTGCGTTTTCGCCCCAATCTGGTCGTCACCGGCAGCGAACCCTACGCGGAAGACAGCTGGAAGCGCATCCGCATCGGCGAGGTGGAGTTCGAGGTAGCCAAGGGCTGCTCGCGCTGCATCCTCACCACCGTCGACCCGCAGACGGGGGAGCGCAGCGCTCAGCGTGAGCCACTGGCGACGCTCAAAACCTATCGGGAACGCGATGGCGACGTATATTTCGGGCAGAACTTGCTGCCGCGTGGCATCGGTGAGCTGCAGGTAGGAATGCCGGTCGAAGTCCTGGAGTAGGATGCGCCGTGCGCACCGGGTGATCCGCTAGCTGCCGGAACATCTGATGGGCGCGGCAACTTTTGTCGCGGCGGTGGTCTGAGGCCCATGCGGTACTGAAGCGGAACGCCCTCTGGCCCCTGATTGGCGTATGGAATAGCGAGCCCCGATCAGACACCTGCCTGATCGGGGCTTTCGTTTTACTGATCGTCGAAGAAACGCTCGTTCCACGCCACCAGCGGGTGGGGGGCGCCCAGCTTCTGGCCGTAGATCACCGAGTAGGACAGCACGTTCTGCACGTACTGGCGGGTTTCGTCGAACGGAATGTTCTCGACCCAGACGTCGTAACTGAGGTGATTGGCGCCACGCAGCCACTGCCGCACGCGACCTGGACCGGCGTTGTAGGCTGCCGAGGCGAGTACGCGGTTGCCGTTGAACTGACCGTATACCTGGCTGAGATAAGCCGCACCCAGCTGGATGTTGGTGTCCGGGTTGAGTGCCAATTGCGGCGAAGCCAGGGGGATGCCGAACTTGCGTGCGGTTTCCTTGGCGGTGGCCGGCATCAGCTGCATCAGGCCCATGGCGCCTGCGTGGGAGCGGGCGTCGGCCATGAAGGCACTTTCCTGGCGGGTGATGGCGAACACCCAGCTCGAATGCAGGTCACGGCGCTTGGCTTCGCGTACCAGCTCGTTACGGTGGGCCATGGGGAAGCGTACTTCCAGGTCGTCCCAGTACTGGGCCTGGCTGATGGTGCGGATGGCCGGGAAATACCACTCCATTTCGTAGGCCAGGCGCGCCTGGGCCACCAGTTCATCGCGGCTGAACAGGCGGCTGACGTGATACCACTCGCGGCGGCCATCGACGATCTGCCCGCGTTCATGGAATTCAATCGCGCGCTCGATGCCGGCAGTGTTGCGCACTTTCTGCACCACCTTGGGATCGAGGGCCAGTGGCTGGTTGTTCAACGCGTAGGGCGCCTTGACCTGATCCGCCGCCATGAAACCATAGAAGTCGCGTTCCTTGGCCAGTGCCTGAAACAGCACGGCCGGCTGCTGGCTGTTGGGTTGTGCCAGTTGCAGGCTGCGCGCATTCCAGTAACGCCAGCGGTTGCTGCTGGCCAGATCGGACGGCATGTTCTGGGTCAGCTGATAGGCCTCTTCCCAGCGGCCGTGACGCAGCAGTAGGCGCGCACGCCATTCGCTGACGGTGTTGTCACGCAGTTGCGGGTCGTACTTGGCCATTACCTGCAGGCCGCGCAGGTCGAAGCGTTGCGCCAGGCGCAGGCCGATCTGCCGAGCGATGGCGACCTGTTCGTCGGAGGAGAACTTCATGCGCTGGGCGTAGCCGTCGAGCAGGGCCAGGGCATCTTCCGGGCTCTGTCGAGCCAAGCGGCGCAAGCCGAGGCCGACCACATCGCTCATGGTGCTATCGGCTGGCGCGAAGCGCGCAGTGTTCTTCAGCAGTTGCGGCTTTTGCGCCACTTCGACCATCAGCTTGCCGCGCTCACCGAGCGTTGGCATGCCCTTGATCAGGAAGTTGGCCAGGCCGTAGTTGCCGCTTTCCACCGCCAGCTTGGTGCGCTGCCAGCGACGTTGCTCGGTGAGCTGGCCATTGGCGGCCCAGCGTTCGAACAGCGGGTCACAGGCGTTGGGCTGGGATTTTCCCACCAGCCAGAGCTTCTCGGCGGTGGCGTTGCCTTCGGCAGTCAGGCCGTGGCTGAGCTGGTACTGGCCATACAGGCAATCCAGTTCGGTGAAATTGAGCTTGGCGTCGTAGTGATCGAGAAAGGGTTTCCAGTCGCCACGCTCGGCCAGCCAGCGCAACCAGCGCAGTTTCATCCAGCTGGCCTGAGGCAGGTCGCCGTGTTCGGCGAGAAACTTCTCGATCTCGGCATTGCTGGCCGACTTGAGCCGGTTGGTCAGCTCGTCATAGGCCAGATAAGGCGTCAGTGGGTAATCGCGTAGCGCGTTGGCGTACTGGCGATAAGGTCCGCTGTCACCCTTGGCCAGGGCACGCTTGGCTTCGTCGTAGTACTGGCGTTGCTGCGCCAGGTTGGCGGCTTCGACGCTGGTAAGGCCAGCAGTGGTGGTGAGGATCAGGCAAGAGACTACAGAGAGAAGGCGACCGCGCATGGCATTTCCAGGGGGCAAGCAGAGAGTGGGGCAACACGTTCCGTGTCGTTGCATACCCTTAGCTTAGCGCTTCAGCGGGGCTCGGTGAATGCTGTCGGGTCAGATGGACACATGCGGAAAAAATGCGTGGCGCAGTGCTATTGCAAGTGCGCTACCGAGGTGCCTGCTGCCGGGGCGGAAACGGCTACAGCCAGCCTGCAACTCGGGTAGAATGCGCCCCCTGTTTCTGGAGATGCCCATGACCCTGCTCAAGTTTGCCGACGTATCCCTCGCCTATGGCGCCATGCCCCTGCTCGATGGAGTGTCCTGGCAGATTGCGCGGGGTGAGCGGGTGTGTATCATCGGCCGCAACGGCACCGGTAAATCGAGCATGCTGCGCTTGGTCAAGGGCGACCAGATGCCCGATGACGGCGAGATCTGGCGCGCCCCGGGGCTGAAGATCGGCGAGCTGCCGCAGGAGCTGCCGCGCGCCGACGAGCGCACGGTGTTCGACGTGGTCGCCGAAGGCCTGGCCGGCGTTGGCGAGCTGCTGGCGCGTTATCATCACCTGGCGCAGAACATCCATGGCGACGACGACCTCGAGCAACTGATGCACGTGCAGCAGGAGCTGGAAGCCAAAGATGGCTGGCGTCTGCAGCAACTGGTCGACAGCACCCTGAGCCGCCTGCAGTTGCCGGCCGACAAGACGCTGGCCGAGCTCTCCGGGGGCTGGCGCCGTCGCGTGCTTCTTGCGCAGGCACTGGTGTCCGAGCCGGATCTGCTGCTGCTCGATGAACCGACCAACCACCTGGACATCGGCGCCATCGCCTGGCTGGAGGAGGCGCTGAAAGACTTCGGCGGCGCCGTGCTGTTCATTACCCACGACCGCTCCTTCCTGCAGAACCTCGCTACGCGCATCCTGGAACTGGATCGTGGCGGCCTGATCGACTGGAACGGCGACTACGCCAGCTTCCTGGTACATAAAGAGCAGCAACTGGCTGCCGAGGAAACCGCCAATGCGCTGTTCGACAAGCGCCTGGCTCAGGAGGAAGTGTGGATTCGTCAGGGCATCAAGGCCCGTCGCACCCGTAACGAAGGGCGTGTACGTGCGCTCAAGGCAATGCGTGCGGAGCGTAGCGAGCGGCGCGAGCGCCAGGGCAAGGCGAATATCCAGCTCGATACCGCGGACAAGTCCGGCAAACAGGTGATGGTGGCAGAGAACGTCAGTTTCGCTCACGCCGGCGGCCCGTTCCTGGTCAAGGATTTCTCCATGGTCCTGCAGCGCGGCGACCGCATCGGCCTGCTTGGCGCCAACGGTACCGGCAAAACCACCCTGCTCAAGCTTTTGCTCAGCGACCTGCAACCGAGCAGCGGCAAGATCGAGGTCGGCACCAAACTGGAAGTGGCGTATTTCGACCAATTACGTCACCAGCTCGAGCCGGAGAAGACGGTAATCGACAACGTCGCCGAAGGCCGCGACTTCATCACCATCGACGGCCAGAACCGCCATGTACTGAGCTACCTGGGCGACTTCCTGTTCAGCCCGCAACGCGCCCGTACGCCAGTCAAGGCGCTATCGGGCGGCGAACGGGCACGACTGTTGCTGGCCAAGCTGTTCAGCAAGCCGGCCAACCTGCTGGTGCTCGACGAACCGACCAACGACCTGGACGTAGAAACCCTGGAACTGCTCGAAGAAGTACTGCTCAATTTCCCTGGCACCGTGCTGATGGTCAGCCACGACCGTGCCTTCCTTGACAACGTCGTGACCAGCACCCTGGTGTTCGAGGGTGAAGGCAAGGTGCGCGAGTACGTCGGCGGGTACCAGGACTGGCTGCGCCAGGGCGGTTCGCCGCGCCTGCTCGGTGTGGGTGAAAGCAAGTCCGGCAAGGCCGAACTGGCCACGGCCATCGTCGAAGCGCCGGCCGCGGCCGCAGTGACTCCCGTGCAAGAGAGCGTCGAGCCGGCGAAGAAGAAACTAAGCTACAAGCTACAGCGCGAGCTGGAAGCGATTCCTGGGCAGATCGATGCCCTGGAGCAGGAAATGGCCGCAGTACAGGAGCAGGTATCTGACCCTGCCTTCTACCAGCAGCCGGTGCAGGTCACCACGGAAGTATTGGCGCGTCTCGAGGGCTTGCAGAAGGAAATGGACGAGTTGCTCGAGCGCTGGGCAGAGCTGGAAGGCTGACGAAGGAACGAACGGGCAATGGCCATCGAGTACCGCATTACTCTCGACGACAATCATCAGTTCAGCTACCGGATCGAGCTGAACCGCGAATATGACCCAGTCCAGGCGCAACAGGCCCCCGCCTGGACGCGCCTTGAACATCAGCAATGCAGCAATTGTCCGCTGAGTCGCGAGCAGTTCAGCCATTGTCCGGCAGCGGTCGATCTGCATCGGGTGATCGAGGATTTTCGTGGCCTGCCAGCTTTCAAGAAGGCCAGCGTCTGGGTGCGCACACCGGAGCGTGAGTACACCAAGCAGGTCGGCCTGGAGGAGGGCCTGCGTGCGCTGCTCGGGGTTATCATGGCCACTAGCGCCTGTCCGGTGCTGGCGCGCCTGAAACCCATGGCGCAGCACCATCTGCCCTTTGCCAACAATCAGGAATTCATCCTGCGCGCGGTATCGCTGTACCTGACGCGGCAGTATTTCAACATGCGCGAGGGGCGTCTGGCCGATTGGGAGCTGAAAGGGCTGGTGCGCCTGTTCCAGCAACTGAAGCTGGTCAATCAGGCTTTCTGGCAGCGCATTCACGACACCTGTGAAGGCGACTCCAACCTCAAGGCCTTCCTCACCTTCTTCTCGATGTCATCGAGCATGACGGTGTCGCTGGAAACCCAGCTGCAGAAGATTCGCCCGCTGGTCATGAGCGCAGGCGATTCGTTCGAGTAAGGCCGAAGCGAAAAAGCTCGCCGCTGAAGCGCCTCCCACGGGCAGAGCCAATGCGGCTACTGTGGGAGGGGCTTCAGCCGCGACGCGATCTCAAGCGCCTTTTTCGCCTTTCTTCAGGCGCACTGCGAGTACATCGCAGGGCGCGCCGTGCAGTACGTCATTAGCGGTCGAGCCCAGCAACAGCGCCAGGCCGTGGCGGCCATGGCTGCCGACCACGATCAGGTCGCAACCCTGTTCTTCGGCCAGGCGGTGGATCTCCTGGCGTGGTTGCCCGTAGGCCAGGTGACGCTGATCAGCGGTGAGTTCCGGGTACTTGCCGGTAAAGCTGTCCAGGCGCTCGCGTGCCTGCTCGAACTGTTGTTGCTGCAGCATCGACAGATCCATCGGCACGTCACCACCGAAGGCCATGGCCATGGGTTCGACGATATGCACCAGAGACATCTTGGCGCCACTGGCCTTCGCCAGCTTCTGCGCACGTGTCACGACAGGGTCGCATTCCTCGGTCAGGTCGACGGCGACCAGAATGTGCTGGTAGGGCATGGTGAACTCCTCCTTAAGGGGGGCAAATGGCTCTGTCTCAAGTATGGCCCCATTGTGTGGGATAGGGCGACTGGTCGTGAAAAAGGCAAAGAAAAGCCCGGTGCTAGCACCGGGCAAGAGTTGGGCCAGGCAGGCCGGAAACATGGGGCATCAGTGCTGGCTGGTGGCGTACTGGGCGGCAACGGCTTCCAGGCCTTCGATGATGCTGTCGGAATACTTGCTGATCAGGAAAGGTACGGTGTTTTCGTTGTAGTTGCGCAGGGAGTTCTCGATGTAACGCCATTTGGTGCCGATGGCGCTCAGGGCCGCGTTGATCTCCGGGGTGTTCTGCTGGGCGGCGCTGAGATTGTCCAGCTTGCTGGCGAATTCACCGGCCAGCTCGTCGATGGCGCGTTCTTCGCCGCCGCCGAAGAAGCTGGCGCCGACCGAGGCACTGCGTGAAGCGTAGTCCAGAGCGATATTCTGCATCAGCAGGCTCTGCTCGCGGCTCTTCTGCGTCAGTTGCGGTACGCTGAAACCGCTTTCTTGCTGAATCTTCTGATACAGCTCCTGACTGATGGCCATGATGCGCTGATTGTTCTCGGCCAGATCGGCGACGGGTTGCAGGTCGGTGAAACCCTGGCTGCGCATGGCGTCCATCAGTACCTGGAGCCCGCTGCGATAACTTTGCCAATTGGTTTGCAGCTGCGCGCGTAGCGCCTTGCTCGCATCGCCGGGCATTTTGCCCAGATCGTTCAGGTGTGATTGGCCTTCCTGCAGGGACTCGCCAATCATCCGTGCGTAGCGCTGGTCGCCTTCCATGCCGTTATACATGTAGAAATCGCCCAGGCTTTTCTGGGTTGCCAGGCGCAGCTGGTGCAGGCGAAGCAGATCATTGGCTGGCGCGGCGCTGAGCAAGGTGGAGGAGAGTGAGGTGACGACGAAAAGGAGCAGGGCGCTCAGGGGAAATACAAGCGAACGGCGGCTCGACATTGGCGACTCCGTATGGCCCATCGAGGGGCTCGATTTGTTTTTGTGTTGCCCTCAGGTGGCGCTGTGCCAGCTGAAAGTGAGACGACTGTACCCGGAGCGGGGCGATTTGGCTAGGCGCCTGGACCTGTCCATACCAGGCAGGCAGACGCTCGCAATGGCGCGTTATTGACGCTGTTTATTGGAACCGGCTGGAGGCCACGAATGACCAGGCCTGCAGAAAACGTCGGGAAATCGACGAAAAGAGGCCAATTGACAAGTGCAGGCTTTTCCCTGAAGGTGTGCACACCCAAATCAAACGGGCGTATGAATTGAGCGTTTGCCTTGTCAGGCGCGCCATATGCAGCCCGAATATCGCGTCGGTGGGTGTGTCGTACCGATTGGGGCTATGCTCGTGCGGCGCTGCCGCGGGCTGGCCTGCCGGTTGGCTCCGATGTGTACTGTTCAGCTTCCATACCGTGGAGATCAGTTGATGATTTACGAAGGTAAAGCCATCACGGTTAAGGCTCTTGAGAGCGGCATCGTCGAATTGAAGTTCGACCTCAAGGGTGAGTCCGTCAACAAATTCAACCGTCTTACCCTCAACGAGCTGCGCGCCTCCGTCGACGCGATCAAGGCTGACGGTTCGATCAAGGGCGTGATTGTCACCAGTGGCAAGGACGTGTTCATCGTCGGCGCCGATATCACCGAGTTCGTCGACAACTTCAAACTGCCCGACGCAGAGCTGGTGGCTGGCAACCTGGAAGCCAACAAGATCTTCAGTGATTTCGAAGACCTCGCCGTGCCGACCGTCGTCGCCATCAACGGCATCGCCCTGGGTGGCGGTTTCGAGATGTGTCTGGCCGCTGACTATCGCGTAATGAGCGCCAGTGCCAAGATCGGCCTGCCGGAAGTCAAACTGGGCATCTACCCGGGCTTCGGCGGCACGGTGCGCCTGCCGCGCGTGATCGGTACCGATAACGCCGTGGAATGGATCGCTTCGGGCAAGGAGAACCGTGCCGAAGACGCCCTGAAAGTGGGCGCCGTCGATGCTGTGGTCAGTGCAGACAAGCTGCAGGCCGCCGCTCTCGATCTGGTCAAGCGCGCCATCTCCGGCGAGCTGGACTACAAGGCCAAGCGTCAGCCCAAGCTGGAAAAGCTCAAGCTCAACGCCATCGAGCAGATGATGTGCTTCGAGACCGCCAAGGGCTTCGTCGCTGGCCAGGCCGGCCCGAACTACCCGGCGCCGGTCGAGGCGATCAAGACCATTCAGAAAGCGGCCAACTTCGGTCGTGACAAAGCGCTGGAAGTCGAGGCCGCCGGCTTCGTCAAGCTGGCCAAGACCTCGGTTGCCGAGAGCCTGATCGGTCTGTTCCTCAACGATCAGGAATTGAAGAAGAAAGCCAAGCACCACGACGAGATCGCTCGCGACGTGAAACTGGCCGCCGTACTCGGCGCCGGCATCATGGGTGGCGGCATCGCCTATCAGTCGGCCTCCAAGGGCACCCCGATCCTGATGAAGGATATCCGTGAAGAGGGTATCCAGATGGGCTTGAACGAGGCTTCCAAGCTGCTCGGCAAGCGCGTCGAGAAAGGCCGCATGACCCCGGCGAAGATGGCCGAAGCCCTCAATGCCATCCGTCCGACCATGTCCTACGGCGATTTCGGTAACGTCGACATCGTCGTCGAAGCCGTGGTCGAGAACCCCAAGGTCAAGCAGATCGTGCTGGCCGAAGTGGAAGGCGTGGTGCGTGAAGACGCCATCCTGGCCTCCAACACCTCGACCATCTCCATCTCCCTGCTGGCCCAGGCGCTCAAGCGTCCGGAAAACTTCGTCGGCATGCACTTCTTCAACCCGGTGCACATGATGCCGCTGGTGGAAGTCATCCGTGGCGAGAAGTCCAGCGAAGTGGCCGTAGCCACCACCGTTGCCTACGCCAAGAAGATGGGCAAGAACCCGATCGTGGTCAACGACTGCCCGGGCTTTTTGGTCAACCGCGTGCTGTTCCCGTATTTCGGCGGCTTCTCCAAGCTGCTGGGCTTCGGCGTCGACTTCGTGCGCATCGACAAGGTGATGGAGAAGTTCGGTTGGCCCATGGGCCCGGCTTATCTCTCCGACGTGGTCGGCATCGACACTGGCCACCACGGCCGTGACGTGATGGCCGAAGGCTTCCCGGACCGCATGGCCGTGGAAGGCAGGACTGCCGTCGACGTGATGTACGACGCCGACCGCCTGGGCCAAAAGAACGGCAAGGGCTTCTACGCCTACGAGACCGACAAGCGCGGCAAGCCGAAGAAGGTCACCGACCCGGCTGCTTACGAGCTGCTCAAGTCCATCGTGGTCGAAGAGCGTGAAGTCAGCGACGAGGACATCATCAACTTCATGATGATCCCGCTGTGCATGGAAACCGTTCGTTGCCTGGAAGACGGCATCGTCGACACCGCAGCCGAGGCCGATATGGGCCTGATCTACGGTATCGGCTTCCCTCCCTTCCGTGGCGGTGCGCTGCGCTACATCGATTCCATCGGTGTGGCTGAATTCGTCGCCCTGGCTGACAAATATGCCGAGCTGGGCGCCCTGTACCACCCGACCGCAAAACTTCGCGAAATGGCCGCCAAGGGCCAGAAGTTCTTCGGTTAATCGTGCAGCGAACAGAGCGAGAGTAGAAATATGAGCCTGAATCCTAGAGATGCAGTGATCGTCGACTTCGGTCGTACCCCGATGGGTCGTTCCAAGGGCGGCATGCACCGTAACACCCGCGCGGAGACCATGTCCGCGCATCTGATCAGTAAGCTGCTGGAGCGTAACGCCAAGGTCGATCCGGCCGAAGTCGAGGACGTGATCTGGGGCTGCGTCAACCAGACCCTGGAGCAGGGCTGGAACATCGCACGCATGGCATCGCTGATGACCCAGATCCCGCACACCAGTGCCGGCCAGACCGTCAGCCGCCTGTGCGGTTCGTCCATGAGCGCCCTGCACACCGCCGTGCAGGCGATCCAGACCGGCAACGGCGACGTGTTCGTCGTCGGCGGTGTGGAGCACATGGGCCACGTTGGCATGATGCACGGCGTCGACCCGAACCCGCACCTGTCGCTGTACGCCGCCAAGGCGTCCGGCATGATGGGCCTGACCGCTGAAATGCTGGGCAAGATGCACGGCATCAGCCGCGAGCAGCAGGACGCCTTCGGTGAGCGTTCGCACCGTCTGGCGCACAAGGCCACTGTCGAAGGCAAGTTCAAGGATGAAATCATCCCGATGCAGGGCTACGACGAGAATGGCTTCCTGAAGGTGTACGACTTCGACGAAACCATTCGTCCGGAAACCACCCTGGAAAGCCTGGCTGCGCTGAAGCCCGCGTTCAACCCGAAAGGCGGCACCGTGACTGCAGGTACGTCCTCGCAGATCACCGACGGCGCCTCCTGCATGATCGTCATGAGCGCCCAGCGCGCCCAGGATCTGGGCATCCAGCCGATGGCCGTGGTTCGCGCCATGGCCGTTGCTGGTGTCGATCCTGCGATCATGGGTTACGGCCCAGTACCGTCCACCCAGAAGGCCCTCAAGCGCGCCGGTCTGAGCATGGCTGACATCGATTTCGTCGAGCTCAACGAAGCATTCGCCGCCCAGGCTCTGCCTGTGCTGAAGGACCTGAAGCTGCTCGACAAGATGGAAGATAAGGTCAACCTGCACGGCGGCGCGATCGCCCTGGGTCACCCCTTCGGTTGTTCCGGTGCCCGTATCTCCGGTACCCTGCTCAACGTCATGAAACAGAACGGCGGCACCTTGGGTGTCTCCACCATGTGCGTGGGCCTTGGCCAAGGCATCACCACCGTCTTCGAGCGCGTTTAAGCGTCAGCGGACAGAAACCGGGGCCCAGTGCCCCGGTTTTGCTTTTTACGGCTTTTTATATTGGGAACCGCTCATGCAGTTGCAGCCAGGACTCTATCGCCACTACAAAGGTCCGCAGTACCGCGTATTCGGGGTGGCCCGCCATTCCGAGAACGAGGAAGAGGTGGTGGTCTACCAAGCGCTGTATGGCGAGTTTGGCTTGTGGGTAAGGCCGCTGAGCATGTTCTGTGAAGAGATCGAAGTGGACGGCGAGCGCGTTCCACGCTTTGCTTTGATTCAGGCCGAAGTCAGCCCCATCGGCGCTTCGCAAGTCTGACTGCGCAGCCCCTGCGCTTGACCTTCGCTTGGTCACCACTATATATAGCGGGGCCTTAGAGGGCGTCTACAAATTGCTGCTCTCGGCCATGCTGCGTTGAAACCAGCCTCAAAATGCTCATGTACAGCTCGTACACTGCGCTTTTTCGACTGTTTTCGCCTTGCCTGACCTTCGCTCGCTGCTTTGTAAACACCTTCGGCTTCGTGCCTTCTATATTTCGCAATTCAGGAATCTTCTGATCCATGGGCAAATCGCTGGTCATCGTGGAATCCCCGGCCAAGGCCAAGACCATCAACAAGTACCTGGGCAGCCAGTACGTGGTGAAGTCGAGCATCGGCCACATCCGTGACCTGCCTACCAGTGGCTCGGCAAGCGCCACCAAGGAGCCTGCCAAGCGCGGCAAGGCTGCTGCTGGTGAAGCGCCTGCGCTGTCGCCCAAGGAAAAGGCCAAACGCCAGCTGTTCACGCGTATGGGGGTCGACCCCGAGCACGGCTGGAAGGCCAAGTACGAGATCCTCCCCGGCAAGGAAAAGGTGATCGAAGAACTGCGCCGTCTGGCCAAGGATGCCGACACCATCTATCTCGCAACCGACTTGGATCGCGAGGGGGAAGCCATCGCCTGGCACCTGCGCGAATCCATTGGTGGCGATGACAGCCGCTACAAGCGTGTGGTGTTCAACGAGATCACCAAGAAGGCGATTCAGGAAGCCTTCTCCAAACCGGGCGAGCTGGACATCAACCGCGTCAATGCACAGCAGGCGCGCCGCTTCCTCGACCGCGTTGTGGGCTACATGGTCTCGCCGCTGCTGTGGGCGAAGATCGCTCGTGGCCTGTCTGCCGGTCGTGTGCAGTCTGTAGCCGTGAAGCTGGTGGTGGCGCGCGAGAAAGAAATCCGTGCCTTCGTCCCGGAAGAGTACTGGGAAGTGCATGCCGACCTCGGCACCGCGAAGAACGCCAAGGTGCGTTTCGAGGTGGTGCGCGAGAGCGGCGCTGCCTTCAAACCGGTCAATGAAGCACAGGCCATGGCCGCGCTGGAGAAGCTCAAGGCTTCCAGCTACAGCGTGGTCAAGCGTGAAGACCGCCCGACCAGCAGCAAACCGTCGGCACCCTTTATTACCTCCACCCTGCAGCAGGCTGCGAGCAACCGCCTGGGCTTCGGGGTGAAGAAAACCATGATGATGGCTCAGCGTTTGTACGAAGCTGGCTACATCACCTATATGCGTACCGACTCGACCAACCTTTCGAACGACGCCGTGGAGATGGTGCGTGGCTTCATCAGCAGCGAGTACGGCGACAAGTACCTGCCGGGCAAGCCGATCCTGTACTCGAGCAAGGAGGGCGCTCAGGAGGCGCACGAAGCGATTCGTCCGTCCGACGTCAACCTGCGCCCGACCCAGTTGTCCGGCATGGAGCGTGATGCCGAGCGCCTGTATGACCTGATCTGGCGTCAGTTCGTCGCCTGCCAGATGCCGCCGGCCGAGTACTTGTCCACCAGCGTCACCGTTGCTGCCAGCAACTTCGAGCTGCGCGCCAAGGGCCGCATCCTCAAGTTCGACGGTTACACTCGCGTGTTGCCGCAACAGAGCAAGCCGGGCGAGGACGACGTCCTGCCGGAAATGAAGGAGGGCGAGGGCCTCAAGCTGATCCAGCTCGACCCCAGCCAGCACTTCACCAAGCCACCGGCGCGTTACTCCGAAGCCAGCCTGGTCAAGGAGCTGGAAAAACGCGGGATTGGTCGTCCGTCCACCTATGCGGCGATCATTTCCACCATTCAGGATCGTGGCTACGTCACGGTGCACAACCGTCGCTTCTACGCCGAGAAGATGGGCGACATCGTCACCGAGCGTCTCGACGAGAGCTTCGCCAACCTGATGGATTACAGCTTTACCGCCACCATGGAAGAACATCTCGACGATGTGGCTCAGGGCGAGCGCGAGTGGAAGCACCTGCTCGACGAGTTCTACGGTGATTTCAAGAAGAAGCTCGAAGTTGCCGAGGCGGGTGAGGGCGGCATGCGTGCCAACCAGCCGACGCTGACCGATATTCCCTGCCGCGAGTGCGGCCGGCCGATGATGATTCGCACCGCCTCCACCGGCGTGTTCCTCGGTTGCTCGGGCTATGCGCTGCCACCGAAGGAGCGTTGCAAGGCCACCATCAACCTGGTGCCGGGCGATGAAATCGCGGCTGACGATGAAGGCGAATCCGAGTCCCTGGTGTTGCTCGGCAAGCATCGCTGCCCGATCTGCGCCACCGCGATGGATGCCTACCTGCTGGATGAAACCCGTAAGCTGCACATCTGCGGCAACAATCCCGATTGCAGCGGCTACGAGATCGAGCAGGGCCAGTACCGCATCAAAGGCTACGAAGGTCCGAGCCTGGAGTGCGACAAGTGCGGTAGCCAGATGCAGCTCAAGACGGGCCGCTTCGGCAAGTTCTTCGGTTGCACCAACACGAGCTGCAAGAACACCCGCAAGTTGCTCAAGAACGGTGAAGCGGCGCCGCCGAAGATGGACAAGGTGGATATGCCGGAGCTCAAGTGCGAGAAGGTGGACGACACCTACGTGCTGCGCGACGGCGCATCGGGCCTGTTCCTTGCTGCCAGCCAGTTCCCCAAGAACCGCGAGACGCGTGCGCCGCTGGTGCTGGAGATCGTTCCGCACAAGCATGAGATCGATCCCAAGTACCACTTCCTTTGCGATGCCCCGCAGAAGGATCCGGATGGCCGTCCGGCGGTGATTCGCTACAGCCGCAAGACCAAGGAGCAATACGTGCAGTCCGAAGTCGATGGCAAGCCGACTGGCTGGCGTGCGTTCTTCGATGGCGGCAAATGGAAGGTCGAGGACAAGCGCTAGCGCTTGATCACGACCTGCCGCGCGTCGGCCTGGCGTCGTAACAGCGGCGCCCTGAATGCCTGACGAGATGCGCGTCAGGCAGGGCAGACGCGCGTATCATGACCCATCTGCTGTGGAGGTCGCCGTAATGGCCAAAGAAATCTATACCCGTACCAATCAGAAGATCTTCTTCGCCGGTATTGCCCTGGATAACTGGCGCAAGGCCGAAGCCTCCTCCGCGTTTAATGTGCAGGCTCTGGCGCAGGCCGAGCGCGAGGCTGCCCTGTTTCACCTTTATGGCGGGCTGCTTGGGCTGTGTCATGAGATTGCCGGCTATTACCGCATGAACGACGTGACGCCTTCGCGTGTCGAGTCCTTTGTGCAGCAGGCTGTGCTTGATGGCTCGCCCAGCCCGGAACTGGCCGAACTGGTCGAGTTGGCGCAGCAGCGCGAAACCTGGCTGGCCGAGCTGCTGGCGGCCTATGCTGCGCTGTTCCAGCCCCCGCGTGAGGAGCACAGGGCTAAGGTCGATCCGTCCCTGCCCTTGATCACAGCCATCAGCGTTGGCGAAGAACCGGCCGAGCTGAGCATCGATGAGGTCGATGTCTGGCGTCAGCAGCTCAAGACTCTGGTGCTACGCTTTCGCGAAGGCCTCAGCGAGTGCTGATCGGGTTTAACTGGACCAGTGGACTGGGGATGACCCCGGCTGACTGTTACAATGTCGTGTTTTTGCACAGAGACTGAGCCATGCCCACATCCTTCCTGGAAATCGTCGAACTGCCCGATGGGCGTATTGCCCTGCGTCGCGCAGAGGATGAAGAGGCCCTGGTGACTCTGGACTTCTCCTCTGATGCCAAGGCTTTCCTGCAGGGGCAGCACATCGAGGTGGCTAAGGCCATGCTCAATGTGGGTGTGCAGATGGCCGGCCGAATGGCTGAGGGTGATTTCAGTGGTGAAGACGAAGGCGCGCGCGTTCTCCACTGAATCGCTACGGTTCGACGAAAACGGGGCTCCATTGGAGCCCCGTTTTCATTTGCGCAGATGCAACCTGGCGAGTTCAACCCAGGCTGATATTCAGGCTCTGCGCGCCGCCTGCATTGGCGGCCTGTGCAAGGCGCTGGCGAGTGCTGCTCTCGACCGGATGCAGCCAACTGATCACGGTATGGCTGCGGCCGAGTTTCAGGGCTTCTTCCGCCAGTGCCAGGGCATTCTGCCCCTGCCGTGGATGCAGCAGGAGAATGCGCTCACGATTCAGACCTGCCTCGCGCAGCCAGCTTTGCGTAAGGCTGGCTGGTGGTGCCACCAGGGTCAGCCAGCGCGCGTCCTGGTTCTCGCTCAACTCGCGCAGAATCGGGGCCAGCAAGTGCAGGCAGTGGCCGGCAGCGCCACGTAGAGCGAGTTCGCTGAACGCCTGATCATCCTCGTTGCGAGAGATGTCTTCGGTTGCTAACCGTGGCTCACTCGACGTTCGGCCAAGAAAGGCGTCGAAAAGGGGAAGTTGTGGACGCTCGAACGACTGCTGCACGTGCATGGTGTCTCCTCAGCGGCGGATTACACCGACGCTCAAACCTTCGATGACCAGATCCTGGTGTTCCAGATCCACTTCGATCGGTGCAAATTCAGGGTTCTCGGCAATCAGCCAGACCTTGTTGCCCTCGCGCTTGAAGCGCTTGACCGTCACTTCATCGTCGATACGGGCGACGACGATCTGGCCATTGCGGGCTTCCCGGGTGGTGTGCACGGCGAGCAGATCACCATCGAAGATGCCGATGTCCTTCATGCTCATGCCGCGTACACGCAGCAGATAGTCGGCTTTGGGCTGAAAGAATGCCGGGTTGATCTGGCAGGATTCCTCGACATGTTGCTGTGCAAGGATCGGTGCGCCTGCGGCGACACGGCCGATTACCGGGAGGCCCGTATCCTCGTTCGCAGCGCCTGCCTCGAAGCCGGGAATGCGGATGCCGCGTGAAGCGCCTGGCGTCATCTCGATGGCACCCTTGCGGGCAAGGGCCTTGAGGTGCTCTTCTGCGGCGTTGGGTGATTTGAACCCCAGTTCCTGAGCGATTTCCGCGCGGGTGGGTGGGTAGCCGTTGTCTTCCAGGCAGCGCTTGATGAAGGCAAGGATCTCGGCTTGGCGTGGCGTCAGTTTCAGCATGGCTGGGCTCTGTCTTTTTATACAGTGACTGGGATTATATACAGTAAGCGGGGCTTGGCAACGCCCATTTTGCGAAGGCCTGCCGTCCGGCTTGTTACCCATGCCGGGTCATCTGCGTCTCTGCTTGTTGTAAGCTGTGACCCGCCGGCCAAAAGACGGCTGATGCGGCTTGACAATTCAGTGGAATGAAACGTATGTTTCAAACAAGTGTTTGTCAGGTGATAACTCATGGCTCAGTCGGAAACCGTTGAACGCATTCTCGATGCTGCGGAACAGCTGTTCGCGGAAAAAGGCTTCGCCGAGACCTCGCTGCGCCTGATCACCAGCAAGGCTGGGGTCAACCTGGCTGCCGTCAACTATCACTTCGGTTCGAAGAAGGCGCTGATTCAAGCGGTCTTTTCGCGTTTCCTGGGACCTTTCTGTACCAGCCTGGAAAAGGAACTCGATCGCCGTCAGGCCAAGTCCGAAACCCAGGTTTCCCTTGAGGAGCTGCTCGAGCTTCTGGTCGAGCAGGCCCTGGCTGTCAAGCCGCGCAGCGGTAACGACCTGTCCATTTTCATGCGCCTGCTCGGTTTGGCCTTCAGCCAGAGCCAGGGTCACTTGCGCAAGTATCTGGAAGAGGTCTACGGCAAGGTTTTCCGTCGTTACATGCTGCTGGTACATGAGGCGGCGCCGCGTATTCCACCACTGGAACTGTTCTGGCGTGTGCACTTCATGCTCGGCGCTGCGGCGTTCAGCATGTCCGGTATCAAGGCTTTGCGCGCGATGGCCGAGACTGATTTCGGCGTCAACACCTCGATCGAGCAGGTGATGCGCATGATGGTGCCGTTTCTGGCTGCCGGCATGCGTTCGGAAACCGGTATCGCCGATCCGGCATTGGCCGGCGCGCAACTCAAGCCGCGCAGCAAGACACCCAGCACCATGCCCAAGGTTTGACCTGGCGGCAGGTGGGCTTGGCTTCGCCCTTCGGCTAAGCTAGCGGCCCATGTCCGATCTAGATCTACTCCATATCTCCATTGCCGATCAGGCGCTCTACGGCTTCAGTGCCGGGCGGCTGCTGCTGAGCTTGCCTGTCTCCACTGCGCTCGGTGGGGCGGGTGAGCTTAACGGCTCAGGCTGTACGCCGCGCGGGCTGCATCAGGTGCGCGCGAAAATCGGCGCTGGTTTGCCTCTGGCGGCCGTATTGCGCAGTCGTCGCTGGACGGGGGAAGTGTGGTCACCTGAGCTGCACGAGCAGTTTCCTGGCCGTGACTGGATTCTCACCCGTATTCTCTGGCTGAGCGGTCTTGAATCGGGGCGCAATCGCCTGGGCGAGGTCGACACCTTTCGCCGTTATATCTATCTGCATGGCACGCCGGATACGGAACCCATGGGTACACCGTTGTCCCATGGCTGCATTCGTTTGCGTAACGCCGACATGCTGGCGCTTTTCGAGTGCGTACCGCTGCATTGCAAAGTGCGTATCGATGAGGCGCCGTGCCCGCAGTGGGCTGCAGACCTAGACTTCACCTGAGGAAATAGACTCATGCAAGGCTCTTTGATGATGGACATCGCCGGCACCTGGTTGACCGCCGAGGATCGCCAGATGCTGCGCCAGCCCGAAGTGGGTGGTCTGATCATTTTTGCCCGCAACATCGAATCGCCGCGCCAGGTGCGCGAGCTGTGCCAGAGCATCCGTGCGGTGCGCCCGGACCTGCTGCTGGCGGTGGACCAGGAAGGTGGACGGGTGCAGCGTCTGCGTCAGGGCTTTGTGCGCTTGCCGGCGATGCGCGCCATCGCCGACAACGACAATGCCGAGGTGCTGGCCGAGCACTGCGGCTGGTTGATGGCGAGCGAGGTGTTGGCGGTTGGCCTGGATCTGAGCTTTGCGCCGGTACTGGATCTCGACCACCAGCGCAGTGCGGTGGTGGGCAGTCGTGCCTTCGAGGGGGATCCGCAACGGGCCACCACGCTGGCGGCCGCTTTCATCCGCGGCATGCATCAGGCAGGGATGGCCGCTACCGGCAAACACTTCCCCGGGCACGGCTGGGCCGAGGCGGATTCTCATGTCGCCATCCCGCTCGACGAGCGCAGTCTCGATGAAATCCGCGCTTGCGACATGCAGCCGTTCAAAGGTCTGGTGCACGAGCTCGATGCAGTGATGCCGGCGCATGTCATCTATTCTCAGGTTGACGAACAACCGGCTGGCTTCTCCCGTCGCTGGTTGCAGGACATCTTGCGTGGCGAGCTTGGCTTCGAGGGTGTGATCTTCAGCGACGACCTGTCCATGGCGGGTGCCCACGTGGTCGGTGATGCTGGCAAGCGTATCGAGGCGGCGCTCGCTGCGGGCTGCGATATGGGGCTGGTGTGCAATGACCGTGCTTCGGCCGAGCTGGCGCTCAGTGCGTTGCAGCGTCTTCGGGTGACGCCGCCTGCGCGCCTCGAGCGCATGCGTGGCCGTGCTCATGCCGCTACCGAATACCGCCAGGCCCCACGCTGGCTTACCGCTGTGGCGGCCCTGAGAGCTGCCCAGTTGCTTGACTGAGGATCTGCCAATGACTGTCTACGCCATTATCGGTGGTACCGGCCTGACCCAGTTGGAGGGCTTGACGATTCACGAAGCGCTGCCGCTGGATACACCTTACGGCGCGCCCTCGGCCGATATCCTGTGCGGCAGCTACGCCGGGCGCGAGGTGCTGTTCCTTGCCCGGCACGGACAACCACATCGGATTGCGCCGCACCAGGTGAACTACCGGGCCAACCTCTGGGCGCTCAGGCAGGCCGGCGCCAACGCCATTGTCGCCGTCAATGCGGTGGGGGGGATTCATGCTGCCATGGGCGCTGGGCATTTCTGCGTGCCACATCAGATCATCGATTACACCTCCGGGCGTGCGCACACCTTTTACGAAGGCGATCTGGAGCACGTGACCCACGTCGATTTCAGTCAGCCGTACGACAAGCAGTTGCGCGAGGCGTTGGTGGCGGCACTGCGTGCCGAGAATGCGGCATTTAGCGATCACGGGATCTATGGCTGCACCCAGGGACCGCGACTGGAAACGGTGGCGGAAATCGCTCGCATGGAGCGCGATGGTTGCGATCTGGTGGGCATGACCGGTATGCCCGAAGCGGTATTGGCGCGCGAGTTGGCGCTGCCCTATGCCTGCCTGGCGCTGGTGGTGAATCCGGCGGCGGGGAAATCCAGCGCCCTGATCACCATGGCCGAGATCGAGCGAGTGATCGAGCAGGGCATGGGGACGGTCAAGGCGGTGCTGGCGCGTGTGCTGAGTAACTAGCTTCTCTATAAAGACAGCGGTCTATGCCCGCCAGTTGAGCATCGACGTGCCGAATCTGCAGGAGCGGCGCCCCGCCGTGAACTTGGGCGGCGCGCGTCTGAAAAACTTTGCTCGGGGCGGGCTCCTGCGAAAAGCCTGGTGGCATTGGATCTCTGCTCAAAGCGGCCTGATGCGTACCAGTGCGCCCAGGCTGCCATGGTCCAGGTAGGTCAGACTGTTGTCCTTCAGGCGTTGAGCCACCTTCATGTGCTCGCTGCTTTCGAGCAGGCCGTCGACACTGAATCGGTTGATCCAAAGTTCCAGGTCCAGGTCGGCAAAGCGCTCCTGGGTAAAACTCAGAGTGCCTTCGATCGCGTGGTGGCCGAAGTGCTCTTCACCACTGCTGACGGCCATTCGGCTCGGTGAGTTGCCGATGGTCTGGCTCCAGGCCTTGTGCAGCAAAACCTGATAGCCGTTGCCCGGATTGAGCTTGGCCGCCTCGCCATCGAGCGTTGTCGGGCGTTCGTTGCCGGTGATCGGCAATGCCGTGCCTGCCCAGTCGTCCGGCGCCACCTGGGGCGCGATGACCGGTTCGCCGGCCTGGCGGAAGACCAGCAGTTCGACCTGGTAAAGACGTTCGGCAAAAGCACTCGGTGCCAACAGGCAGAGCAGCAGGGCGATCAGGTGCAGTGGGCGCATGTGTGAGTCCTTCAGGTGGTGGGCGCGAGGCGCTCGAGCAGGGCTTCCAGGGTGTTGAAACGCTCTTCCGCGCGCTCCATCGGCACCTGGATCTTGAAGACGGTGGCGCCTTCGAATTTGTAGCGTTTGGGCTGAGCCTGGATCAGCTTGATCAGGGTCAGCGGGTCGACGCAGGTTTCCGCGGCGAACTCGATGCGTCCTCCTTGCGGTCCTGCATCCACCTTTGTGATACCCAGCTTGTCGGCCTGCAGCTTGAGCAGGGTCAGGCGCATCAGGTTCTTGGTCGGCTCCGGCAGCAGGCCGAAGCGGTCGATCATTTCCACCTGCAGCTCCTTAAGGCCGTCCTCGTCGCTGGCGTTGGCGATGCGTTTGTAGAGGATCAGGCGGCTGTGCACGTCGGGTAGGTAGTCCTCGGGGATCAGCGCCGGTACACGCAGGTTGATCTCCGGGCCGCCGCCCAGTGGCTGGTCGAGGTTCGGTTGTTCGCCTTTCTGAATGGCCTTGACCGCACGCTCGAGCATTTCCATGTAGAGGGTGAAGCCGACGGCCTGAATCTGGCCGCTTTGGCCGTCGCCAAGCAGTTCGCCGGCGCCGCGAATTTCCAGATCATGGGTGGCCAGGACGAAGCCGGCGCCCAGGTCCTGGGCATTGGCGATGGCCTCCAGGCGTTTTTCCGCATCCGGGGTCATCTGCTTGCGCGGCGGGGTGAGCAGGTAGGCGTATGCCTGGTGGTGGCTGCGGCCGACACGGCCGCGCAACTGGTGCAACTGGGCCAGGCCGAACTTGTCGGCGCGGTCGATGATGATGGTGTTGGCACTGGGCACATCGATGCCGGTTTCGATGATGGTGGAGGCCACCAGCACGTTGAAGCGCTTGTGGTAGAAGTCACTCATCACCTGCTCGAGGTCGCGTTCGCGCATCTGCCCGTGACCGATGCCGATACGCGCCTCGGGCACCAGTTCGGCCAGATCGGCGGCGCATTTTTCGATGGTCTTTACATCGTTGTGCAGGTAGTACACCTGGCCACCGCGCAGCAGCTCGCGCAGCAGCGCTTCCTTGATGGTCGGCTTGTTGCTTTCCATGACGAAGGTGCGCACCGAGAGGCGGCGTGCCGGCGGCGTGGCGATGATCGACAGGTCGCGCATACCGGCCACGGCCATGTTCAGCGTGCGCGGGATCGGCGTGGCGGTCAGGGTGAGGATGTCCACCTCACTGCGCAATGCCTTGAGCTGTTCCTTCTGGCGCACGCCAAAGCGATGTTCTTCGTCGATGATGGCCAGGCCGAGGTTGTGGAACTTGACGTCATCCTGCAGCAACTTGTGCGTGCCGATGACGATATCCACCTTGCCCTCGGCCAGTTGCTGTACGGCCTCGTCGACTTCCCTGGCGCTCTTGAAGCGGCTCATCACCTCGACCTTCACCGGCCAGTCGGCGAAGCGGTCGCGGAAACTGTTGTAGTGCTGCTGGGCGAGCAGGGTCGTGGGAACCAGCACGGCGACCTGCTTGCCGCTATGCACGGCGATGAAGGCCGCACGCATGGCCACTTCGGTCTTGCCGAAGCCGACGTCGCCGCAGACCAGGCGATCCATCGGTTTACCGGCGAGCATGTCGGCGCGTACGGCATCGATGGCAGCCTGCTGATCCGGGGTTTCCTCGAAGGGGAAGCCGGCGCTGAAGGTGGCGTAGTCCAGAGCTGGGTCCTGGAAGGCGAAGCCTTCGCGGGCGGCGCGGCGGGCGTATATGTCGAGCAGCTCGGCGGCAACATCGCGCACCTGCTCGGCCGCCTTGCGCTTGGCCTTCTGCCAGACCTCCGAGCCAAGGCGGTGCAGCGGTGCCAGGGCATCGTCGCTGCCGGTGTAGCGCGCGATCAGGTGCAGGCTGGCGACCGGCACATAAAGCTTGGCTTCGTCGGCGTACTGCAGGGCGAGAAATTCGGCGGCCTGGCCGTCGAATTCCATGGTCACCAGGCCCAGGTAGCGGCCGACGCCGTGATCGATATGCACCACCGGTGCGCCTTCGCGCAGCTCGGTGAGGTTCTTGATCACGTTGTCGCCACCTTCGCGGCCTTTTTCGCGGCGACGACGCTGCATGACGCGCTGGCCGAACAACGGGCTCTCGGCGATCAGCGCCAGGTCGTCGAGCAGCAGCCCCTCATCCAGGGGCGCGATGCAGATGTTGAGGCGCTCGGGGCTGGCGACGAAGGCCGACCAGCCGTCGACTTCCCTGGGCTTGAGCTTGAGGCGGGCGAGCAGCTCCAGCAGCACTTCGCGGCGCCCGGCCGATTCGGCGCAGAACAGCACGCGGCCCGGATACTCTTCGATAAAGCGACGCAACGCAGCCAGCGGCTCGCCGGCCTTGGCCTGAATCGCCAGGTCGGGCAGGGCGCGTGCATCAAAACGGGTCTGGCCGACGCCGGGCTCGATGTCATCCTGGTTGACCACCACTCGCGGCCAGCTCTTCAGGCGGGCGAAGCAGTCCTCGACCGGCAGGAAAATGTCGGCAGGTGGCAGCAGCGGGCGTTCCGGATCGACCCGGCGATCCTCATAACGGTTGCGCGCATCGGTCCAGAAGTGTTCGGCGGCCTTCTCGATGCCGGGTAGAGAGAACACCTGGGTGTCGCCTGGCAGGTAGTCGAACAGGGTGCCCGTCTCTTCGAAGAACAGCGGCAGGTAGTACTCGATGCCGGCTGGGGTGATGCCGGTGGAAAGGTCCTGATAGATCGGGCAGCGACGGAAATCCACGTCGAAGCGCTCGCGGAAACGCCCACGAAAATCGGTGACGGCTTTCTTTTCTAGCGGAAATTCACGCGCCGGAAGCAGGCGGATCGACTCGACCTTGTCCACCGAGCGCTGGGTCTCGGGGTCGAAGGTGCGCAGGGTTTCGATTTCGTCGTCGAACAGGTCGATGCGGTAGGGCGTGTCACTGCCCATCGGGAACAGATCGATCAATGCGCCGCGCACGGCGAACTCGCCATGCTCATACACCGTATCGACGCAGCGGTAGCCGGCGGCCTCCAGGCGTGTGCGCATCTGCTCGACATCGAGTTTCTGGCCCACATCCAGCACCAGGCTGCCACCCAGCAGAAAACGCTTCGGTGCAAGGCGGTGTAGGGCGGTGGTGATCGGCACTACGAGGATGCCACGGCTCAGTTGCGGCAGGCGGTAGAGCGCCGCGATGCGTTGCGAGATGATGTCCTGGTGCGGCGAGAAGACGTCGTAGGGCAGGGTTTCCCAGTCGGGAAAGTGCAGCACTGGAAGATCGGGGGCGAAGAACGCCAGTTCTTCCTGCAGCCGCTCGGCGCTCTGGCTGCCTTCGGTGAGCACCAACGTGAAGCGTCCAGCACCGCTGGCCGCTTCGGCGATGGTCAGGGACAGGGCGGCGCCAGGCAGGTTGCCCCACTGTTGTTTGCCGGCGCTGGCCGGTAGAGACGGAAGACGCAGTACGGACACGGGCGGCTCACGGTCGTGACGAAAGGCCGGGAATTGTAGCGGGGCTTGGTGGTCAATGTCAGTCGCGACAGGCGCGCATTGCTCATGCCCGCGCGCGCCGTCATAATGTAGCCCCTTTTTTCAGCCCCTACATGTGGAAGGTACTGCCCGTGACTCAGAAGCCCGACCAGTGTCTCGGTGAATGGATCGATCGTGAAGCCCTCGCGGAAGCGATGATTCCGCTGATTGGTCAGCTCTACCGCAACAACAATGTGGTGACCTCGATTTATGGCCGTGGCCTGATCAATCGTTCGGTCATCGACATCCTCAAGGCTCACCGTTTCGCTCGTCATCGCCTTGCCGATGAGACCGAGCTGTCGGTGCACGACACCTTCCCCATGCTCAAGGCCATGAGCGAGCTCAAACTGGGTGCCGCCTCGGTGGACCTGGGCAAGCTGGTCGCCAAGTTCAAGGCCGAAGGCGCTGGTCGCGGCGTCGAGCAGTTCGTCAAGGACGAGCTGGCCGACGTAGTGGGCAAGCAGAACGGTTCGGCGCGTGAGGGCACTGATGTGGTTCTCTACGGCTTCGGTCGTATCGGCCGTCTGCTGGCGCGCATCCTGATCGAGAAGACCGGTGGTGGCGACGGCCTGCGTCTGCGCGCCATCGTCGTGCGCAAGGGTGCCAGCAACGATCTGGTCAAGCGCGCCAGCCTGCTGCGTCGTGACTCGGTACACGGCAAGTTCAACGGCACCATCACCATCGATGAAGAGAACAGCACCCTGACGGCCAACGGCAACCTGATCCAGGTGATCTATGCCAAGGAGCCGAAGGAAGTCGACTACACCCAGTACGGCATCAAGAACGCGCTGCTGGTGGACAATACCGGTGTGTGGCGCGATGCCGAGGGCCTGGGTCAGCACCTGGCTTGCCCGGGCGTCGATCGCGTTGTCCTCACTGCGCCTGGCAAGGGCGCGCTGAAGAACATCGTGCATGGCATCAACCACAGCGAAATCACTGCTGATGACAAGATCATCTCTGCCGCTTCCTGCACCACCAACGCCATCGTGCCGGTGCTCAAAGCGGTCAATGATCAGTACGGCATCATCAACGGTCACGTCGAGACCGTTCACTCGTACACCAACGACCAGAACCTGATCGACAACTTCCACAAAGGCAGTCGTCGTGGTCGTAGTGCCGCGCTGAACATGGTCATCACCGAAACTGGCGCCGCAACCGCTGCAGCCAAGGCGCTGCCAGTGCTGAAAGGCAAGCTGACCGGCAACGCCATTCGTGTGCCGACGCCGAACGTGTCGATGGCCATTCTCAATCTGAACCTCGAGAAAGCCACCAGCCGTGAAGAAATCAACGAGTACCTGCGCCAGATGGCCATGCACTCGGATCTGCAGAAGCAGATCGACTTCGTCAGCTCGCAGGAAGTGGTATCGACCGACTTCGTCGGTTCGCGCCATGCTGGCGTGGTCGATGCCGAAGCCACCATCGCCAACGACAACCGTGTCGTGCTCTACGTCTGGTATGACAACGAGTTCGGTTACAGCTGCCAGGTGGTTCGCGTGATGGAAGACATGGCTGGGGTCAACCCGCCGGCCTTCCCGCGCTAAGCGCCGGGGTCGCATGAAAAACGGGAGCTTCGGCTCCCGTTTTTTTATGTGCAGGAAATGACCCGGTGGAAGTTGGCGAGTTGATATGGGTCAGCATCGAACTTGTTGCGCCCTGTTACCGAAAAGCCAAAAAAAGCAAGCGCTTGGGTGGTCAGTGAGGGGGGGCGTCTTTATAATCAAGCGGATTTTTTACCCAGGTTTGGCGCCTTCCTCCACGCCCATATCGCATTGGTGTGGTTGGGTCTATTAGACCTTCGCTAGCGCCGCCTGTCCTATAAAAAGCTTTCTAAATCAGTGGTTAGGCAAACCTATGATCAAACTAAAGCATGGGCTTGATTTGCCCATAACGGGTGCGCCGGCACAGCGTATCGAGGCCGCCAGGCCCGTACGCAGTGTCGCCGTCATCGGCTTCGACTATCACGGGATGAAGCCGACGATGGAAGTGCAGGTCGGTGACCGGGTCAAACTCGGTCAATTGCTGTTTACCGACAAGAAGACACCCGGCGTGCGCTACACCGCCCCCGCTGCAGGCGTGATCAGCGCCATTCACCGTGGCGAGAAGCGTGTTCTGCAGTCCGTGGTCATCGATATCGATGGCGACGACCAGGAAACCTTCGCTCAGTACGCGGCCGACCAGCTTGAAGCGCTCAGTGATGAGCAGGTTCGCGAGAATCTGCAACAGTCCGGCCTGTGGACGGCTCTGCGCACGCGCCCGTTCAGCAAGGTGCCGGCGCTCGATGCAGTGCCAAGCTCGATTTTCGTGACTGCAGTCGATACGCATCCGCTTGCCGCTGATCCTGCAGTGATCATCGGTGAACATGCCGCTGACTTCGAAAACGGCCTCAAGGTTCTCGGTAACCTGGCCAAGATTTTCCTGTGCAAGGCCGAGGGTGTCAGCCTGCCGGGTGAGAATATTGCCAAGGTGCAAAGCGAAACCTTTGCCGGCCCGCACCCGGCGGGTCTGCCAGGCACCCATATTCACTTCCTCGACCCGGTCAGCACCCGCAAGAGTGTCTGGCAGATCGGTTATCAGGACGTGATCGCGGTGGGCAAACTGTTCACCACCGGTCAGCTGTTCGTCGAGCGCGTGGTTGCATTGGGCGGCCCGGTTGCCGAGCAGCCGCGTCTGCTGCGTACCCGCTTGGGCGCCAGCCTGGAGGAACTTACCGCCGGTGAGCTGAAACCTGGCTTCAATCGCGTGATTTCAGGCTCGGTATTTGGCGGTCGTACTGCTCAGGGCGCGTTCGCGTTCCTGGGGCGCTACCACAATCAGGTGTCTTGCCTGGGCGAGGGTAACGATCGCGAGATGATGCATTACCTGCGTGCCGGCGTTAACAAGCACTCGGTTCTGAACGTTTTCGTCTCCAAGCTGGCGGGAGCCAAGCTGTTCAACTTCACCACCACCACCAACGGCAGCCCGCGCGCCATGGTGCCGGTGGGCAACTACGAAGCAGTGATGCCACTGGATATCCTGCCGACTCAACTGTTGCGCTACCTGATCGTCGGTGACACCGAGATGGCCCAGAAACTGGGTTGCCTGGAACTCGACGAAGAAGACCTGGCGCTGTGCACCTATGTGTGTGCCGGCAAGTATGAATATGGCCCGATCCTGCGGGATAACCTCACCCGCATCGAGAAGGAGGGTTAACTCATGGGTATTCGTGCATTGCTCGATAAAATCGAGCACAACTTCGAGAAGGGCGGCAAGTACGAGAAGTGGTATGCCTTGTACGAGGCGATCGACACCTTCTTCTATCGTCCTGGCAGCGTGACCAAAACCACGGCTCACGTGCGTGACGGCATCGACCTCAAGCGCATGATGATCACCGTATGGCTGTGCACCTTTCCGGCCATGTTCTTCGGCATGTGGAACACCGGCTACCAGGCCAACCTGATCTTCGCCCAGAGCCCCGAGCTGCTGGCGAGCCAGGAAGGCTGGCGCTTCGCGCTGATCGGCTCGTTGGCCGGTTTCGATGCGAACAGCCTGTGGGATAACTTCATCCAGGGTGCGGCTTATTTCCTGCCGGTATACGCGGTGACCTTCATCGTCGGCGGCTTCTGGGAAGTGCTGTTCGCTTCGATCCGCAAGCATGAAGTCAACGAAGGTTTCTTCGTCACTTCCGTTCTGTTCGCCCTGATTCTGCCGCCGAGCATTCCGCTTTGGCAGGTGGCCCTGGGCATCAGCTTCGGCGTGGTGATCGGCAAGGAAGTGTTCGGTGGTACTGGCAAGAACTTCCTCAACCCGGCTCTGACCGGTCGTGCCTTCCTGTTCTTCGCCTATCCGGCGCAGATGTCGGGTGATGCGGTGTGGACTGCGGTCGACGGTTTCGCTGGTGCTACTTCGCTGAGCCTGGCAGCCTCCGGCGGCATCGAGAACGTGATCAATAACGGCATCACCTGGATGGATGCTTTCGTCGGCACCATTCACGGTTCGCTCGGCGAAACCAGCACCCTGGCAATTGCCATCGGCGGCCTGGTCCTGCTGATCACCAAGATCGCCGCTTGGCGCATCGTCGCTGGCGTGATGCTGGGCATGATCGGTCTGAGCATGCTGCTCAACCTGATCGGCTCCACCAGCAACCCGATGTTCGCCATGCCGTGGTACTGGCATCTGGTTGTCGGCGGCTTCGCCTTTGGCATGTTCTTCATGGCCACCGACCCGGTGTCGGCCTCGATGACCAATATCGGCAAGTGGATCTTCGGAGCCCTGATCGGCGTGATGGTAGTACTGATCCGCGTGGTCAATCCGGCCTTCCCCGAGGGCATGATGCTGGCGATCCTGTTCGCCAACCTGTTTGCACCGCTGATCGACCACTTCGTCGTTCAAGCCAATATCAAGCGGAGGCTGGCACGCAATGTCTAGTCAAAAAGAATCCACCGTCCGCACGCTGACGGTGGCGGTGCTGGTGTGTCTGGTGTGCTCGGTGTTCGTCGCCGGTGCCGCCATCGCACTGAAGCCGACTCAGGTTGAAAACCGCCTGCTGGACAAGCAGCGCAGCATCCTGGCCATTGCCGGCCTGGGCGAAGCGGGTATGTCCGGCGCCAAGGTCAAGGAGCTGTTTGACACCACCATCACCGCCAAGCTGGTGGATCTTGAGAGCGGCACGTTCTCCGATGCTTTCGACCCGATTACCTTCGATCCGCTCAAGGCTGCCAAGGACCCGAAAACCTCCGAGGCTCTGAAAGGCAGCGAGGATATTGCCGGGATCAAGCGCCAGGAGCGTTACACCACCGTTTACATGGTGGAGAAGGATGGTGAAGTCGAAACCCTGATCCTGCCGGTTCGCGGCTATGGTCTGTGGTCCACCCTGCACGGTTTCATCGCCGTCAAGGGCGACCTCAATACCGTGGTCGGCATGGGCTTCTACCAGCACGGCGAGACCCCGGGTCTTGGCGGCGAGGTGGACAACCCGAAATGGAAGGGTCAGTGGCCGGGCAAGACCCTGTTCGACGACAACGACAAGTTGGCCGTACAGGTGGTCAAGGGCGGTGTCGATCCGCAAAGCCCGAACGCTACCCACCAGGTCGATGGCCTGGCGGGCGCCACTCTGACTAGCGTCGGTGTGGACAACCTGCTGAAGTTCTGGCTCGGCCAGAACGGCTTCGGTCCGTTTATCGCTAACCTGCGTGCAGGGGAGGCTTGATCATGTCGCAGCCGACTATTAAAGAAGTCCTGCTCAACCCGATCTTCAACAACAATCCAATCGGCCTGCAGATTCTGGGCATCTGCTCGGCGCTGGCGGTGACCTCGAACCTGCAGACCGCGCTGGTGATGTCCGCTGCGCTGACGCTGGTGACCGGTTTCTCCAACCTGTTCATCTCAATGATCCGCAGTCAGATTCCGGGCTCGATCCGCATGATCGTGCAGATGGTGATCATCGCCTCGCTCGTGATCGTGGTGGACCAGGTGCTCAAGGCGTATGCCTTCAGCCTGTCCAAACAGCTGTCGGTGTTCGTTGGTCTGATCATCACCAACTGCATCGTGATGGGCCGTGCCGAGGCCTTCGCCATGCAGAACCCGCCTGTGCTGTCGTTCTTTGACGGTATCGGTAACGGTCTGGGCTACAGCGCCATGCTGATTGCCCTGGGCGTTATCCGTGAACTGTTCGGCGCCGGCAAGCTGATGGGCTACGAGATTCTGTCGGTGGTCAACGATGGTGGCTGGTACCAGCCCAACGGCATGCTGTTGCTGCCGCCTTCGGCGTTCTTCCTGATCGGTCTGTTCATCTGGGCCATCCGTAGCTGGAAGAAGGATCAGATCGAGGCCAACGCTTACAAGATGGCGCCTCAGGTATCCAGCAAGGAGGCCTATTAATGGAACATTACATCAGCCTGTTCGTCCGTGCGGTGTTCGTCGAGAACATGGCGCTGGCGTTCTTCCTCGGCATGTGTACCTTCATCGCCATCTCCAAGAAGGTGGAAACCGCCATCGGCCTGGGTATCGCCGTGGTCGTGGTGCTGGGTATCACCATGCCGGTGAACAACCTGATCTATACCAACATCCTCAAGGATGGTGCCTTGGCCTGGGCCGGCATGCCTGAGGTGGACCTGTCCTTCCTCGGTCTGCTGACCTTCATCGGCGTGATCGCGGCCATCGTGCAAATCCTGGAAATGACCCTGGATAAGTACGTGCCCTCGCTGTACAACGCCCTCGGCGTGTTCCTGCCGCTGATTACCGTGAACTGCGCCATCATGGGTGGCTCGCTGTTCATGGTCGAGCGTGACTACAACCTGGCCGAGAGCACCGTCTACGGTGTCGGTGCGGGCGTGTCCTGGGCACTGGCCATCGCCGCGCTGGCCGGTATCCGCGAGAAGCTCAAGTACAGCGATGTACCGGCTGGCCTGCAGGGTCTGGGCATCACCTTCATCACCATCGGTCTCATGTCGCTGGGCTTCATGTCCTTCTCCGGCGTGCAGCTGTAAGGAAAGGATGAACAGATGAATTACGAAATTTTCCTCGCCATCGGCATGTTCACCGCCATCGTTCTCGCGCTGGTGCTGATCATCCTCGCCGCGCGCGCCAAGCTGGTTTCCAGCGGTGACGTGAGCATCGAGATCAACGGCGAAAAAACCATCGTGGTACCGGCTGGCGGCAAGCTGTTGCAGACCCTGGCCGACAACAACATCTTCCTGTCCTCCGCCTGCGGCGGCGGCGGCACCTGCGCGCAGTGCAAGTGTGTCGTCGAATCCGGCGGCGGCGAGATGCTGTCCACCGAGGAGTCGCACTTCACCAGGCGCGAGGCCCGTGAGGGTTGGCGTCTTTCCTGCCAGACCCCGGTCAAGCAGGACATGAAGATCGAAGTCCCGGAAGAGGTCTTCGGCGTCAAGAAGTGGGAATGCACCGTCGAGTCCAACCCCAACGTCGCTACCTTCATCAAGGAGCTGACGCTGAAGCTGCCGGAAGGCGAAAACGTCGACTTCCGCGCCGGTGGTTATGTGCAGCTGGAGTGCCCGCCGCACACCGTGTACTACAAGGACTTCGACATCCAGGAGGAGTATCGCGGCGACTGGGACAAGTTCAACCAGTGGAAGTACGTGTCCAAGGTCGAGGAGACCGTGATCCGTGCCTATTCCATGGCCAACTACCCGGAAGAGCGCGGTCTGGTGAAGTTCAACATCCGTATCGCCTCGCCGCCCCCCGGCAAGGACGATCTGCCACCGGGCAAGATGTCTTCCTACGTGTTCAGCCTCAAGCCGGGCGACAAGATCACCGTGTACGGGCCGTTCGGTGAGTTCTTCGCCAAGGACACCGACGCCGAAATGGTCTTCATCGGTGGTGGTGCCGGTATGGCGCCGATGCGCTCGCACATCTTCGACCAGCTCAAGCGCCTGAAGTCCACGCGCAAGATCAGCTTCTGGTACGGTGCGCGCTCCATGCGCGAGTCGTTCTACAACGAAGAGTACGACCAACTGGCCGCCGAGAACCCGAACTTCCAGTGGCACCTGGCGCTGTCCGACCCGCAGCCGGAAGACAACTGGACTGGCCTCAAGGGCTTCATTCACAACGTGCTGTACGAGAACTACCTGAAGGACCACCCGGCTCCGGAAGATTGCGAGTTCTACATGTGCGGTCCACCCATGATGAACGCCGCTGTGATCAAGATGCTGACCGACCTGGGTGTCGAGCCGGAGAACATCCTCCTCGACGACTTCGGCGGCTAAGCATGAAGTCTGCTGTACTTCAGCCCGTTATCGCTGTCGCCCTGGCGGCAGCCCTAACGGGCTGCTTGCATTCTGAACGGATCGAAGAGTTCGGTGGCCCGACCATGGGCAGCACCTATTCGATCAAATACGTCCGCAGTGAAGGTGTCGCGCCGCAAGCCGAACTCAAGGCCGCGACCGAGGCGATCCTCGCCGAGATCGATCTGCAGATGTCCACCTATCGCGATGATTCGCTGATCGAGCAGTTCAACCGTGCGCCAGCGGGTACCTGCCAGGCCATGCCCAAAGGCCTGCTGGACCTGGTTCGCGCCGGTGATCGTCTGCACCAGGAGAGCCAGGGCTATTTCGATCTGACGCTGGAGCCCCTGCTCGACCTCTGGGGCTTCGGACCCAAAGGGCAGGGCGTGGCGGTGCCGGATGCCGAGCGCCTGGCCGAAGTGCGTAAGCGGGTCGGTCAACAGCACCTGAGCATCGAAGGTGAGCAGCTGTGCAAGGACGTTGACGTTGAAGTCGACTTCAACAGCATCGCGGCCGGTTATGCCGTCGATCTGATCGCGGCGCGTCTGGGCGAGTTGGGCGTCACCAGCTACCTGGTCGAGGCCACTGGCGAGCTCAAGGCAGCTGGCTTCAAACCCGATGGCAGCCACTGGCGTATCGGCCTGGAAGCCCCGCGCGACGATCAGCGGGTCGCTCAGCGTATTCTGCAACTCGATGGCTACGGTATCTCCACCTCGGGTGACTACCGCAACTACTTCGAAGAGAACGGCCAGCGCTACTCGCACACGCTCGATCCGCTGAGCGGCAAGCCGGTCAACCACAAGCTGGCGGCGGTGACGGTGGCAGATCCATCGACCTTGCGCGCCGATGGCTTGTCTACCCTATTGATGGTGCTCGGGCCGGAAGCCGGGATGGCCTTCGCCGAGCGTAACGGTATCGCGGCGTTTTTCGTGACGCGTGAGGGCGAGGGATTCGTCACACAGGGCACGACCGCATTCGAGCAGCTATTCGCTGCAGGAGATGAGCAATGACTTTTCTGGTTGTATTTCTGGCCATGATTCTGGTCGTCGGCATGATGGCCGTTGGTGTGATCATGGGGCGCAAACCCATCGCCGGTTCCTGCGGTGGTATCGCCAACCTGGGTATCGAGAAGGAGTGCTCGATCTGCGGTGGTAGCCGCGAGAAGTGCGAAGAGGTCAATCGCGAGCAGAGCGAAGCGCCGAACACCGACCTGGCTTACGACGCGAGCAAGCGCTGAGCTGGCGGTATGGTTTGACAGCCGGTAGTCGCAATCCGCTGCCGGCCCCGCCGAGGGTGCGCCACAAGCGCTCCGGCCTGATCTGAAGGAGTAAACATGGCGGTCTACAACTACGATGTGGTGGTGCTGGGCTCCGGCCCAGCGGGCGAAGGCGCGGCGATGAACGCGGCCAAGGCCGGGCGCAAGGTGGCCGTGGTCGACAATCGTCCGCTGGTCGGTGGCAACTGTACTCACCTGGGGACCATTCCCTCCAAGGCGCTGCGCCACTCGGTGCGGCAGATCATGCAGTTCAATACCAACCCGATGTTCCGCCAGATTGGCGAGCCGCGCTGGTTCTCCTTTCCTGACGTGCTGAAAAGCGCCGAGAAGGTGATCGCCAAGCAGGTCACCTCGCGCACGGGCTACTACGCGCGCAACCGCATCGATACATACTTCGGCACCGCCAGCTTCGCCGACGAGCAGACGGTCGAAGTGGTCTGTATCAACGGCGTTGTGGAAAAACTCGTGGCCAAGCAGATCGTCATCGCGACCGGCTCGCGCCCCTATCGCCCGGCCGATGTCGATTTCCGTCATCCGCGTATCTACGACAGCGATACCATTCTCAGTCTCGGCCATACGCCGCGCCGCCTGATCATCTACGGCGCCGGGGTCATTGGTTGCGAGTACGCCTCGATCTTCAGTGGTCTGGGCGTGCTGGTCGACCTTATCGACAACCGCGATCAACTGCTCAGCTTCCTCGACTCGGAAATCTCCGATGCCCTGAGCTATCACCTGCGCAACAACAACGTGCTGATTCGTCACAACGAAGAGTACGAGCGCATCGAGGGTGTGGAAAACGGTGTGGTCCTGCATCTGAAGTCAGGCAAGAAGATCAAGGCCGACGCGCTGCTGTGGTGTAACGGCCGCACCGGCAATACGGATCAGCTGGGCCTGGAGAACATCGGTATCGCGGTCAACAGCCGTGGCCAGATCCAGGTCGACGAGCATTATCGCACCGAGGTCAGCAACATCTACGCTGCCGGTGATGTGATCGGCTGGCCGAGCCTTGCAAGTGCGGCTGCCGACCAGGGGCGTTCCGCTGCCGGCAGCATCGTTGACAACGGCAGCTGGCGTTTCGTCGATGACGTACCGACCGGCATTTACACCATTCCGGAGATCAGCTCGATCGGCAAGACCGAGCGGGAACTGACTCAGGCCAAGGTGCCTTACGAAGTGGGCAAGGCCTTCTTCAAGGGCATGGCTCGTGCGCAGATCTCGGTCGAGCCGGTGGGTATGCTGAAGATCCTCTTCCACCGTGAAACACTGGAAGTGCTGGGCGTGCACTGCTTCGGCTATCAGGCCTCGGAGATCGTCCATATCGGCCAGGCAATCATGAACCAGAAGGGTGATGCCAACAGCATCAAGTACTTCATCAACACCACCTTCAACTACCCGACCATGGCCGAGGCCTATCGGGTTGCCGCGTTCGACGGTCTCAACCGGCTTTTTTGAGCGGCTCCGGCCGGCGGCCTGAGCCGGTCGGGGAGACAGGCTGGGTAGTGGCTTCCGAGTGGCGCTGGCCGAATCGGGAGAGCTTCTAGCGTCTCAGGTGGCAGCAATGAAAAAACCGGCTCTTGGGCCGGTTTTTTCATTATTGGACGTCGTATTCGTAGCCCGGATGCAATCCGGGCACTGGAGCGATGACACTCCCGGATTGCATCCGGGCTACGTGGCGTTAATCCATTGAGTCTCAGCCGCGGAGCGTCTGCACCGCCAGGCCGGGAAAGTCGGTGATGATGCTGTCGGCACCGAAGTCAGCCAGGCGGCGCATCAATGCCGGCTCATTGACCGTCCAGACCGACACGTGCAGCCCCTGTTTCTGCGCCTTGATCAGGCGCTCCGGGGTGCACAGGGTCCAGTTCAATGCCAGCAGGTGACAGTCGTAGTGCGCCGCCACTTTCAGTGGGTCGAGCCAGGCGTACTCGGCAACCAGACCCAACTGCAGTTGCGGGGTCAGTTCGCGCGCGGCCTTAAGTACCTCCCGCGAGCTGGAGGTAATGGTGATCTGCTCGCGCAGCCCGAAACGCTCGACGAGCTCGGCAATGGCCAGCACGGTGCGCGCGGCGCGCACTTTCGAGGCACTTTTCACCTCCAGTTGCCAATGCTCGAACGTGCATTGCTCGAACAATTCTTCCAGGCGCGGAATGGGGCATGGACGCACCCAGCCAGGGCCACCCTTGCGCGCGTCGTACTTCGCCAGCTCGGCAGCGTCGTGCTCAACCACCTTGCCGCGCAGGCCGGTGGTGCGCTTGAGCGTAGGATCGTGGATCACCATCAGTTCGCCGTCGCGCGACAGATGCAGATCCAGCTCGCAGCGATCGACGCCGTGTTCCAGGCAGCGCTGGAAACTGGCGAGAGTGTTTTCCGGGGCTTCGCCTTTGGCGCCGCGATGGCCGTAAATGTGAGTCACTGTTGCTCCTTGACGGTGTCGAGGTGGCGCGGCTGGTGATGGCGCACGCTGTTGATCACGTGATCGTATTCGAAATAGACGCTGAATTCGCGGTAGTCCCAGCGCGTGATCGGTGGCTGACCAACAGGCTTGTGCTCTTCATCGGCCAGGCCGAAACGCTCCAGCACCAAGCGCTTGGACTGACCTTTGTGTGGCAGGTTGCGGGTGTCGAGCTCGGCGCCCTGGTTGCCCAGGGGAATGGTCAGGGTATCGGCGAGCAGAGTAGTAGGGGCGAGTAGGGTGAAAAGCAGAGCGAGACGATACATGGCGGTTCCTTGGCGGCTGTCATTCGCGGGCTTGGCGACGTTCCAGAGCCTGCTTCTGCAGGATATGCCGGGCCAGCAACTGGCGCTGTGCGTCGGTCAACGCTTCGAACTCGGTGCCGATCTCGAATTGACCGTCCGCGCGTTGACTGCAGTGCACCACCTGGCCACGCAGCAGTAGGCCGAGCGCCTGGGGCATCAGCACCATCTTGATTGCCAGATGGCTGCCCGGTGCCACGGCCTGGGCGTTATTGAAGCTGATACCGCCTTCGGACAGCGATACCTGGCGTGGCGCGCCGATGTCGCGTAGCAGGCTCTGCGCCACGGCCTGGCCGAGCAGGTCGATGCGCTTGTTGATCACCTTCAGGTAGTTGGCCAGGGTGCGGTCGCGTTCGGTGATGTGGCGCAGCAGATGCTGGGATTCGAAATCCATCAGGTGCAGGTCGCTGAGCAGGTTGAACAGCGGCGATGGATCGTGAAGCGCGTCGCTGGCATGGGCTTCGGCCCCCGACAGCAGGCTGAATTCCAGTGCGATCGTATCGTCGATACGATAGTATTCGCGGCGATCATCTACATCGTTAGTCGACATGGCGAACCCATGAAAGCGGTGGTGGTCGAAGACCCTGTTGAAAGTCTCGCGGACCGGATGCGTGCCAGACAAGTGTCGCCGGGCAAGCGTCGGTTACGAATGGTAAACGAGCATTGCTCGCTTCGCTCGCCCCTTCGGAGCCACACTGAAGCGCGTCAGCCATAAGCGGCTTTCCGAGTGTCTTTAACGCAGCATGCCCGATACGCAGCAGACCTTGAGTTGTTTCTGAGTGTAAGGCTGCTGACCTGGCCCTGCCACAAGGACGTTTTTCTTTCCCCCGAATCTCTCCGACATGTTCAGACCTCTGTTCGTATTCATCGGTACGCGCTACACGCGGGCCAAGCGTCGCAACCACTTCGTCTCCTTCATTTCCCTGACGTCCATGCTCGGCCTCACCCTCGGGGTGATGGTAATGATCCTGGTGCTGTCGGTGATGAATGGCTTCGACCACGAAATGCGCACCCGCGTGCTGGGGATGATTCCTCATGCCACGGTCGAGTCGCCGACCCCGGTCAGTGACTGGCCGGCATTGGCGCGTCATGTCGAGCGCCACCCGCGTGTCGAGGCGCTGGCGCCCTTCACCCAGATGCAGGGCTTGCTGACGCACGATGGCAAGGTGCAGAAGGTGCTGATCAATGCCATCGACCCCGAGCAGGAGCGCAAGGTGTCGATCATCGACGGCTTCTTCCAGCAGGGCAGTCTCGACAGCCTTAAACCCGGCGATTTCGCCATGGTCATCGGCGACAAGGCAGCGGCCAAGCTGGGCCTGAAACTGGGAGACAAGGTCACCTTCGTCGCGCCCGAGGTTACCGTGACCCCCGCCGGCATGTTCCCGCGCCTGAAGCGCTTTACCGTCACCGGCATCTTCCACGTCGGCGCTGGCGAGATCGACGGTGCACTGGCGCTGGCCAACATCAGCGACCTGGCGCGTCTGCAGCGCTGGAAGCCGGATCAGGTACAGGGCCTGCGATTGAAGTTCGATGATCTGTTCCAGGCGCCGCGCAGCGCCTGGGAGATCGCTCAGACCCTCGACGGTGATTTCTATGCCCGCGACTGGACCCGAACCCACGGCAATCTGTATCAGGCCATTCGCATGGAGAAGACCATGATCGGTCTGCTCCTGCTGCTGATCGTCGCGGTGGCCGCCTTTAACATCATCTCCACCCTGGTGATGGTGGTGACCGACAAGAAGGGCGATATCGCCATCCTGCGTACCCTCGGCGCCACGCCGCGGCAGATCATGGCCATCTTCATGGTGCAGGGCACGGTGATCGGTGTGGTCGGCACCTTCATCGGCGCAGTGCTGGGGATTCTCGCTGCGCTGAACGTCAGCAGCCTGATCGCCGGTATCGAGCGCCTGCTGGGCATAAAGTTTCTCAATGCCGATGTCTACTTCATCGATTACCTGCCTTCGCAACTGCAGAGCGCCGACGTGGTGATGGTCTGTACCGCGGCGTTGCTGCTGAGCTTCTTCGCCACCCTGTATCCAGCCTGGCGCGCTGCGCGTACCCAGCCGGCCGAGGCCCTGCGCTATGAGTGAGTCCATGAACCAGAACGCCATGAAACAGCACAATGCCGTGCTCAGCTGTCGCAACCTGAGCAAGCGTTATGACGAGGGCCCGGAATCCGTGGTGGTGCTCGATGGTCTGGAGCTTGAGCTGCTGCCCGGCGAGCGCGTGGCCATCGTCGGCAGCTCCGGTTCCGGCAAGAGCACCCTGCTGAACATGCTCGGTGGCCTGGATACGCCCAGCGACGGCAGTGTCTGGCTTGCTGGCGAGCAGCTTTCGGCGCTGAGCGAGACCGCTCGTGGCCTGTTGCGCAACCGTGCGCTGGGTTTTGTCTACCAGTTTCACCACCTGCTGGCCGAGTTCACCGCACTGGAGAACGTCTGTATGCCGCTGTTGATCGGCAAGACGTCGATCAGTGAGGCGCGCGAGCGTGCCACCAGGCTGCTCGAGCGCGTAGGTCTTGCCCATCGCCTCAATCACAAACCGTCCGAACTCTCCGGCGGGGAGCGCCAGCGTGTGGCGATTGCCCGTGCCCTGGTCAACCGCCCGGGGCTGGTGCTGCTCGATGAACCCACCGGCAACCTCGATCAGCACACTGCCGAAGGCATTCAGGAGCTGATGCGCGAACTCAGCCGTGATTCCAACACCGCGTTCCTGGTGGTGACCCACGACATGCAGCTGGCACGGCAGATGGATCGCGTGCTCAGCCTGCAGGACGGCAAACTGGTGACCCTCTGATGTTTCGTCCGCTGAGTCTTTTCATCGGTGCCCGCTACACACGGGCCAAGCGCCGCAACCATTTCATCTCCTTCATATCGCTAACCTCGATGATCGGCCTGGCGCTGGGCGTGCTGGCGATGATCGTGGTGCTGTCGGTGATGAACGGCTTCCAGAAGGAAATGAGCTCGCGCATTCTCGGCATGGTGCCGCACGCCATGCTCTACGGTGCCGAGCCGGTCGCCGACTGGCGTGCCCTGGCGGAGAAGGCCATGGCCAACCCACAGGTGCAGGCCGCGGCGCCCTATGCCGAGCTGGAGGGCATGCTGTCGCACCGCGGGCTGATGCAGCCGATTCAGATCCACGGCATCGATCCGGCGCAGGAGGGCAAGGTGTCGATCCTGCCCGAGCACATCCGCCAGGGCAGCCTGAACAATCTGCAGCCCGGCGAATTCGGTGTGGTGATTGGCGATATCACCGCGCGCCGCTTCGGCCTGCAGGTGGGTGACAAACTGACCTTGATCATCCCCGAGCTGAGCCGTGCGCCCGGCGGCGTCACCCCGCGCATGCAGCGCCTGAACGTGGCGGCGGTGTTCAAGGTCGGTGCCGAGCTGGACAGCTCGCTGGCACTGATCAACGTCGCCGATGCCGCTGCCATGCAGCGCCTGCCGGAAGGCACGGTGCCGGGCATTCGCCTGGCGCTGAAAGACCTCTACCAGGCGCCGCAGGTGTCCAAGGCATTGGTCGCCGAGCTGGGCGCGGGTTATCGCGCCGATGATTGGACTCATACCCAGGGCAGCCTGTTCAGCGCAATGAAAATGGAGAAGACCATGATCGGTCTGCTGCTCTTGCTGATCGTTGCCGTGGCGGCGTTCAACATCATCGCCACGCTGATCATGGTGGTGGCCGATAAGGGCGGCGATATCGCCATTCTGCGTACCCTGGGCGCCACACCGCGGCAGATCATGGCGATTTTCATGGTGCAGGGCTCGGTGATCGGCCTGGTCGGTACGCTGATCGGCACGGTACTGGGTGTGCTGGCGGCACTCAATGTCAGCGCGCTGGTGGCCTGGCTGGAGTCGTTCGCCGGTCAGCAGGTGATGAGCTCCGATGTGTACTTCATCAGCAGCTTGCCGTCAGATCTGCAGTGGACGGATGTGGCGCTGATCTGTTCCGCCGCGCTGCTGCTCAGCTTCCTGGCCACCCTCTATCCCTCCTGGCGCGCCGCCCAGGTGCAGCCGGCCGAAGCCCTGCGCTACGAGTGAGGCCGCCTCACCACCACCCGGCCAGGTGCAGCGCCAGCACCGCGAAGGCGGCGGCGAACAGGTAGCGCAGCGTGCGAAGTACCGCTGGACGCTGCAGCAGATGCTGGCGCAGCGCTGCGGCGAACAGCCCGTAGACGCTGAAAACGGCGAAGGTCACTGCCATGAACAGTCCGCTGAGTGTCAGCAGGTGCTGCACGGCATACGCCTGGCCGGGCTCGAGGAACTGCGGCAGAAAGGCCAGGAAGAAGATCGACAGCTTGGGGTTGAGCAGGTTGAGCGCGACGCCCGAGCGTATCAGCGTGGCGCTCGAACGTGCGCGCTGATGCGCCTGCAACTGCAGCGGACCCTGTTCACGCAGCATGCCCCAGGCCATCCACAACAGGTAGAGCGCGCCGCCGTAGCTGAGTGCTTGCAGCGCCAGGGGACTGGCGTAGAGCAGCGCGGCCAGCCCGCTGACGGCGGCCAAGGCATGTGGCGCGCAACCCAGCGTGCAGCCGAAGGCCGCTATCAGGCTGGCGCGCCAACCCTGTGCCAGGCCGGCGGCGATGGTGTAGACCACGCCGGTGCCTGGCGAGGCCACCACCAGCAGCGAAGTGAGAAGAAATTCGAGGCTCATGCCGCAGGCCCTCCCTGGTCGTTCGGGCCTGTATTGCGATCGTGCCTGTGCATGGGGCTTTCCCTGTGACGAGTGAGCCCGCAGTCTGTCGAGTCGTGTTCCGGACGATCTTGAACGAAATTGCAGGGGCTCAGCGTTCCGGGCGGGCATACAGCCCTGGGGTGAAGCCGAAGCAGCGCACGAAGTGGCGGCTCATGTGGCTCTGGTCGGCAAAGCCCGCAATTGCCGCAGCCTCGGCCAGTGGCAGGCCGGCGGCTACCAGCTGGCGCGCCTTGAGCAGGCGTCGTTGCAGCAGGTACGCGTGGGGTGTCAGTCCAGTCAGGCGGGAGAAGGCACGCACCAGTTGGAAGCGGCTGAGCTGTGCCTGCTCCGCCAGCAGCGCCAGCGTCAGGGGTGCCATGGGGTCGTCGTCGATCAGCGCCTTGGCTCGGCTGGCACCGTTTCCGGCGGCCAGAGGCTTGCCCGGACGGTGTTCCAGAAGGTGCGCGAGCAGCACGGGCAGGGTCTGCTCGCCGGCCAGTTGCGCCGCTGGCATGCCAGGCTGGGCGATGGCCCGGTACAGCGCCGCGAAGGCATGGCTGGCCTGGCGCTTGCGCAGCACCGGATAGGCCAGTTCGCTGGGTGTCGGACCTTCGTCACTGGCCATGTCGGCGAAGGCCTGGGCGATCCGCGCGGGCTCGAAGTACAGCATCCGCCAGCGCCGGGTGTTGCCACCCAGTGGTGCGCCATCGTGGACTTCACCGGGGTTTAGCGAGATCAGGTCGCCGGCTTGCGCCTGTACCTGGCCCCGGCCGCTGGCCGAGCGCTGGGCGCCCTGGAGGATCTGGCCTATGCCGAACTGTTCGTGGATATGGCGTGCGAAGCTGCGGTCGGAGTCGGCCTCGACGATCTCCACGCCCAACCCGGTCAGGCGTCGTATGCGAAAGCCCGGCTCGTTCATGCGTATCCGTCTCTTGGCGCCGTGGTGCGCCTGGTTGAGGTTACTGCTGCCGGCGGCGACGTTCCTGGCGTTTGCGCCAACTGCGCTGGACCCACCAGCGCCAGTAGAGCATGGTCAGCACATAGCCTGCCGCCGCGAGAATGATCCCAGCGACGAAGGAGCCCAGATACAGTGGTTTCCACAGCACTGCCACCTCAGCCGTGATCCACTCCAGACTCAGGGTCGTCGGCATGCGCACCGGAGGCGTCTGCATGATCCACGCGCCCAGCTTGTAGGTGCAGTAGAAAACCGGCGGCATGGTGATAGGGTTGGTCAGCCAAACCAGGCCGATGGAAATCGGCAGGTTGGCGCGCATCGGGATGGCGACGGCGGCGGCGGCCAGCATCTGCATGGGCATGGGGATCATCGCCCAGAACAGGCCGATGGCCATGCCACGGGCTACCGAATGGCGGTTGAGATGCCAGAGATTGGGGTCATGAATGAGTTTGCCGAGAAAGCGCAGGGACTTGTTACCCTTGATGCTGTCGGGGTTGGGCATGTAGCGCTTGAATAAACGACGCGGCATGAAGAGTCTCTGGGCAGGCAAAAGCGCCGGTATTATGCACGGATTCAGCCTGGCCAGCGTTTCCATATTGTGACTGGAGGTGAGCGCTGGACGCGCGCCCCTTAGCTCGATGAGCAAGGAGAAACCATGCGAACAGGGATGTTGGCGCTAGCCTTTGGGCTATTGACGTTGCGCTTTCTGCCCAGCCTACCGCCGGGCTGGCTGTTGCTGGTGGCGGCCTGCGCCGGTCTTGCGCTGTTGTTCTCACGCCTTTATCCGCTGGGGTTCTTTTTGTTGGGGCTGGCCTGGGCCTGCGGCTCGGCGCAATCGGCGCTGGATGACCGCCTCGCTCCGCAGCTCGATGGCCGTACCTTGTGGCTGGAGGGTCGAGTGGTCGGCCTGCCGGAGGTGTCCGATGGCGTAGTGCGCTTCCAGTTCGAGGACGCGCGCTCGCGGCGTGCCGAGCTGCCGAAAAGAATGCGTCTGGCCTGGCACGGCGGGCCGCCGGTGCAGGGCGGCGAGCGATGGCGGGTGGTGGTCAACCTGAAGCGCCCACATGGGTTGGTCAATCCGCAGAGTTTCGATCACGAGGCCTGGCTGCTGGCCCAGCGCATTGGCGCGACGGGCACGATCAAGTCTGGCCAGCGGTTATCCCCTGCGACAGGTTGGGGGAGCTGGCGTGACAGCCTGCGTCAGCATCTGCTGGCTGTGCCGGCTTTCCAGCGAGAGGGCGCCATCGCCGCTCTGGTCCTGGGTGATGGATCCGGCCTGAGTGCGGGCGACTGGCGCCTGTTGCAGCATACGGGCACGGTGCACCTGATGGTCATCTCCGGCCAGCATATCGCGCTGCTGGCCGGCTTTCTTTACGCACTGGTGGCGTTACTGGCGAGAGTCGGTGTCTGGCCAAGGCGCTGGCCCTGGCTGCCCTGCGCCTGTGCGCTGGCCTTGAGCGGGGCCCTGGTCTATGGAATGTTGGCGGGTTTCCAGGTGCCGGTGCGCAGGGCCTGCGTGATGGTTGCGCTGGTGCTGCTCTGGCGCATGCGCTTTCGTCACCTGGGAGCCTGGTGGCCATTGTTGCTGGCGCTGATCGTTGTGCTGCTGCTCGAGCCATTGGCGTCCTTGCAAGCGGGGTTCTGGCTGTCGTTCTCGGCCGTCGCGGTTCTCGCTTTGGTATTCGGTGGCCGGCTGGGCGTCTGGGCTTGGTGGCATGGGTTGACGCGGGCGCAGTGGACCATGGCCATCGGTCTGTTGCCGATGATGCTGATCCTCGGTTTGCCAGTCAGCAGCAGCGGGCCACTGGCCAACCTGGTGGCTGTGCCCTGGGTGGGGCTGGTCGTCGTACCCCTGGCCTTGCTGGGCACTCTGCTGCTGCCCGTTCCCGTGGTTGGGGAGGGGTTGCTGTGGCTGGCCGGTGGAGCGCTGCATCTGTTATTCGAATTGCTCGGTGTCGTCGCGGGTTGGCTACCTGCCTGGCTGCCCGGCAACCTGCCGCTTTGGGCCTGGCTACTGGCAGCGGCAGGTGCCTTGTTGTTCCTGCTGCCTGCCGGGGTGCCGCTACGTCTACCCGGCCTGGCGCTGTTGTTGCCTGCATTGCTACTGCCCATGAAGCAGCTGGATGATGGCCGTGCCGATGTCTGGGTGCTGGATGTGGGGCAGGGGCTGGCGGTGCTGGTACGCACCCGAGACCACAGCCTGCTGTACGACGCAGGGCCGCGCTTCGGCGATTTCGATACCGGGGAGCGCATCGTCCTGCCTTCCTTGCGTGCGATGAACCTCAAAGGGCTCGATCTGATGCTGCTCAGTCATGCCGACAATGATCATGTCGGTGGTGCTGCCGCGATCAAGGCCGGGATGCCGGTGGCGCGGGTCATCAGTGGCGAGCCGCTGCGGGTGGCCAAGGCGCTTGGTGCCGAGGCTTGTGAATCGGGAAGAAGCTGGCAATGGAATGACGTGACGTTCCGGGTGTGGCAGTGGCAGCGGGCCAGCTCCGGTAATCAGCGCTCCTGCGTGCTGCAGGTTGAGGCTGGCGACGAGCGCCTGCTGTTGACCGGTGACATCGACATCCTGGCCGAGCGTGCGCTGATGCAGGCCGACTTTCCCCTGGCCTCCCAGTGGCTGCTGGCGCCTCATCACGGCAGTCGCACATCATCCAGCCGAGCCTTCATCGATGTTGTCGCGCCGCAGCATGCGCTGATCACCCGCGGTCGCCACAATGCCTTTGGGCATCCTCACCCGCAGGTACTGGAGCGTTATCGGGCAGCCGGTGTCGAGGTCCATGACACAGCGTTGGATGGCGCTCTGCATTTGCGTCTGGGTGAGCATGCTGCGCCGTATGGGTTGCGACGCGAGCCACGTTTCTGGCGGGAAAAATGAGAACGGCGACGGTCGGCGAGGGCGGCACCCTATGCTAGAGTGGCGCCACTTTTTCGAGGGGGACTCTCTACCGTGTGGGAACTGGTCAAAGCTGGCGGCTGGATGATGCTGCCGATCATTCTCTGTTCCATCGCTGCTGCCGGCATCGTCGCCGAGCGCCTGTGGACCCTGCGGCCCGCCCGCGTCACTCCGGCCAACCTGCTGGCTCAGGTCTGGCGCTGGATCAAGGACAAGAAACTCAACAACCAGAAGCTCAAGGAGCTGCGCGAGGATTCGCCGCTGGGGCAGATTCTCGCCGCCGGCCTGGCCAACTCCAAGCATGGTCGCGAGATCATGAAGGAGTGCATCGAGGAGGCCGCCGCCCGGGTCATTCATGACCTGGAACGCTACCTCAATGCCCTCGGCACCATCGCCGGCATCGCGCCGCTGCTTGGTCTGCTCGGTACCGTGCTGGGCATGATCGAGATCTTCAGCTCCTTCATGGGCTCGGGCATGGCCAACGCGCCGATGCTCGCTGGTGGTATCTCCAAGGCGCTGATCACCACGGCAGCTGGCCTGATGGTGGCGATCCCGGCGCTGTTCTTCCATCGCTACCTGCAGCGTCGCGTCGACGAGCTGGTGGTCGGCATGGAGCAGGAAGCGATCAAGCTGGTGGAAATGGTGCAGGGAGATCGCGACGTCGACCTGGGTGAGGGCAAGGCGTGAAATTCCGACGCAAACCGCGGGAGAACGTCGAGATCAACCTGGCCTCGTTGATCGACGTGGTATTCATCCTGCTGCTGTTCTTCGTGGTCACCACCACCTTCACCCGCGAGACCCAGCTCAAGGTCGACTTGCCCGAGGCGGCCAGTGGCACGCCGCCCGAGCAGACCGAGCTCAAGCAGGTCGAGGTGCTGATTGGCGCCGACGGCGCGTTTTCGGTCAATGGCAAGACACTGCTGGAGAGCAACCTGAGCAATCTCATGGCGGCTCTGCAGAAGGAATCCGATGGCGACAACAGCCTGCCGCTGATCATCAGTGCCGACGGCAAGACGCCGCACCAGTCGGTGATCACTGCGATGGATGCGGCCGGCAAGCTGGGCTTCTCGCACCTGCGCATCACCACGGTGGAAGCACAGGAAGCCCCCTGAGTGAGCGCTGCCGATCGCTTGCTCCAAGCTTGGTATCGCGGCCACCCGGCGCTGACGCTGCTGCGTCCGCTGGAGTGGCTGTATCGCCGCGTGGTGCAGGGCAAGCGTGCGCGTTTCCTGGCTGGTGAAGGCGATATCTACCGTGCCCCGGTGCCCGTGCTGGTGGTGGGCAACATCACGGTTGGTGGCACCGGCAAGACGCCGCTCATTCTCTTTCTGATCGAACACTGTCGCGCCCGTGGCCTCAAGGTCGGCGTGGTCAGCCGTGGCTACGGCGCCACGCCACCCAGTCTGCCGTGGCGGGTGCGTGCCGAGCAGTCGGCAGCGCAGGCGGGTGACGAGCCGCTGCTGATCGTCCAGCGTACGGGTGTGCCCTTGATGATCGATCCGGATCGCAGCGGCGCCGTGCGTGCGCTGTTGGCCGAGGAGCCACTGGATCTGATCCTCTGCGATGATGGCCTGCAGCATTACCGCCTGGCGCGTGATCTGGAACTGGTTTTGATCGACGCCGCGCGTGGCCTGGGTAATCGCCGCTGCCTGCCAGCCGGGCCACTGCGCGAGCCGGCCGAGCGTCTGGAGGAGGTGGATGCTGTGCTGTTCAACGGTGCATCGGCGGATCGCGCCGATGGCTACGCGTTTCGCTTGCAGCCCTGCGCCTTGGTCAACCTGGCCAGTGGTGAGCGCGTCGGTCTCGATCATCTGCCGCACGGTCAGGCGGTGCATGCGGTGGCCGGTATCGGCAACCCGCAACGTTTCTTCAATACCCTCGAAGCGCTAAACTGGCGCCCGGTTCCGCATCCCTTCGCCGACCATGCCCAGTACGACGCCGCGCAGCTCAGCTTCGAGCCATCGCTGCCACTGTTGATGACCGAGAAGGATGCGGTGAAATGCCGGGCCTTCGCCGCCGCCGACTGGTGGTACCTGGCCGTCGACGCCGTGCCCACGCCAGCGTTCGTCGACTGGCTGGATAAGGAGCTGGCTCGCCTCATACCGGGGTCCTGAAGACCCCATCAAGGACTGTGTCATGGACCTTAAACTGCTCGATATTCTCGCCTGCCCGATCTGCAAGGGCCCGCTGCAGCTCTCCGAAGACAAGACCGAACTGATCAGCAAGGGTGCCGGCGTCGCCTACCCGATTCGCGACGGCATCCCGGTGATGCTGGAGAGCGAAGCCCGTACTCTGAGCACCGACGAGCGTCTGGACAAGTAAATGAGCGCAGCCTTCAGCGTCGTCATTCCCGCCCGTTACGCCTCCACCCGCCTGCCAGGCAAGCCGTTGCAGGATATCGCCGGCAAGCCAATGGTGCAGCACGTCTGGGAGCAGGCGAAAAAGAGTTCGGCTCAGCGCGTGGTGATCGCCACCGACGACGCACGTATCGTCGAGGCCTGTCAGGCCTTTGGCGCCGAGGTGCTGCTGACTCGCGAGGATCACAACTCCGGGACCGATCGTTTGGCCGAAGTCGCCAGCCAGCTCGGTTTACCGGCCGATGCCATCGTGGTCAACGTGCAGGGCGATGAGCCGCTGATTCCGCCTGTGATCATCGATCAGGTGGCGGCCAACCTGGCGGCCAACCCGCAGGCCGGTATCGCCACCCTGGCTGAGCCCATCGAGGACGTCACCGCGCTGTTCAACCCCAATGTGGTCAAGGTGGTCGCCGACAAGCGCGGTCTGGCCCTGACTTTCAGCCGTGCACCACTGGCCTGGGCGCGCGATGCATTTGCCAGGAGCCGCGACGTGTTGCCGGCTGGCGTGCCATATCGACGCCATATTGGCATCTACGCCTACCGCGCCGGCTTCCTGCATGACTTCGTCGCCTGGGGCCCGTGCTGGCTGGAAGACACCGAGTGTCTGGAGCAACTGCGCGCGTTGTACAACGGCGTACGTATTCATGTTGCCGACGCCCTTGAGGCGCCCGCTGCCGGCGTGGATACCGCCGAAGACCTGGAGCGGGTGCGCCACCTGCTGGGGGCCTGATGAAGGTTCTGTTCGTCTGCCTGGGCAACATCTGCCGTTCACCCACGGCCGAGGGCGTTTTTCGCCACAAGCTGCGTGCGGCTGGCTTGGAAGATCGGGTGCAGGTCGACTCTGCCGGCACTGGCGACTGGCATGTCGGCAAGGCGCCGGATAGTCGCACGCGTCAAGCGGCGCTGCGCCGAGGCTATGACCTGTCGGCGCAGCGTGCACGCCAGGTCGAGGTCGCCGATTTTCAGCGCTTCGACCTGATCCTGGCCATGGATCAGAGCAATCTGCGCAACCTCAAGGCACTGCGCCCTGCGAATGCCCGAGCCGATATTGACCTGTACCTGCGCCGCTATGAGCTGGCGCTGGATGAAGTACCCGATCCTTATTACGGCGGCGAAGACGGTTTCGAGCAGGTGCTGGACCTGATCGAGCAGGCCAGCGACGCACTGCTGGTGGAAATCAAGGGGCGCCTGTGAGTCTGAATCTGCAGAGTGACGTTTCGCTCAAGGCCTTCAACAGCTTCGGCGTCGATGTGCATGCACGGCGTTTCGCCGAAGCGCACGATGATGACGATGTACGCGAGGCGCTGAGCCTGGCGAGTCAGCAGGGACTGCCGCTGCTGGTAATCGGCGGGGGCAGCAATCTGCTGCTCACCCATGATGTCGAGGCGTTGGTGCTGCGTATGGCCAGCCGTGGCATTCGTATCCTTGAGGATGATGGCGAGCATGTGCTTCTGGAGGCCGAAGCCGGTGAGCCCTGGCATCCTTTCGTGCAGTGGAGCCTGGCGCAGGGCCTGAACGGCCTGGAAAACCTCAGCCTGATTCCCGGTACTGTCGGCGCGGCGCCGATGCAGAACATCGGCGCCTACGGCGTGGAGATCAAGGACCTGTTCGCCGGCTTGACCGCGCTGGATCGGCAGACCGGCGAGCTGCGCGACTTCGCGCTTGATGAATGCGCCTTCGCCTACCGCGATAGCCTGTTCAAGCGTGAGGCTGGGCGCTGGCTGATCCTGCGCGTGCGCTTTCATCTGAGTCGTCTGGCTTCGCTGCGTCTGGATTACGGTCCGGTGCGCCAGCGTCTCGCTGAGATGGGCGTGGAAGCGCCCACCGCGAGCGACGTCAGCCGGGCAATCTGCGCCATTCGCCGCGAAAAACTGCCGGATCCCGCCGAGCTGGGTAACGCCGGCAGCTTCTTCAAGAATCCGCTGGTGCCATTCGAATTAGCCGAGCGCATTCGCGGCGAGCATGCCGATCTGGTCAGCTATCCGGCTGGCGCTGGTTTGGCCAAGCTGGCCGCGGGTTGGTTGATCGAGCGGGCAGGGTGGAAGGGCGTGCGTGAGGGTGATGCCGGTGTGCATCGTTTGCAGGCGCTGGTGCTGGTCAACTACGGCAACGCCACAGGGGCGCAGCTGCTGCGGCTGGCGCAGCGTATCCAGGCCGATATCCTGGCGCGTTTTGGCGTAACGCTGGAAATCGAACCCAACGTGCTTTGATCTGTGGGGCGGACGTGAACCGGTGAATGCCGCTCCCGGATTGCATCCGGGCTACCGGTGACGGAAATGAAAAAGGGGATGCCTAGGCATCCCCTTTTTTGTTACCGCAGAAGGATCAAGCCTGAGGCTTGACCTCCTCCTTGTCGGCTGGCGTTTCTTCTTCCGGCTGCGCTTGCTCTACCGCTTCGCTCACGCTTTGCTCGCTGACGACAGAGGTGGCTTCGGCTTCTGCGACCGGCTCGACTACAGGAGCTGCTTCGACTGCAGCGGCTTCGGCTTCTGCCGGGGCGCTTGCTTCAGCGACCGGCGCGGCGTCGACTGCTGGGGCAGCTTCTACAGCCGGTGCTGCAGCGGCGGCCTGCGCAGCTTCGCGCGCCAGGCGCTCAGCTTCACGCTGACGACGACGCACTTCGCGCGGGTCGTTCGGCGCACGGCCAGTGGCATTGGCCGGAATCGGTGCGGCAGCAGGTGCTTGTTCGACCGGTGTCGGAGCAGGCTCCTGGGCAATTTCGACAGTCGGCTCAGCTTGAGCGACCGGTTCGGCAACTGGCGCTTCAACGGCAGCAGGGGGTTCGACTGCGACCGGTTCTGCCTCAACTGCTTTCTCTGTGGTCGGAGCGGCTTCGGCCACTTCACCCACAGCAGCCTCGGCTTGCGCCTCGACCGGTTGAGCAGCAGGGGCTTCTTCAACCTGAACAGACGGTGCTTCGACGGCCGGGGCCTCGCTGGCAATGGCTTCGTTGCTGTCGACGCTTTCTGCAACCACTGCGGCGGCAGTAGCCACGGCAACCGGGGTGACGGCCTGAGCGTCGTTACCGGCCGCTTCGCTGTTCTCGGCGCTCTCGATCAGGTTGCCATCGGCATCACGCTGACGTTCGCGACGATTGCTGCGACGACGTTGACCGCGAGAGCGGCGACGCGGGCGTTCGCCATCGTTGCTGTCCTGTTCGTCGTCCTGCATCTGCTCTTCGTTCGGCAGTGCTTCGTCCTGCAGGGCCTCGGTTTGCTCGGCGCGCGGCTGACGCTCTTCACGCGGTTGACGCTGACGCTCCTGACGTTCGCCACGCGGCTGGCGCTCGGCACGCTCTTCGCGTTGCTCGTTACCCGCATCGGCATCGAGTGGTTCACGCAGTTCGCGCACGCGCTCTTCACGCGGGGCGCGTTCTTCGCGCGGCTTGCGCTCGCGGCGATTATTTTCCTGACCTTCGCGCGGCTCGCGTGGCGCGCGTTCTTCACGCGGTTGACGCTCTTCGCGTGGCTGGCGCTCTTCACGCGGTTCACGGGCCTGACGATCTTCACGTGGGGCGCGCTCTTCGCGAGGCTTGCGCTCCTCATCGCGGCGACCGCCACGGTTGCGGCTTTGCTGACGACCGTTGCGGCGCTCTTCGCGTGGCGGACGCTCGTTGCTCTTCTTTTCGACCACTGCAGGCTGGGCTTCTTCTTCCTTGCTGGCGAAGAGGCTGACCAGGGATTTCACCAGGCCCTTGAACAGGCTCGGCTCTGGCGTCTTGGTCGGAGCCAGCGGTGCTTGCGGCTCGGCAGCGACCGGGGCGCTGCTGCGCGGCGCAGCCTTGATTGCAGCTTCCTGGCGAACCAGAGTGCGCGTGGCGGCAGCCGGCTGAGCGGCAGCCTCTTCGGTTTCCGCAGTGGCGGCGATCTCGTAGCTGGTCTGGCCGCTCAGGGCTTCCGGGCTGTCATCACGCAAGCGCTGCACTTCGAAGTGCGGGGTTTCCAGATGGTCGTTCGGCAGGATCACGATGCGCGCACGGGTGCGCAGTTCGATCTTGGTGATCGAGTTGCGCTTTTCGTTGAGCAGGAAGGCGGCGACCGGGATCGGTACCTGGGCGCGGACTTCGGCGGTGCGATCCTTCAGTGCTTCTTCTTCGATCAGGCGCAGGATGGCCAGCGACAGAGATTCGACGTCGCGGATGATGCCTTGACCGTTGCAGCGCGGGCAGACGATGCCGCTGGTTTCACCCAGGGACGGACGCAGGCGCTGACGGGACATCTCCAGCAGACCGAAGCGCGAGATACGACCGACTTGAACACGGGCGCGGTCGGCTTCCAGGGCTTCACGCACCTTCTCTTCGACAGCGCGCTGGTTCTTCGCCGGGGTCATGTCGATGAAGTCGATGACGATCAGGCCGCCGATGTCACGCAGGCGCAACTGGCGGGCGATTTCCTCTGCCGCTTCCAGGTTGGTCTGCAGCGCGGTTTCCTCGATGTCGCTGCCTTTGGTGGCGCGCGCCGAGTTGATGTCGATGGACACCAGGGCTTCGGTCGGGTCGATGACGATGGAGCCACCGGACGGCAGCTTCACTTCACGCTGGAAGGCGGTTTCGATCTGACTTTCGATCTGGAAGCGGTTGAACAGCGGCACGCTGTCTTCGTACAGCTTGATCTTGCTGGCGTACTGCGGCATCACCTGCTGGATGAAGGACAGGGCTTCTTCCTGGGCTTCGACGCTGTCGACCAGGACTTCGCCGATGTCCTGGCGCAGGTAGTCGCGAATGGCGCGGATGATGACGTTGGATTCCTGGTAGATCAGGAACGGGGCTGGGCGGCTGGTGGAGGCTTCCTTGATGGCGCTCCACAGTTGCAGCAGGTAATCGAGGTCCCACTGCATTTCTTCGCTGGAGCGACCCAGGCCGGCGGTACGAACGATCAGGCCCATGTCAGCCGGAGCGTTAAGGCCGTTCAGCGCCTCACGCAGTTCATTGCGCTCTTCGCCTTCGATGCGGCGGGAGATACCGCCGGCACGCGGGTTGTTCGGCATCAGCACCAGGTAACGACCGGCCAGGCTGATGAAGGTGGTCAGGGCTGCGCCCTTGTTGCCGCGTTCTTCCTTCTCGACCTGGACGATGACTTCCTGGCCTTCCTTGAGCACATCCTTGATGTTGACGCGGCCGCCTTCAGGGGCTTTGGAAAAATACTCGCGGGAGATTTCTTTGAGGGGGAGGAAGCCGTGGCGTTCTGAGCCGAAGTCGACGAAGGCGGCTTCGAGGCTGGGTTCAACGCGGGTGATGCGGCCTTTGTAGATGTTGGCCTTTTTCTGTTCGCGGGCACCGGACTCGATGTCCAGATCGTAGAGTTTTTGGCCATCTACCAGGGCAACACGCAACTCTTCAGGCTGAGTCGCGTTAATTAGCATTCTTTTCATGTGGTACCAATGGGTTCCGGGGCTAGCGGAAGCCACGTTAGGCACACACGACTCTCAGGGTCGGTGTCAGGCGCGTCAGAAACGGTCGTAAATCGTTCCACTGTCTAGCGACGGTCAGCCATTATCAGGCCGCGGTCGCGACGGACGTCTCCTGCTTGCTGTGGTGACAGAAAGCACTCAGTCAGGAAGAGGAATCAACTGGCGGTAGCGGACGAGATGAGGCGTCTTTGATCAAGCGATATGCTACGCAGTCCGACAGTTGTACATCTCCACCCTACACGTATCGCTGAAAATCGGGTGCCGCGCGCGGATTCCGCAGCGGTTGTCAGTTACCGCGACCGCCCGGTGGGCGAATCGCGCATCATACTCAAGGCGTTATTTCCGAAGTCTTCGTGGCCTTTAGCGGCCTTTCTAACCTGAAGAATCCGTCGGACGGCCTCACGTCCAAATACGTTTGCGCGGGCAGGGGATGGCAAATTTGGCATTCATCCGCAAGCCAGGCCGCTTTTGGCGGCGTTCGCGACTATAGCAGCAATGATTAAGTGCTTCAATTCCATAAAAAATTGTTATGATTGCGCGATGACTACTCCTGCCTCTCCAACCTCCGGCGTTCAGCTGATCGAGGTTGCACCGGAACTCGCCGGCCAACGTATCGACAACTTCCTCAGGACACAGCTCAAGGGCGTGCCCAAGACCCTGATTTACCGCATTCTGCGCAAGGGCGAAGTGCGAGTTAACAAGGGGCGGATCAAGCCCGAATACAAACTCCAGGCGGGTGACGTGGTGCGCGTGCCGCCGCTGCGCCTGGCCGAGCGCGATGAGCCCGAGCCATTGGCGCAGGGGCTGCTCGAGCGCCTCGAAGCAGCCATCGTCTATGAAGACAAGGCGCTGATCGTGCTGAACAAGCCTGCCGGCATCGCCGTGCATGGTGGCAGCGGCCTGAATTACGGGGTGATCGAAGCGTTTCGTCAGTTGCGTCCGGATGCCAAGGATCTGGAGCTGGTGCACCGTCTTGATCGCGATACTTCCGGTCTTCTGATGATCGCCAAGAAGCGCAGCATGTTGCGTCATCTGCACGAACAATTGCGTGGCGATGGCGTCGACAAACGCTATATGGCGCTGGTGCGTGGTCACTGGGCGACTGCCAAGAAGCAGGTCAATGCGCCGCTGCAGAAGAGCAACCTGCGTTCTGGTGAGCGGATGGTCGAGGTCGACGCCGAGGGCAAGGAGGCATTGACGCTGTTTCGCGTGCTGCGTCGCTTCGGTGAGTTCGCCACCCTGGTCGAGGCCAAGCCGGTGACCGGCCGCACCCATCAGATTCGCGTGCATGCCAAGCATGCCGGGCATTCCATCGCCGGTGACTCCAAGTACGGTGATGACGAGTTCACCCGCGAAATTCGCGAGCTGGGCGGCAAGCGTTTGTTCCTGCATGCCTACGAATTGCACGTGCCGCTACCCGATGGTGGCGTGCTGAAGCTCGAGGCGCCGGTGGATGAAATGTGGGCGCGAACGCTGGAGCGTCTGAGTGCCTGATTATCAACTGTTGATCTTCGACTGGGATGGCACGCTGGTGGACTCCATCGGTCGTATCGTCGAGGCCATGCATCGCGCGGCAGATGTGGCGGGCGTGCCGCGCTGCACGGATGTTGCAGTGCGCGGCATCATTGGTCTGGAGTTGGGTGTGGCGATTCGCACGCTTTACCCGGAACTCGACGAGTCGCTGCGAATCGAAACCATCCGGCGCGCCTACAGCGAGCAGTATCTGGTGCTGGAAACCGAGCCGTCGCCGTTGTTCGAAGGCGTGCGCGAGTCGCTCGAAGTCTTTCGTGATCAGGGTTATCGTCTTGCCGTGGCCACTGGCAAGGGGCGCAAGGGGTTGCATCGAGTGCTGGCTGACAAGGGTTGGCTGGATTACTTCGATATAACCCGTTGTGCTGACGAGACTGCGAGCAAGCCCGATCCGCTGATGCTTCACGAGATTCTTGCGCATTGTCGGGTGCAGCCCGAGCGTGCGCTGATGGTGGGGGATTCGACCTTCGACCTGCTGATGGCGCGCAATGCCGGAATGGACTCGGTGGCGGTCGGTTTCGGTGCGCAGCCATTGTCGGTGCTGCGCGAGTGCTCGCCGCGTTTGGCGATCAATGAATTCAATGAGCTGCGTGCATGGCTGGAAGGCCGTCATGCGCAGCGTCCTGCAGAGGTGAGTGAGCATGTCGGATGAGTGGAAATCATCGTCTTCGTCGGGCGAGGATGCCAAGAGCTGGAAGTTGCTGGAAAAGGCACTGCTTTCCAGTGTTCAGGAGCAGCGTCGTTCGCGTCGCTGGGGCATCTTTTTCAAGCTGCTGACCTTTATCTACCTGTTCGGTGCGCTGGCGCTGGTTTTGCCGGTGCTTGACCTGAAGAAAGCCTCGACCACCGAGGCGCATACCGCGCTGATCGAAATTCGCGGCATGATCGCTGATCGTGAGGAAGCCAGTGCTGACAAGGTGGTGGGCAGCCTGCGTGCCGCCTTCGAGGACACCAATACCAAAGGTGTGATCCTGCGCATCAACAGCCCGGGCGGCAGTCCGGTGCAGTCCGGCTACATCTATGACGAGATCCGCCGTTTGCGCGACGAGTATCCGCAGACCAAGGTCTATGCGGTGATCAGTGATCTGGGTGCCTCCGGTGCCTACTACATCGCCAGTGCGGCCGATGAGATCTATGCCGACAAGGCCAGTCTGGTCGGCTCCATTGGTGTCACGGCGGCCAGTTTCGGCTTTGTTGAAACCATGCAGAAGCTTGGCGTGGAACGCCGTGTTTATACGTCGGGCGAGCACAAGGCGTTTCTCGATCCGTTCCAGCCGCAGAAGGAAGAGGAAACCCGCTTCTGGAAAGGGGTGCTGGACACGACTCATCGCCAATTCATTGAAAGCGTGAAGCAGGGGCGCGGTGAGCGTCTCAAGGCTGACGAGCATCCCGAGCTGTTCTCGGGGTTGGTCTGGTCGGGTGAGCAGGCGCTGCAGTTGGGGTTGGTCGATGCGCTGGGCAGTGCCAGCTATGTGGCGCGTGAGGTGGTTGGCCAGAAAGAGATGGTCGACTTCACTCAGCGTGATACGCCATTCGACCGCTTCGCCAAGCGCTTGGGGACCAGTGTGGCGGATCGCATCGCGCTGTGGATGGGCTTTCAGGGGCCGACATTGCGCTGATGTATACGAAGAAGGCCCGCGTAGCGGGCCTTCTTCGTTGGTAGCTCAAGGAATCTCGATTCCTTCGTTCAGTAGCATGTCCACCAGGCGAATCAGCGGTAGGCCGATCAGGCTGGTGGCGTCTTCGCCTTCGGTGCTGCGAAACAGGCTGATGCCCAGGCCTTCCGATTTGAAGCTGCCGGCGCAGTCGAATGGTTGCTCGCGTTGCAGATAGCGCAAGATTTGCTCGTCGCTAAGTTGACGGAAGTGCACGGTGAAAGGCACGCAGTCCACCTGGCGCCTGCCGTTACTGGTGTTGAGCAGTGCCAGGCCGGTGAGGAAGGTGACGCTGCTGTCGCTGGCGGCGCGCAGCTGTTGCTGGGCTCTCGGCAGGTCGTGGGGTTTGCCGAGTATCTGTCCATCGCCGAGTACGGCGACCTGGTCCGAGCCGATGATCAGATGCTCAGAATGGCTGGCGGCGAGGGCGCGGGCCTTTTCTTCGGCCAGGCGCTTGACCAGGTCGATGGCTGCTTCACCGGGCAGGCGGGTTTCGTCGATGCTCGGCGATTGCCAGGTAAAGGGCAGTTGCAGGCGATCGAGCAGCTCGCGACGGTAGCGTGAGCTGGAGGCGAGCAGCAGCGCAGGCATGTTCTCTTCCTTTATACGGGGGGTGAGAAATTCTACTGATCGCAGCTGCTTGAAGACAGGCTGAATTTCCTTTGACACAGGCGGGGTGCATCCCTAGAATGCTGCGCCTATGTTGAATGGGCCGATTCCACCTCACGTTGATCCGCGCAAGCTCGCCGACCGCGAAGCTACCCTCGAAGGGCAGCTCGAACTGGCCAGCCTGCCGCGTCTCTGCGAACCGCTTTCCGATACGGTTGGCGCGGTGCAGGCGAAGTTTCATTTCGCCCGTGACGAGCAGAAAACTGTGGTTATCCGCAGTGAGCTCGAGGTTGAGGTCAAAATGGTCTGCCAGCGTTGTCTGGAGCTGGTCGCGCTACCCATCCGCAGCGAATGTGAATACGCCGTGGTTCGGGTTGGAGCGAACACTCAGTCCTTGCCTAAGGGCTACGACGTGCTGGAAGTGGGCGAAGAGCCGCTGGAGCTGCTTGGTCTGGTCGAGGAAGAGTTGCTTCTCGCCTTGCCCATCGTTCCTGCTCATGCCCCAGGTGATTGCCAGCAGCCGGACGGTCTCGATGAGCCCGAACCAGGCGAGGACGAGGTATCGCGGTCCAACCCGTTCAGTGTATTGGCGCAGTTAAAGCGTGACCCAAACGTTTAGGAGTTAATGAATTATGGCTGTTCAGCAGAACAAAAAATCCCGTTCCGCCCGCGACATGCGTCGTTCGCACGACGCTCTCGAGGCCAGCACCCTGTCCGTAGAGAAGAGCACCGGTGAAGTTCACCTGCGCCACCACGTTTCTCCGGAAGGCGTGTACCGCGGTCGTAAAGTGATCGACAAGGGCGCTGACGAGTAATCCTTGTCTGCCTCGATCATCGCGATTGATGCAATGGGTGGGGACTTCGGTCCCCACTGCATTGTTCCGGCCTGCATTTCTGCGTTGGCCGAATTCCCCTCGCTGCATCTGACCGTCGTTGGTCAAGCTCCCCTCATCGAAGAACAGCTCGCTCGCCAGTCTGGCGTGGATCGCTCGCGCCTGCAGGTTCATCACGCCAGCGAAGTGATCGCCATGGACGAGCGTCCGGCCCAGGCTCTGCGTGGCAAGCCCGACGCCTCGATGCGCGTGGCGCTGGAGTTGGTGCGGCAGCATAAGGCGCATGCCTGCGTCAGTGCTGGCAATACCGGTGCGTTGATGGCGCTGTCGCGTTATGTGCTCAAGACGCTGCCGGGTATCGACCGGCCAGCGATGGTCAGCCCGATTCCCACTGAACGCGGGCACTGCTACCTGCTGGATCTGGGTGCCAATGTCGATTGCAGCGCCGAGCATCTCTATCAGTTCGCGATCATGGGGGCCGTGGCGGCAGAAACGCTGGGCGTGTCCCGGCCGCGGGTTGCCTTGCTCAATGTCGGTACCGAAGACATCAAGGGTAATCAGCAGGTCAAGCTGGCGGCCAATATGCTGCAGCAGGCGCATGGACTGAACTTTATCGGCTACATAGAGGGTGACGGCATGTATCGCGGCGAAGCCGATGTCGTGGTATGCGACGGTTTCGTTGGCAATATCCTGCTCAAATCCAGCGAGGGCCTGGCCAGGATGATCACCGGTCGGGTCGAGACGCTGTTCAGCGAGGGGTTGTTCGCCCAGGCGATTGGTGCCCTGGCGATGCCGCTGCTGCGCCGCCTCAAGGCTGATCTGGCGCCAGCCAGGCACAATGGTGCGAGCTTTCTCGGTCTGCAGGGCATCGTGGTCAAGAGCCACGGTGCGGCAGGCCAGGAAAGCTTTCAGAGCGCCATTCGCTGTGCGCTGCGCGAGGTGCAGGAAAATTTGCCGCAGCGACTGCATGGTCGCCTCGAGGACTTGTTGCTGTAAACTCGTCACGTTTTTCGGGGCGTGACTGGCGGCCTGATGTGACCGCGGCACGCAGCCTGTCATCCAACTGTCAGTTTGCTGCGCCAGGCTCGCCTGGCGTTGGTTTTTCGACTCAAGGGACTTATTCATGTCTGCATCCCTCGCATTCGTCTTCCCCGGCCAAGGCTCGCAAGCCCTGGCCATGCTTGCCGACCACGGCGCCCAGCAGAAGCTGGTACTCGATACTTTCGGCGAGGCGTCCGAAGCGCTCGGCTACGACCTCTGGGCACTGACCCAGCAAGGTCCGGAAGAGCAACTGAACCAGACCGACAAGACCCAGCCGGCCATCCTCACTGCTTCCATCGCCCTGTGGCGTCTGTGGCAGGCCGATGGCGGTGCCAAGCCGGCTTTCGTTGCCGGTCATAGCCTGGGTGAATACTCCGCGCTGGTCGCCGCAGGCAGCATCGCCTTTGCCGATGCGGTGAAGCTGGTAGAACGTCGTGGTCAACTGATGCAACAGGCCGTGCCGGCCGGGCAGGGCGGCATGGCCGCCATCCTCGGTCTGGAAGACGCCGACGTACTGGCCGCCTGTGCCGAAGCCGCGCAGGGCGATGTAGTCAGCGCGGTCAACTTCAACGCCCCTGGCCAGGTGGTTATCGCCGGCAGCGCGGCTGCCGTCGAGCGTGCCATCGAGGCGTGCAAGGCTCGTGGTGCCAAGCGCGCCATGGCGCTGCCGGTCAGTGTGCCGTCGCACTGCGCCCTGATGAAGCCGGCCGCCGAGCGTTTCGCCGAGTCGGTCGAGGCGCTGAACTGGCAGGCGCCGCAGATCCCGCTGGTGCAGAACGTCAGTGCCGCCGTGGTGTCCGATCTGGCCACTCTCAAGGCTGATCTGCTGGCGCAGCTCTACAGCCCGGTACGCTGGGTCGAGTCGATGGTGCGGTTGTCAGAGCAGGGCGTGACCGATCTGGTCGAGTGCGGTCCTGGCAAGGTGCTGGGCGGCCTGAACAAGCGCTGTGTCAAAGGCATCAACACTTACAATCTGGATACCCCCGAAGCTTTCGCCGCTGCTCGCGCTGCGTTGGCCTGAGAAAGGAGAACGAATATGAGTCTGCAAGGTAAGGTCGCGCTGGTCACCGGCGCCAGCCGTGGCATCGGTCAGGCAATCGCCCTGGAACTGGGTCGTCAGGGTGCCATCGTCATCGGCACTGCCACCAGCGCCTCGGGTGCCGAGCGCATCGCGGAAACCCTCAAGGCCAATGGCGTCGAAGGCGCCGGCCTGGTGCTCGACGTAAGCAATGACGAATCGGTTGCCACCACCCTCGAACATATTCAGCAACATCTTGGTCAGCCGCTGATCCTGGTCAACAACGCCGGCATCACCCGCGATAACCTGATGCTGCGGATGAAGGACGACGAATGGCATGATGTCATCAATACCAACCTGAACAGCCTCTACCGTCTGTCCAAGGCTGTGCTGCGTGGCATGACCAAGGCGCGCTTCGGGCGCATCATCAACATCGGCTCCGTGGTCGGTGCGATGGGCAATGCCGGTCAGGTCAACTACGCTGCAGCCAAGGCTGGTCTGGAAGGTTTCAGCCGCGCGCTGGCGCGGGAGGTTGGTTCGCGTGGTATCACGGTCAACTCGGTGGCTCCAGGTTTCATCGACACCGATATGACCCGTGAGCTACCGGAAGGCCAGCGTGACGCGCTGCTGACGCAGATTCCGCTGGGCCGTCTGGGTCAGGCCGAAGAGATCGCCAAGGTGGTCGGTTTCCTGGCTTCTGATGGCGCAGGTTACGTCACTGGGGCTACTATCCCGGTGAATGGCGGTATGTACATGAGCTAAAAAGGGCGCCTCCGAATGTCCGGAGGCTCTCGAATGTGACGCGAGCCATCAGAAAACTGTCATAGTCGCTGTCTAAAATCCGTTATAAAGCTGCAACAGGTTTATAGACAGATCGTTGAAGTGTTCCTGGGGGCTCCCCGGCATTCAGCTTGAAATGCTAAAAACCCTTTCTATACACTTGGCCGCTACCAGCTGCCTGGATTTGTCCAATAGGAGTGAAAACAAGGTATGAGCACCATCGAAGAACGCGTCAAGAAAATCGTTGCTGAGCAACTTGGCGTCAAGGAAGAGGAAGTAACCAACAGCGCTTCCTTCGTTGAAGACCTGGGTGCCGACTCTCTTGACACCGTTGAGCTGGTGATGGCTCTCGAGGAAGAATTCGAGACCGAGATCCCGGACGAGCAAGCTGAGAAAATCACCACCGTTCAGGAAGCTATCGACTACGTGACTGCCCACGCGCAATAAGTCACAGTCAGCTTTCTGATCGAGAAAAGCCGCACTGCCCTAATCAGGCGTGCGGTTTTTCTTTACGTGCAAGGCGCATGTGGCGCCTGAGTAGAACAAGAGGAGATTGCTGTGTCGCGTAGACGCGTCGTGGTTACCGGTATGGGCATGCTGTCGCCGCTGGGTAACGATGTGCCGAGCAGCTGGCAGGGCATTTTGGCCGGGCGCAGTGGCATCGGTCTGATCGAGCACATGGACCTGTCGGCCTACTCCACCCGTTTTGGCGGGTCGCTAAAGGGCTTCAACGTCGAGGAGTATCTCTCCGCCAAGGAGGCGCGCAAGCTCGACCTTTTCATCCAGTACGGTCTCGCTGCCTGCTTCCAGGCTGTGCGTGATTCCGGCCTGGACATCACTGACGCCAATCGTGAGCGTATCGGTGTGGCCATGGGCTCCGGCATCGGCGGCCTGACCAACATCGAGAACAACTGCAAGTCGTTGCATGAGCAGGGGCCGCGGCGCATTTCGCCGTTCTTCGTGCCGGGCTCGATCATCAACATGATTTCCGGTTTCCTGTCGATCCACCTGGGTCTGCAGGGGCCTAACTACGCCATCGCCACGGCGTGTACCACCGGTACTCACTGCATCGGCATGGCCGCACGCAACATCGCCTATGGCGAAGCTGACGTGATGGTCGCCGGTGGCGCCGAGATGGCGGCCTGCGGCCTGGGCATGGGCGGCTTCGGTGCGGCGCGCGCGCTGTCGACGCGCAACGACGAGCCGACCAAGGCCAGCCGTCCGTGGGACAAGGGCCGTGATGGCTTCGTCCTGTCCGACGGCTCCGGCGCCCTGGTGCTGGAAGAGCTGGAACACGCCAAGGCGCGTGGTGCCACAATCTATGCCGAGCTGATCGGCTTCGGCATGAGCGGAGACGCCTTCCACATGACCTCACCACCCGAGGATGGCGCAGGTGCGGCGCGCTGCATGGCGGCTGCCCTGCGTGATGCCGGTATCAATGCCGATCAGGTGCAGTACATCAACGCCCATGGCACCTCGACCATGGCGGGCGACCTGGCCGAAGCCGCGGCAGTGAAGAGCGTGTTCGGTGAGCATGCCTACAAGCTGTCGGTCAGCTCGACCAAGTCCATGACCGGTCACCTGCTCGGAGCAGCGGGCGCGGTGGAGGCGATCTTCAGCATTCTGGCGATCCGTGATCAGGTGGCACCGCCCACCATCAACCTGGATGAGCCCGACGAAGGTTGCGACCTGGACTTCGTACCGCACCAGGCCAAAGCCATGCCGATCGAAATCGCTCTGTCGAACTCCTTCGGCTTCGGCGGCACCAACGGCTCGCTGCTGTTCCGTCGGTTCAACGGCTGATGCTGAGCTGGGTCAACGGTGCGCCCGGCGAGCAGTTGTCGGTTCGAGACCGTGGCCTGGCTTACGGCGATGGTCTGTTCGAGACCATCGCCGTTCTCGGCGGACGCATCCCGCTGCTGGCGCGGCATATGGCGCGCCTGGCTGAGGGCTGTCAGCGTTTGTCCATTCCCCTCGATCTGATGCTGATGAACAGCGAGTTGCAGGCTTTCGCCAGGCAATTGGGCGACGGTGTGGCCAAGCTGATCGTCACCCGTGGCGAAGGTCAGCGCGGCTACGCGCCGCCGCAACCTTGCCAGCCGCTGCGCATCCTGCAGGCGGCGCCGTTGCCGCAGTACCCTGCCGTTCATGCCGAGCAGGGTGTTCGTCTCTTCCCTTGTGTGACGCGTCTGGCCGAGCAGCCCTTGCTGGCCGGGCTCAAGCATCTCAACCGCCTGGAGCAGATACTGGCGCGCGCCGAATGGCAGGACGCCGAGCATGCCGAGGGCCTGATGCGAGACAGCAGCGGCCGGGTCATCGAGGGGGTGTACAGCAACCTGTTTCTGGTCGTCGACGGCGGGCTGGTGACGGCCGATCTGTCGCGCTGTGGCGTGGCCGGCGTGATGCGTGCGGAGATCCTGCAGCAGGCGCAGTTGCTCGGGCTGTCTGTCGAGTTGCGCGATGTTTCCTTCGACGAACTGCTGGATGCCAATGAAGTCTTCCTCTGCAACAGCCTTTACGGCATCTGGCCTGTGCGGGCGCTGCAAGAGCGACACTGGTCGGTCGGGCCGCTCACCCGTAAACTGCAGGCCATCGTCTGCGACCTACTGAGTAAATAACTGGTGCTACGCAAGATCTTGGTGCTGCTTGAGTGCGGCGTGCTACTGGCTGCGCTGCTAGTCGTGGGTGCTGCCTGGCAGCAGCAGAGAGCGCTGGAGCAGCCTCTGCATCTGACTGAGGAAAGACTCCTGGAGGTGCCCTCCGGTGCCACGCCGAGCGGTCTGCTCAATCGCCTGGAGGCGGAGGGCGTGATCGACAATGCCTTCTGGCTGCGTCTGTACTGGCGCTTCAACCTGCGCGCTCCGGCCATGCACAGCGGCGAATACCGCCTGCTGCCGCAGCAAACTGCGCGAGACATGCTCGGCCTGTGGCAGCGCGGTGAGGTGGTGCAGTACAGCCTGACCCTGGTCGAGGGCTGGAACTTCCGCCAGGTCCGCGCGGCTCTGGGCCGTGAGGAGCGCCTGGAACAGCGGCTGGCCGATCTTACCGATGCCCAGTTGATGGAACGCCTGGGGCTGGCCGGGCAGAATCCGGAAGGGCGTTTCTTTCCCGATACCTATCGCTACGTAAGCGGAATGAGCGACGAGGACCTGCTCAAGCAGGCCAATGCTCGTCTTGAGAGCGTATTGGCCGAGGAGTGGCACAAGCGTGCCGAAGGTTTGCCTTATCGCGAGCCCTACGATGCGCTGATCATGGCCTCGATGATCGAGAAGGAAACCGGTGTACCCGAAGAGCGTGGCGAGATCGCTGGCGTGTTCGTGCGTCGTCTGCGTATCGGCATGCGCCTGCAGACCGACCCCACCGTCATCTACGGCATGGGCGAACGCTACAACGGCCGCATCACACGCGCCGACCTGCGTACGCCAACGCCTTACAACACCTACACCATCGATGGCATGCCGCCGACGCCGATCGCCATGGTCGGTCGTGAGGCGATTCACGCGGCGCTCAATCCGCTCGATGGCACCAGCCTGTATTTTGTCGCGCGAGGCGACGGTAGCCATGTGTTCTCCAACACCCTGGCCGAGCACAACCGCGCGGTGCGCGAATACCAGCTCAAACGTCGCGCCGACTACCGCTCCAGCCCCGCGCCACGCGCGGCGGCCGAAACCGAATAAGGGCAATCCGTGACCGGTCTGTTTATTACCCTGGAAGGCCCGGAAGGTGCCGGCAAAAGCACCAATCGCGAGTATCTGGCAGAGCGCCTGCGCGAGCAGGGCATCGATGTGCTGCTGACCCGCGAGCCCGGCGGTACGCCGCTGGCCGAGCGTATCCGTGAATTGCTGCTCGATCCGAGCGAGGAACCGATGGCTGCCGATGCCGAGTTGCTACTGGTATTCGCTGCCCGTGCCCAGCACCTGCAGCAGGTCATTCGTCCGGCTCTGGCCAGGGGCAGCGTCGTATTGTGCGACCGTTTCACCGATGCCACCTACGCCTACCAGGGCGGTGGTCGGGGGCTCTCCATCGAGCGCATCGCGCAGCTGGAGCAGTTCGTCCAGGGCGAGTTGCGCCCGGATCTGACCTTGATCTTCGATCTGCCCATCGAGATCGGTCTGGCTCGCGCAGCGGCCCGTGGTCGTCTGGATCGTTTTGAGCAGGAGGGCCGTGGCTTCTTCGAGGCCGTGCGCCAGGCCTATCTGCAGCGCGCCGAGCAGGCGCCGCAACGCTATCGCGTGCTGGACGCCGGGCAGACCCTGGCCCAGGTGCAGGCCGATATCGATGCCTTGCTGCCGAGCCTGCTGGAGGCCTGCCGTGGCTGAGGTCTATCCCTGGCAACAAGCGCTCTGGCAGCAACTGGCCGGCCGCAGCCAGCATGCTCATGCCTATCTGCTGCATGGTCCGGCCGGCATCGGCAAGCGTGCGCTGGCCGAGCGCCTGATGGCGCGACTGCTGTGCCAGAGTCCGAATGGGTTGGACGCCTGTGGCAACTGCAAATCCTGTCACCTGTTGGCTGCTGGTACTCATCCGGACAACTACGTGCTGGAGCCCGAAGAAGCGGACAAGGCGATCAAGGTCGATCAGGTGCGTGAGCTGGTCGACTTCGTGGTTCAGACCGCGCAGCTCGGTGGGCGCAAGGTGGTGCTGCTGGAGCCGGCCGAGGCGATGAACCTCAACGCCGCCAACGCGCTGCTCAAGAGTCTGGAAGAGCCCTCCGGTAATACCGTGTTGCTGCTCATCAGTCACCAGCCCAGTCGTCTGCTGCCGACCATCAAGAGTCGCTGCGTGCAGCAGGGCTGTCCATTGCCGAGCGAGGCGATGAGCCTGGCCTGGCTGGCCCAGGCACTGCCTGAGCTGGGCGACGATGAGCGCACTGATTTGCTGACCCTGGCAGCGGGTTCGCCACTGGAGGCTGCGCGCTTGCAGGCACAGGGCGTTCGTGAGCAGCGTGCCCAGGCGGTGGAAGGTGTGAAGAAGCTGCTCAAGCAGCAGGTCTCCCCGAGCCAACTGGCGGAAAGCTGGAATTCACTGCCGCTGAATCTGCTCTTCGACTGGTTTTGCGACTGGGCGCAACTGATGTTGCGCTACCAACTGACCAGGGACGAGGCAGGCCTGGGCCAGGCCGATATGCGCAAGGTGGTGCAGTACCTGGCGGACAAGAGCGCGCTGGCCAAGGTATTGGCGATTCAGGAATGGCTGCTCGCTCAGCGGCAGAAGGTGATGGGCAAAGCCAATCTCAATCGTGTGCTGCTATTGGAAGCCCTGTTGGTGCAGTGGGCCGCCTTGCCAGGGCAGGATCGCGGCTGACCAGCGCGAGAGCCGGATTCGGCAGGGCGTCACATTCTGCCGGTTGCCTGCCACCCGGTTGTTTGCGCATGGGCATGAACAAGCCCTAGAATCAGCCATTAAGCAATAAACGCCAGGAATGCGCTGATGAGCCTGCCACCCAATCTGGGTCCCCGTAACGGAATTCTGTCCCTGACCATCAAGGACAAGTCCGTGTTGTACGCGGCCTACATGCCTTTCATCAAGAATGGCGGTCTCTTCATACCCACCAACAAGAGCTACAAGCTCGGTGACGAAGTGTTCATGCTGCTCAACCTGATGGACGAGCCGGAGAAGATTCCGGTGGCCGGCAAGGTGGTGTGGATTACCCCTAAAGGTGCTCAGGGCAACCGTGCCGCCGGTGTCGGCGTGCAATTCAACGACGGCGACAACACCGCCCGCAACAAGATAGAAACCTACCTCGCTGGCGCGCTGAAGTCCGACCGTCCGACTCACACCATGTAACCCGTTGGCCGCGAGCTGATCCTCCTTGCGGCCGAAGCATCTCCCTCAGAGCATCCAGGCGCCGGCCGCTTTCGATTACAATTCGGGCTTTCCCTTTGCCCGAGTTTTCCCGCTGTGCTGATCGACTCCCATTGCCACCTTGATCGTCTCGACCTCACTGCCCATGGCGGCTCGCTGGATGCTGCCCTGGATGCCGCTCGCGCCGCTGGCGTGGGGCATTTTCTGTGCATCGGTGTCAGCGCCAACAACGCTGCCACGGTCAAGAGCCTGGCCGAGCGTTATGACGATGTCGATTGCTCGGTGGGCGTGCATCCGCTGGATCTGGAACCAGGCGCAGAGCCTGCACTGGACTGGCTACTCGGCGAGCTGGCTCACCCCAAGGTGGTGGCCATCGGTGAAACTGGCCTGGATTATCACTACGAGCCGGAATCCGCGGCGCTGCAGCAGGCCTCCTTCCGTCTGCATCTGGAGGCGGCGCGCGTCACTGGCAAGCCGGTAATCGTGCATACCCGCGAGGCCCGCGCCGACACCCTGGCGCTGTTGCGCGAAGCGGCGCTGCCGCAGGCCGGCGTGCTGCATTGCTTTACCGAAGACTGGGAGATGGCCAAGGCGGCGCTGGACATCGGTTTCTATATTTCCCTGTCCGGTATCGTCACCTTCCGCAATGCCGAGGCACTGCGTGATGTGGCGCGCCAGGTGCCGGTCGACCGCCTGCTGGTGGAAACCGACTCGCCTTACCTGGCGCCCGTACCGCATCGTGGCAAGCCCAACCTGCCGCAATACGTGCGCGAAGTGGCCGAGTACCTGGCGGTGCTGCGTGGCGTCAGCTACGAGGCCTTGGCCGAGCAGACCTCGAGCAACTTCAAGCGTCTGTTTCCGCTGGCTGGCGTGGCCTGAAACCATGATGTAGCCCGGATGCAATCCGGGGCCGTCGGTAGATACCTCCCGGATTGCATCCGGGCTACGGTCCGCGCTTCTGAGCCCGCAGGGTGCGCCGCGCGCACCAAGCGATGTAAGACATTGAATCGATGGTGGGTTACGCCGCACCCAGATCCGGTGAAACCAGCGACCGTGACAGGCGGCTAACCCACCCTACGGGAACGCCGATCTGCTGAGCAAAAAAAACCCGGATTCTGGGGGATGAATCCGGGTTAAGACCATTAGGAGTAAATCAAGGTACGCGGTCCACGGTACCTTGGCTGGCGGGGCACTTGGGGGGAGATGCCGCACACCAGTAAATTTCAGTATTGGTCATGATCAGCGAGCGTCCAGGCCAAAGCCTGAGTTTTTTAAACGGATTTGGAATACCGCGGCCGCTGCTGAGTCCTCACCCTTTTGCCAGCTGGGTTAGCAGACCCAGAGTCTCCTCGATCACCTGCTCGCTGGTGTAGAAATGCGGCGACAGGCGTACTCCAGGCCCGCGCTGCACGCAGATCACCTGGTCTTCGCGCAGGCGTTGGTACAGCGCCGGGTTGTCCCAGCCTGCCAGGCTGAAGTTGAGGATGCCGGCACGGCGCGCAGGGTCGAGCGGGTTATGGATCACTGCACCGGGTAGTGCGCGGATACCCTCATCCAGGCGCTGCACACGATCCTCCAGGAGTGTACCGACCCGCTCCATGCCCACCTCTTCTAGCAACGACAAACTCGCCTCCAGGGCGAAGGCACCGAGCATGTTCGGGCTGCCGCATTCGAAGCGTCTTGCACTGCGGGCCGGTTGCCAGTCCTGGCGGGTGTAGTCTCCGGCATGCTCCAGCATGTGCCAGCCGTACTCATGCAGTCTCAGTTGATCGCGCACTGCGCTGCGGCAATAGAACACCCCAAGGCCTTCCGGGCCGAGCATCCATTTGTGGCCATCGGCCATGGCGAAGTCGCAGTCGTAGGCCTGGACATCGAAGGGCAGGGCGCCCAGTTGCTGGATGGCATCGATGCAGAACAACACGCCACGCTGGCGGCAGCCTTGGCCGAGGCGTGGAAGATCCAGGCGCAGGCCGCTGGCGAACTGTACGGCGCTCACCGACAGCAGGCGTGTTCGTGAGGTGAAGGCAGCGAGCAGTGACGCCTCCGGATCGTCGCCCTTCAGGCTGACCTCGATCACTTCCACGCCCTGGGCCGCCAGTGCCAGCCAGACGATACGGTTGGAGGGGAATTCCTCGTCACTGATGATCACTTGGTCGCCGGCTCGCCAGTCCAGGCCGAAGGCCACGAAGGACAGTGCCTCGGACGTATTCTTGACCAGAGCAATATCACCGGTGCTTGGTGCGTTCATCAGGCGCATGAGGCGTTCGCGCAGGCTACGCTCCAGCTTCAGCCAGTCGGGATAGTCACGCGCACCGCTAGCCACGTTCGCCTCCGAGAACCGCCGCACCGCTTCAGCACTGCGTTTTGGCCAGGGGGCGACTGCCGCATGATTCAGATAGCGCAGTCCATTTTCCAGGGGGAACTCATCATGAAACACGTACATGGTCGGATGATCCGTGCAATTTGGCCGCATTTGGGCATAATAGGCGGCTTCGATTTTTGACCCCGTAGTCCCTTTATGCAGAAAGAACCCCGTAAGGTCCGCGAATTCCGTCGCCGCGAGCAAGAAATTCTCGATACCGCGCTGAAACTCTTCCTCGAACAAGGAGAAGACAGCGTGACCGTCGAGATGATCGCTGATGCGGTCGGTATCGGCAAAGGCACTATCTACAAGCACTTCAAGTCCAAGGCGGAGATCTACCTGCGCCTGATGCTCGACTACGAGCGCGATCTCAACGAGCTGCTGCATTCGGCCGACGTGGACCGTGACAAGGAAGCGCTGTCGCGTGCCTACTTCGAATTCCGCATGCGTGATCCGCAGCGCTATCGCCTGTTCGACCGCCTGGAAGAAAAGGTGGTCAAGGGCAATCAGGTGCCGGAAATGGTCGAGCAGTTGCACAAGATCCGTGCTTCCAACTTCGAGCGTCTGACCCAGTTGATCAAGGGGCGCATCGCCGAGGGCAAGCTGGAAGACGTGCCGCCGTACTTCCACTACTGCGCCGCCTGGGCCCTGGTGCATGGCGCCGTGGCACTGTACCACTCGCCGTTCTGGAGCAATGTGCTCGAGGATCAGGAAGGCTTCTTCCAGTTCCTCATGGACATCGGCGTGCGCATGGGCAACAAGCGCAAGCGCGACGCCTGATGCCTGGTATGTCGGCCACGGGACTGTGCCGTGGACGACATAGCGATATACTCCGGCTCTTAACGAACTGGAGCTCTCAATGATCGTCGACCGCCAGGGCAGACGCTTTCGCAACCTTCGCGTCAGTCTGACCGCCGCCTGCAACTACGCCTGCACCTACTGTGTGCCGAACGGCAAGCGTCTGGTCGCCGCTCAGGACGAACTGTCCGCCGACGCCATGGCGCGCGGCGTGGCTTATCTGATCGAAGCAGCCGGCATCGAACGCCTGCGCATCACCGGCGGCGAGCCGCTGGTCAGCACGCGGCTGGAGCCTTTCCTGCGCCAGGTCAGTCAGCTCGGTCTCGACGACATCAGCCTGACCACCAACGGCCAACTGCTCGAGCGCAAGCTGCCGCTGTTGGTCGAATGCGGTATTCGCCGCCTCAATGTTTCCCTCGATACCCTCGACGCCGACGCCTTCCGCAGCATCGCCCGTGGTGGCGACCTGGCCAGCGTGCTGGCCGGGATGGAAGCGGCGCGTGAAGCCGGAATGAAGATCAAGGTCAATATGGTGCCGTTGCGCGGGCAGAACCTCGATCAGGTGCTGCCACTGCTCGAGTACTGCCTGGCGCGTGGCTTCGAGCTGCGCTTCATCGAGCTGATGCGCATGGGTCACCTGGCGCGTGATCCCAATGCCTTCAACCAGCAATTCATCGGTCTGCCGGAGCTGCTGGAGCTGATCGGCACGCGTCACCAGTACGTTCAGGCCAGTGCTCCGGTGGATGCCACCGCGATGCGCTACGCCATTCCCGGCGCCGGCCATTTCGGCGTGATCGCCAACGAAAGTGTGCCGTTCTGCCGTACCTGCTCGCGCCTGCGCCTGTCGTCTACCGGTTGGTTGCACGGCTGCCTGTCGTCGAGCAATCGCCACTTCGTTGGCGACCTGTTGGACAAGCCTCGTCACCAGGCCTTACCGGCGCTGCAGCGTCTGCTGGTCAAGGCGCTGGGTGACAAGCAGGACCTGGCCTTCTCCGGCGGCGTTACAGTGATGAAGATTATCGGCGGCTGACGCTTTGGTTCGCTGTTCTGGTGCTCGACTCTTCAAGGCTCGGCGCTAGCCTGAGCCGCTCCCTGAAGAGTAGGCGCAAGCCGGTGCGGCGCAATCTTCTTCACCACCTTGTCAACCAGTGCTTCTAGCCAGGTGTGAAGGCCTTGCGTTCGCGTGTGAGCTACAGCGCCTGCTCGTACCAGCTGCGACTCTTGTTGACCATGCGCACCAGCCAGAGCATCACCGGCACCTCGATCAGCACGCCGACCACGGTGGCCAGCGCCGCGCCGGAGTCGAAGCCATAGAGCACGATGGCCACCGCCACGGCCAGCTCGAAGAAATTGGACGCGCCAATCATGGTCGAGGGGCCGGCCACGTCATGGCGCACCTTGAGACAGCGGTTGAGCCAGTAGCCGAGCGCGGCGATAAACAGTGTCTGCAGCAGGATTGGCATAGCCAGAATGCCGATCACCAGCGGCTGTTCGACGATGGCCTGGCCCTGAAAGGAGAACAGCAATACCAGGGTGGCCAGCAGGGCGAGGATCGAGAAGGGGGAGATTTTTTCCAGCGCGGCTTCGAAGGCGGGTTTGCCGCGCTTGAGCAGCTGGGCGCGCACGACCTGGGCGATGGCCAGGGGGATGACGATGTACATCACCACCGACAGCAGCAGGGTGTCCCAGGGTACCGGGATCGACGATACGCCCAGCAGCAGGGCGACGATGGGGGCGAAGGCGAACACCATCACCAGATCGTTGAGCGCCACCTGGCTGATGGTGAAGTTGGCGTTGCCGTTGCACAGGTTGCTCCAGACGAACACCATCGCCGTGCAAGGCGCAGCGCCCAGCAGGATCAGCCCGGCCATGTAGCTGTCGAGTTGCTCGGTCGGCAACCAGTCGGCGAACAGGATCTTGATGAACAGCCAGCCGATCAGGGCCATGGAGAAGGGCTTGATCACCCAGTTGACGAACAGGGTGATACCGATACCGGCTTTCTGTCCGCGCACTTCATGCAGTGAGCCGAAGTCGATCTTCATCAGCATGGGGATGATCATTACCCAGATCAGCACGCCGACCGGGATGTTCACCTGGGCAATCTCCATCGCGCCGACTGCCTGGGCAGCCTGCGGAGCGACCAGGCCGAGTACCGTCCCAGCCGCGATACAGAGGAACACCCACAGGGTCAGGTAACGCTCGAAGAAACCCAGGGGCGCGCCTGCGGATTGCTTCAGGGCGGTGTCACATGCATTTGTCATCTTCGTTGCCTGTACTCGTCAGGGTGAATGGCTCAAACATATTCGATTTACTGAATATTCGAAAAATAATATATTCGCTCGCGTGCATCCATGATGGAAGTCAACATGAGCCAGAAAAAGCGTGTCCTGTTTCTCTGCGTGGCCAACTCGTCGCGCTCGCAGATGGCCGAAGCGCTGCTGCGCCACACCGACTCCGAACACTTCGAGGCTTTCAGTGCAGGCAGCGCACCCACTGAGGTCGACCCGCGTACCCGCGATGTGCTCGAGCATCTGGGTGTCTCGACCGCAGGGCTGTTCAGCAAGTCCGTGGAGCAGGTAGCGGGCGAGCCGTTCGACTATGTGATCACGCTATGTGACAAGTCTGCGCTGGAGTGCCTGGCGCTGCCTGGTACGGGCGAATACATCGCCTGGAATTTCGAGGACCCGGCGACCAGCTCGCAGAAGGACGCCTATCGCAAGACCCTGCACGAGATCCACGAGCGGATAAAGATGTTCGTCTTGATCAAGAGCAAGCCTGCCAGTGTTGCCTGCGATGGCATGACACCTACCGAATTGTTCAAGTGCCTGGCCGACGAGACGCGGGCGCGTATCGCCATGCTCGTCACCCTGGAGCAGGAGCTGTGCGTCTGTGAACTGACCTCGGCGCTGGAAGAGGCGCAGCCGAAGATTTCCCGGCACCTGGCGTTATTGCGCAGTTGCGGTCTGCTGGAAGATCGCCGCAATGGCCAATGGGTTTACTACCGCCTGCATCCACAGTTGCCCGAGTGGGTCAGGGATGTGCTCAAGCGAACCCTGGACAGCAATGCCGAGTGGCTGCGCCCGGATGTGCAGCGCCTTTGGCAGATGCGCGATCGCCCTGGTCGCAAGCCGGCCTGTGACTGAGCGACGAGCCTGGTGAAGATCCTGTTCTGACCCATTTCTGGAGCGATACCGTGCAAGACGATCTGCCCAATGCTGACCTGCAACTGCTCGACCTACCGACTGCTGACAAGCTCTCCCTCGAGTCAGCCTCGACCCACGCGCCTCGCATTCTGCTGCTGTACGGCTCCACTCGCGAGAAGTCCTTCAGCCGCCTGCTGACCGAGGAAGCCGCGCGCCTGTTGCAGCACTTTGGTGCCGAGACGCGCATCTTCGACCCGCGCGGCCTGCCGCTGCCGGACGATGCTCCGGAAGATCACCCCAAGGTGCAGGAGCTGCGCGAGCTGATGCAGTGGTCGGAAGGGCAGGTGTGGTGCTCTCCCGAGCGCCACGGTGCGATGAGCGCCGTGTTCAAGGCGCAGATCGATTGGGTGCCGCTGGCCATGGGCGCGGTCCGCCCGACCCAGGGCAAGACCCTGGCGGTGATGCAGGTCTGTGGCGGCTCGCAGTCGTTCAATGTGGTCAACCAGTTGCGCGTGCTGGGACGCTGGATGCGCATGTTCACCATCCCCAACCAGTCCTCGGTGCCCAAGGCCTTCATGGAGTTCGACGCGGATGGCCGGATGAAACCGTCCTCGTTCTACGACCGCCTGGTGGACGTGATGGAGGAGCTGGTCAAGTTCACCCTGTTGCTGCGCGATCGCGCCGACTACCTGGTCGACCGCTACTCCGAGCGCAAGGAGTCGGCCGAAGAACTCTCCAAGCGCGTCAATCAGCGCGCCATCTGAGCGAAGGAACTGCCCGCCATGACTCATCCCTACGACGTACTGAAGGTGCCCGGCCTGGCCGGCGCGCTGATCTTCACGCCTTGCCCGGGCACCCGGGAAACCACGCTCGAACAGGCGCTGCTGGCTCTGCAGCAGGCCGGTGCAGCGGGCGTGATCACGCTGATGCCCCACAGCGAGCTTGCCGCCAACGGCGCCGAGCAGATCGCCCAGCAGTGCCATTCACTGGATCTGGCCTGGTATCACCTGCCGGTGGCCGACGAACAGGTGCCGCTGGAAGCCTTCGGCGAAGGCTGGAGGGCCTCCCGCCAGGCGCTCATCGAGCACCTGCGTGGCGGCCGCTCGCTGGCCATTCACTGCAAGGGCGGCTCCGGGCGCACCGGCCTGATCGCCGCGCGCATTCTCATCGAAGCCGGCATCGCGCGCGATGAAGCCATCGCCCTGGTGCAGGCGCTGCGTCCCAAAGCCATCCAGCATCCTGCGCACGTCAATTGGATCAACCAGTTCGACGCAACCCACTGACAGAGGCATCGACATGACCATCAAAGTAGGCATCAACGGTTTTGGCCGCATCGGCCGCCTGGCTCTGCGCGCCGCCTGGGGCTGGCCCGAACTGGAGTTCGTGCAGATCAACGACCCTGCAGGCGACGCCGCCACCCACGCGCACCTGCTCAACTTCGACTCGGTGCATGGCCGCTGGCAGCATGAGGCGAGCAGCGACGGCGATTGCGTGGTGATCGATGGCAAGCGCATCGCGGTGACTGCCAACAAGGCCATCGCCGATACCGACTGGAGTGGCTGCGACCTGGTACTCGAGGCCAGCGGCAAGATGAAGACGGTCGCCGTGCTGCAGGGTTATCTGGAGCAGGGCGTGGGGCGCGTGGTGGTCTGCGCGCCGGTCAAGGAACAGGGCGCGCTGAACGTGGTGATGGGCGTCAACCAGCATTTGTTCGACCCTGCGCAGCACCGCATCGTCACCGCGGCATCCTGCACCACCAATTGTCTGGCACCGGTGGTCAAGGTGATCCACGAGGCGCTGGGCATTCGTCACGGCTCGATCACCACCATCCACGACCTGACCAACACCCAGAGCATCCTCGACCAGCCGCACAAGGATCTGCGCCGCGCCCGCGCCTCGGGTATGAGTCTGATCCCGACCACCACCGGTTCTGCCACGGCGATTGCCGAGATCTTCCCCGAGCTGCGTGGCAAGTTGAACGGCCATGCCGTGCGGGTGCCGCTGGCGAATGCCTCGCTGACGGATTGCGTGTTCGAGGTCGCGCGCGCCACCACGGCCGAGGAGGTCAACGCGCTGCTCAAGGCGGCTGCTGATGGCCCGCTGAAGAACATCCTGGGTTACGAGGAGCGCCCGCTGGTGTCCATCGACTACCGCACCGATCCGCGCTCGTCCATCGTCGATGCGCTGTCGACGCTGGTGGTGGCCGGCACTCAGGTGAAAGTCTACGCCTGGTACGACAACGAGTGGGGCTATGCCAACCGCGCGGTGGAGCTGGCCAGGCTGGTCGGGGCAGTCAATTGATCCGTAGGGTGGATGACGCTTTATCCATCCACCAGATAACCAAGGTGGATGAAAAAGGCGTCATCCACCCTACAGTCTGCTGTCGCGGCTAAAGCCCCTCCCACGGGTTACACAGGATTTGTTATGCATGCCTTATCCCGCCTGGCCCCCGAAGTGCGCCAGTACCTGCTGGTCACCGGCAACTACTGGGCCTTTACCCTCACCGACGGCGCGTTGCGCATGCTGGTGGTACTGCATTTTCACAGCCTGGGCTACACGCCGCTGCAGATCGCTGCGCTGTTTCTGTTCTACGAAATCTTCGGTGTAGTCACCAACCTGGTGGGCGGCTACCTGGGCGCACGCCTGGGGCTCAATCGCACCATGAACATCGGCCTCGGCCTGCAGGTGCTGGCGCTGTTGATGCTCACCGTGCCGGCTGCCTGGTTGACCGTGCCCTGGGTCATGGGCGCGCAGGCGCTGTCCGGTATTGCCAAGGATCTGAACAAGATGAGCGCCAAGAGCTCGATCAAGCTCCTGGTGCCGGATAGTCAGCAGGGCACGCTGTACAAGTGGGTGGCGATCCTCACCGGCTCTAAGAATGCGCTAAAGGGTGTTGGTTTCTTCCTGGGGGGCGCGCTGCTCGCCGTGCTCGGCTTCACCGGCGCGGTGCTGGCCATGGCCGCCGCGTTGGCGCTGATCTGGCTGGCCAGCCTGGTGCTGCTGAAGAAGGATCTGGGCAAGGCCAAGGCCAAGCCGAAGTTCCGCGACATGCTCTCCAAGAGCCGGGCGATCAATATTCTTTCGGCTGCCCGGCTGTTCCTGTTCGGTGCACGCGACGTCTGGTTCGTGGTGGCGCTGCCGGTTTACCTGAGCACGGTGTTCGGCTGGGACTTCTGGCTGGTGGGCGGTTTTCTCGCCACTTGGGTGATCGGCTACGGCATCGTGCAGTTCTTGGCCCCACGCATTACCGGTAAGCAAAGTGGTCATGTGCCGGATGGCCGCACCGCCTTCGTCTGGGCCGCGCTGCTGGCCGGCTTGCCAGCGCTGATCGCCTTGGGGCTGGGCACCGGCTGGTCGGCGCAGGGGGTCTTGCTCGGCGGGTTGATGCTGTTCGGCGTGCTGTTTGCGGTGAATTCCTCGTTGCACAGTTACCTGATCGTCAGCTACGCCAAGGAAGACGGCGTATCGCTGGACGTGGGCTTCTACTACATGTCCAACGCACTGGGACGGCTGATCGGCACGTTGCTCTCGGGCTGGGTCTTCCAGGCCCATGGGCTGGAGGCCTGTCTGTGGGTATCCAGCGCGTTCGTGTTGGCCGCCGCGCTGATCTCCATCGCCTTGCCCAGACACCGCGATACCGCTCCGCAGGCCTGATCCAGCCATTCGGAGCGTAGGCTTTCAGGTCTGCGTTGTGCTCAGGAACTGTTCGATCTCGGCGGCGGTGCTGCGCGCCGTGCGAGTCACCCCGATCAGGGTGGCCGACGCCGAGCCGGTCCATTCGCCGTAGCCCACCAGCCACAGCCTGGGCTCCTGTAAGGCGCGGGTACCTTCAACCTCCATTCGCCCTTCATCGGTGATCAGCCCCAGGCTGGCCAGGTGTTCCAGTGCCGGTTTGAAACCGGTACACCAGATCACCGCATCCACCTTGCTCTGTGTGCCATCGGGCCAGACCACACCATCACGGGTGAACCGTTCGAACGGGCGTACCGCGTGCAGCACGCCACGCTCCCGCGCCTCGACCACGGGCGGCACCATGACCACATCGCCGAGCCCGCCCACCGGCTGATCAATGACGCGACCTTCCTGCTGGGCTTTCCAGCGCTCGGTGGCACGTTCGAACAGCACGCGACCATCGACATCGTCGGGCAGAAACAGCGGCTCGGTGGGCGTCACCCAAGTAGCGTCGGCCACTTTGGAAAGCTCTGCCAGGATCTGCGCCCCGGAGTTGCCACCGCCCACCACCAGCACCCGTTTACCTGCGAACGGCTGCGCCTCGACATAGTGAGCCGAGTGCAACTGTTGGCCGCCAAACAGTTCGCTGCCAGGATAGTGGGGGATATGTGGATGGCTCCAGGTGCCGGTGGCGCTCACGACCGCCCTGCCGTCCCAGTGGGAATTCCCTGCATGAACGCGCAGCGCCTGCGCACGGCGCTCCACTGAGGTGACCCGAACAGGTCGATTGACCGGAAACTGATAGCGATCCTCGTAACGGCTCAGGTAGTCGATCACATGGTCGCGAGTAGGGTAGCCATCCTCGACTGGCGGCATCATCCAGCCGGGAATCGAACTCCAGGTCGCCGGAGAGAACAGTCGCAGGGAATTCCAGCCATGACGCCAGGCGCCACCGGGGCCATCCTCTGCATCGAGCATCACGAATGACAGACCAGTGCGTCGCAGAAAGTATGCGGTGGCCAGGGCGGCCTGGCCGCCACCGATGATGATGACATCCTGCATGGTTTCAGATTGAACGGTCATCCATAGGCTCCTGCGCAATATAGGAGGGAGAGTCTATCGGCATGCATTCATGTGAGGGTGATGTGCGACAAGTCTGCTGTCATTGCTTGAGGCCAGCGACACCGTGGCGCTGTCGGCGAGCGCGATGAGCAGTGCGCTACTCAAGGATTGGCCCTCGGTCAGACGCCGAAGCCCAGTTGAAGTTTCGACCGCGGAGGCGCCAGCTTCAGGCGTGATAAAGCGGGCTTGAAGAAGGCTGGCGCAGAATCTGCATCTATCCCTTATCCGCCGGTTTTCCGTCACCGGCACGAGGAGGATCGATTCATGCGTAACCTGCTTCTACTGGTGACGCTGCTGGGCCTGACCGGCTGCATGAAGGTCAGCGATCTGGCCAGCGGCGCCGAGTATCACCTGCGCGATGCCGGGTTTCTCGACCACGGCCGCACCGAGCGCATGGCCTCGCGGCGTCTGCAGCAGGATTCCTTCATCTATATCGCCCAAGGCCACTTCGTGCCGCCGGGCCACGGTTACCCGCGCCCCAACGTGGTGGCCGAAGAAGCCTTCAAGGGCTTCGTCGAATACTTCCCGCTGGTGCGCCGCGCACGTCAGCCAGCAGGCCTGGATGAAGCCATGGCCGAGGCGCGCAGCGCTGGCGCGCATTATCTGCTGTACGCCCGCTTCGCCTACAGCGACGACCGTATCGGCACCGAGGAAGAATGGGAGGATCAGGAAGCGCTTGATCGTCTCGGCACAGACCGGGCATCGATCCAGCTGATGCTGATTGAAACCAATACCCGCTTTCTGGTGGACACTGCACGGATTCGCAGCCGTGGCGGATTCCTGACGTTCTACGACGCGCAGCCGCAGGATCTGATAGGCCCGCCGCTGCATGACTATGCGCGCAGTCTGCTTGGCGTAGCGCGCTGAGCCGGGTTTACGAAAAACACTCAGGAGCGCTTGAGTGCTCCCAGGAAACTGAGACAGCGTCGAGAGATTTCCCCCCTGGTTACTTGCGCTGTGGCAAACGCAGGTATCATGCGCAAAGTTAATGTCAGGGAAGACTCATAAGCGCCAAGGAGAGGTTGCCTGTTGCTGCCTTGGTTTTCCCCTTGGCCAACATCCACGCCTGACCGGTTCACGGTCAATGAGTCGTACCTGGCATTCGGTTTGTGTTCCTTATTCACACCGAGATTGATGTCATGTCGCGACTGTTCCTTGCCCTGTCCCTCAGCCTGTGTCTCACGCACGCTGCTTATGCTGCCGACCTGGAAGCCCTGTTCAACGAGCAGCGTTACAGCGAGTTTCTGCCAAAGGCCGAAAGTGCTGCGGCGAAAGGCGATACGCTAGCCTTGTTCTTGCTTGGCAAGGCTTATCACCTTGGGCAGGGCGTGGACGAGAGCGAAGCGCTCGCCAGAAGCTATTACGAGAAGGCTCGCGCAGGCGGTTCGGCTCGAGCCAGCCACAATCTTGGCTCTATGCTGATGAGTGAAAAACGGCCCAACGATGCGATTCCTCTGTTCGAAGAGGCCTTGCAACGCGGCCTGCTGATGCCGACGCTGATCAACCTTGGCCGAGCCTATAGCCCTTCCGATCTCGACTATCAGATCCTGCAGCATGCTGGAGTTGTCAGAGCGGAGCAGTCGGGTGACTACTTTGCCCTGGCTTATGAGCAGGAATCTGACATCGCTTGGCTGACGGAGGCCTCGCGCAATTATCTGCAGGCTTATCTGGCGCTGCGTAACAACTACTTCAGCACCTCGACAGAGGACGACCGTACCCGGCTGCGAGCCAAGGCCCTGGAGTGGCTGGACAAAGGCAAGGCACGCGATAACGAGCAGTCATGGACCAACTACGGGGTGATGCTGCTGGAGGAGGGGGATTTCAACGGTGCCCGACAGGCTTTGCAACAAGGTGCTGATCGCAAGGTCGCTGCAGCTCACTATCATCTGGCACGTATGGCCGCCAGCGGCTTGGGGCTGCCCGCTGTTGACCGGCAGGCAGAGGCGTATCACTACGAGCAGGCGGCCTTGTTGGGCCTGAAGGCGGCGGTTCGGCCAGCCATCGATCATCTGGTGGAGTTGCTTCGCACCGAGACTGACCTGGCCACTCTCGAGGATGGCGTCAGCCGGTTGGCCTTGCTGCAGGGCCCCGAGGGTGATGGCTACCGGACTCGCTCACTCACCTCCCGCCTGGAGTGGGGGCGCTTTCTGCAGCGTCAGCGCGAGCAGGCCAAGGCCTTGCCAGAAAAACCTCTGTACCTGCAAGCCTGTGGCCTGGATCTTAACCAGCTGTATGGCAGTACTTACAATCTTGGTATCAATACGTCATGGCGATTGCAGGTTCACCGCTCGCTGGAGCGGCCTGAGCATCTTTCCATCGAAGGACGTGTCGACAAAAACGGGTGCGCCACATTCTCTGAACCCTTGCCCAAGCCCATTCGAGCCAGTCTGAATGACGGTGCTGTGCTGGCACTTGCCTTCCCGAACTTCACTTTGCCGTTGGCCATCAAGGAAACCGATGAGAGTCTGCAACTCGACATGCAGGCCATAGAGTTGCCGATTCCTCAGTGACAGGCGTGCAGGGACGTGACCACGACTGACGGATTTTCGTGCGTCAGTCTTGGGTCAGCCTGCCGGCTATGGGCGCCGTGACGCAATCGCGGGACGGGGCCGCTGCACATGGATCACCCGTCAGCTGGTGTATCCTCGTTCGTCTGACCCGGCGTGCCGGGCAACGGACGAGGAGAGAGCATGAGCGATCCAGGCAAGGCCGGCGACCTGCTGGCGCAGATCCCCAAGGGCGAAGGCAAGGGCCTGCCCCCCGTGCACCTGTGGAACCCCGATTTCTGTGGCGATATCGATATGCGTATCGCCCGCGACGGCACCTGGTATTACCAGGGCACGCCCATCGGCCGCAAACCCATGGTGCGACTGTTTTCCACCATCATTCGTCGTGACGGTGACGACTATTTTCTGATCACCCCAGTGGAGAAGGTCGGTATCCAGGTCGAGGACGCCCCCTTCGTTGCCGTGACCTTGCAGGTGGAAGGTGAGGGTGAGGCGCAGGTGTTGCGCTTTACCACCAATGTCGAGGACGAAGTCGTGGCCGGTGCCGAGCATCCGATTCGCGTCGAGATTGACCCTGCGACACTCGAACCCTCGCCCTACATTCTGGTGCGGCGTAACCTCGAGGCGCTGATTCACCGCAACGTGTTCTACCAGTTGGTAGAACTGGCGGTGGAGCGCGAAATAGACGGAGAGCCCTGGTTGGGCGTGTGGAGTGCCGGGGCGTTCTATCCCATTGGGCCGTCCCCGGTCTGAGCGGGCAATTCGGGAGCAACGCCGGTGCGCGCAGCGCACCCAACGGGTTTGACAGGAGACGCAAATGGATGAGCATCGCATCGAAACCGAACGCCTGACGCTGCGCCCGCCGCAGCCGCAGGATGCCGACGAGATACAGCGGCTGGCCGGTGATTTTCGCATCGCCGATGTCACCCGCAGCATTCCCCATCCCTATCCGCCCGCGCTGGCGCAGCAGTGGATCGAACGCTGCGCGCAGGATTGGGCCAGCGGTGCGGCGGCCAGCTTCATCATCACCGAGTCGGACAGCGGCAAGCTGGTCGGCAGCATGGCGCTCAAGGACATCAATCGAGGCGAGGCCGAGGTGGGCTACTGGATCGGCGTGCCCTACTGGAGCCGTGGCTACGCCAGCGAAGCCTGCAATGCCCTGGTGGATTTCGCCTTCCAGCAACTGCGTCTGCGTCGCCTGCACGCCAGCCACCTGGCGCGCAATCCGCAATCCGGCCGTGTGCTGTTCAAGGCCGGGTTCCGCCATCTGGGCCTGGGCCACAGCCAGTGCGGTTGCCAGGGCAAGCTGGAGCCGGTCGAGCTTTATGAGCGGGTTTCCGGCGAGTGATCCGCGCTCTGTTCATCTGCAGTCGCAACCGTTTGCGCAGCCCGACAGCCGAGCGGGTATTCGCGCAGTGGCCAGGCGTCGAGACCGACTCAGCCGGGCTCGCCCCTGACGCCGAGGTTCGTGTTTCGGCAGAACAGCTCGACTGGGCAACGCTGATTTTCGTGATGGAGAAGAGCCAGCGCAGCAAGCTGGCCCGCCAGTACCGGCAAGTCCTGGCGGGCAAGCGGGTGATCTGTCTGGATATTCCCGATGACTACGCCTACATGCAGCCGGAGTTGATCAGTCTGTTGCAGCGCAAGGTGCCCGCTCTGCTGCGTTGAGTCGCTCCGGCTCAACGCGCCCGATCACGACTCTGTACCGCCAGGTCCAGCGCCTTCTGCATATCCAGCCGCGCCGAGCGGCCCACGTCCTTGTCGCTCATCTTGTAGTTGCGCTCCGATGGCAGGATCGGCGCGGTCAGGTCTTCGGCGTCCATCGGTTCGAAGTCGTAATCACCGCCGATGGTCATCGCGCTGCGCCGTAGCAGCATGCGCACCTGTTCCGGCTGCAGACGCGGATTGATCGAGAGCATGGCGGCGACCACACCGGTGACCAGGGGCGTGGCGTAGGAGGTACCGCAATGCACGTCGCCGGTCGCATCGACCTCACGAGTGGAGGCGCGGGCACAGGCGGCGGCGGTGATGTCGACGCGCATGTCGATGTTCGACGAGTTGCGTTTGACCGCGTAGCTCGGGTCGTCGATATCGACCTCCTTTTCCTTGTTGCGCTGATGCCCGCCGACCACCAGCAATTGCTCGGTGATGAAGGAGGAGGGCAGGCGATACTCGTCCTGGCCGGAGTAGGACGAACCGTTGCCGGCGGAGTTGATCACCAGCACGTCCGGGTGTTCCTCGCGCAGCCACAGGAAGAACTCCTCCAGCAACTCCTCATAGCCACTCATGGCGATGCCCGAGCGCACCAGCGAATCGATTTCGTCGCCTTCGACGTTGCGCGTGCCAACGCGGTGGATGCCCCAGCTCCAGTTGATGACGCGTACGCCGTCTTCCACCAGGTTCACCGATGCGGCGATGTTGGCGGTGATGCCGGCGTCCGAGTTGCGCTCGACGATGACTTCGAAGCCCTGGCTGGCCTTGTCCAACCCGCGCAGGAAACCGGTGTTGCCGCCTTTGTCCCAGTGCGCGGCGAGAATCCCGGCCACGGTGCTGCCGTGGTTGTCCGGCTCGTCGGCATCACGCGCATAGACGCAGGTGCGCGGTTTGCCATCGGGGCAGGCGCCGAGGTAATCGGCGAAGTCGGGCGAATCGAAATCGACATTGCGCTCGATCACGCCGACGCGGATCGGTTCGGCTTCTATGGGCGTCTCGCCCGCCGGGATGCGTCGCTGGTAATAGTTCACCGCATCCATGAAGCGGTTCGCCGCCCACTCTTCGGAGTTCTTTTCCGGTTTGCGTGCTGGCTGGCGCGCGGCTTCGCGCTCTTCGCCGCGCTCCGGTGCGCTTTCTTCCACCACCACGGCATCGACGCTGGTTTCGTTGCCGATGCGCAGCACCAGCGCATCGCGCTCGGTCAGGTTCTTCACCGGCAGGCGCAGTTGGTAGACATTCAGCGGTGGGATGGCACCGACCACCTTGGCGTCGTACTTCTTCGCCAGGCGCCTGGCTTCGTCGAGGCCGTCGTGGCTTTCCTCGATCAGCAGGCTGACCAGGTCGACATAGGTGGTCAGGCCATCCATGTTCTTCGCCACTTCATCCGGGCCGGCAGCGAGCACATGGCTGCGATGCAGCGACAACCACACCGGATTGCTGGCGCGCGAGCCGTCCTCCAGCCACAGCGGTGCGCTGCGATGTTCGTTGCTATTCAACTGTAGGCGTAGGCCATCGCCAGTGCGCTTGACCGCCGAAGCGGGCAGGGGGTCGTCGCCGAGCCGCAGCTTGGGCAGCTTCGCGCCAAGGCCACGCACCTGCATGCACCATTCCTGCTTTTCACTGGCGAGCAGGTCGCCGCAGCGCTGCAGGCTCTGGATGCGCAACGGCTCCTGCGCCTCGGCAAGGGGGCTGAGCAGGGCCACGACGAAAGCGGAGAGAAGGGCGCGGTTGGGCAGCATGGGGCAGGGTTTCCGTGACGATTGTCCTGCTTTTCCGACTGCCTTCGCCGCGCTTTGTTCAGGTTGGGAGGAAACTGGCTGCTTCGCTCAGGCTACTGGAATCGCCGGGTCGGCGGCTGCCAGGGCGGTGGCTCGATCAGCGACCGGCGGGTAGATCCACAGGCTGTTGATCTGTTGTTTCAGCGTCTTGGCTTCGCTGCCGATCAGTTTTACCTGGCGATCCCAGCCTTCGCTGTACACCGCACCCCAGGCACCGAGATCGAGGCAGGTCACGTACTTGGGCTGGCTGTAGTGCGTCGCCGCTACCCCGATCAGTTCGGCTGCAGCGTTGTTGCCGGCGTGGCGACCCAAGGCGATGGCGTGCTGGCAGGACATCACACTGAAGTTGCCGACATCGTCCGTTGCGGCGCGGGCGGTATCGCCTGCTGCGAAGATTGCAGGTTGACCCTGGACCTTGAGCTGGCTGTCGACCTGCAGTCGGCCCTGATGATCGCGTGGAGTATTGATCTGTTCGGTCAGCGCGCTGGCGCGAAAACCCACGGTCCAGATCACGGTATGGGAGGCGATACGCTGGCCGTCATCCAGGGTCACGCCATCGGCATCGACCGCCACCACCATGCGTCCCAGGCACCATTCTATTCCCAGTTCCTGCGACGCCTCGCTGATCGCCGGACGAATGCCATCACCCAGCGCGGCGGCAATCTCTTCGCCACGATCGACCACTACCACGCGAATGTCGGCGTCATCGCCGAGCAGGGCGCGCAGGCGTGCCGGCATTTCCGTCGCGGTCTCGATGCCGGTAAAGCCGCCGCCGGCAACCACCACGGTATTGCGTGCGGTGCTTGGCGGACGCTCTGCCAGGCTCGCCAGGTGCTGCTCCAGGCGCACCGCCTGCTCGATTTCATCGACATCGAACAAATGCGCCTCCAGGCCCTCCAGCGCTGGGCGCATCAGGTGGCTACCCGAGGCCAGCACCAAGCGGTCGTAGCTCAGGCTTCCCGGCTTGCCGGCGGCATCGCGATAGCTGACCTGCTGACGCGGTGCATCGATACCCTCGGCCGTGCCCTGGACGAATTCCACACCCACGGCTGCCAGGAGCTCGGTGAGAGGCGCTTTCATGCTTTGCACATTCGGTTCGTAGAAGCGCGGTCGAATGCGCAGCTCCGGCTGAGGGGCGAGCATGGTCACGCCGATATCCGTTCGTCCGTGTTGATCGAGCAGGCGCATGGCACTGAGGGCGCTCCATACCCCGGCAAAACCACCACCGACAATCAGAATGCGTTGTTTCATCTGGTACTCCTGGCTTTGGCTCGTTTCGTTTGACGGAGCCATGCTAGGAGAGGAGCATTTCGGCAGATACGACATATACCCCCGAAATCATGCCAACTCGCCCGCGTACCGTTCTGTTTCTCGCCTACCCGCAAGTCGGTCTGCTCGATCTTACCGGCGCGCAGACGGTTTTCTGGGCGGCCACCAAGGCCATGCACGAACGCGGTTTGCCGGGTTACGAGCGCCTCACTGTCAGCCTTGCGGGCGGTTTGGTGGGCACTGCCGAGGGCCTGGTGGTGGATACCCAGCCGCTGGCAGAGGTACAGCTGGCGCAGGTCGATACGCTGATCGTGCCTGGTGCGCCGGAAATCGAGCGTGCGGTGGCCGAATCGGCCGAACTGATCGCCTGGATCGCCAGCAACGCACGTCGAGTGCGGCGCACGGCCTCCGTATGCAGTGGCACCTTTCTGCTGGCTCATGCGGGTTTGCTCGAGGGAAAGCGAGCGGCGACGCATTGGGCGATGTGCGACATGCTCAAGGCGCGTTTCCCGGCCATCGAAGTGGACAACAACGCCATCTTCATCGAGCAGGGTGCAGTGTGGACCTCTGCGGGTGTCAGTGCCGGTATCGACCTTGCCCTGGCACTGGTCGAGGCCGATTGCGGGCGAGAGGTGGCCATGCAGGTGGCGCGTGAGCTGGTGGTCTTTCTCAAGCGTCCCGGTGGGCAGGCGCAGTTCAGCGAGCTGTTGCAGGCACAGGCTAAGGACACCTCGACCTTCGATGAGCTGCACCGCTGGTTGGGCGATCACCTGAGCAGCCCGGAGCTGAATATCGAGATCATGGCCGAGCGCTGCCACATGAGCCCGCGGCACTTCTCTCGCCTGTACAAACAGAAGACCGGGCGCACGCCGGCCAAGGCAGTGGAAATTTTCCGCCTCGAAGCCGCGCGCAGGTTGCTGGAGGACTCCACCCGCAATATCGATGTTATCGCCAGGCAATGCGGCTTCGGTGACGAAGAGCGAATGCGAGCGACATTCCAACGTCATTTAGCGATTTCGCCGCGGGATTATCGAAGACGCTTCTCGCGCTGAAGGCTCTGCGCCGCAGGTGGATGGCATCGGCTCGGCAGAGTCTGGTTATAGTATTACGTTCTCTTCAAGCCCCATTCGAAGCCTTCCATGTCCTCCAATCGTCTGCTCTCGATCGACGCCCTGCGCGGCCTGGTCATCCTCTTCATGTTGCTCGATCACGTTCGCGAAACCTTCTACCTGCACCAGCAGGTCGGCGACCCGATGGACGTGACCGCTACTGAGCCTGCGCTGTTCTTCAGTCGTAGCCTGGCACATCTGTGCGCGCCGATATTTATCCTGCTCACCGGGCTTTCGGCGTTTCTCTATGGCGAGAAGCAGATGAGCCGGGCGGCGACCAGCGCCTTCCTGTTCAAGCGCGGGCTGTTTCTGGTGGTGCTGGAGTTCACCCTGGTCAACTTCGCCTGGACCTTCCAGTTCCCGCCCACGGTAATCTACCTGCAGGTGATCTGGGCCATCGGCCTGAGCATGCTGGCGCTTTCCGTGCTGCTGTGGCTGCCGCGAACGCTGCTGGCTGTGCTGGGTCTGGCGCTGGTGGCGGGGCACAACCTGCTCGATGGGCTGCACTTCGGCCCGGAGTCGGCGCTGCACATTCCCTGGGCGATCCTGCATGACCGCGGCTGGATCGAGTTTTCCGACACGCTGCGCCTGCGCACGTCGTATCCGGTGCTGCCGTGGATCGGGGTGATCGCCCTGGGTTATGTGATCGGCCCTTGGTTTCGCGGCTCGAGCGCGCCCGAGCAGCGTCTGCAATGGCTGCGTTGTGCGGGTTTCGGCGCGCTGGCGCTGTTCGTGATGCTGCGCCTGCTCAACGGCTATGGCGAGAAACCCTGGGCGGTGGAAGAAACCGCACTGCAAACGTTGATGGGCCTGTTCAACATCACCAAATACCCGCCTTCGCTGCTGTTCCTGGCGCTGACGCTGGGCGTCGGCCTGTTGCTGCTGGCGTACTTCGAGCGCCGTAACGAAGGGTGCATGGTACGTACCCTGGCTGTATTCGGTAGCGCGCCGATGTTCTTCTATCTGCTCCATCTTTACGTGTTGAAGCTGCTCTATATCGCCGCCTTCGCCATCTGGGGCGCGAACCAGGGGTATTACTTCGGCTTCGATTCGATGGGTTGGGTCTGGGCGGCGACCGTGCTGCTGGCGCTGGTGCTGTTTCCGCCCACGCAATGGTTCGCGAGGCTCAAGGCACGGCGTCGTGATATTCGCTGGTTGATATACCTCTGAGAGCGGCTGTCGTAGGGTGCGATGCCGTGCATGGCAGGAGCCCGCTTGCGGGCTCCTGCAGGCCGGGGCAGCGCTTCTTCAGCGTGGCTGCGGCTTACAGCTTCATGTTCACCGACAGATAGGCCGAGCGGCCCGGAGCGGGGGAGAACATCGGTTGTTCGTCGCCAGCGGCCCAGAAGAAGTTGTCGAACCATACGTACTCGTAATCACGATCGGTCAGGTTTTTCATCTGCAGGTCGAGGCTGGTGGTGTTCGATATCTGATAGCGTACGTTGGCATCGAGCACTGCGAAGCCGCCGTACTTGCCCTGTTCGTTGAGCGTGTCGATGTAGTAATCGCCTTGCGCGCGAGCTTGCAGGCCGAAGCGCCAGGCATCGTTGAACTGATAGTCGACGCCAGCGTTGCTGATGTAGCGTGGCGTGGAGATCACCTCGGTGCCTGCCAGCGAGCGACCGCCGTCGGTAAAGGCGCTGATCACCTTGGCCTCCTGAATGGCGTGCGAGCCCCACACTGTCCACTGTTCGTTCAACTGAGCGGTGAGTTGCATGTCGATACCGCGACGTCGGGTTTCACCTAGGCCGACCGTGGTGCCGGTCGCAGGCATGTTGGAAACCTCACCGGTGGCTTCCTGTTGCCACACGGCGATGCGCGCTTCCGAGCCGGCAAAGGGCTTGAACTTCACGCCCACTTCCTTGCCGGTGTTGATCGACGGTTTGTACGAAGCCTGGCCGGCGGTCATGTAGGCCGGTGCGGTGGACCCGGTGAGGATCTGGAAGGTACGCCCCCAGTTGGCGTAGACATTCACGTCCGGGGTGATGCTGTACACCACGCTGAGCTTGGGCTGTTCGATCCAGCCATAGTCCTGCAGCTCGGCCTTCTCGCCGTTCATCAGCTCGGTATTACCGGAGAACTTGTCGACGCGGTACGCCGGGATGATCTTGAGCTGCTCGATGGGCTGGATGATCGCTTGGGCATAGGCGCCGGTGTTGTACAGCGTGTAGCTGTCGTCGTTTTGCGTGCGTGCCGGCGGTGCGTCGAAATCGGTGGGGATGCCGAAGTCGTAGCGGTAGCGGCGGTACTCGTTGTTCTGCTGTTCGTAGTTGATGCCGCCGTCGAGGGTCAGCATCTCGTGGGCACGCCAGGTCAGGTTGCTCAGCACGCCGGTCTGGCGTTCTTCCCACTGGCGGCGCTGGCGCGGGGCGTTGCCGACCGGGTAGCGGGTGAAGGTCACGGTACGGTCATCGTCGTAGCTGTTGTAGTACAGCTTGTTGCTCAGGCTCAGGTCGTCGTTGAGCTGGAAGTCGGCATGCGCGCTGAGGTGCTTCATGTCGCGGTCGTCGCTGTCGTTGGCGTTCTTCTCCGGCGATTGCGAGCGGCTCGCGGCCAGCTCCTGCGCGGTGAGAAATCCCGGCTCCTCGGCCTGATGATGATAGAGGCGGGCGATCACGCCAAGTTTCATGGTCTGCTGGTCATCGGTGACGAACCACTTGCCGCCCAGCGAGTATTTGTTGGAGTTGCTGTTGTCGCGGAAACCGTCGGAGTCTTGCTTGGCCATGAAGTAGTTCTGCGCGAAGTTGCCTTCCTCTTTGCCCACGGCCAGCTGGAATTCGCGGGTGTTGAAGCTGCCATAGGTCAGGCGGCCGTCGGTGTAGTTGCCGCCCTGGCGGGTGACGAAATTGATGTTGCCGCCGATGTTGTGCAAGCCGTAGCGCGGGTCGTTGGTGCCGCGCACCACCTCGATGTAGTCCAGGTCCAGCGGGAAGACCATGTCGATGAAGCGCTGGTTGCCGCTGTTGACGTTGCTCGGTACGCCGTCGATCAGCGTCTTGATGCCATTGATGTAGCCCTCGCCGTTGAAGGCGCGGAAGGTCACCTTGCCGGACTCTGCGCCCATGCGCGTCTCGGTCAACTGGATGCCGGGCATCTGGCCCACCAGCTCCCAGCTGTTCATCACGTTCTTATCCTCGATCTTGTCGCTGCCCATGATGTCGACCGACGTCAGGATGCTGTCGGTGCGCAGCGTGCCGCTGGCCTGTGGTGTGACGTAGACCGAGCCTAGCGAGACGGTGGAATTGCCGGACGAGGCGGCGTGAAGCGGAGGCGTGACCAGGGCGGTGATGACGACGAGGGAGGCCGAGGTGGCTTTCATGGGTATTCCTAGCGTTGCGTTTTCTAAGTGAGGGGAGAGGCACTGGCTGGCGCCTCCCCAGGCGGCGGGTTGTCCGTTCGGCCGGGGGCGTATCGACGAATTGCATAAGATATAGATGTTATATCATAACTATTTTAATGCGCTCGACCAGTTCTGAATCAAGCTGCGAGGGACGCAGAAGGCTCTGGCCAGAGCCTTCTGTGGCTGAACAATCGGCGCAAGGCCGATGAGCAGTGGCCTGACCTGCACGAACGATTAGACGTCAGCCCGCCAATGGCGTATCAATATCAACCGCCTTTCGTGTTTATACCCAAGCAGAATCACTATGCAGCCCCTGTGTTCGGTCAATGCGCCTCGCAGCGCCAATGATGAGCAACTCGATGGGGTCGTGCGCCTGGTTAGCCGGTATTTCGACTCGGTCGCCGTGCTGGTTTCCGGCGCTGGCTCTGCGCGCCATATCTGGGCCAGCCCTGGCCTGAGTGATGCGCGGCTGGCGAAGATCATCGGCACCGGCGAAACCACGCCCACCACGCTCGTCTGGCCATTGCTGGTGCAGGCGGGTACCCGGCTCGGCACGCTGTACCTGCAGTTCGACCGGCCACATACACTCGACGCCAAACAGCGCGAAGGCCTGCTGGATTTCGCCGCCCTGGCCCTCGATCTACTCGCACGCGAGGCCGACGAAGCCCGGCAGCGTCATGAGATCGCCGTCCTGCGCGATAGTGAACGACGCATGGCGCTGGCCATCGCTGGTAGTGGTACCGGCATTTGGGATCGCGACATCAGCAGCGGCGAGATTTACTACTCCAGCAGCTGGAAGGCGCTGCTCGGTTACGCCGACCACGAAATCGGCAGTCGCATCGAGGAGAGCTACACCCGCGTACATCCTGCCGACCTCGACTACGTGCGCGAGACCATCCAGGCGCATCTGGATCAGCGTACCGATGCCTATGAAGTGGAGCACCGCCTGCGTTGCCGTGACGGTCAGTACAAATGGGTGTGCAGCCGCGGCAAGGTGGTCGAGCGCGACAAGCACGGCAAACCGCTGCGAATGATCGGCACCACCACCGACATCACCGCCATGCGCCGCCTGTCCGAGCAGGTACAGCAGACCGCCACCCTGATGACCGACCTGACCAATGAAATCCCCGGCATGGTCTTCCAGGTCCGCCGGCAGAGCGATGGCAAGTATGCCGTTACCTACGCCAGCGCCGGCGCGCAAGCCATCTGTGGCCTCAGCGCCATGCAACTGATGCAGGACGCTGAGGCGCTGACGGCCATCGTTCACCCGGATGATCGCGTAGCTTTCATCGATTCCTTCCAGCTATCGGCCGAGCAACTCACGCCTTGGTATCTGGAGTTCCGCGTGCAGGTGCCGGGGCGTGAAATCGCCTGGTGCCAGGGCGAAGCCTGCCCCCGCCGCGAAGAAGACGGCAGTGTTATCTGGCATGGCTTCATGACCGACGTGACCGAACGCAAGCAGATCGAGGCCGAGCTGCAGGCTTTCGCCACTACCGACTTCCTCACCCAGCTCGCCAACCGCCGGCACTTCATGTGTCAGCTCGAGGCAGAGCTGGCGCGCCTGCAACGCAGCCCTGAACAGAGTGCAGCGATCCTGATGTTCGACCTGGACTACTTCAAGACCATCAACGACCGCTGGGGCCACGATGTCGGCGATCAGGCGCTGCGCCATTTCGCGGGAATTCTAAGCAGCCAGCTGCGTAAGACCGACACCGCCGGGCGCCTGGGTGGCGAAGAGTTTGCCGTGGTGCTCAGCGACGCCAATCTGGACAAGGCCATGCGCTTCGCCACGCGCATCCAGAGCGAACTGGCCAGGGCGCCGATCCTGCATGCCGGGGAACCGATCTTCCTCGCCGTCAGCGTCGGCATCTCATCGCTCAACGCCAGCGATGCCAGCGTCGAGGCCGCCCTGTCGCGCAGCGATATCGCCCTGTATTGTGCCAAGCGCGGCGGGCGTAATCGCATCGAGCATCATTGACGGGAGGCTGGCTCAGGCCGCCACCAAGGCTCAATCACCCGCCAGAGACACGCGTCACAGGCAAGGCCCGCAGCGCACAAGCGGCGGGCATTTGCGCTGGACGCTCGGGGGCATGCTGACTGACGTGTTTGCCCTATTCGAACTGCCACAGGAAAGGGTCATATGGACGTGCAATGCAATTCCCTTGAAGAGGTGCGCGAGCGCATCGACCAGATCGACCGCTCCATGGTCGACCTCATCGCCCAACGCGGCGGACTCGTCGCCCAGGCGGCTCGCTTCAAGAAAGACAGTGCGGCCGTTCGCGCTCCCGCACGCGTCGAGCAGGTCATCGCCAAGGTGAGTACGCTCGCCGATGAGCGCGGCGCATCGGCAGAAGTCGTGGAGCAGGTTTACCGCGCGATGATCGCCGCATTCATCGACGAAGAACTGCGTACCCATGCCGCCTTGAATGCAGGAGCAGGCGGCAGCACCTGAGCGGCGCCGAAGCCGGCCTGCCAGGCTTCCAGTACCCCGGAGAGGCGATGAATCGCAAATTGCCTTCCAGGCGCAATGTGCCTAGGATTCGCCGATTTGAAATGCCATGCCGACAGCCTCTGGAACGCAGAGAGAGGCGAGCGCGCCGCTACGCGCCCCCCAGTGCTAGGCTCCCCGTTGCCCCCTCTCAACTTGCGCGAACCATGGTCACTACCGTCATCCTCGGCATGCTCTGCGTGTACCTGCTGTGCTTTTCCTTGATGTTCTTGCTGATCAGCACCCGGCTGAATGGCAAGAAAATGGGCATGGAAATCTTCGCGCTGGGCAACCTGCTGCTTGGCCTTGCCTACATCCTGCAGTTGTTCGGTGGCCCACCGGACGAGGGGCCGATGAGTGTCATCAACCACACGATGACGCTCAGTGCTCCTGTCGTCTACGTGCTGGGCGCCATGCGTTTTTTCGAGCGTCCGACGCTTGTGCTGAGTCCGTTGCTAATCCTGGCTGCCGGCTACACGGTATTGCAGTTGTTGGTGCAATGGCTGCTGGGAGTCGAAGTCCGCCACGCCATGTTGGCAGCGGCCTGCGCATCGCTGTTTCTGGCCATGACGGTGGCGGTGCTCTACGGCTGTCGAACCTTCGCCAGGGATCTGCGCGTCGAGATGCTCGTGTTCGCCGTGCTGATCGGCGGCATCTGCATCCTCAACGCCATGAAGTTCGGGATGATCCTCAAGGGCGGATTGGCCGCCCTCGACATGAACAGTGGCTTCCAGAAGATTTTCTACCTCTACATGTCGTTCCTGGCGACGGTGTTGCCGCCGAGTGTCGTGTGGCTGGTGCTGCGCCGCCTTACCGATGAGCTGCGCAACCTGGCCGCACATGATCCGCTCACCCAGTTGCTGAATCGGCGCGGGCTGATGGACGCCCTGGACGCACACTTCCGTTCGCGCACAGCCGTTCCAGCGTATCTACTGATCGTGGATATCGACCACTTCAAGCGCATCAACGACACCCACGGACACAAAGCGGGCGACCGTGTTCTGAGCCACGTCGCCGGTACGCTCAAGGCTACTGCACGCCAGGGCGACCTGGTCTGCCGCTTGGGCGGTGAGGAGTTCGTGGTCATCGCCCTGGACACCGACAGCGCCGGCGCTCTGCAACTGGCCGAACGCATGCGAGTGGCAATCGAGCACAGCGAAGTGGCTGGCGCCGAGCTGAGCAAACCGATTCGCTGTACGGCGACCCTTGGCGGTTCAGGTGCCTTCACCCGTGCGCAGGACTTCGATGCATACCTGCAGCAGGCGGATGCCGCCCTGTATCGTGGGAAGATGCACGGGCGGAATCGAGTGGAGTGGAGTGGGAGTAGGGGGACCGGTTTGGGGTTAGGGGCAATGGATACTTTCGGCCAATAGCGGTCAACCATTAGCCGTTAACCAGTTAGTGCAGGATTGCACTAGCGACGACCTATTTGGGACGCTGCATTCATGGGCTCCTTCTAAGGCGAAAACCTCGAAGGGGTCGCCCTGGAGGCGCTGATCTGCGCTTCCAGGGCGGTCAATACAGCAAGACCTGATTCATCCCAGGGCTTGCATAGCCGAGCTTGGAGCGCTCATCCCTGTGGTTTTTTGCTGCGGTACTCGGTGGTGGTCATGCCCGCGTAACCCCAGTTATCGGTGTCGACTTCCTCGATTACGATGTGGGTGAGCTCGGGCTGCTTGTTAAGTACGCGCTGCAAAGTCTCGGTAATTTCCTTGATGACCTGGGCTTTCTGCTCGCGGGTGACGCCGTCACGAGTGATACGGACGCTGACGAAGGGCATGATGTCGCTCCTGTGTGGGTAGATGTTGTCAAACGGGGAGGCGCAGGCCGCCCCGTCAAGTTCAGCCTATTACCATTTACCGACGCTCATTCCGCCGTCGACCGGCAATACCACGCCCGTGGTGAACCGGGCATTGGCCAGGTAGAGCACGGCGTCGGCGATATCGCTGACGCGGCCGATGCGTCCGGCCGGCTGCAGGCCGTTGAGGAAATCGAAGCTGGCCGGGTCGTGCATCGGCGTCTCGATGATGCCTGGGGCCACTGCATTGACCTGGATGTTGTGCGGCGACAGTTCCAGCGCCAGGGCGCGGGTGACCTGGTTCAGGCCGCCCTTGATCAGCACCGGTAGGGCGGCGGGCACAGCGAGGTTGGGCTGCAGTGCCACGGCGGCGGTGATATTGATGATCTGCCCCTGGCGCCGCTCGATCATGTGCACGGCGGCGGCCTGGGAGGCGTAGACCACGCCCTTGAGGTTGGTTTCCAGCAGGCCGTCGATGTCCTCCGGGCTGTACTCGATGAAAGGCTTGGGCAGGAAGAAACCGGCGTTGTTGACCAGTACGTCGACCTGGCCGAAGGCCTCGATGCCGGTCTGGATCAGGCGGCTCGCGGTGTCCGGCCGGGCGATGTCGCCGGCCACACCGACGAAGGCGGAGGGGCTGCCCAATTGTTCCCTGGCTTCTTCCAGGCGTTCGGCCGAGCGGGCGTTGCCGACCACATTGAAGCCGTTGGCGAGGAAGGCCTTGGCCAGGCCGAGACCGATGCCGCTGGAGGCGCCAGTAATGACCACCGTTTTGCTGTTGCTCATGTCGTTTCTCCCGATCAGTTGGCGCCGAAGAGCGCCGTTGGGAGGACTATATTTTTGTTGTATAGGCGGATAAATATGGTCACGCGAACTTCAGTTGGTACATGGTGTAACTAATGCAGCGACAATTCGACGACGTGATGCTCGGCAGCATCGAGCTGTTCTGCCTGGCGGCGGAGCTGGGCAGCTTCACCGCGGCCGGGTTGGCGGCGGGGGTCACGCCTGCGGCGGTCAGCCGCTCGATCGGCCGGCTCGAGGAGCGCCTGGGCTCGCGGCTGTTCGTGCGTACCACCCGCAGCATCCGCCTGACCGAGGGTGGGCGCGGCTACTACGAGCAGTGCCGCCAGGCGCTAACCCAATTGGTGGAGGCCGAGCGCACGCTGACCGGCCAGCAGCAGGAGCCCACCGGCACCCTGCGTATCAGCCTGCCCACCACCTACGGCCATCACCGCATTCTTCCGCTGTTGCCCGAGTTCCGCCGGCGCTTTCCGAAGGTGCATGTCGATGTGCATCTGGGTAACCGCAACATCGATTTCGTCGGTGAGGGTTACGACCTGGCCATCCGCGTGCGTGCGCAGCCAGATTCGACGCTGATCGCCAGGCCCCTGGAGGATGCCGGGCTGGTGGTGGTGGCCACACCCGAGTACCTGGCGCGTGCGGGCACGCCGCAGACCCTGGATGACCTCGCGCGGCACGACTGCATCCAGTTCGAGCTACCCAGCAGCGGCCGACGCATCACCTGGCTGTTCAGCGAGGGCGGGGCCGAGCGGGAGATCCTCACCGAGGGCGGCTACGTCTGCTCCGACGACGTGCTGGGCGGCGTGACCCTGGCCAAGCACGGCGCGGGACTGTTCCAGACCTATCGCTTCATCGTCGAGCGCGAGCTGGCCGAGGGCTCGCTGGTCGAGGTGCTGCAACCCTTTGCCGGGCGCTCGAGGCCTTTCACCCTGTTGTACCCCCATGGCCGGCACATGCCCCTGCGCCTGCGCGCCTTCGTCGACTTCATCATGGAACAGCAGCGCCGCTGGGCCGCTCAGGTCTGAGCCTACGTATCACTCTGTATCGGCGTCGCGTCCTGTGGCGCTGGCATACAAAGCGCGTCCGCCGTCGATACGTGCCGGACACACGCGCGCGGCCAAATGGCCCGACCCGAGAGTGGTCCGCGCCGCGCGGTCTCTCCGGGCCAACTGCCTTGTGGCACATCCGCGCACCATCGCGCTCAGCACCGGAGAATTCCCATGTCCCGTACCCCCGTTTCCAACAAGACCCGCATCGGCCTGCTCGCTGTCGCCCTGGCCGGCGGCATGCACCTGGCCTCCACCGCCTTCGCCGTGGAGCAACTGCCCCAGGGCTATCAGCTGGCTGCCGCCGACAAGGCCGGGGAGGGCAAGTGCGGCGAAGGCAAGTGTGGCGGCGAAGCCAAGACGACCCAGGCCGAAGGCAAATGCGGTGAGGGCAAGTGCGGCGATGCCTCCTTCGCCCGTACCGACACCGACGACGACGGCCGCGTCTCGCTCAAGGAGCTGCTGGCCGTGGCGCCGAACGGCAGCGACGAGTTCAAGGCCATGGACAGCAACGCCGACGGCTACCTGTCCGAGGCCGAGGTCTACAGGTTCCGCAGCAACCAGTACACCAGCAACGGCAAGAAGGTTCCGACCGAGCTGTTCACCAAGATGAGCCAGGCCCGCGACTGATCCGTCCCCTGTAACCACGCCCTCCCAGTCATCGGCCGGGAGGGCGTTCGTCCATCTGGAGAAGCCCCATGACCGCTCATTCTTCCGTGCACGGTGCCGGCCTCGGCCTGCGCCGCGCCCTGCTTCCCGAGTTGCTGGCGATGGCACCGGGCAGCGTCGACTTTCTCGAATGCGCCCCGGACAACTGGATCGGCGTCGGCGGCGCCCACGGCGATGGCCTGGCCGCGTTGACCGAGCGTATCCCGCTGACCTGCCACGGCCTGTCGCTGTCGCTTGGCGGCCCGGCGCCGCTGGACCTCGACCTGCTGCGCAGCACCCGGCAGTTCCTCGAACGCCACCGGGTGCCGCTGTACAGCGAGCACCTGAGCTACTGCGCGGACGACGGCCAGCTGTACGACCTGCTGCCGCTGCCGTTTACCGATGAGGCCGTGCGCCACGTCGCCGCGCGCATCCGCCAGGCCCAGGACGTGCTCGGCCGGCGCATCGCGGTGGAGAACATCTCCTACTACGCCGCACCCTACCAGGCGCTGAGCGAGATCGAGTTCCTCCGTGCGGTGCTGGAGGAGGCAGACTGCGACCTGCTGCTGGACGTCAACAACCTGTTCGTCAACGCCATCAACCAGGGTTACGATGCGGCGGCCTACCTGGCGGCGATTCCCGCCGCGCGGGTGGTCTGCCTGCATGTGGCCGGCCATTACGACGAGGCGCCGGACCTGAAGATCGATACCCACGGCGCGGCTGTGAAGGCTGACGTGTGGACCCTGCTGGAGCGGGCCTACGCGCGCTTTGGCGCGGTGCCGACGCTGCTGGAGCGGGACTTCAACTTCCCGCCGCTGGCCGAGCTGCTGACCGAGGTCGGGCAGATCCGCCGCTATCAGCGCGCCGCGCTGCCGGAGGTGCGCCATGGCTGAGGCACTGCACGAGCAGCTGATGCGCATGGCCCGCCACGTGCGTGACCCGCAACGCCACGCGCCGCCGCCGGGCGTCGAGGCGCGGCGTCTGGCGGTCTACCGGCAGTTGTTCCTCGGCAATCTCGAATCGCTGCTGGCCGGCGCCTTTCCCGTTGCTCGGGCCAGCCTGGGCGCGGCCCGCTGGCAGGCGCTGGTGCAGGCCTTCTACGCAGACCATCGCTGCCACACGCCGCTGTTCACCGAGCTGGGCGGCGAGTTCGTCGACTACCTGGAAACCGCGGAGGCTGCGGACCTGCCGCCGTGGCTGGCCGAGCTGGCCCACTACGAGCGGATGGAGAGCGTCCTGCTGCTCAGCGATGCGCCGACGCCGCATCACGACCCGCGGGGCGATCTGCTCGAGGATGTGCCGGTGTTGTCGCCCCTGGCGCTGCCGCTGGCCTATCGCTGGCCGGTGGCGGAGATCGGCCCGGGCCATCTGCCGCAGCAGGCTCCGGAGCAGCCCACGCTGATCCTGGCGCGGCGTGATGCGGACCGTCGCGTGTACTTCTCGCGCCTGGCGCCGCTGGCCCATGCGCTGCTGCTGTCGCTGCAGGAACGTACTATCAGCGGCCAGGCGCATCTGGCGCTGCTGGCCGCGGCCATCGGCGTGGCGCCGGAGGCAATCGTGCCGGCCGGGCTGGCGTTGCTGGAGGACTTGCGCAGTCAGGGCGTGGTGCTGGGCACTCGCCGCGGCGCCTGAACGGCGGCCATAAGAAGCCCGCGCACCCGTGAAGGTGCGCGGGCTTTTTGTTGCGCGGATCAGACCCTGCGGCGCAGCCGCGCGTCCAGGCTCAGGCGCCCCGCACCGCCTAGCAGCAGCGGCAACAGGGCTATCAGGTAGATCAGCGGCAGCTTGTAGTTGCCATGGCCGTGGTCGCTGATCGAGTAGCCCAGCGCCAGCTCCGCCAGGCTCGACCAGTGCGCCGGCCAGTGCACGGCGGCGATGGCCACGACGGTCAGGACGATCAGCATTGCCGACGCCAGGCGCGTACCTAGACCGAGCAGCAGGAGCAGCGGCGCGATCAGCTCCACCCACATCGACAGCTGCCAGTTCAGTTCGGCTGGCAGCAGGTGGAAGGGGAAGGGAAATTGCAGCTCGGCGAACCAGTTCTGCCCGTTCCATTTCTCCAGGCCTGCCTCGAAAAATTCCCAGGCGAGGAACAGGCGCAACGGCAGGTCGGCGCCCCAGACACCGAGACGGTCAAGCTGGGCGAAGGCGTTTTGCAGTGGGGTGAATGTGCTGTTGTACATGGTGACCTCAGCGGGTAGTGACGAGCGGGGCGCGGGTCGGCTGTACCTCACGGCGCAGGCGCTGGGCCAGCTTGGCGGTGAGCTTGAGCACGATGGCGGAGCAGATCAGGGCGAAGCCCAACGCGTACCAGGGGCTGATCGGGATGCGCTTGTAGAAAGACAGGCAGAAGATCGCCGCCAACACCCAGGTGCCGGTGCCATGCAGCAACTTCCAGCCGCGGCCACCGAGGGCCTTCATCGCCCAGGGAAAGGAGGTGAGGCTGAGCAGCAGGATGAACAGGTAGCCCACCGAGCCGGGGATGTTGGCGGCCACCGAGCGACCGTCCCAGAACACCTCGGGAAACAGCTTCGCGTAGGTCAGGATCAGCACGCCGTGGATCAGGTGGGAGAAGGCGAAGGCCAGGCCAAAGTAGCGACGCTCGCGCAGCAGCGCGCGGGTCGTCGGGCTGGGCAGCAGGAGGGCCAGGGACGAGGCGAGGAAGGCGATCAGGAACAGGGCGAAGGAGGTACGGGCGGTGACGCGGATGGCACTGCGCAGTGCCTCCACCAGCTGCGGCTGCCAGAGCAGGGCCAGCGCGGTGGCGACGAGGACGAGCAGCGAGAGCAGGCTGAACAGGCGCCAGCCGTGCAGGCTGGATGAGGTGGCGGATCGGGACATGAGGCGGGCTCCTTGGATGGGCGCGGCGCGTTCTGTGCCGCGTTGACCGTCATGCTCGCCAGCCGCTTTGTCTCCCGTGTGTCTGCCCAGGGCCGTCTTGTATCGCTCTGTATCCTCGTCTCAGTTCGTTACAGTGAGTTCCAGTTCCGCGCACAGGCCGCCGTGTTCGCGGTTGCGCAAACTCAGGCGGGCGCCGAGGGCCTGACTCAGCTGCAGAGCGATGGCCAGGCCGAGACCGGTGCCGCCGGTACTGCGGTTGCGCGAGCTCTCCACCCGGTAGAACGGCTTGAACACGTCCTCCAGTTCGGCCTCGGCGATGCCGGGTCCCTCGTCCAGTACCTGCAGGCGCACGCCGTGTGCGTCGCGCTGCACCTGCAGCTGGGCGCTGCCGGCGAACTTGAGGGCATTGTCGAGCAGGTTGCTCAGCACTCGGCGCAGCGCGTGCGGGCGGGTCTCGATCAGCGCGCCGCTACGGCCGTCCAGGCTCACCGCCTGGCCGCTGTCCTGGTAGTCGAGCACCAGGCTGTCGAGGAAGGCGTCCAGATCGATCCGACACAGCGCCTCGCGACTGCCGTCCATGCTGCGCGCATAAGCCACGCCCTCGCGCACCAGGTGCTGCATCTCGTCGAGGTCGCTCCACAGGCGCTCGCGTTCCGGCGAATCGTCCATCTGCTCGACGCGCAGCTTCATGCGCGTGATCGGCGTCTGCAGGTCGTGGGAGATGGCCGCCAGCAGCTGCATGCGTTCTTTCAGGTAGGCAGCGATGCGGCCCTGCAGTGCATTGAAGGCGCGGGCCGCGTATTGCACCTCCGTGGGACCGCGTTCATCCAGTAGTGGCGTCGGGCTGTCCGGGTCGAGGTGATCCACCGCGTGGGCCAGGCGGGTCAGCGGACGAATCGCCGTGCGCACTGCCAGCCAGGTGCAGAGTGCCAGCACCAGCAACTGCAGGACCAGCATCAGCGGCAGCCACTGGGCCACCGGAATGCTGCTGGGGGTGACGTCCAGCACCAGCGGGCTGTCGTCGCTGAGGCGGATGTGCACCTGGAAATGCGGGTGCGGCCCCTCGATGGTCTCGAAGCGCAGGGCGAAACGCTTGCCGATGGCCCGTTCGATGGAGGGCACGGCCATGGGCATGTCATCCATGGACATCGGCGTGCCGGGCAGACCTCCGTCCAGGCGATAGCGGTAATTGCGCCGCTCCAGGACCGGTAGCCAGCTGGCTCGCTCCTCGGCCGGCAGGCGATCGATCAGCGCCACGGAGGTGCTCAGGTCCCTCTCCAGGTTGTCGAGCATCAGGTTGCGCCCGGTCAGGTAGCGCTCGTAGAACTGCGAGCCGAACGATAGGCCGTAGGCCAGCACCAGGCCGGTGAGGAAGATCAGCGTGAGGCGCGTGGCCAGACTGCGCGGCCAGCGGAGCAGGGGCGTCATGCGTTGGGCTCGATCAGTTGCACGGGCAGCGAGAACACGTAGCCCTCGCTGCGCACCGTCTTGATGTAGGCCGGCTCGCGGGCGTCGTCCAGCAGGCGCTGGCGCAGGCGGCTGACCAGCAGGTCGATGGAGCGGTCGAACACGTCGGCCTCGCGGCCCTGGGTCAAGTTGAGCAGCTGTTCGCGGCTCAGCACCCGCTGCGGGTGGTCGAGGAACACCCGCAGCAGGCGGTACTCGGCGCCGCTGAGGGCGACTACGGTGTCGACCTCGTCCAGCAGGTGGCGGGCGCTGGTGTCCAGGCGCCACTGACCGAAACCGATCAGCCGGCTGCTCTCGCTGATCTGCAGGTTCGGCGGCAACATGCGGGTTCGGCGCAGTACGGCGTTGATCCGCGCCAGCAGCTCACGGGCCGAGAAGGGCTTGGTCAGGTAGTCGTCGGCGCCCATCTCCAGGCCGACGATGCGGTCGGTCTCCTCGTTGCGCGCGGTGAGCATCAGCACCGGCGTGGCCTTGTGTTTGCCCACGCGCAGCTCGCGGCACAGCTTCAGGCCGTCGTCGCCGGGCATCATGATGTCGAGCACGATCAGGTCCACCGCGTTGCCTTCGAGGACAGCGCGCATCTGCCGGCCATCGGCGGCCAGGCTCACGCGCAGGCCGTTCTTCTTCAGGTAGTTGCCCACCAGCTCGCGGATTTCCCGGTCGTCGTCGACGATCAGGATGTGATCGACATGCTCCATGGCTATCTCTCATTGCAGTGACGGCGCCCAGTCTATCGGGCTCGATGGCGCTTGCCCGCTACCCTTTGTATTGCAGTGTATCCGGGCGCCCGGGTGATACCTGGCGCTGCAATCACTCTTGCCAGCGGACACATCGGCGATACCTCCTGAACGTGCAATTGGGCACCCGGCAGATGCGACGCATCGCCCACGCACCATCATCAGGAGATTGTCATGCAAGCGATTACTCGCACTTCCCTCGTACTCGCATTGGTACTGCCCTTCGGCAGCCTCAACCTACACGCCGCGGAGCGCACTCTGGTTGAACGCTACCACTACGGCATGCAACTGGATGTTCAGAAGGTTCTGGCGCTGGAAGAGGTACCGTCATCGCGTTGCCAGGTCGTGGAGGCACGCATGGATTACCTGGATTCCCAGGGCCACGAGCGCAGCTTGGCCTATCTGAAGCACGCCAAGGCTTGCGAGAACGAAAACTGATCCCCAGCCCTTAGACCGCTGTGCCCGGTTTCGCCGGGCCTGACCCTTTTTCGTTTTCGAGGTGACCATGCTACTCATCGCCTTTCTCGGCGGGGTTCTGACGCTCTTCAGTCCCTGCATTCTGCCGGTCATTCCGTTGCTGCTGAGCAGTGCCGGTGGCAGCGTCCGTACAACCCTGCTGACCCTGCTCGGGCTGGCTTCGGGCTTCGCCACCCTGGCGAGCCTAGCCGCCGTCTCTGCCAACTGGGTGATCGAGACCAGCGTATGGGGCCGCTATCTGGCCCTGGCGATCCTCACGCTGTCAGCGCTGGCGCTGCTCTCCGCGCGAGTCGGCACCTGTTTGTCCCGCCCCTGGCTGTGGCTGGGCGCTCGCCTGCAGGGCGATGCCCGCCGCCTGCCGCCTGCGCTCTCGGCCTGGCTGCTGGGTGTTGCCAGCGGCTTGCTGTGGGCACCCTGTGCCGGGCCGATACTCGGACTGATTCTTTCGGGGGCCATGCTTGAGGGGCCCAGCGCGAACACCAGTCTGCTGTTGTTCAGTTTCGGCCTGGGCAGCGCGCTGGCGCTGGCGATCCTGATCCTCCTCGGACGCGTTGCGTTGCGGCGGTTGCGACCTTCGCTGCGCCTGGTCGAATGGCTGCGGCGCGGCACCGGTGCGGTGGCGTTGCTGGCGATCATTGGTATCGCCAGTGGGCTCAATGCGCAACTGGCCAACCCGGCGGCGTCGGGCTTGCTGTCCACTCTGGAACGGCGGGTGCTCGAGGTGGTGCCTCGTGAGTTCGAAGGGTTGGTCGGCAGTGCTCGAGCGGACGTGCCCGTTCATCTGCCAGACCTGGGACTCGCCCCTGAACTGAGCGGCGTTACGCAGTGGCTCAACAGCGCAGCACTAGACTGGGCCCAACTGCGAGGGAAGGTGGTGCTGGTGGATTTCTGGACCTATGACTGCATCAACTGCCGCAACAGCCTGCCCTATGTAAATCAGTGGGCGCAGCGCTATGCCGAGCAGGGATTGGTGGTCGTGGGCGTGCATACCCCGGAATACCCCCATGAGCGCATCGTTGCCAACGTCCGCCAGGCGATCAAACAACTGGGCATCCGCCACCCGGTGGCGATCGACAATCAGTACCAGGTGTGGAGTGCATTCGGGAACCAGTACTGGCCCGCGCATTACTTCATCGATGCCGAGGGGCATATTCGCTATGCGCACATGGGCGAGGGCGATTACGCAGAGCAGGAGCGAGTCATTCAGGAGCTGCTGCGATTGAAGGATATGCGCGCTGGCGCGGACCGCGCAGCCGAGTGAGCTGGACCGGCTCATCGCCAATTCCAGGCGGAGTGATGTACCCGCCTGGCACTTAAACACCGACTTGCGGCAGGGCCCGAAGCCTAAGCCAACCATCCGAAGGTGTGCGGCCGCGTCGTCTTTGCATCGCTCATGGGCGCACCTTGCCCATCGCCGAGTTCGACTCACGGGGTGCAAGAGCATTGAGCACCGTGGCCGCGCAGGACAGCAGGATGCCTACAGCGGCAAGGCCGATCCAGCCTGCTCGGTGCACGCCGTAATTGCCCAATGCGGCGCCGATCGCTCCGCCCAGAAAATACGACCCCATGAATACGGTATTGAGCCGGCTCCGGGCCTCGGGCCTCAGGGTGAATACGCGTGCCTGGTTGGCAACCAGTCCGGCACGGTTGCCAATGTCGAGCAGCACCATGCCTAGGATCAGCCAACCAAGATGTTGCCCGCCGGCTGCGATGCAGGCGAAGCCCAGGGCGAGGGTCATTGCGCCGGCGAGGACCATGGTGCGTACGCCCAGACGATCGGTCAGTGCGCCGATATGGGGAGAGGCGACGATGCCCAACAGCGCGACCAGGCCAAACAGCCCAATGGTGGCGGAATCGAAGCCGTAGGGTGGTTGTGCCAACAGCGCGGCAAGCGAGGCCCAAAGCGCACTGAACGCGGCGAACATCAGCAGGCCGCTCGCCGCACAGTAACGCAGCACGCCTTCCTCCCTGACCAGACTGCCCAGCGAACGCAGAAGCCAGCCATAGCTTATCGTCGTCAGGCTCGTGGCAGCGGGCAGGCACTTGGCAACAATGATCAGCAGCACGACATCGCTGAGCGAAACCAATACGAAGACGGCGCGCCACCCCATATTTTCACCGGCGAACCCTCCGAGCGTGCGCGCGAGCAAAAGACCTGCCGAGAGGCCGCTGAGCAGGCTGCCGACGATGCGACCTCGCTCAGCCGGAGTGGCCAGTCCCGACAGGGAGGGAATGATGAGCTGCGCAGTGATTGCCGTCACACCGACCAGGAGGCTGCCCACGCACAACACTGTGAAGTTCGGCGCTATGGCGCAGAGGATCAAGGCGACGGCATTTGCAGCGATGGCCAGCAACGCGAGCTGGCGTGGCTGTCGGCAATCGGCGAGCGGCACGATGAACAGCAGGCCTGCCGCATAGCCAAGCTGCGTCAACGTGGCGACCAGACCGGCCTGTGTCGGCGCCAGGCCAAACGACGCGGCCATCTGTGGCAGAAGCGGCTGGTGATAGTAGATGGTCGAGACGGCCAGCGCGCAGCAAAGGGCCATGAGGGTGACGAGTCGACTGGAAACGCTCATCGGAGCTGAAGAAGAGACGGACATGACGCCATCCCTTCACTGCTGCAGGGCCTGCACGAGCCCGTGGGTATCGACGATGCTGTGCGCAAACGTTGGCCCGTTCAGGTCGTGCGCCGCGTGCATCATTTCCTTGCTGAAGGCGGCTGTTGCATCTCGTACCAGTGTGACGTGGTAACCCAGCTCCATGGCGAAGCGTGCGGTTGATTCGATACAGGTGTTCGCCAGCAGGCCGACGACGATCACGTGTGTGATGCCTCGCTGCTTGAGCTGGAAGTCGAGGTCGGTATTGGCGAACCCGCTTTGTCCCCAGTGCTCCTGGACGACGATGTCGTCCTCCTGCGGCACGAAGTCGGGATGCCATTCGCCGCCCCAGGAGCCCTTGGCAAAAGTGTGGCGCTGCTGGATCAGGCGTTGGGTCGGGTTGGGGTGATCCCAGTGGTCGTAGTCGCCGGGCTGCCAGCGCCGATGTGGCACGTAGTACACCTGGATGGCCTGCGCTCGAACGGCGGCAACAGTGGTGCGCAGGTTGTCGAGCAGATGAACGTCGTCCGCGACGCTTCTGAGCATGGGAAACAGCTTGCCGCCATCGGACAGGAAGTCGTTGTAGGGGTCGACCAGCAGCAGAGCGGTCCGCTCCGGGGAATACACAGGGTGGCTCATGACGGTGCTCCAGATAGAGGAGAGGGGCTGGGACTTATGCTGCACGGGCAAATGCCTCGATTGCCCATGGCGCTGCGTAATCCTCACGGGGCTAATATTAACTATGAAAATCATAGTGTCAATTGGAATGAGGCCTTGGGAGGTTATCCGTGAGGCATTGCGATCCTGGTTGCGTTACTATGAAAAAGATAGTTACCACAGGGAAAACAGCGCTATGCCAATGCAGGATGAGACGAACGACACGGTGTGCCCGGTGGCGCGCTCGGTGGATTTGGTGGGCGACAAATGGACCATTCTGGTCATGCGTGAGCTGTACATGGGCGCGACACGCTTCGAGGAAATGCAGATCCAGACTGGAGCTACGCCCCAGATGCTGACCTCGCGCCTGAAAGCTCTGGAAGCCAACGGCCTAGTCGAACGCCGGCCCTACAGCGAAAAGCCGCTGCGCTACGAATACCTTCTGACTGACAAGGGCTGGGACTTCTATCCCGTGATCTACGCGCTACGCGCCTGGGGCGAGAAGTGGTGCAAGAACCCGGATGAGGGCTTGGCCGTGCATTTTGTGCATCGCGCGTGCGGCCATGACGTTGGCGTGGCCCGCGTTTGCCCTCACTGCGGCGACCCTGTGGAGCGCAAGGACCTGGAAGCGGTGATCAGCAATCGTTTCCTTGGCGAGCGCGAGGATCGCCGGGAAGCCTTCAAGCGGAAGTAGCTGAGGCTATGAGGCCTTCCCGTGCTGGCGGGTACCTTGAATTAGAAGCAAATTCTATGAGAGGCAGCTTCTGGCCGAAAGCAACCCGATCATTAAAGACGTAAAGGCTCCACTAAACGTCTCGCCCAAAGTGTCAGTCAGGGGCCAACATCACGGGCTGGCAATCCGTGCACAAATGATCGGTGCAGCGGTATACAGGCAGGAGTAGTGAGAGAGCCGCTCCATCCGCTCGAGGCGTGCCTTGCGTGAGAAACGCTCTGCCAGATAGGCCGACATAGCGAAAGGCGACCAGTTATCCGCCGTGCCATGCCACAGGCAGATGTTTGCCTCGCTGGCGAAGATGCTGGCTGACCAGGGCTTCAGATACTGCTGGATATCCCGCGTGTAGCCGGACGCGCCTTGAGCAAAGCATTGCTGCAATACCTGACAGATAAGCGCCCTGAAATCAGGTGATTTCACCCGCTCCCGATCCTGCCCCTCAGCGCTGGCGAACAGCATGCGAAACAGCATCTGCGGTGCTCGTTTGGCCAGTAGCGCCTGCCACTTCACCAGCCACTGGAACAAACCTGGGCTGCGCTTGGCCAGTGAGAACACGGCCTTGCCGGCCATCTCATCGAGGAAGTCCCCACCATCGAGCGGGGCGGCGGCGCAAACCAGATGCAGGCTGCGAATCTGGCCGGGCATAAGCGTGCTGACTTCCAATGCGGCATGCGTGCCGAGGGAAAAGCCGATGAAGTCGACCCGGGCACCTTGCACCGTCTCGCTGATGGCTTGTGCGATATGCCGGTGGTAGTCGGCGCCGGTGATGGATGGATTGATGGCGAAACGGTCGAAACAGATAATGCGCAGGCCCTGTGCTCGCGCTGGTGCGTCGAATATGGAACTCTCATACGGCGAGCCCGGCACCCCGTGGAAGTAAACGACCGGTTTGCCTGCGGGGTTTCCGTATTCGCTGAAGTCCATCTCTAGTTCCGAGCAAAGTGACGTCTCGGTCTTTTATCACTGCCTTACTGAATATGCGCTGGGGCGAACTGACGCATTGCCTTGGAGTTTCAGAGCGCGCGTGAGCGGCGCCCCCCTCACTCCGGCAACCTGACCGTCTTCTTCGCCCCGAACGGATTCCAGCTGGCCACTAACAGCACTGCCACCAGCGGGCCGATCACGAAGCGGTTGTGGCCCAGCAGTGCCAGGCCGCCAAGGGTGAAAATGAGGATCCGGTAGTCGGGCATGTGGGTGTCCTTGTCGGACGCTAGGGAAAAGGGAGCCCTCTACTTTCACGCAGACGATGGCGTTTCCCTGCGCACGCTTCAGTCGATAGTCGTCTTCCCTCCCTCTGTGGCGGCATACTGCACGCCATCCGGCTCTCCACGAAACAAGGACGTTGTATGCCTTCAATGCGAAATTTCCCTGTTCTTTTGGTCCTCATTACCACCCTCTGCATACCCGCGCGGCATGTCAGTGCCACTGAAGCCACCGCCGCTTCGGTGGAATTTCCTGTCTGGAGTCACTCCTTTGTCGGCACGCTGGGCAGCAAGCAGGTAGAGCTCTCCTTGAGCCGCGTTGCCGATAACCTGTCGGGTACCTACTGCTATCAACCGTGCAGCAATCAGACGCGCATCCAACTGGTGCTGGAGGGGCAGATGCAAGGCGCCGGGGCGGAGCTGATCGAGCGAGACCGCACGAATCAAGCGGCCACTACCGGCATCTGGAAGATCGACTCGTTGCAAGACGGGATCACCGGTACCTGGCTTTCGCCTGACGGCAAGCGCAGGCTTGCACTGGCTTTGCGCAGGTATGAGGCCGAGGGCGATTTGCAGGTGCGCTTTTCCTATGAGACACGGCTGCTGGCGGATGGGCTACCCGAGCCGGAGGGCGATGGTTGTCCGACGCCCCCGCTGGTGTCGGCCATCCGTCTGTACAAGGACGGTGTGCTGCAGCAGACGCTGGAAACCGAGTCTCAGGGGACCTGCAGTATTTTCACGCCCGTGTTGTTCGATGCGAACTTCGATGGCTGGCCCGATCTGAGCATTGCTCAGTTTCTGCCTGCGGGCCCTAACATCCCTCATCAGACATGGCTCTATGATCCGGTGACGGGGCGCTTCGTCGATGCACCTGCAACGTTGCAGGGCATCACGTCGCCTGATTTCGATCCGGAGCACCAGATTGTCTATTCCTTCTGGCGCGCCAGTTGTTGTGAGCATGGCGTATCCATTTACCGCTGGCGGGGCGACGAACTGGAGGAAGTCGATAGCCAGAGCAGTTATTTCCTGCCTGTGATGGTTGGTGGTACGCGGCGCCTTTGCTATGTCGCCCCGGGTTACCGTGAAGGTTTCATCGAGTATTCGGGCCGGGTCGAGCAGTCTGCAGATGGCCGCTTGCGTCTGCATCAGATCGACCCGAACACCTGCGAAATCGACGACTGGACTTTTTTGCATCGCACGCATATCGACATCTGGAAACCCGCCAAGCCTGGGGAGAAACCGCTTCTTCTACGTTCAGAAAGCGTTGTCTGGAAATCGACCGAGACCTCTGCCGGCCAACGCTATTGCCCCGAAGTGCCTTACTTCGACGATGGCCGAATCGTGCGTATGCTGCTCAGCGATGATCCCGACTCCTGTAGCGCAGATGATCCGGCCAGTGACTGACTGGTGAGGTCGGTAGCAGGCGATCGGTGCTGCCCCACGCAGTAGTCCTCACTCCGGCAACCTGACCTTCTTCTTCGCCCCGAACAGATTCCAGCTGGCGACGAACAGCGCCGCTACCAGCGGGCCGATCACGAAGCCGTTCAGGCCCAGCAGGGCCAGACCGCCGAGGGTGGAAATGAGGATCAGGTAGTCGGGCAGGCGGGTGTCCTTGCCGACCAGAATGGGGCGCAGGATGTTGTCCACCAGGCCGATCACCAGCACGCCGAAGGCGGTGAGGATGATGCCTTGCATCAGGCTGCCGCTGAGCATCAGGTAAATGGCCACAGGCGCCCAGATGATGCCGGCGCCGGCTGCCGGCAGCAGTGACAGAAAGCCCATCAGCACGCCCCACAGCAGTGGGCTGTAGATGCCCAGCGCCCAGAAGATGAAGCCACCGAGTGTGCCCTGTACGGCGGCGACCACCACGTTGCCTTTTACCGTGGCGCGCACCACGCGGGTGAACTTGATCTGCAAACGCCGTTTGGTGGTGTCGGCCAGCGGGATGGCGGTGCGGATTCTATGCACCAGATACTTGCCGTCGCGCAGCAGGAAGAACAGCAGGTACAGCATCACGAAGAAGCCGATGAAGAACTCGAAGGTGCCCTGGCCGATGGCGAACACCTTGGTGGCCAGATACTGACTACCGGCCATGGCACCCTTGGATATCTGTTCGCGCAGGCCGTCGAGGTTGGAGATGCCGACACGGGCGAGTTGTTCCTGCATTGATGGCGGCAGCATGCGTATGCCGCTGGTGACGTAGGCGCCTGCATCCAGCTCGCCTGACTCCAGTTTCTGATACAGGGCGGTGCCTTCGGCCACCACGGCCGAGGTGATGAAGATCACCGGCAGAATCGCCACCAGCAGGCAGATGATCAGCGTCAGCAAAGCGGCCAGATTGCCTCGGCCGCCCATGCGACGGATCAGGCGCTCCTGCAGGGGCAAAAACACCACGGCCAGGACCATGGCCCAGAACACCGCGCCATAGAACGGCAGCAGTATCCAGAAGAAGGCGATGGTCACCAGAACGAGCAGCAGGATGAAGGCTTTCTGTTCGAAGGTCGGGCTCTGCATATCGAGTTCGCTGGAAAGGGACATGCCAGTTAGTCCCCCGATGCTCTGGCAAAGTGCCGACAAAGTTGGATTGAGCTTTGGGCGATGCAGTGGGGCGGCTTGACAGCTCTGGGATACTGGAAGGCGTGATGGTGATCATTCGACGGAGGCATGGCCATGCGTGATGAGGAAATCAAGGCGCTGTTCGATCAACAGGCAGCAGGCTACGACAAGCAGTGGGCGGGTATGACGCCGATTCGTGAGGCGCTGTATCTGCTGCTCGATGCACTGTTCATCGACCTGCCGGCTGACGCGCGGATACTGTGCGTGGGCACCGGCACGGGCGCGGAAATCGCGCACCTGGCCGAGCGCTTTCCAGGCTGGTGTTTCACCGCGCTCGATCCGTCCGAGGCGATGCTCGAGGTGTGTCGCCTGCGTGCGGAGCGCGGCGGCTTTGCCCAGCGGTGCGACTTTCACCTGGGCTATCTGGATACGCTGGCGCCTGGGGCGGTCTACGACGGCGCCACCTGTTTCCTGGTGTCGCAGTTTCTGCTCGAACCTGCCGCGCGTACCGCGTTCTTCGGCCAGATCGCACAGCGCCTGAAACCCGGCGGGCTGTTGGCCAGTGTCGACCTGGCAGCGGATATCCAGTCGCCGGCCTACGAGGTATTGCTGCCTGGCTGGATGACGCTGATGGCATCGGCTGGGGTCGATGCGCAGACACTGGAGCGTGCACGTGCAGCCTACGCCCGCGATGTGGCGGTGCTGCCGGCGCAGCAGGTGGCTGGCATCATCCAGGCTGCCGGTTTCAAGGCACCGGTGCAGTTCTTCCAGGCGGGGCTGATGCATGGTTGGATAAGCCGGCGCGAAACCAATGCTTGAGTGGCTCTACTCGTGGCGCGTGCTGCGGTCGCGGTCGCGTGGGTAGTGGCGGTCGAAGGGCAAGGGCGGTAGCCAGGCTTCGCGGCGGATGGTCCAGAGTTCGTAGGTGGGGGTGAACTGGTTCGGTTCGTCCAGCGACCCGACGTTCAGCTCGACTTCATCCCCCGAGCGCGCGAACACCGGCGAGCCGCAGCGTGGGCAGAAGTGGCGGCCGGCGTACTGGCCGGTTTCGCCCTCTACCTTCACCGCGTCCTGCGGGAAGATTGCCGAGGTGTGAAAGAGGGCGCCGTGGTGCTTGCGACAGTCCATGCAGTGGCAAACGCCGACCCTGTAAGGCTGGCCGCTGGTTTCGAAACGCACCTGGCCGCAGAGGCAGCCGCCGGTGAGGTGAGACATGGCGATGTTCTCCTGTTTCGTGTTCGGGGACTGAGAACATAGCAGGAGGCGGCGTAATGCTCGCCAGTTAAGAGCAAGACGATGACGTTGTAAGAGCCCGCTTGCGGGCGATCCTGATAAAAGCATCGCCCGTAAGCGGGCCCCTACGGTTCGAAATCCAGTTCCTGCTCGAGCTTCGCCCATTCCGCTTTCAGGGCACGCCTCAGGTATGCGATGAAGAGTCGGTCGCGCAGGCGGCGCATGGTGGAGCTTCGTCGCGCGGTCTGGGCTTGTTCGATGATTTCGCTGAGCCAGGCGCTGTCGAAGCCTGTCCAGATCGGTGGGATGGGCGCGAGCATGTTGGAGTAGCACGCAGGAGCGACGTCCTCGAAGAAGGCGGCTTGTACTGTGGCAGGGTCGAAACCTGCCACCTGACGGGCGATGTATCCGTAGTCGACTTCGGTGTCGACGAATACGTCCGAAAGCGCCGACCACAGATGGATGCGTTCTTCGCGGGTCATAAGCCACGTCTGCTCAATGCTGCGTAATCAGTGACGAGACTGTAATGGCTGGCGCGCATCCTGGCCATTGGCGCGGGATGCTGCGAAGCCTGGTGGGATGTATCATCGGGCACATAGTTGCATGACTGAATCTGCCCGTTCGCGTCGGTCATGCGAGCGCTGTTTTCGTATCTGTGGCCGTAGACGCGGCCCGCCATCTGCGAGTGATGACACCATGATCGAGGTAACCGAAGTTTCCATTGCCGAGCTACGCGCGGCGCTGGAGTCCGGCCGCACCACGGCGGTCGAGCTGGTCAAGGCCTACCTGGCGCGTATCGACGCCTACGATGGCCCGAATACGCAGACCCGGCTCAACGCGGTGGTGGTGCGCAACCCCGATGCGCTGAAGGAGGCCGAAGCCTCCGATGCGCGCCGCGCCCGCGGCGAAACCCTCGGCCCGCTGGATGGTATTCCCTACACCGCCAAGGACAGCTATCTGGTCAAGGGCCTGACGGCGGCCTCCGGCAGCCCGGCGTTCAAGGATCTGGTGGCGCAGCGTGATGCCTTCACCGTCGAGCGCCTGCGCGCGGCTGGCGCCATCTGCCTGGGCAAGACCAACATGCCGCCGATGGCCAATGGCGGTATGCAGCGTGGCGTCTATGGCCGTGCCGAAAGCCCGTATAACGCCGATTACCTGACGGCGCCGTTCGCCTCGGGCTCGTCCAACGGCGCCGGCACGGCGACTGCCGCCAGCTTCGCGGCCTTCGGCCTGGCCGAGGAAACCTGGTCAAGCGGGCGTGGCCCGGCCTCGAACAACGGTCTGTGCGCCTACACGCCGTCGCGCGGGGTGATTTCGGTACGTGGCAACTGGCCGCTTACGCCGACCATGGATGTGGTGGTGCCCTATGCCCGCACCATGGCCGACCTGCTGGAAGTGCTCGATGTAGTGGTGGCCGACGATGCCGACAGCCGTGGCGATCTGTGGCGCCTGCAGCCTTGGGTGGCGATCCCGAAAGCTTCCGAGGTGCGTCCCGAGTCCTACCTGGCGCTGGCGGCCAAGGCCGATGCATTGGCCGGCAAGCGCCTGGGCGTGCCGCGCATGTTCATCAATAAGGACGAAGAGGCCGGTACCAGCGAGAGCCCTGGCATCGGCGGGCCGACGGGCCAGCGCATTCACACCCGGCCGACGGTGATTGCTCTCTGGGAAGCGGCGCGTCAGGCACTGGAAGCGGCTGGCGCCGAGGTGGTCGAAGTGGACTTCCCGCTGGTGTCCAACTGTGAGGGCGACCGCCCCGGTGCACCGACTGTGTTCAACCGCGGCATCGTCACGCCCGAGTTCCTGCATGACGAGCTGTGGGAACTGAGCGGCTGGGCTTTCGACGACTTCCTGCGCGCCAATGCTGATCCGAAACTCAACCGCCTGGCCGATGTGGACGGGCCGCAGATTTTTCCGCATGACCCCGGCACGCTGCCGAACCGCGAGGGTGATCTGGCGGCGGGCATGGAGGAGTACGTCAACATGGCTAAACGCGGCATCAAGCCCTGGGATCAGATCACCACGCTGCCCGACGGCCTGCGCGGCCTCGAGCACACACGCAAGATCGACCTGGAAGACTGGATGGATCAACTGGGCCTGGATGCGGTGTTATTCCCCACCGTGGCCGACGTCGGCCCGGCCGATGCCGATGTGAATCCGGCATCCGCCGATCTCGCCTGGAGCAATGGTGTGTGGGTGGCCAACGGCAACCTGGCGATCCGTCACCTGGGTGTGCCGACCGTCACCGTGCCGATGGGCGTGATGGCCGATATCGGCATGCCGGTGGGCCTGACCTTCGCCGGCCGTGCCTATGATGATTCGGCACTGCTGCAGCTGGCGGCGGCCTATGAGTCGACTGGCAGCAAGCGTCAGGTTCCGCCGCGCACGCCTGCGTTGTGACGTGAACCTGCCACCCTTTAGGAGGGGCTTCAGCCGCGACTGCTGCAGAAATTGTCGCTGCTAAAGCGCCTCCCACGGTTTGTGGCGCTCCACAACTCAATATGTAGGGCGGGTGAAACCCGCCGCAATGGCAACGGCGGGTTTCACCGCCCTATACGAGATGACGCCCTATCGTTACTGGCGCAAATCCACCGCCGGTGCGCCCTGGCCGTCGAACAACTGGCCCGGTGTGCTGGGCAGGATGCTGGGGCGGCCGTTGTCCGGGCCGCCGTTGCCGATGATGCGAATGTCGCTGTACTTCTTGCCCGACAGTGCAGCCAGGCCAGCGCCGTCGCGGACGATGGTCGGCCGCAGGAAGACCATCAGGTTGCGTTTGATGTGGGATTCGCGGGTGGAACGGAACAACCCGCCGAGCAAGGGAATGTCGCCCAGCAGAGGCACCTTGGAGATGGCCTGGGTGACGTCGTCCTGAATCAGGCCGCCCAGCACGATCACCTGACCGTCGTCGGCGAGGATGGTGCTCTTGATCGAGCGCTTGTTGGTCACCAGATCGACTGCCTGGGCGTTGAGCCCGGTGCTGGGGGCGATGGAGGAGATTTCCTGCTCGATCTCCAGGCGCAGGGTGGCGCCTTCGTTGATGTGCGGGGTGACCTTGAGGGTCACGCCGATGTCCTGGCGTTCGATGGTGGTGAAGGGGTTGCCGGCACCCGAGGCGTCGGTTGTGTAGGAGCCGGTCTGGAAGGGCACGTTCTGCCCGACGAGGATTTCCGCCTTCTGGTTGTCCAGGGTCAGCAGGCTCGGCGTGGACAGCAGGTTGCTCTTGCTGTTGGCCGAAAGTGCGGTGATCAGTGCGCCGAAACGATCACTGCCGATGCCGATGATGGCGCCGTCGGGCAGGGTGAGGTCTTCCGGTATTTCGTCACTTTGCAGGATCTGCAGCACGCTGCCCACCGACAGGCCGGTGCCGGAGAAGTTGACCCCGCCCAGGCCGCCTCTGCCGCCACGAGCATCCACGGCCCACTGCACGCCGAGGGCGTCGGTGATGTCGCCGGAGACCTCGACGATGGCCGCTTCGACCATCACCTGGGCACGCGGTACGTCGAGCTGACGCACGATGTCTTCGAGGGTGGCGACCAGATCGGGCTCGGCCAGCAGCACCAGCGCGTTGAGGCTCTCGTCGGCACGGATGAGAATGTTCGACTGCCTGCCGGTGGTTTCGCTGTTCTCCTGATTCTTCAGGCCTTCGGAGATCTCCCCGAGGGTTTCGGCCAGGGACTTGGCATCGTTGTGGCGCAGGCGGATCACGCGGGTGTTGGCCGAGCGGCTGGTGGGGCTGTCCAGCGAGCGGGCAAGGTCGGCCAGTTTGGTGCGGGCGTCCGGTGGGCCAAGCAGGATCAGGCGATTGGTGCGTGCGTCGGCCACCACCTGGGTCGCGCTGGTGCCCTTGGCCTGGCCGCGAGCAATGGCGGTGTTGAGCACTTCGGCGGCGTCCATCACCCAGGCGTGCTGCAGGGTGACCACGCTGAAGTCCTGCGCGCCGCTGCGGTCGAGCTGGCGCATCAGATCTTCGATGCGTTCGATGTTGGCGCTGCGGTCGCTGATGATCAGCGCGTTGGACGAGGTGACGGCAGCCAGGTGGCCATATTGCGGCACCAGTGGACGAATCAGCGGGATCAGCTCGGCCACTGGCGCGTGCTGCACCTGGATCAGGCGGGTTTCCAGGCGGTCCGGCGCCGGGCGGCCGGCATCGGCTTCGGCCTTGGCCTCGGCATTGGGCACGATGCGCGCCTGGTCGCCCTGGGTAAGCACGCTGAAACCGTGGGTGGCCATCACCGAGAGAAACAGTTGATAGACCTCGGACAGCCCCAGCGGCGTGCTGGAGATCACGTTGACCTGGCCTTTCACGCGCGGATCGACAACGAAGGTCTGCCCGGTGATGGCGGCGACCTGATCGATGAACTCGCGAATGTCGGCGCCTTTGAGGTTGATGGTCCAGCGTTCTTCCTGCTGATTGGCGCTGGCCGGTACCTGCTCGATTTGCGCGAGCGAAGGCAAGGGGACAGCAGCCAGGCCGGCGGCGAGGATGGCGAGGGTCAGTCTGCTTCGGAGAACATGCATCGGTTCAGTCGCTTTCCATGAGCTGATCGGCGGGCGTTTCCTCTGGCAGAGTGCCAGAGGCTTCCATCTGTTCGCGCAGGTCTTGCATGCGCTGACGCAGTTGTTCGAGGTTGTTCTGGTCGAGTTGATCGAGCTGTTCGACGGGGTCGTCGATTGTCTCTTCCGCTGGCGTATACAGGCTGTACTGACCACTCTGCTGGCGAGGGAAGGCCAGGCTTTCGCGGCGGCCATTGCGCAGCAGTTCGACGTGATCGGCATAGACGGCATCCAGGCGCACGCCACTGTCCACCTCCATGCCGACGGTATAACGCTGGGCGCTCTGGCCCTGGCGCTGGAGCACGGCGCTGGAGCGTTGCGGGTCACTGTGGACGAAGCTGCCGAGCAAGGTCAGTTGCAGGTTGGTGGCAGGTAGCGGGCCGCTGTCGGCCTGACGCGGGCTGCCGAACAACTGGGCGATGGGCGCCTGTGCGCGCTGTTGCAGATCGGGTGCATCCTGACTGAGCGGTTGCTGCACGGGGCCGCGCACCAGACGCAGCAATTCTGCGCTTTGCCACGCCAGACTCACGCTCAAGGCGATCAGCACGAGCATACCGATCAGGCTCGGGGCATTGTCCTTGATCCGCTGGGAAAGAGCCGAGATGGGCAAAAGCATCACTCCGAAAACGACAGTCCAATTCTTCTTATGTGCTGGGCGTCGCGCGCTGATCATAGCAGTCTGCGCGAGGTTGGCATCCCCTAAATAGGGTGGGTGTACAGTTACAGACGATGTGTTAAAGATAGTCGAATGTATGCATAAAAAGACCGTTCCAGAGGTAGCCATTGGGTCGAACAGCCAGATTTGGCTGTGCTGCCCGAATAAGGTTCTGTTCTAAGGTCACACATGAACACTTCGTTGCTGGAAATTCCGCTGCGCCGTCTGCCCTTCAGCTTTGCCAAGCGTCACGGTGTGGTGTTCGTCATGCAGGACGAACGCACCAGCCTGGCCCATCGCGCCGATTGTGACCCGGTGGCGCTGGCCGAGGCGCAGCGCTTCGCCGGGCGCCGCCTGCCGCTGCAGGTACTGAGTGCCCCTGAGTTCGCCCAGGTGTTGGGTGCTGCCTATCAACACGATTCAGCGTCCATGCAATTGGCCGAGGATATCGGCGGCAGTTTCGATCTGGCCTCGCTGGCCGATCAGGTGCCGGAAACCGAAGACCTGCTGGAGCAGGAGGACGACGCGCCAATCATCCGCCTGATCAACGCCATCCTGGGCGAAGCGATCAAGGAAAACGCTTCCGACATTCACCTGGAGACCTTCGAGAAACGCCTGGTGGTGCGCTTTCGCGTCGACGGCATCCTCCGTGAGGTGCTCGAACCCAAGCGCGAGCTCGCCGCGTTGCTGGTCTCGCGGGTGAAGGTGATGGCGCGGCTGGACATCGCCGAAAAGCGCGTGCCGCAGGACGGGCGCATTTCGCTCAAGGTCGGTGGGCGCGAGGTGGACATTCGCGTGTCCACATTGCCTTCGGCCAATGGTGAACGGGTGGTGCTGCGTCTGCTCGACAAACAGGCCGGGCGCCTGTCTTTGCAGCACCTGGGCATGCGCGCCGAGGACCGCAAACTCATGGAGGATACGGTGCGCAAGCCGCACGGCATCCTGCTGGTTACCGGGCCCACTGGCTCGGGCAAGACCACCACGCTGTACGCCAGCCTGGTCAGCCTCAACGACCATACGCGCAATATCCTCACCGTCGAGGACCCCATCGAATATCACCTCGAAGGCATCGGCCAGACTCAGGTCAACACCAAGGTGGACATGACCTTCGCCCGCGGTCTGCGCGCCATCCTGCGCCAGGACCCGGACGTGGTGATGGTCGGCGAGATCCGCGACAAGGAAACCGCCGAGATCGCCGTACAGGCTTCGCTGACCGGCCACCTGGTGCTCTCCACGTTGCACACCAACAGCGCCATCGGCGCCATAACCCGCCTGGTGGACATGGGCGTAGAGCCCTTTTTGCTGTCGTCATCCTTGCTGGGTGTGCTCGCCCAGCGCCTGGTGCGGGTGCTGTGCCCCGCGTGCAAGGAACCCTATGCGGCCGATGCAGCCGAATGCGCGTTGCTCGGTGTGCCGGCCAGCTCGCCGCCGACCCTGTACCACGCTCGCGGCTGCGCTCACTGTCATCAGCAGGGCTACCGTGGGCGTACCGGTATCTACGAACTGGTGGTTTTCGATGAAGTCATACGCACGCTGGTGCACAGCCGCGCTTCCGAGCAGGACCTGACTCGCCACGCCCGCAGCCTGGGCCCGAGCATCCGTGACGATGGCCGACGCAAGGTGCTGGAAGGGGTGACCACAGTCGAGGAAGTGCTGCGCGTGACGCGAGAGGAATGATGGCAATCGGTATGTTGGCATGGGCTCTTGTAGGAGCGGCTGGGCGGCATTCCGCTTCAGCCGCGAGTCGGCGGAGATCGCGGCTGAAGCCGCTGCTGCGGGAACAACCGGAGCGATTTGCCGATGGCTGCCTTTGAATATATTGCCCTCGATGGGCGCGGCCGCCAGCAGAAGGGCGTGCTGGAAGCCGACAGCGCGCGCCAGGTGCGCCAAATGCTGCGCGAGCGCCAGCTGGCGCCGCTGGAGGTCAAAGCCACGCGCAGCCGCGAGCAGGACAGTGGTCAGGCGCGCCTGGGTTTTGTACGTGGCCTGTCGGCGCGCGACCTGGCGCTGGTCACTCGCCAGTTGGCGACGCTGATCCAGGCGGCTCTGCCCATCGAAGAAGCGCTGCGTGCTGCCGCGGCGCAATCCACCCGTTCGCGTATCCAGGGCATGCTCCTGGCGGTGCGCGCCCGCGTGCTGGAGGGCCATAGCCTGGCCGGCAGCCTGAAGGAATTTCCGGCCGCCTTTCCCGAGTTGTACCGCGCCACAGTGGCGGCCGGGGAACATGCCGGGCACCTCGGTCCGGTGCTGGAGCAATTGGCCGACTACACCGAACAGCGCCAGCAGTCGCGGCAGAAGGTGCAGTTGGCGTTGCTCTATCCGGTGATCCTGATGTGTGCCTCGTTGCTGATCGTCGGCTTTCTGCTCGGCTACGTGGTACCGGACGTGGTCAAGGTGTTCGTCGACTCGGGGCAGACGCTGCCCGCCCTGACACGCGGGCTGATCGCCCTGAGCGACTGGGTCAAGGCCTGGGGGCTGGTTGCCCTGGTGGCGCTGATACTGGCGGTCGTCGCCTTGCGCGTAGCCCTGCGTGATGAGGCGTTCAGGCTGCGCTGGCATCGGTTTCTGCTGCGCATACCGCTGGTCGGTCAGCTGGGCCGCGCCACCGATTGCGCGCGCTTCGCCTCGACCCTGGCGATCCTCACCCGCAGCGGTGTGCCGCTGGTAGAGGCGCTGGCGATTGCCGGCGAGGTGATCGGCAATCGGGTGATTCGTGGTGAGGTGCTGGTGGCTGCGCAAAAAGTGCGCGAGGGTGGCAGCCTGACCCGCTCGCTGGAGGCCACCGGACAGTTCCCGCCGATGATGCTGCACATGATCGCCAGCGGTGAGCGCTCTGGTGAGCTGGATCAGATGTTGGCGCGTACGGCGAAGAACCAGGAGAACGACCTCGGCGCGCAGATTGCGCTGCTGGTCGGCTTGTTCGAGCCGTTCATGCTGGTATTCATGGGGGCAGTGGTGCTGGTGATCGTTCTGGCCATCCTGCTGCCGATTCTTTCTTTGAACCAGATGGTGGGGTAGCAAGGTGAATAGCAGACAAGCAGGTTTCACCCTGATTGAAATCATGGTGGTGGTGGTGATTCTGGGCATTCTGGCGGCACTGGTGGTGCCGCAGGTAATGAGTCGGCCCGATCAGGCCAAGGTCACCGCTGCGCAGAACGACATCCGCGCTATCGGCGCGTCGCTCGACATGTACAAGCTCGACAACCACAACTACCCCAGCACCCAGCAGGGCCTGGAGGCGCTGGTGAACAAGCCGAGCGGTAACCCACAAGCGAAGAACTGGAGCAAGGATGGCTACCTCAAGCGCCTGCCCATCGATCCCTGGGGCAACCCGTATCAGTACCTGGCCCCCGGTACCAAGGGTGCCTTCGATCTCTACTCGCTCGGCGCCGACGGTAAGCAGGGTGGCAGCGATCTGAACGCCGATATCGGCAACTGGGATCTCTGACCCGAACATGATCGGCGTGCCGTTAAAGACGCGCGGCTTCACCCTCATCGAACTACTGGTGGTGCTGGTCATTCTCGGCAGCCTGATCGGCCTGGCGGTACTCAGCACCGGCATCGCCGGGCCCGCGCGCGAGCTGCGCAGCGAGGCCGAGCGCCTCGGTGGGCTGATCGGCGTGCTGGTCGACGAGGCGGTGCTGGACAATCGCGAGTACGGCCTGAGTTTCACCCGTGAAGGCTATCGGGTGCTGCGCTACGACCCGCAGCGCGGCGAATGGCAGGCGCTGGATCGCCAGGCTCATCGCCTGCCGGAGTGGGCCGAAGTGACGCTTGAGGTGGAGGGCGACGTGGAAGGCGAGGCCTTGACGCTCGGGGGCGAGGCCAGTGCTGATGCACCGCAGTTGTTGATCCTTTCCAGTGGCGAGCTGACTCCGTTTCGCCTGCGTATCGCCGAACCCCGTCGTGACGGCCTGCGCCTGCAGCTGTCCAGCGATGGCTTCGGTCTGCCGCGTGTCGAGGAACTGGGCACGGGGCGCGCGCGATGAGGCCATTACGCGGCTTTACTCTGCTCGAAGTGCTGGTGGCCCTGGCCATCTTTGCCCTGATTGCCGCCAGCGTGCTGACTGCCAGCGCACGGAGCGTGCGTACGGCCAGCCAGCTTGAGAACAAGACCCTGGCCATGTGGGTGGCGGACAACCAGCTGACCGAGCTGCAACTGGCCGACACGCCACCGGCTGATGGCCGTGATCAGGGCCAGGTGGCGTTCGCCGGCCGTCGCTGGTCGTGGCAGAGCGAAATTCAGGCCACCAGTGAGCCGGCCATGCGTCGCGTGACGCTGTGGGTCGCCGCCGAGGAGCGCGGCGCCAGCGGCGATCTGCGTGAGCGGGCGCAAGTCACGCTCAGTGGTTTCCTGGGGGCGCCGCAATGACTCGTCCACAGCGCGGCTTCACCCTGCTGGAGCTGCTGATCGCAATCGCCATCTTCGCCCTGCTGGGTCTGGCCACCTATCGCATGCTCGACAGCGTGCTCAGCACCGACGCTGTCACCCGCGAGCACGAACGTCAGTTGCGCGAGTTGACCCGCGCCCTGTCAGCCTTCGAGCGCGATCTGCGTCAGGTGACGGTACGGCCGATTCGCGATGCTTTCGGTGATGCCCAGCCAGCGCTGCACGGCGATCTGGCTGATGCCACGGCACTGGAGCTGAGCCGCGTCGGCTGGCGCAACCCGCTCGGCCAACCGCGTGCCGAGGTACAGCGGGTGCGTTGGCAGCTCAGTGGCGAGCAGTGGCAGCGGCGTTACTGGCGCGTGCTGGATCGCGCGCAGGACAGCACGCCGCAGATCCAGCAGGCGCTCGATGGCGTCGAGTCGTTGAGCCTGCGTTATCTGGACAAGGACGGCCAGTGGCAGCCTGACTGGCCGCCGGCCAATGCCTCTGGTGACGCTTTGCTCACCGAGCTGCCGCGTGCTGTGGAGCTACGCCTGCAGCATCGCCGCTATGGCGAACTGCGCCGTCTGCTGCGTCTGCCCGATCAGCCGGCGCAGAGCTCTACCGGCGTGCCGCCAGAGGATTCTAACGAGGTGCCGCAGTCATGAAGCGGCAGAATGGGGTGGCGTTGATCACTGTGCTGCTGGTGGTCGCGGTGGTCACGGTGGTATGCGCCGGGCTGATCGCTCGTCAGCAGCTGTCGATCCGCAGCAGTGCCAACCAGTTGCACGTGACCCAGGCCTGGCACTACGCCCTGGGGGGCGAGACGCTGGCCAAGGCGGTGCTGGAGCGCGACCTGCGCCGGGGCGATCCACGTCAGCCGGTTGATCACCTGCTGGAACCTTGGGCCAGGCTGCTGACGTTCCCGCTGGATGAAGGCGGCGAGCTACGGGTACGCATCTCCGATCCCAACGGCCGTTTCAACCTCAACAGTCTGGTGCGCCAGGGCCGGCCCAATGAGCTGGCGGTGCTGCGCCTGCGCCGCCTTTTGTTGCGTCTGGGCATCGACAAACCCTATGCCGAGCGCTTGCTGGATTGGCTCGATAGCGACAGTGAGCTGCGGGGCGGCAATGGCGCCGAGGACGGCCAGTATCTGCTGGCGACACCGCCTTATCGCACTGCCAATCGCGAGATCACCGACGTGTCCGAACTGCGCCTGCTGCTGGAGATGGAGGACGCTGACTATCGCCGGCTGCAGCCCTTCGTCAGCGCGCTGCCGAGCGAGGCGCTGCTCAACGTCAACACCGCCAGCGCGATGGTGCTCTCCAGCCTGTCCGATGGCCTGACGCCGGACGCGGCCCTGGCACTGATCGCCGGGCGTGGTAACGAGGGGTATCTGAGCCCGGCCGCTTTCGCCGCTCAGCCTGCGCTCGCCGGGTTGGGTGAACAGGTGGTACAGGGGCTGGCGGTCGGTAGTCAGTATTTCGAGGTGTTCAGCGAGGTGAGTCTGGGTGAACGCCGGGTGGTATTGCGTAGCCTGCTGCAGCGCAGCAATGATGGCCAGGTCAGTGTCCTGGCGCGTGATCTGGGGCAGGGCGGTATGCCGCCACGGCCCATCGAGGAAGAACAAGAATGAACCCGACATGGATTTTTCTGCCGCCTGAGGCGTGCCACGCGCCCTCAGCGGATCTACCCGTGCAGCGCGTCACGGCAGACAGCAGTCGCTCTCTTGGTCTGGCCGAGGCCCTGGCTGATTTGCCGGCACACTGGGAGCTGGTGCTGCCGGTGGAGGTGGTCACCGCCTGCGCCGTGCAACTGCCTACACAGAAGGCACGCTGGATGCGCCAGGCGCTGCCGTTCGCGGTGGAGGAGTTGCTGGCCGAGGATGTCGAGTTGATGCACCTGGCGCTGGGTGAGCAACTGGCCGATGGTCGTCACCGCGTCTATGCGCTGCGCGCCAGTTGGCTGCGCGAGTGCCTGGCTCTGTGCGCGGCGCAACCGCCGCAGGCGATTCGCGTCGATGCCGATCTGTTACCGCGACAAGGCAGTCAGTTGCTCTGGTTGCAGTCGCGCTGGTTGCTCGGTGGCGAGGCGCCCTGGCGCCTGGCTTTGCAGAACGAGGATTGGCCAGCGCTGGCAGGTCGTTGCCCATCGCCATGCATCGCCAGTGCGCCGGCTGGGCAGGCGCTGCCCGACCCGGTCGATGAGGTGCATCTGCTGGAGGACGCGCACCAATGGCTGGTGTGTCAGGGCAAGGGTGTCGATCTGGCCCAGGGGGCGTTCGCCCTGCGCCAGAGTGGCGACGGTTGGCGGCGTTGGCGCCCGCTGGCCGGGGTACTGGCGCTGTGCTTCGTACTGCAGTGGGGCTTCACGCTCGCGCAGGGTTGGTACCTGCAGCGCGAGGCCGATGCTTACGCCGCGTCCAGCGAGGCGCTGTACCGCGAGTTGTTTCCTCAGGACAGCAAGCTGATCAACCTGCGTGCGCAGTTCGATCAACATCTGGCGCAGTCCACCGGCGGCGATAGTCCGGTGCTGGGCCTGCTGGCCGAGGTCGCGGCGGCGCTGCAGGCCGAGGGCACAGCGCTGGTGCAGGTCAATCAGCTCGATTACAGCGCGACCCGTGGCGATCTGTCGTTGCAATTGCAGGCGCCGGGCTTTGCCGAGCTGGAGCGTTTGCGTGAGCGTCTGGAGGAGTCCGGCCTGTCGGTACAGATGGGCTCGGCCAGCCGTGAAGCCGAGGGTGTCAGTGCACGCGTGGTAATAGGAGGATGATGGGCATGTCGAGGACGGGGTTGAGCGAAAGTCTGCACCTGCACTGGCAGCGCTCGCCGCTGGCGCAGCGCTGGCAGACGCTGCCGGCGCGTGATCGCCTGGCACTTTTGGCGCTGAGCGTTTTCCTGCTGTTGGTGCTGTTTTATCTGGCGTTGTGGCAACCGGTGCAGCGTCATGCTCAGGCCGCGCGTAGCGCATTCGAAGAGCAGCGAGCCCTGTACGCCTATATGCAGAGCCGTGCGCCACAGGTGCAGGGGCGCGACCTGCAGCCACGCGCCAGCCTCGAACCGGCGCGCCTGCAGGGGGTAGTCACGGCAAGTGCGGCCGAGCAGGGCCTGGTGATCGAACGTCTGGATACCGAGGGCTTTGGCGCGGTGCAGGTCAGCCTGCAGCCAGTGGCATTCGCCCAGTTGCTGCGCTGGATTCAGACGTTGGAGGGGCAGGGCGTGCGCATCGAGGAAGCCGGGCTGGACCGCGCCGAGGAAAACCGCGTGACTGCGCGCCTGAGCCTGCGCGTAGATGGGTAGGGTGCGCCATGCGCACCGGCTTCTTGTGGGTTTCGCTATCAGCTCGGTTCTCTCGGTGCGCACGGCGCACCCTACGGTTTGAGTGGTGCCGCGGTAACAGTGCGCACTCAATTGGGCGGTTAGGGAACGTGGGCGTGCCGATACGGTGCAAATTTCAGCGCGGGATGGAGCGCGTTAGAGGCGTCGATGCCCATGAAATGGGCATTCGTTGATTCCTGGCCTGAGTATTGCTGTAAATATCCGTTTGCCCTTTTCGCTTGATCACTCCTTTGCCTGGCTGTCAATATCTGTCGCCGGCGCTTCCTGTGCTTCTGTAATTAGTTGTCGCATTGAGGAAATATCGCCTCATTGCCTGCCGCTAGAATGCCGCACACCCAGCCAAGGCCCCTGTGTCGCTCGTCCACCACGACAGCGCAGCACCGCCTTCTACAATCCTTAAAAGGCCCGGGCCCCTCACTGCCTCGATGTCATACCCAATTCGAAGGAGCAAAGAATGAAGAAGATCGCACTGCTCGGCGCCCTGGCGCTGTCCCTGATGTCGCCCCTGGCCATGGCCGAGAAGCCGCTGCGCATCGGCATCGAGGCGGCTTACCCGCCCTTCGCATTCAAGACTCCCGATGGCCAGATTGCCGGCTTCGACTACGACATCGGCAACGCCCTGTGCGAAGAGATGAAAGTCGAGTGCAAGTGGATCGAGCAGGAGTTCGATGGCCTGATCCCGGCACTGAAAGTGCGCAAGTTCGACGCTGTACTGTCTTCCATGTCGATCACCGAAGATCGCAAGAAGTCCGTGGACTTCACCGGCAAGTACTACGCCACACCTGCCAAGCTGGCGATGAAGGCCGGTACCGAGATCAAGGACCCGCTGGTCGACCTGAAAGGCAAGAAGGTTGGCGTGCAGCGTTCGTCCGTGTACGACCGCTACGCCACCGACATCTTCGCCCCGGCTGGAGCCGAAGTCGTGCGCTACAGCTCGCAGAACGAAGTGTTCCTGGATATGCAGTCCGGCCGTCTGGATGCCACCCTGGCCGACTCGGTGAACATCGATGACGGCTTCCTCAAGACCGACGCTGGCAAGGGCTTCGCATTCGCCGGCCCGGACTTCACCGACGTGAAGTACTTCGGCGAAGGCCAGGGTATCGCCGTGCGCAAGGGTGACAAGGCGCTGGCCGACAAGATCAGTGCTGCCATCCTGGCCATCCGCGCCAACGGCAAGTACAAGGCAGTGCAGGACAAGTACTTCGACTTCGACGTATACGGCGAGTAAGCGTCCCAGGCAGAAGAGGTGGCACTAACCTTCTGAGGTTGTGCCACTTTTTTCTTGGTTCTGCGCAGTCGGTGAATACCCATGCTGGTATTCATCCTGCGGCCCGTCGCGTGAGCGACATGAATTTTCTTTGTGCTAGGCGGCGCCTGGGGTGCCTGAGAGGTATTAGCGCATGCTTCAAGGCTACGGCTCGACCATTCTCGATGGTGCCTGGCTCACTCTGCTTCTGGCGCTGACGTCGATGGCAGTAGCGATCTTCCTCGGGCTGCTGGGTGCGGCCTTTCGTCTGTCGCCGATCCGCTGGCTGGCGGCGTTGGGCGATACCTACGCCACGGTTATTCGCGGCATTCCTGACCTGGTGCTGATCCTGCTGATCTTCTACGGCGGCCAGGACATGGTGAACCGTATCGCGCCGATGCTCGGTTATGACGACTACATCGACATCAACCCCTTCGTCGCTGGCGTCTTCACCATGGGCTTCATCTTCGGCGCCTACCTGTCGGAAACCTTCCGTGGCGCCTTCATGGCAATCCCCAAAGGTCAGGCGGAAGCCGGTGCGGCCTACGGCATGAGCGGGATGCAGGTGTTCTTCCGCATTCTTGTGCCGCAGATGATCCGTTTCGCCATTCCCGGTTTCACCAACAACTGGCTGGTGCTGACCAAGGCCACCGCGCTGATTTCCGTGGTCGGCCTGCAGGACATGATGTTCAAGGCCAAGAGTGCGGCCGACGCGACGCGTGAGCCATTTACCTTCTACCTGGCGGTGGCCGGGCTGTATCTGGTGCTGACCAGTGTTTCGCTGCTGGCGCTGCGCTTTCTCGAGAAGCGCTACTCGGTGGGTGCCAAGGTGGCTGATCTATGATTTTCGATTATCAAATGATCTGGGAGAACCTGCCGCTTTACTGGGGCGGCGTGCTGGTCACCCTGAAAATCCTGCTGATCTCCCTGGCGTTCGGCCTCAGCCTGGCGCTGCCACTGGCGCTGATGCGGGTGTCTAAGTCGCCTTGGGTCAACTTCCCGGCCTGGCTCTATACCTACGTAATTCGCGGCACGCCGATGCTGGTACAGCTGTTCCTGATCTATTACGGCCTGGCCCAGTTCGAGTTCATCCGTGACAGCTTCATGTGGCCGTATTTCTCCAGCGCCACCTTCTGTGCCTGCCTGGCGTTTGCCATCAACACCAGCGCCTACACGGCGGAAATCCTTGCCGGTAGCCTCAAGGCCACGCCGCCCGGCGAGATCGAGGCGGCCAAGGCGATGGGCATGTCGCGCAGCAAGCTCTACCGGCGCATCCTGCTGCCGTCGGCGTTGCGCCGTGCGCTGCCGCAGTACAGCAACGAAGTGATCATGATGCTACACACCACCTCGCTGGCCTCGATCGTGACCCTGATCGACATCACCGGCGCCGCGCGTACGGTCAGCTCGCAGTACTACATGCCTTTCGAAGCCTTCATCACCGCCGGCCTGCTCTACCTGGCGTTGACCTTCATCCTGGTGCGCCTGTTCAAGCTGGCCGAGCGCCGCTGGCTAGCCTACATGGCGCCGCGCAAGGCCTGATGCCTTGACGATTCAAGAGAACCCGAACATGTACAAACTCGAAGTTCAGGACCTGCACAAACGCTACGGCAGCCATGAGGTGATCAAGGGCGTGTCGATGGCGGCCAAGGCGGGCGATGTGATCAGCATCATCGGCTCCAGCGGCTCGGGCAAGAGCACCTTTCTGCGCTGCCTGAATCTGCTGGAGCAGCCGCATGCCGGCAAGATCCTGCTCAACAATGAAGAGCTGAGGCTGGTACCGGCCAAGGACGGTTCGCTGCGCGCCGCCGACGCCAAGCAGCTGCAGCGCATGCGCTCGCGTCTGGCCATGGTGTTCCAGCACTTCAACCTGTGGTCGCACATGAGCGCCCTGGAGAACGTGATGGAAGCGCCAGTGCACGTGCTGGGCGTGAGCAAGGGCGAGGCTCGCGACAAGGCCGAGCACTACCTGGCCAAGGTTGGCGTGGCGCACCGCAAGGACGCCTACCCGGCGCACATGAGCGGTGGCGAGCAGCAGCGCGTGGCCATCGCCCGTGCCCTGGCGATGGAGCCGGAGGTGATGCTTTTCGATGAACCCACTTCGGCGCTCGACCCCGAGCTGGTTGGTGAAGTGCTCAAGGTCATGCAGGATCTGGCTACCGAAGGCCGCACCATGGTTGTGGTGACCCACGAAATGGGTTTTGCCCGCGAGGTGTCGAACCAACTGGTATTTCTGCACAAGGGGCTGGTGGAAGAGCGCGGCTGCCCCAAGGAAGTGCTGGCCAATCCGCAATCCGAGCGGCTGCAGCAGTTCCTTTCCGGCAGTCTCAAATAATAAGAAGCTAGACTTCGCACTTGACTGGTGCGTTGAACCCATTGAATAGACACTAATGACACCCCATCGAATCGGCTTTTTATACTGGCCTGGCACCAAGGCCCTGACTCTGTCTCTGGCGGAGGAGGCCCTGCGTGTCGCTCAGCGTGTTCACCCGGAAGTGGTGTACGAGCTGGTGTTCCTCCAGGCCGAGCCGTTGGTCGCGGGCGACTGGCGTCTACCTGGCGAGCCGTGGGCCGGGCATCTGGAGGGGCTGGACAAGCTGTTCCTGCTCGCTGATGCGCCGCCGGCGCAGGTTTCTGCCGGTCTGGCGGCTGCGCTCAAGCAGCAGGTGCGCAGCGGTTGCGTGATCGGCGGGCTGTCCGCCGGGGTCTATCCACTGGCTCAGCTCGGTTTGCTCGATGGTTATCGCGCAGCAGTGCACTGGCGCTGGCAGGACGATTTCTCCGAGCGCTTCCCCAAGGTCATCGCCACCAGTCATCTGTTCGACTGGGATCGTGATCGGCTGACCGCCTGTGGCGGCCTGGCGGTGCTCGATCTGCTGCTGGCAGTGCTGGCACGCGATCACGGCGCCGAACTGGCCGGTGCGGTGAGCGAGGAACTGGTGGTCGAGCGCATTCGCGAGGGCGGTGAGCGTCAGCGTATTCCACTGCAGAATCGCCTGGGCTCCAGCCATCCGAAGCTGACCCAGGCCGTGCTGCTGATGGAAGCCAACATCGAGGAGCCGCTGACCACCGACGAGATCGCCCAGCATGTGTGCGTGTCGCGTCGTCAGCTGGAGCGCATTTTCAAGCAGTACCTCAACCGCGTGCCCAGCCAGTATTACCTGGAGCTGCGCCTGAACAAGGCACGCCAGCTGCTGATGCAGACCAGCAAGTCGATCATCCAGATCGGCCTGTCCTGCGGCTTCTCCTCGGGGCCGCACTTCTCCAGTGCCTACCGCAACTTCTTCGGCGCCACGCCGCGTGATGATCGCAACCAGCGTCGCAGCAACAGCCCCTTCGAGCTGACGTCGACGCCGGTCGAGCGCGGTTGATCGGGGCGGTCGCGGCTAACGCCCCTCCCACGGTGTGCGCTGGCGGTAGCCCGGATGAAATCCGGGGCGATCTGTTGTTGGCCCCGGATTGCATCCGAGCTACGCAAGCAGGACTTTCGATACTGACCGGTCAGCCTGCGGATAATTTTTCCAGCGGCGTGCTCCAGGCGGCGATCTGCGATTAAACTGCGCCTTTCCGACGCTTTCTGTCGCTTGGACGAAAACCCGCGGAAAACCCGGGGTGGCGCTGTAAGAAGTTGTCGCATGGCGACAATGCCGGCCCCGATTCAGTCCCTACAATCCTTGCATTCCCTGTCGTTTCGGGCGCTTCACCGCCTGCCAGCGGCCGGTATTTCTCATCAGGAGAGCTTTGATGTCCGTTCAGCACGATGCGGTGCAACGCGCCGATTTCGACCAGTTCATGGTCCCCAACTACGCCCCTGCTGCCTTCGTCCCCGTGCGCGGCCTGGGTTCGCGAGTCTGGGATCAGAACGGTCGAGAGCTGATCGACTTCGCCGGCGGCATCGCCGTCAACGTGCTTGGCCACTGCCACCCGGCACTGGTCGCGGCGCTGACCAAGCAGGCCAATACCCTGTGGCACATCTCCAACGTCTTCACCAACGAGCCGACCCTGCGCCTGGGCAAGAAGCTGGTCGAAGCGACCTTCGCCGAGCGGGTGTTCTTCTGCAACTCCGGCGCCGAGGCCAACGAGGCAGCGTTCAAGCTGGCCCGTCGCGTCGCCCATGACCGTTTCGGCCCGGAAAAGCACGAGATCATCGCCGCCACCAACAGCTTTCATGGCCGCACGCTGTTCACCGTCAGCGTCGGTGGTCAGCCGAAGTACTCCGACGGCTTTGGCCCGAAGATCCAAGGCATCACCCATGTGCCGTACAACGATCTGGACGCGCTGAAAGCCGCCATTTCCGACAAGACCTGCGCCGTGGTGCTGGAGCCCGTGCAGGGCGAGGGCGGCGTGCTTCCGGCTGAAAAGGCCTATCTGGAAGGCGCCCGCGAGCTGTGCAACGCACACAACGCGCTGCTGGTGTTCGATGAAGTACAAAGCGGCATGGGCCGTACTGGCGAGCTATTCGCCTATATGAATTACGGCGTGGTGCCGGACATTCTCTCCAGCGCCAAGAGCCTGGGCGGCGGCTTCCCTATCGCCGCGATGCTCACCACCACCGATCTGGCCAAGCATTTCTCGCCCGGCACCCACGGCACCACCTATGGCGGCAACCCGCTGGCCTGTGCGGTCGGTGAAGCGGTGCTGGATATCGTCAACACCCGCCAGACCCTGGACGGTGTGAAGGTCAAGAGCGAGCAGTTCAAGACGCGCCTGCTGGCTCTGGGCAAGCAGTACGGTCTGTTCGGGCAAGTACGTGGTATGGGCCTGCTGCTCGGCTGCGTACTCAACGAGGCGTGGATGGGCAAGGCCAAGCAGGTGCTCGATGCCGCCACTGCCGAGGGGCTGATGATTCTGCAGGCCGGCCCGGACGTGGTGCGTTTCGCCCCGAGCCTGGTGGTCGAAGAGGCCGATATCGACGAAGGCCTGGCGCGTTTCGAGCGTGCGCTGAGCAAACTGACGGCGGCCTGAGTTCCTGCTGACCTGCCGTGGGAGGCTTTGGCCGTGACAATCGCCGCTGCGACTGCATGGATGCAGGAGGTAGAGCGAAGCAGGATGCCCGAGCCGAAAGTGCCTCCCACGGCTGTTTGCCCGACCCGGGCTACGAATACCCTGTTTAAGAAGGAGTGACCCATGCTGGTGATGCGCCCTGCGCAAATGGCGGACCTGGCCGAAGTGCAGCGACTGGCTGCTGACAGCCCGGTAGGTGTCACTTCACTGCCGGACGATGCAGATCGGCTGGGCGACAAGATCGCCGCATCGGATGCGTCGTTCGCCGCCGAAGTCAGTTTCAACGGCGAGGAAAGCTACTTCTTCGTCCTCGAAGACACCGAGAGCGGTCGCCTGGTCGGTTGTTCCGGCATCGTCGCCTCGGCGGGCTATTCCGAACCCTTCTACAGCTTTCGCAACGAAACCTTCGTGCACAACTCGCGTGAGCTGAAGATCCACAACAAGATCCACGTGCTGTCGCTGTGTCACGACCTGACCGGCAACAGCCTTCTAACCAGCTTCTACGTTGAACGCCCGCTGGTCAGCAGCGTGTTCGCCGAGCTCAATTCGCGCGCGCGCCTGCTGTTCATGGCGGGTCACCCGGAGCGTTTCGCTGATGCCGTGGTGGTGGAAATCGTCGGTCACAGCGACGAGAACGGCGATTCGCCGTTCTGGGACGCGCTGGGGCGTAACTTCTTCGACATGACCTATGCCGAGGCCGAGCGTCTGTGCGGGCTCAAGAGCCGCACCTTCCTCGCCGAGCTGATGCCACATTACCCCATCTACGTACCGCTGCTCTCGGACGAGGCGCAGGAGTCCATGGGGCAGGTGCATCCGCGCGCGCAGATCACCTTCGACATCCTCATGCGCGAAGGCTTCGAGACCGATCACTACATCGATATCTTCGACGGTGGCCCGACCCTGCATGCACGCACCTCGGGCATCCGCAGCATCGCGCAGAGCCGCCTGGTGCCGGTGAAGATCGGCGAGGCCGAGGCGGGCGGGCGCCAGTATCTGGTGAGCAACGGCCAGCTGCAGGATTTTCGCGCCATCGTCGCCGACCTCGACTGGGTGCCGGGCAAGCCCGTGGTGCTCAGCGCACAGGCGGCCGAGGCTCTGGGTGTCGGCGAAGGCGCCAGCGTCAGGTTGGTAGCGGTTTAACAGGCTCTCTCCGGCTGGAGTGGGCGCCCTTCAAGGGCAGAGGAGAGTGCCGGCGGCGCTCTTGAGGAATCTGGAGGCTTTATGATTGTTCGTCCCGTGCGCAGTGCCGACTTGCCGGCCCTGATCGACCTGGCTCGCAGCACCGGCGCTGGCCTGACCACGTTGCCGGCCAACGAGGAGCGCCTTGCGCATCGGGTCGGCTGGGCGGAGAAGGCGTTTCGTGGCGAGGCCGAGCGGGCCGACGCCGACTACCTGTTCGTGCTCGAAGACGATGCCGGCAAGGTCGTGGGCATTTCTGCGGTGGCCGGCGCCGTCGGTCTACGTGAGCCCTGGTACAACTATCGGGTCGGCCTGACCGTCAGCGCTTCGCAGGAGTTGAACATCCATCGCCAGGTGCCGACGCTGTTCATGGCCAACGACCTGACCGGCAACTCCGAACTGTGCTCGCTGTTCCTGCACGCCGATTACCGCACTGGCCTCAACGGACGCTTGCTGTCGAAGGCACGCTTTCTGTTCATCGCCGAGTTTCGCGAGCTGTTCGGCGACAAGGTGATCGCCGAGATGCGCGGCATGTCCGACGAGCGTGGGCGCTCGCCGTTCTGGGAGAGCCTCGGCCGGCATTTCTTCAAGATGGAGTTCTGTCAGGCGGACTACCTCACCGGCGTCGGCAACAAGGCCTTCATTGCCGAGTTGATGCCGAAGTTTCCGCTCTATACCTGCTTTCTTTCCGAGGATGCGCGCGCTGTGATCGGCCGCGTGCACCCGGACACCGAGCCGGCGCTGGCCATGCTCAAGGCCGAGGGCTTCAGTTATCAGGGTTATGTCGACATCTTCGATGCAGGTCCGGCCATAGAGGCGGAAACCGCGAAGATTCGCGCCGTGCAGAGTAGTCAGAATCTGGTGCTGGCCATCGGTACGCCGGGTGATGACGCCAAACCGTTCCTGGTGCACAACCGCAAGCGCCAGGACTGCCGCATCACCGCTGCGCCTGGGCGCCTGGCGGCCGGCACTCTGGTGGTCGATCCGCTGACCGCCAAGCGTCTGCGCCTTTCCGCTGGTGATCAGGTACGCGCCGTGGCGCTGGCGGCGCACGGCTGAGTTATGGGTTTGCGCGGCGGCCCAAGCAGGCCGCTGGAAAATGCTGGGAGTGGTAAAACAAAATGAACACTCATTACATCGCAGGTCAGTGGCAGCCCGGTCAGGGTGAGTCGCTGCAATCGCTCGACCCGGTCAGCCAGGCCGTGCTCTGGCAGGGTCGGGGCGCCACCGCTGCGCAGGTCGATGCAGCCGTTGCCTCTGCGCGTGGCGCTTTCTCATTGTGGGCCGCGCATTCGCTGGATGGCCGTATCGCCGTGCTGGAGCGCTTCGCCGCGTGCCTGAAATCGCGTGCCGACGAAGTGGGCCAGGCAATTGGCGAGGAGACCGGCAAACCATTGTGGGAAGCTGCCACCGAAGTGAACAGCATGGTGGGCAAGGTCGCCATTTCCATTCAGAGCTATCGCGAGCGTACTGGCGAGAAGAGCGGCCCGCTGGGTGACGCCACCGCGGTGTTACGCCACAAGCCGCATGGCGTGGTCGCGGTGTTCGGTCCCTACAACTTTCCCGGCCACTTGCCTAACGGCCATATCGTGCCGGCGCTGTTGGCTGGTAACTGCGTGCTGTTCAAGCCCAGCGAGCTGACGCCGAAGGTAGCCGAGTTGACCGTGCAATGCTGGATAGAGGCCGGGCTGCCCGAAGGCGTGCTCAGCCTGCTGCAAGGCGGCCGCGAAACCGGTGTCGCCCTGGCCGGCCATCCCGGTATCGACGGGCTGTTCTTCACCGGATCCAGCCGCACCGGCAACCTGCTGCATGCCCAATTCGCCGGGCGCCCGGACAAGATCCTGGCGCTGGAGATGGGCGGCAACAACCCGCTGATCGTCGATCAGGTCGTGGACGTCGATGCCGCCGTGTACACCATCGTCCAGTCCGCGTTCATTTCTGCCGGCCAGCGCTGCACCTGCGCGCGCCGCCTGCTGGTGCCGCAAGGGGAGTGGGGCGACGCTCTGCTGGCGCGTCTGGTGCAGGTCGTCGGGCAGATCAAGGTCGGTCGCTTCGACGAGCAGCCGGCGCCGTTCATGGGTTCGGTGATTTCCCTGCAGGCCGCCGCGCAACTGATGCAGGCCCAGCAGGACCTGCTGGCGGGTGGCGCCACCGCATTGCTGGCGATGACCCAGCCGCAGGAAGGTGCCGCGCTGCTGACGCCCGGCATTCTCGATGTCACGGCCGTGAGTGATCGTCCTGACGAAGAGTTCTTCGGTCCGCTGTTGCAGGTGATCCGCTACGACAGTTTCGAGGCAGCCATCGCCGAGGCCAACGCCACCGCTTATGGTCTGGCCGCCGGCCTGTTGTCCGACTCGCGTGCGCGCTTCGAGCAGTTCTGGCTGCACAGCCGCGCCGGTATCGTCAACTGGAACAAACAGCTCACTGGCGCCGCCAGCACTGCGCCTTTCGGTGGTATCGGCGCGTCGGGCAACCACCGCGCCAGTGCCTATTATGCAGCGGATTACTGCGCTTACCCGGTGGCCGGGCTCGAGAGCGAAAATCTGGCCTTACCCGCGACCCTGACCCCGGGAGTGACTCTGTAATGACTGCTTATGAAATGAATGTCGACGGCCTGGTCGGGCCGACTCACAACTACGGTGGGTTGTCCTATGGTAACGTCGCGTCGCAGAGCAACAGTCAGGCCGTGTCGAGCCCCAAGGAGGCTGCCAAGCAGGGCCTGGCGAAGATGAAGGCGCTGATGGACATGGGCTTCAAGCAGGGCGTGCTGGCCCCGCAGGAGCGTCCGGACGTCGCCGCCTTGCGCAGCCTGGGCTTTACCGGCAGCGACGCGCAGGTGATCGCCAAGGCTGCCAAGGGCGCCATGCCTTTATTGGTTGCGAGCTGTTCGGCCTCCAGCATGTGGACTGCCAATGCCTGCACTGTCAGCCCCAGTGCCGACACGGCCGATGGACGCGTGCATTTCACCGCTGCCAACCTCAACTGCAAGTTCCATCGCAGCATCGAGCACCCCACCACCAGCCGGGTGTTGCAGGCGATGTTCGCCAGCGATGCGCACTTCGCTCATCACCCGGCGCTACCGGCGGTCAGCCAATTCGGCGACGAGGGTGCGGCCAACCACACGCGCTTCTGCAAGGGTTACGGCGACGCCGGTGTGGAGTTCTTCGTCTACGGCCGCAGCGCCTTCGACAGCCGCTATCCGGCTCCGCAGCGCTACCCGGCGCGGCAGACCCTGGAAGCCTCTCATGCGGTGGCTCGCTTGCATGGCCTGGGCAAGGCCGGGGTGGTGTTCGCCCAGCAGAATCCGGAAGTGATCGATCAGGGCGTGTTCCATAATGACGTGATCGCCGTGGGCAATGGCGAGGTGCTGCTCTATCATCAGGATGCCTTCCTGGGTACTGACAAGGTACTGGCCGAACTGGGTGAAAAACTGGCTCGGCGCGGCGGCAACTTCCAGGCCATCTGCGTGCCAGCTTCTGCCGTCAGCGTGCAGGATGCGGTGCGTTCCTATCTGTTCAACAGCCAACTGCTGACCCGCGCCGATGGCAGCATGCTGTTGGTGGTGCCAGAGGAGTGCAAGAGCAACGCCAGTGTCTGGCGCTACCTGGAGCAACTGACCGCGAGCGGCGGGCCGATCCGCGAGGTGCACGTGTTTGACCTCAAGCAGAGCATGCAGAACGGCGGTGGTCCGGCTTGCCTGCGCCTGCGTGTGGCGCTCAATGAGCAGGAGTTGGCTGCGGTCAATCCGGGCGTGCTGATGAGCGACGCGCTACACGACACCCTGGTGGCCTGGGTCGACAAGCACTACCGCGATCGCCTCAGTGAAGCCGATCTGGCCGACCCGCAATTGCTGACCGAATGCCGCACGGCATTGGATGAACTGACGCAGATCCTTAAACTGGGCTCGGTCTATCCTTTCCAGATAGCCTGAACCTGACCTCGATTCCCGGAGATTTTATGAGCGACGCGCTGCAACTGATTCTTGAAGATAACGACGGTACCCAGCTGGAGACCTCCTGCAGTCGCTTCGCCGTGGTCTGGCAGGGCAAGGAGCTATGGGTACAGGCCGTTGGTGATCAGTTGCTGATCGGTGTCGATGTGGAAGAGGGCGATACCGAGTACGTCAACCTGCTGTTGCGTCCACAGGCCACCAACCTGGTGAGCCTGCAGCTGGAGATGGAGCCGATGATTGCCGATGACGATGGTCATGTTCATGGTCCGGACTGCAACCACTGATTGAATCTTGTAGGGTGTGCCGGGCGGCGCTCCGCTTCAGCCCACCAAGGCTGGCCGCTGTTGGTGGGCTTAAGCCCACCCTGCAAAAATGCTGCTAACCAAGGAGTCCCCATGCTTGCCCTCGGCAAACTGCTTGAACTGACCCTGGCCGGCCACGAGCCGTCGGCGAAGATTCAACTGACGCCCGATGGTACGCGTCTGCGCTGGCTCGATGAGGGAGCGCTGGAGGTGACTCCGCCTGCAGCGCGCGACAATGGCCTCGACCTGCTGCTTTCTGCCGGTGTCCACGGCAACGAAACCGCGCCAATCGAGCTGCTCGACCGTCTGCTGCGCGGCATCGCGCGCAATGAACTGCATCCGGCTGCGCGTATTCTCTTTCTATTCGGCAATCCCGAGGCGATGCGCCGCGGTGAGCGCTATATCGAGCAGGACCTCAATCGCCTGTTCAGTGGTCGTCACGAGCAATCCAGTGGCTTCGAGGCCATTCGTGCCTGCGATCTGGAGCACCTGGTCGCCACCTTTTTCGGCAAGCAAACGGGTCGCACTCGCCTGCATTACGACCTGCACACGGCTATTCGCGGCTCGAAGATCGAGCAGTTCGCCCTCTATCCCTGGCAGGAAGGTCGCGCTCACTCGCGTCGCGAGCTGGAGCGTCTGCGCGCTGCCGGTATCGAGGCGGTGCTGCTGCAGAACAAGTCGTCGATCACCTTCAGCGCCTACACCTATGCACAGCTCGGCGCCGAGGCCTTCACCCTTGAGCTGGGCAAGGCGCGTGCCTTCGGCCAGAACGAGTTGGTCAACCTCGATCTGCTGGAGAATGCGCTGCGCGCACTGATCGAAGGGCGCAATGTGATCAGCGGCGAGCCAACGCTCGATGGCTTGCAGCTGTTTGCGGTGTCACGTGAGGTCATCAAGCACAGCGACAGCTTCCGGTTGCACCTGCCGGACGACATCGAAAATTTCACCGAACTGGAGCCCGGTTACCTGCTTGCCGAAGACATCGCCGACAGCCGCTGGATAGTGGAAGAGAAGGGGGCGCGGATCATCTTCCCTAATCCCAAGGTCAAGAACGGCCTGCGCGCCGCCATTCTCATCGTCCCGGATGACGGTGCCGGCTTGCTGTAGCCCGGATGCAATCCGGGGATGACCGGCACATTTTCCCGGGATTGCATCCGGGCTAAGGTGTCGGCAAGTCGCTTTATCGCGCAACTGTATCTTTCACCGTCTGTGCGACCTCTTTAGCATGAGCCTTTCGCCAATTGCCGGGAAAGCCTGTCATGCCCCTGATCGACCTGCGTAGCGACACCGTCACCCAACCTACCGCCGCCATGCGCGAAGCCATGATGGCTGCCGAGCTGGGTGATGATGTATATGGCGAAGACCCCACGGTAAATCGTCTGGAGGCCTGGCTGGCCGATGAGCTGGGCTTCGCGGCGGCGCTGTTCGTCCCCACCGGCACCATGAGCAACCTGCTGGGCCTGATGGCCCACTGCGAACGCGGTGACGAATACATCGTGGGCCAGCAAGCGCACACCTACAAGTACGAGGGCGGCGGTGCGGCCGTACTCGGCTCCATCCAGCCGCAGCCGATCGACGGCGAAGCCGATGGCTCTCTGGATCTGGCCAAGGTCGAAGCGGCGATCAAGCAGGACGACTTCCACTTCGCCCGTACCCGTCTGCTGGCGCTGGAAAACACCATGCAGGGCAAGGTGCTGCCGCTCGACTACCTGGCTGCCGCCCGCGAACTCACTCGTCGCCGTGGCTTGAGCCTGCACCTCGATGGTGCCCGCCTGTACAACGCGGCGGTCAAGCTCGGTGTTCCGGCGCGCGAGATCACCCAGCACTTCGATTCGGTCTCGGTGTGCCTGTCCAAGGGGCTCGGTGCGCCCGTTGGCTCCGTGCTCTGCGGCAGCGTTGCGCTGATCGCCAGGGCGCGACGCCTGCGCAAGATGGTTGGCGGTGGTATGCGCCAGGCTGGTGTGCTGGCAGCGGCAGGCTTGTATGCGCTGCAGCATCAGGTCGAGCGCCTGGCCGAGGACCACGCCAACGCGGCACGCCTGGGCAGCGCTCTGATCGAACTGGGCTACAGCGTCGAGCCGGTGCAGACCAACATGGTCTACGTGCAACTCGGTGAGCGGGCCGGCACGGTCAAGGCCTTCATGGCCGAGCGCGGTATCGCGGTGAGTGCCGCGCCCCGCTTGCGCCTGGTCACCCATCTGGATGTTGGCGCCGAGCAGGTCGAGCAGGTTGTGCAGGCCTTCACCGAGTTTTCTCGCGTCTGATCAGCTCGGGAAGTTCGGCAGGCACAGGCTGGCGGAGGGGCTCTGCAGCTCGCCGTAGTGGTGGGGTTCGATGGCCACCGGCAGTAGCAGGGATACCGCTTTGTAGAATTCCAGCAGCTTGCGCAAGGCAGGTGGAGAGGAGGGTTTCTGCAGGAAACCCAATGCTTGTATGCCAAGCTGCCTGGCTTGTCGGGTTGCCTGCTCGAGCTGTGCGCGGTGACTGTTGCCGTGCACGATCAGGGCGTAGAAGGCGCGTTGCTCGCTCAATTGCCTGAGCCACGCCAGACGAGCCTCGTCATCCGGCAGCAGGTCGCAAATCAGGATGTCCGGGCTGCCACGGCGCGCCATCAGGTCGGCGGCCTGCGCGGTGTCCTCGGCGGTCATGACCTGGTAGATCCCGCAAGCGTTCAACTGCTGATGCATGGCCAGCAACTGGTAGGGGTTGTGTTCGAGGAGAAGTATCTTGAGCGCGTGCATGGGGCCTCCCGACTGACGACAGCTGCGGCCACTCTAAAGATGGGCGGGGAGGGGCTGTATAAGACGTGTCTGAAAAGCGTGGGGCTCTTCCTTCATTGCATCAATGGTGTTTTGCTCGATTTTCTGCAGGTGATAGGGCGGCACAGTCGAGAAAGGCACTAGCCGCGGGCTGTAGGCCCGATATAATGCGGCCCTTTCAGACTGCGCGAAATCTGCTGCGCTCGGTCATGTGGCGTTAAAACAGGCTGCTCGCCAGCTCGGTCGACATGCTCAATTTACAGCTTGTACACCGCGTTTCTCCTGTTTGACCTTGCCTGGCCCTTGCTCGCCTTGTTCGCGTGGTCTGCTTTGCCGGCTTTTGCCGTGGCCGCCTGACTCCGTGGATATCCCTATGAAAAGCGCAGAAATCCGTGAAGCCTTCCTGAGCTTCTTCGAAGAAAAAGGGCACACCCGTGTCGCTTCCAGCTCGCTGATTCCGGCGAACGACCCGACCCTGCTGTTCACCAACGCGGGCATGAACCAGTTCAAGGACTGCTTCCTGGGCCTGGAAAAGCGCGCCTACACTCGCGCCACCACCAGCCAGAAGTGCGTGCGCGCCGGCGGCAAGCACAACGACCTGGAAAACGTTGGCTACACCGCGCGCCATCACACCTTCTTCGAAATGCTGGGCAACTTCAGCTTCGGCGACTACTTCAAGCGCGATGCCATTCATTACGCCTGGGAATTCCTGACTTCCGACAAGTGGCTGAATCTGCCCAAGGAAAAGCTCTGGGTCACCGTCTACGCCACCGATGACGAGGCCTTCGAGATCTGGAACAAGGAAATCGGTGTTCCCTCCGAGCGCATGATCCGCATCGGTGACAACAAGGGCGCGCCGTACGCCTCCGACAACTTCTGGGCGATGGGCGATACCGGCCCGTGCGGTCCGTGCACCGAGATTTTCTTCGACCATGGCGAGCACATCTGGGGCGGCCCACCCGGCAGTCCGGAAGAAGATGGCGACCGCTACATCGAGATCTGGAACAACGTGTTCATGCAGTTCAACCGCACTGCTGACGGTGTTCTGCATCCGCTGCCGGCTCCGAGTGTGGATACCGGCATGGGTCTGGAGCGCATCAGCGCCGTGCTGCAGCACGTCAACTCGAACTACGAGATCGACCTGTTTCAGAACCTGCTGGCCGCTTCGGCCAAGGCCGTCGGCTGCGCCAATGAAGGCCAGGCCTCGCTGAAGGTGGTGGCGGATCACATCCGTTCCTGCAGCTTCCTGATCGCCGACGGCGTGACCCCGTCCAACGAAGGTCGTGGCTACGTGCTGCGCCGCATCGTGCGTCGCGCTTGCCGCCACGGCAACAAGCTGGGCGCCAAGGGTAGCTTCTTCTACCAGATCGTCGCCGCGCTGGTAGCCGAGATGGGCGAGGCTTTCCCCGAGCTCAAGCAGCAGCAGGCGCATATCGAGCGCGTGCTGAAAACCGAGGAAGAGCAGTTCGCCAAGACCCTGGAGCAGGGCCTGAAGATCCTCGAGCAGGATCTGGCCGGCCTGCAGGGCTCGGTCATTCCTGGCGATATCGTGTTCAAGCTGTACGACACCTACGGTTTCCCGGTCGACCTGACTGCCGACATCGCCCGCGAGCGCGAGCTGTCGGTGGACGAGGAAGGTTTCGAGCGTGAAATGGAGGCACAGCGCGAGCGCGCCCGTTCCGCCAGTGCCTTCGGAATGGACTACAACGCCCTGGTCAAGGTCGACAGTGACACCCGTTTCCTCGGCTACGAAGGCACCAGCGGCAGCGGCAAGATCATCGCCCTGTTCAAGGCTGGCGACGCGGTCGACAGCCTTGCCGAAGGCGAGGAGGGTGTGGTGGTGCTGGATCAGACCCCGTTCTACGCCGAATCTGGTGGTCAAGTCGGCGATTGCGGCTACCTGGAAAGCGCTGGCGTGCGTTTCGATGTGCGCGACACCACCAAGGCCGGCGGCGCCTTCCTGCACCACGGTGTGGTAGCCAAGGGCGGTCTGAGTGTCGGCACCAGCGTCAAGGCCGAAGTCGAAGCGGGTGTGCGCCAGGCGACCGCGCTGAACCACTCCGCGACCCACCTGCTGCATGCCGCGCTGCGTCAGGTGCTGGGCGATCACGTTCAGCAGAAGGGCTCGCTGGTCGACAGTCAGCGCCTGCGTTTCGACTTCAGCCACTTCGAGGCGATCAAGCCCGAGCAACTGAAGCAGCTGGAAGACATCGTCAACGCCGAGATTCGCAGGAATTCCGAGGTCGAGACCGAGGAAACCGATATCGAGACCGCCAAGGCCAAGGGCGCCATGGCGCTGTTCGGCGAGAAGTACGGCGACCAGGTGCGGGTGCTGAGCATGGGCGGCGACTTCTCCGTCGAGCTGTGCGGTGGCACACACGTATCCCGTACCGGCGATATTGGCCTGTTCAAGATCACCAGCGAAGGCGGCGTGGCCGCTGGCGTGCGTCGTATCGAGGCGGTCACTGGCGCGCAAGCGCTGGCCTGGCTCAACGGTGCCGAGGAGCAACTCAAGGAAGCCGCGTCCCTGGTCAAGGGCAGCCGCGACAACGTGCTGGATAAGCTCTCGGCGCTGATCGAGCGCAACCGTCAGCTGGAAAAGGAGCTGGAGCAGCTCAAGGCCAAGGCCGCCAGTGCCGCCGGTAACGACCTGGCCGGTTCGGCCGTGGACGTCAGGGGTACCAAGGTGCTGGCTGCGCGTCTCGATGGCCTGGACGGCAAGGCGCTGCTGGCGCTGGTCGACCAGTTGAAGAACAAGCTGGGCAGCGCAGTGATCCTGCTCGGCGGTGTGTTCGATGAGAAGGTGGTGCTGGTCGCCGGTGTGACCCAGGATCTGACTACCAGGGTCAAGGCCGGTGACCTGATGCGTCAGGCCGCTGCAGCCGTGGGTGGCAAGGGCGGTGGTCGCCCGGACATGGCTCAGGGCGGCGGCGTAGATGCCGGCAAACTGGATGAAGCCCTGGCTCTGGCTGCTACCTTGGTCGAGCAGGCTTCGTAACGAGCGAGAGCGGGGCCCGCAGTGCGTCCGGCGGGCCTTGGCAGTATGACCCGATGCGGGTTTAATGGGCGCCCTTCGAGGAATCAGGCGGCTTTTTGAAATGGCTTTGATCGTACAGAAGTTTGGGGGCACCTCCGTCGGCACCATCGAGCGCATTGCGCAGGTGGCCGACAAGGTGAAGAAGTTCCGCGAGAACGGTGACGACATCGTCGTCGTGGTTTCCGCCATGAGCGGCGAAACCAACCGCCTGATCGATCTGGCCAAACAGATCACTGATGGCGACCCGGTTGCGCGTGAGCTGGATGTCATGGTGTCCACCGGCGAGCAGGTGACCATCGCCCTGCTGGCGATGGCGCTGATCAAGCGTGGCGTGCCGGCGGTGTCCTACACCGGCAACCAGGTGCGCATCCTCACCGACAGCGCACACAACAAGGCGCGCATTCTTCAGATCGATGACCAGAAGATTCGCGCTGATCTCAAGGCCGGTCGCGTCGTCGTCGTCGCCGGTTTCCAGGGTGTCGACGAGCACGGCAGCATCACCACACTGGGGCGTGGTGGTTCCGACACTACCGGTGTGGCCCTGGCTGCGGCGCTGAAAGCCGATGAGTGCCAGATCTATACCGACGTCGATGGTGTCTACACCACTGACCCGCGTGTGGTGCCCAAGGCTCAGCGTCTGGAAAAGATCACCTTCGAGGAAATGCTGGAAATGGCCAGCCTCGGCTCCAAGGTGCTGCAGATTCGCTCGGTGGAGTTCGCCGGCAAGTACAACGTCCCGCTGCGCGTCCTGCACAGCTTTCAGGAGGGGCCGGGCACCCTCATTACCCTTGATGAAGAGGAATCCATGGAACAGCCGATCATTTCCGGCATCGCTTTCAATCGCGACGAAGCCAAGCTGACCATCCGTGGGGTGCCGGATATCCCTGGCATCGCCTTCAAGATTCTCGGCCCGATCAGCGCGGCCAACATCGAAGTGGACATGATCGTGCAGAACGTCTCGCACGATAACACCACCGATTTCACCTTCACCGTGCACCGCAACGACTACAACAACGCTCTGGGTGTGCTGCAGAAGACTGCAGACGAGCTGGGCGCCCGAGAAGTGGTCGGTGATACCAACATCGCCAAGGTCTCCATCGTCGGTGTTGGCATGCGCTCCCACGCCGGTGTCGCCAGTCGCATGTTCGAGGCCCTGGCCAAGGAGACCATCAATATCCAGATGATCTCCACCTCCGAGATCAAGGTTTCCGTGGTGATCGAAGAGAAGTATCTGGAGCTGGCGGTACGCGCTCTGCATACCGCTTTCGAGCTGGATGCCCCGGCCCGACAGGGCGAGTGATTGCACTGATTTGAAAGGCGCGGCTGGTTCCGCGCCTTTCGTCTTTTTGACTGGCACGTGGGAACTTTCTTTCTACGCGGGCTGGTCAATACTTGGGTGGAGGCTTTCAGGCTTGATTTAGCAGGAAGCCGGCACCATTTTCTTTTTGCAGACTGTTGTCCTGAGAATGTAATCCGTTGAGGAGAAAGGAATGCTGATTCTGACTCGCCGGGTCGGAGAGACCCTGATGGTCGGTGATGATGTGACTGTCACCGTGTTGGGTGTGAAAGGTAACCAGGTGCGTATTGGTGTCAATGCGCCGAAAGAGGTTGCCGTACACCGTGAAGAAATCTACCAGCGCATCCAGAAAGAGAAGGGTGACGAACCAAGCCACTAATTTTTCTACAAATTTTTGTTTGCAAACGGGGAAAACATGTTTATCATGCGCCCCGTGTTGCGGAGAGGTGGCCGAGTGGCCGAAGGCGCTCCCCTGCTAAGGGAGTACACCTCAAAAGGGTGTCGGGGGTTCGAATCCCCCCTTCTCCGCCATTATTCAGCGAGTCGGGCGCAAGCCGGGCTGGCGAATCAACCAGAGGTGATCTGGTATAAAAGCACCAAAAAGTGGACTCATAGCTCAGCTGGATAGAGTACTCGGCTACGAACCGAGCGGTCGGAGGTTCGAATCCTCCTGAGTCCGCCATTTTCAATGGCTTGCATCGCTTGCAAGCCATTTTGTTTCAGCCAGTGGTGGTCTGGTCTAAAAACACCATAAGATCGCACGAAAGGCATTGCCTTGAAGGCGTTCTGCAACGGACTCATAGCTCAGCTGGATAGAGTACTCGGCTACGAACCGAGCGGTCGGAGGTTCGAATCCTCCTGAGTCCGCCATATTCAATGGCACTGCAGCGATGCAAGGTCATGTTTCAACCAGCGGTGATCTGGTCTAAAAGCGCCAAAGATCGCACTAAAGGCGCTGCCTTGAAGGCGTTCTGTAACGGACTCATAGCTCAGCTGGATAGAGTACTCGGCTACGAACCGAGCGGTCGGAGGTTCGAATCCTCCTGAGTCCGCCATACTGAAAGGGCCTGCAGTGATGCAGGCCCTTTTTCTTTGCGCGTCATTTCTTCACGCAACCGGCCTCGTCGAAGCTGACCTGTCGGCTGCTGCCGCCTTTGCGTTTTTCTTTGTAGTGATAACGCTGCTGCCCGTTGCTGGCTGTGACCCTGTCCGGTTTACCCAGGCTGTTCTCCACGTCGGCACGGCTCATGCCGCTGCGGACTTCCTTGCGGATGATTGCCTGGCGCTTCTCGCTGCTGGTCAGCAGGTTGCCGCAGCCGTCGTCTTGTTGACCAACTATGACCAGCTCCCCGGCGCTCGTTGGGCTGGGCATTGCGTGTCGGTCTGGGTTGGCAAGGGGAAAGGTCTTGCCACTGCTGGGCGTAGGGTTGCGCGTATCCTGCAGATGTTGCGCCTGATCGCTTGCGCAGCCGTGGCGGGTGAAGGTGACATGGCCGTCGGCCCCTGTACAACGGAACACGCTGGTGGCCGAGCTGTCTTCAACAGGGTAGAGAAGCGCAGCGGCCAATAGCGCTGCGACGTGCTTTCCTCGCATGAACAGTCCTCCGTGACGTTCGCCTCCTTCAGGTTAGACCCTTTTTTCGCGCTCGCCAGGGTGTCCTGGGGCGCGTCGATGGCGTCGTATAGCCAGGTTTTCACGCGAGATCGAAGTTTGTGATGCAAGCAATTGTTCTTGCCGCGCTTTTGTCACGTACAAAGCTGTTTTGCGGTGTTATCATTCGCCGCGTCAGCCCCGCCGGGGCTTGTGGAATACCACCATGGACTTACCCAGTAGTTACTCAATACTCCCCTCGCACAATCGTGTAAGACCTGATTGATCCCCTCTGGCGTGCCCGCCAACTGGGGGTGGAGCGCGCTATGACTGAAGTAGAAGCCAAAAAGCCGCAAGAGAGCTTGCAGGATCGCCTGGCCCAGGTGATCGAACTGCTGCACCGGCACAAACTGGTCGAAGACCTGACCCATCGTCAGGAAGGCCAGCATCACGACCGGGTCGAGAACCTGGTGCATCGTCAGAATCTCGTCGAGCTGCAACGCAAGCTCGAAGATCTGCACCCTGCGGATATCGCCCACATCCTCGAAGCCCTGCCGCTGGATGAGCGTCTGACCGTCTGGCAATTGGTCAAGGCCGAGCGCGACGGCGACATCCTGCTGGAAGTGTCCGACGCGGTACGAGAAACCCTGATCGCCGACATGGACGATCACGAGATTCTCGCTGCGGCCAAGGACATGGACGCCGACGAACTCGCCGACCTGGCGCCAGAACTGCCGCGCGACGTCGTGCATGAGCTGATGGAGTCGCTCGACGCTCAACAGCGTGAGCGCGTGCGTTCGGCCCTGTCCTACGAAGAGGATCAGGTCGGTGCGCTGATGGACTTCGAGATGGTCACCATCCGCGAAGATGTCAGCCTGGAAGTGGTGCTGCGTTACCTGCGGCGCCTGAAAGAGCTACCGGGCCATACCGACAAGCTGTTCGTGGTCGATTACGACGGCGTGCTCAAGGGCGTGCTGCCGATCAAGCGCCTGTTGGTCAACGACCCGGACAAGCAGGTCGGCGAAGTCATGGCCGACGATCCGGTGAGCTTCCATCCGGATGAAGATGGCTACGACGCCGCCCAGGCCTTCGAGCGTTACGACCTGATTTCCGCGCCAGTGGTGGACAAGAACGGCAAGCTGATCGGGCGTCTGACCATCGACGAGATGGTCGACCTGATCCGTGAGGAAAGCGAAAGCGAAGTGCTGAACATGGCCGGTCTGCGCGAGGAAGAAGACATCTTCGCCTCGGTGTGGAAGTCGGTTCGCAACCGTTGGGCCTGGCTGGCGATCAACCTGGTCACCGCGTTTCTGGCGTCGCGGGTGATCGGCCTGTTCGAAGGCTCGATCGAGAAGCTGGTGGCGCTGGCCGCGTTGATGCCCATCGTAGCCGGTATCGGCGGTAACTCGGGTAACCAGACCATCACCATGATCGTACGCGCCATGGCGCTGGATCAGGTCAGCACCGGCAATACCAAGCGCCTGGTACGCAAGGAGCTCGGCGTATCCCTGATCAACGGTATCCTCTGGGGTGGGGTGATCGGCGCGGTCGCCTATGGGCTTTACGGCAGCTGGTCGCTGGGCGTGGTGATGACGGCGGCAATGACCCTGAACCTGCTGCTGGCAGCGCTGATGGGGGTGCTGATCCCCATGACCTTGGCACGCCTGGGGCGCGACCCGGCCATGGGGGCCAGTGTGATGATCACTGCCATGACCGACAGCGGCGGTTTCTTCATCTTCCTGGGACTGGCGTCGATCTTCTTGCTGTAGGTCGCTTCAGTTCATCAGTTCGACCAGCCGCCAGGTATCGAGAAAGGCCGTGACCCTTGTGATCCGGCCGTTGTCCAGCTGCATGTGCCATGAGTAACTGTTCTCGTAGCGGCTGCCGTCCTTGGCAGTCGCCTGGCCATCCCAGTGCACGACCACGTAGGGTCCTTGCGCCACGATCTGGCGGATGGTGGGCACGATGGGTGTCGCCAGTTTGTCAGTGATGGGTTTGACTGCATCTTCCATGAACGCCTCGCGTGTAGGGTAGGTCCCGGAGTACGGGCTGCTGCCGGCCACGACCCAGACGGCATCATCGGCCAGCAACTGGAAGATGCCTCCCTGGCCTGCGCGCCAGTCATCGAAGGCTTTCTGAATCAGGGCCTGATTGGCCGCCGTGGTGTCACTTGCCCAGGCCGGGAGGCAGAGTGATGCGCTCAGTAGCAATGCAGCGATGATCTTTTGCATGTTCATAGGCTTTTTCTCTTGGCTGATGGGTATCGTTACTCGTTGGTTGGGAGGGCTTTACGGCGCAGTACCATGCCGCCGTGGTAGAGCACGTCGTCGACGAACTCACCGTCGGCGGTAAAACCGGTGTCGTCGACGTAGTCGATGTGGTTGCCGGTGACGCGGTAGTGACCTTGATAGGCGCTTTCGCGATTGCCGCGTGCCTCGTCATACCGGCCGTTGGCCAATAACTCATGGCGGACACGGCCGTCGTCCGTTACCCACATGCCTACATAAGGGTGCGGGTGCTCGGATTGCGCGATTGCCACGCCGGTTAGCAGGGCACCGCTCATCAACAGTGCCGTGGCAGTGTTCTTCGCAGACATGGTGGACTCCATCAATAGGGGCTGGCGGTCGGACGCACGATCAGTTCGCTGACGTCGACGTCGTCGGGCTGTTCGACTGCATAGGCCACGGCGCGGGCGATGGCGTCTGGCGCTATGGCGACGCGCCGGAAAGCTTTCATCGCCTCGCGCGCACTGGCATCGGAGATGCTGTCGGCCAGTTCGGACTCGACCACGCCGGGGCAGATCGTGGTGACGCGGATGCGCTCGCCTTCCTGGCGCAGGCCTTCGGAAATCGCCCAGACGGCATACTTGGTGGCGCAGTAGACCGCCGCTGTCGGCGATACGGCGTGGGCGCCGATGGAGGCGATATTGATGACCTGGCCGCGTCCGCGCTCTTCCATGCCTGGCAGCACGGCGGCAATACCGTGCAGCACGCCCCTGATGTTGACGTCGATCATGCGGTTCCACTCATCCACCTTCAGGGCGTTGAGCGGCGACAGCGGCATGACGCCGGCATTGTTGATGATCACGTCGATGGGCCCGTGATGCGTTTCGGCATGCTCGACGAAGGCCTGCATGTCATGCAGTTGGCTGACGTCGACGGCGTGGCAGGAGGCATGTTGACCTTGTGCCTGCAGCTCTTCTGTCAGTGCCTGCAGGCGTTCGATGCGTCGGGCGCCGAGTGCCACTCGGTGACCCAGGCTTGCCAGGTGTCTGGCGGTGGCTTCGCCGATGCCGCTGCTGGCGCCGGTGATGAGGATGACTTTGCTCATGTCGGTCTCCATTGCGTTATGGAGCTTCCATGCTAGGCAGGGGCGGGCCGGCTGCTAAGTCTCGTTACTCTTTCGATATTGCCTGTTTCTATTGAATGCTTCCTACAATGCTCGGGTATTGATCACGAGTCGAAAGCGGCGCATGAGCATGAGTCCTGAGAGCATCAAGCGACGTATGGTCGAACTGATGCTGCGCCTGGCCCCCGAGGAGGGGTACACCGCGGCGCAGCTCGATGGGGTTACCTTCATGCGCTCCAATCGCGCGCTGCCGGTTACTCCGGCGTTGTATGAGCCGAGCATCGTGATCGTGATCCAGGGGCGCAAGCGCGGGCTGCACGACGGCAATCTGTATGTTTACGATGCGCAGCACTATCTGGTGCTGGCGCTGCCCCTGCCGTTCTCCATCGAAACCGAGGCCAGTGCCGAAGAGCCCATGCTGGGGGTGGCGCTGCGTGTCGACCCACTGTTGGTGGCCGAATTGGTCATGGATCTGGAAGAGCCCCAGCCAACTCAACCGGCAACGCTTTATTCCAGCCCTATGGATGCGCGCTTGAGTGACGCCACGTTGCGCCTGCTGGAGGCCCTGGCCGACCCTGACGAGGTGCGCCTGCTCGGCCCATCGATTCTGCGTGAGATCGTCTTTCGCGTGCTGCAGGGTGAGCAGGGCAGTGGCCTGCGGGCGACCCTGGCGCAGAACAGTCATTTCGGCCGTATTGCTCGCGTCCTGCAGCGGATTCACCGGGATTATCAGGAGTCGCTCGATGTGCCCTCGCTGGCCGAAGTCGCCAGCATGAGCGTGCCGACCTTCCATGTGCATTTCAAGGCGATGACCAGCCGTTCGCCGCTGCAGTACCTCAAGGCCATTCGCCTGCATCAGGCGCGGCTGCTGATGATCCGCAGCGACATGAGTGCGCTCAGTGCTGCGCAGTGCGTCGGGTATGAAAGTCCGTCGCAGTTCAATCGGGAGTTCAAGCGCCTGTTCGGGCGCACCCCTGGCGATGAGACGCGCCACTTCAAGACCCTGCTGAGGCTTGCTCCTGCCGTTGATTCCGTGGCTCGCTCCACATCCTGAGGCTTCGCTTGCAGGGCCTTTATGCTTCTTTGGTAGTGGATGCTTATAAACCACTACATAAATAGCCCGTACGGCCCTATTGGCGTTTGCTTCAAACGCTCGTTTCACGCTAAGGTTCGCCAGCTTTGCCCAGGCGCTGACTCTGGGCGCTCCTAATCAATAATGAACGCAGCCGCCTGGCTGCTGGCCAAAGGAGCCAAGATGACCTCCAGTGAACTGCTGCTCGAGGGTGTCGAACTCATGCTGTTCGGCATGGGCTTCGTATTTGTCTTTCTGGTGTTGCTGGTGGGTGTGGTCAGTCTGATGTCACGTCTGATCGCGACCTTCGCTCCGTCCGCGCCGAGCCCGGCTATTTCTTCTCCAGCGCCTAGTTTCAGGTCAGCCAGCCATGAGCCGGATGCAGAAACACTGGTCGCCATCCAAACCGCTATTGCCCAGCACCGCGCGCGCCGCGGTTGATCAGGTTCAGAGGGAGCTCCTGTATGACTGCCGTAAAACAAGCACTCGGAATCACCGATGTGGTGCTGCGTGATGCGCATCAATCGATCCTGGCGACGCGTGTTCGTCTCGAAGACATGCTGCCGATTGCGCCCAAGCTCGATCAGGTCGGCTTCTGGTCGGTGGAATCCTGGGGCGGCGCGACCTTCGATGCCTGCATTCGTTATCTCGGTGAAGATCCCTGGGAGCGCATCCGCGAACTGAAGAAAGCCATGCCCAATACCCGCCAGCAGATGCTGCTGCGCGGGCAGAACCTGTTGGGCTACCGCCACTATGCCGATGACGTGGTGGAAAAGTTCGTCGAGCGCGCCGCCGTCAACGGCGTCGATGTGTTCCGCGTATTCGATGCGATGAACGACCCGCGCAACCTGGAAACCGCCCTCAAGGCCGTCAAGCAGCAGGGCAAGCATGCCCAGGGCACTATCTCCTACACCACCAGCCCGGTGCACACGCTGGACATGTGGGTCGATCTGGCCAAGCAGATCGAAGACATGGGCGCCGATTCGGTAGCGATCAAGGACATGGCCGGCATTCTTACGCCCTATACCGCCTTCGAGTTGGTGTCGCGCCTGAAGGCCAGCCTGGCGATCCCGATCCATATGCAGTGCCATGCAACCGCCGGGCTGTCGTCGGTGGCCATTCTCAAGGCGGTGGAAGCCGGTATCGACAACGTCGACACCGCGATTTCCTCGCTGTCGATGACCTATGGTCATTCGCCGACCGAGTCGGTAGTGGCCATGTTCCAGGGCACCGAGCGCGACACTGGGCTGAACCTGGCGCTGCTGGAAGAAATCGCCGCGTACTTCCGCGAGGTGCGCAAGAAATATGCGATGTTCGAAGGTAACCTCAAGGGCGTCGACTCGCGCATCCTGGTCGCTCAGGTGCCTGGCGGCATGCTCACCAACATGGAAAGCCAACTCAAGGAACAGGGCGCCCAGGACAAGTTCGACCTGGTGCTGGCCGAGATCCCCCGCGTGCGCGAAGACCTGGGTTTCATCCCGCTGGTGACGCCCACTTCGCAGATCGTTGGCACTCAGGCGGTGATCAATGTGCTCACCGGCGAGCGTTACAAGTCCATCACCAAGGAAACCGCCGGCGTGCTCAAGGGCGAGTATGGCGCCGCGCCCGCGCCGTTCAACGCCGAGCTGCAGGCCCGTGTACTCGACGGTGGCGAAGCGATCACCTGTCGTCCGGCTGATCTGCTTGAGTCCGAGATGGACAAGCTGACTGCCGAACTCAAGGGCATTGCTCAGGAGAAAGGCATCAAGCTGGCTGTCGACGAAATCGACGACGTCCTGACTTATGCGCTGTTCCCACAGATCGGCTTAAAGTTCCTGGAAAATCGCGGCAACCCGGCGGTCTTCGAGCCTGTGCCGACCGGTAAGCAAGCCCCGGCTCGCGAGGCAGGCAAGCCTGAGGTCTACACCGTCGAGGTCAATGGCAAGTCGTTCGTCGTGCAGGTGAACGAAGGCGGCGATATCGAAGGTATCAAGCCCGTCGGTGGTGCGGCGAGCACCGTACCGGCGGCTCCGGTCGCAGTGGGCGGCGGCGAGCCGCAAGCCGCGCCGCTGGCTGGCAATATCTTCAAGGTGTTGGTGCAGCCTGGTCAGGTCGTGGAGGAGGGGCAACTGGTGATCATCCTCGAAGCAATGAAGATGGAAACCGAGATCCGCGCCTTCAAGGCCGGTACCATCGGTGCCGTCAACGTCAAGGTCGGCGATGCAGTGGCAGTGGGCGCAAGCCTGCTGACCATCGGCTGAGGGGCGCGTCATGGAAAAGCTGCTCAAGCTCTGGCAGAGCACTGGTCTGTACCATCTGGAGCCCGGTCAGGCATTCATGATCGCGGTCTGCCTGTTGCTGATCTACCTGGCCATCAAGAAGGGCTTCGAGCCCCTGTTGCTGGTGCCCATCGGCTTCGGTGGCCTGTTGTCGAACATTCCGGTGGCCAACATGGCCGAGGGCGCGGGTTTCCTGCACCTGATCTATGAAGTGGGCCTGCCGACCAGCATCTTCCCGCTGCTGATCTTCCTCGGCGTCGGCGCCATGACCGACTTCGGTCCGATGCTGGCCAATCCGAAGACGCTGCTGCTTGGCGCCGCTGCGCAGTTCGGCATCTTCGGCACCCTGCTCGGCGCCCTGGCGATCACTGCGCTGGGCATTCCCGGCATGGAGTTCACCCTCAAGGAGGCGGCGTCCATCGCCATCATCGGCGGGGCGGATGGGCCGACCTCGATCTTCGTTACCTCAAAGCTGGCGCCTGATCTGCTCGGGCCCATCGCCGTCGCGGCCTATGCCTACATGGCGCTGGTGCCGTTGCTGCAGCCGCCGATCATGCGTGCGTTGACCACCAAGGAGGAGCGCGCCATCGTCATGCAGCAGTTGCGCCCGGTGGGGCAGACCGAGAAGATCATCTTCCCTATCGTACTGTGCGTTCTGATTGGCATGCTGCTGCCTGACGCCGCGCCGCTGATCGGCATGTTCGCCCTCGGCAATCTGTTGCGCGAGGCCGGTGTAGTCGAGCGCCTGGCCGATACTTCGCGTAATGCGCTGATCAATATCGTCACCATCTTCCTCGGTCTGACCGTGGGTTCGAAGCTGTCGGCCGAAGCCTTCCTGCAGCTCAAGACCCTGGGCATTCTCATGCTGGGCATGGTGGCGTTTTGCGCAGGCACTGCGGCCGGTGTGCTGATGGCCAAGCTGATGAACCTGTTCAGCAGCAACAAGGTCAATCCGTTGATCGGCTCGGCCGGTGTGTCGGCAGTGCCGATGGCGGCTCGGGTATCGAACAAGGTCGGTCTGGAAGCCAATCCGCAGAACTTCCTGCTGATGCATGCCATGGGGCCGAACGTGGCCGGGGTGATTGGCTCGGCGGTGGCGGCGGGGGTGTTGCTCAGTTTCGTTGGCTGATTGCGGCGCGGAGTTCGCTCCGTGCCTTTTCGTTGCCCACAAAAAAAACCGGCTCAAGGCCGGTTTTTTTGTGGGCTCGCCTCAGGCTTCTTCGGCGGCCATTTCCACGTCGTGGGCAATCAGAGCGACCAGCGCGTTCTGCTGGCGGCGCGACAACTGACGAAAACGCTGCAGCAATTCACGCTCGTGGAGGCTCAGTTCAGGGCTGTCGAGGCGCAGGCTGAGATCGTCATCCAGAGCACCTTCCTGAAGCATGCTTTGCTCCAGGCGGGCGATGATTTCCGAATTCATGCTGCGGTGATGGTTGCGTGCTACGTCAGCGATACGCTCACGCATGCCATCTGGCAAGCGAACGACAAATTTGTCAGCCGTGCGGCTGGAATAAATAGCCTGTTTCATAGGGCGCATACATTACCGGTTAGTTCAGGGAGCGATACTGGTAGTCAGTGTCGAGATTGTCACCGGTTTGACCGTGTTTCGCACTAGCCGTTCAACCGGTATCGCGTTCTGCGTCATTATGACCCGAGAGTCATCTGAACAATTCCTTGACGCCAAATACGTGTCGGATTGTGAATCAGGTGGCGGCTTTATGCCAGCACCGATTGTCTGAAATGCGCTGTATTCGGCAGAAGTCATGCTGATGCTGTGCTCGATTATAAAAGTTTCGGTCACTCAATCGTCATCACTGATTCACAAGTCTGACACAGCCTGCGCCTACCTTGGTCTACACCAGAAGGCGCCAGTTCGCTGCCTTCGTATCGACAATGATAGTAGAGGGCCAGCCCATGCGCGCAGCGATTCGAGTCGACCGTCTGAACAAAAGCTTCGGCCGTAAACAGGCATTGTTCGATCTGGCTCTCTCGGTACAGCCGGGCGAAATGGTGGCGTTGATCGGCGCGTCGGGTTCGGGCAAGTCGACCCTGCTGCGTCATCTTGCTGGCTTGGCGCGCGGCGATGCCGGCAGTATCGAAGTGCTCGGGCGGCAGGTGCAGGCCGATGGCCGTCTGAACGGCGATGTGCGTCGTCAGCGTGCCGATATCGGCTACATCTTCCAGCAGTTCAATCTGGTGGGACGCCTCAGTGTGCTGCAGAACGTGCTGCTCGGTGGTCTGGGGCGCATGCCGCGCTGGCGTGGCAGTCTCGGGCTGTTCAATGCCGAGGAAAAACAGCGTGCCATGCAGGCGCTGGAGCGGGTCGGTCTGGCCGAGTTCGCTGCTCAGCGTGCTTCGACCCTCTCAGGCGGGCAGCAGCAACGCGTGGCTATCGCCCGCGCGTTGTGCCAACAGGCCGAAGTGATTCTCGCCGATGAACCGATCGCCTCGCTCGACCCGGAGTCGGCGCGCAAGGTGATGGAGATTCTCGCCGACATCAACCGTCACGACGGCAAGACAGTGGTGGTGACTCTACATCAGGTCGACTACGCGGTGCGCTATTGCCAGCGTGCGGTTGCGCTGAAGGGTGGGCGCATCCATTTCGATGGCCCGACCACGGGCTTCAACCCCGATTTCCTCAACGACCTCTACGGCGGCGATCTCGATATCAGCCTGCTGCTGCCGCAAGGGCAGCGCCCTCGGGCTGTAGAGCGTCCGCTGACGCTGGCCAAGGCCTGACGTCACCTCCCTCACTCGAAACAACAACGCCAACCTGCAACAGGAGTGTGCTCCATGTTCAAACGCATCGGCCATATGCTGGCTGCCTCCGCGCTCGTCACCGGTTCCCTGCTGGGCTCGGCCCAGGCCGCCGAGGAACTCAACTTCGGCATCATTTCCACCGAGTCCTCGCAGAACCTCAAGGCCATGTGGGAGCCCTTCCTGGCCGACATGAGCACGCAGACCGGCGTGAAGATCAACGCCTTCTTTGCCCCTGACTATGCCGGGATCATCCAGGGCATGCGCTTCGACAAGGTCGATGTGGCCTGGTACGGCAACAAGTCGGCGATGGAAGCGGTGGACCGCGCTGGCGGCGAGATCTTTGCCCAGACCGTGGCGGCCAACGGCGCGCAGGGTTACTACAGCCTGCTGGTGGCGCACAAGGACAGCGCGATCGACTCGGTCGAGGACATGCTCAAGAACGCCAAGAACCTGACCTTCGCCAACGGCGACCCCAACTCCACTTCCGGCTACCTGGTGCCTGGCTACTACGTGTTCGCCCAGAACAACGCAGACGCCGGCAAGATCTTCAAACGCTCGCTCAACGGCAGTCATGAGGTCAACGCCTTGTCGGTGGCCAACAAGCAGGTCGATGTCGGCACCTTCAACAGCGAGGGCATGGAGCGCCTGGAAGTGACTGCGCCGGACAAGGCCGCGCAACTCAAGGTGATCTGGACCTCGCCGCTGATCCCGTCCGACCCGATCGTCTGGCGCAAGAACCTGCCGCAGGAAACCCGCGACAAGCTGCGTGACTTCTTCATGAACTACGGCGCCAAGCCGGAAGAGAAGAAGGTACTCGCAGGCCTGCAGTGGGGTCAGTTCAAGGCTTCCGACAACGATCAGCTGCTGCCGATTCGCCAGCTCGAACTGTTCAAGAAACGCACCGAAGTGGCTAACAACGCCACGCTCAAGGACGCCGACAAGCAGGCTCAGCTCAAGGAACTGGATGCCGAGCTGGCCAAGCTGGAACAGCGTATGGCCGAGCGTGAGAAGCAAGGCGGCGCCAGCGCCGGCTGACCCCGAGGGCCGCCCCGCGCTGGTGGGGCGGCTCGCGCAACGCTCGCCGCTGAAGCGTCTCTAACAGGATCGAGAATTACCCATGACCACACTGACCACCGCCACCCCGGTCGCCGACGGCAAGCGCAGCTGGCCGCAACTTATTGGCTGGGGCCTGTTCTTCGCCGTACTTGCCTGGTCCTGGCAGGGCGCGGAAATGAACCCGCTGGCGCTGGTGCGCGATGCCGACAACATGGCCACCTTCGCCGCCGACTTCTTTCCGCCGGACTTCAGCAACTGGCAGCACTACCTCAAGGAGATGGTGGTCACCGTGCAGATCGCCCTCTGGGGTACGGTGCTGGCCATCATCTGCGCCATTCCTCTGGGCATTCTCTGCTCCGAGAACATCGTGCCCTGGTGGATCTATCAGCCGGTACGCCGAGTGATGGATGCCTGCCGTTCGATCAACGAAATGGTCTTCGCCATGCTCTTCGTCGTCGCGGTCGGTCTCGGCCCCTTCGCCGGCGTGCTGGCACTGTTCATCAGCACCACCGGGGTGCTGGCCAAGCTGTTCGCCGAAGCGGTCGAGGCCATCGACCCTGGCCCAGTCGAAGGGGTGCGCGCTACCGGTGCCAGCGCCTTGCAGGAGGTGATCTTCGGCGTCATCCCGCAGGTGCTGCCACTGTGGATTTCCTACTCGCTGTACCGTTTCGAGTCCAACGTACGCTCGGCCACGGTGGTCGGCATGGTCGGCGCTGGTGGTATCGGCGTGATCCTCTGGGAGGCTATCCGCGGCTTCCAGTTCGCCCAGACCTGCGCGCTGCTGATCGTGATCATCCTGGTGGTGAGCGCCATCGACATCCTGTCACAGCGCCTGCGCAAGCTCTTTATCTGAATAGGAGGGAGGGCGCCTGCGTGCGCCCTTTTCAAACGATGAACTTGTCTAGACAAAGCGAGCCGCTGTACCGCGAACTGGCTGCCGTGCTGCGCGAAGACCTGCAGCGCATGAGTCCGGGCGACTACCTGCCGGGCGAGATGCAACTGGCCGCGCGGTTTTCCGTCAACCGTCACACCCTGCGCCGCGCGGTGGACGAACTGGTCCTCGAAGGCCGCCTGCTGCGTCGCCAGGGCAAGGGCACTCAGGTGCTGGCCAAGCCGTTGGTTTATCCGGTGGAGGCGGGCAGTGCCTTCAGCCAGTCGCTGTCGGCGCTCGGCCACCGGGTCGAGGCGCAACTGATCGAGCGCCTTCGCCGCAGTGGCAGCAGCGAGGAGTGCCGCCACCTGCACCTGCCCGATGGCAGCGAGCTGATCGAACTGGCCACGCTGCGCCTGCTCGACGGTCAGCCGATGAGCCTGATCCGTCACCGTTTCTGCGCCAGCCTGGCGCCGCTGTTGGCGGACTACCAGGGCGGTTCGCTGCGCCAGTACCTGGCTGAGCGCGACCTGCCGTTGGCGCGCACTTTCAGCCTGATCGGTGCGCGCCTGCCCAGCCGCGAAGAAGCCGCGCACCTGCTGATGCCACGCCATGCGCCGCTGCTCAGCGTACTCACCCTGTCCCGCGACCCTGCCGGTCGTGCGGTGGAGCTGGCGCAGTCCAGCAGCCGCGCCGACCGCTTCCAGTACCAGGTAGCGACCTGATGGAGACCCGCATGAACGACCATGATCCGAACATCGCCGCGCGCCAGCGCTGGATGGGCGTGCTGGCCCGCGCCGGCGACGCCCTCGATGCCCATGAGGCGGCGCTCAAGGACAGCGCCTACCAACTGATCCGCTCCCCCGAGGTCGGCATGACCCTGGTGCGCGGACGCATGGGGGGCACCGGCAGCGCCTTCAATCTCGGCGAGATGACCGTGACCCGCTGCGTGGTGCGCCTGGCCGATGGACGCACCGGCTACAGCTATCTGGCCGGACGCGACAAGCGCCGCGCCGAACTGGCGGCATTGGCCGACGCCCACCTGCAGGGCAGTGACCAGGCGCGCTGGCTCAGTGATCTGATCGAACCCCTGGCCCGTCAGCAGCGCGAACAGCGCCTGGCTCGGGCCGCACAGACTGCCACCACCCAGGTGGAGTTCTTCACCCTGGTCAGAGGAGAGGATTGATGACTACGCCGCACAGCTCGCACTGGCTGCAACCGGCTTTCGACGACCCGGTGTTGGACGCCCAGGTCAGCTTCCGCGCCGCCCTCGCTGCCCTGGCCGAACCCGGCCTGAGCCAGTCGATGGCCCGCGCCCATGCCCTGGGCGATCTGGCGCCGGCCACCTATGGCCTGTGCCTGGCCTTCCTCGACAGCGACACCCCGCTGTGGCTCGCACCGCGCTTCGATACGCCGCTGATCCGCGCCAATCTGGCTTTCCATTGTGGTTGCCCGATCGTCGCCGAGCGCGAGATCGCCCTGTTTGCTCTGCTCGACGAAAGCGAACTCACCGACCTGTCGGACTTCGACAACGGCAGCGAGCGCTACCCGGATCAGTCCTGCACATTACTGATTCAGCTCGCTGACCTGCACGCCGGTGCCCCGCTGCGCTGGCGTGGGCCGGGCATCAAGGACGTGCGCAGCGTCAACCTGCCGCTGCCGGCGTCGTTCTGGCAGCAGCGCCAGGCGCGCAGCGCCTTTCCCCGTGGTCTGGATTGCTTCTTCGCCGCAGGCGGTGAGGTGATCGGCCTGCCGCGCAGCACCCGCGTGCTGATCGAAACCGAGGAGGCTGCCTGATGTATGTCGCCGTCAAGGGTGGCGAACGCGCCATCGACAATGCCCATCAACTGCTGGCCAGCCGTCGCCGTGGCGACTCCGCCGTCGCCGAACTGGGCGTGGAGCAGGTGCGTCAGCAAATGCCGCTGGCCGTGGCCCGTGTGATGAGCGAAGGCTCGCTGTACGACGAGGAACTGGCCGCACTGGCCATCAAGCAGGCGGCCGGCGACCTGATGGAAGCCATCTTCCTCTTGCGTGCCTACCGCACCACCTTGCCGCGTTTCGGCGCCAGCGAGCCGCTGGACAGTACGAAAATGCAGCTGGAGCGCCGCATCTCTGCCACCTTCAAGGACCTGCCCGGTGGCCAACTGCTCGGCCCGACCTTCGACTACACCCACCGCCTGCTGGACTTTGCCCTGCTGGCCGAGGGCGAGTACCCGGCACCGGAAAGCGCCGTGATCGATGAACCGAAAGCCTGCCCTCGGGTGCTGGACTTTCTCGCCGAAGAGGGGCTGATGGCCCGCGAGATGGACGATGGCGCACCGGTGCCGGACATCACCCGCGAGCCGCTGGCCTTTCCCGCCAAACGTGCCGAGCGCCTGCAGGCGTTGGCCCGTGGCGACGAAGGCTTCCTCCTGGCGCTGGGTTATTCCACCCAGCGCGGCTACGGCCGCAACCACCCGTTCGCCGGGGAGATCCGTATTGGTGACGTCGAGGTGTGGATGACGCCCGCCGAACTGGGCTTCGCCGTGCCGCTGGGCGACATCGAAATCACCGAGTGCGAGATGGTCAACCAGTTCGTCGGTGAAAGCGCCGAGCAGGCGCAGTTCACCCGTGGCTACGGCTTGGCCTTCGGTTACGCCGAACGCAAGGCCATGGGCATGGCCCTGGTCGACCGCGCCCTGCGCGCCGGCGAGTACGGTGAGGAAGTGCAGGGCCCGGCGCAGGAGGAGGAATTCGTGCTGATGCACTGCGACAACGTCGAGGCCGCCGGCTTTGTCTCGCACCTCAAATTGCCGCACTACGTCGACTTCCAGGCCGAACTGGAACTGATCCGCAAGCTGCGCCGCCAGGCGCCGGCAGAGGAGAACCGCTGATGAACATGTCCACTGCAAGCGGCGCCCGCGAGGCGTCGGCCTACAACTTCGCCTACCTCGACGAACAGACCAAGCGCATGATTCGTCGTGGCCTGCTCAAGGCCGTATCCATCCCCGGCTACCAGGTGCCCTTCGGCGGCCGCGAGATGCCGCTGCCCTACGGCTGGGGCACCGGTGGCATGCAACTGACCGCCGCCATTCTCGGTGCGGATGATGTGCTCAAGGTGATCGACCAGGGCGCTGACGACACCACCAACGCGGTGTCGATCCGTCGCTTCTTCGCCCGCACCGCCGGCGTTGCCACCACTGAGCGCACGGTGGAGGCCAGCGTGATCCAGACCCGCCATCGCATCCCCGAAACGCCACTTTCGGCCGGGCAGATCATGGTCTACCAGGTGCCGATTCCCGAGCCGCTGCGTTTCATCGAACCGAGCGAGCAGGAGACAAGGACCATGCATGCGCTGGAGGACTACGGCGTGATGCACGTGAAGCTGTATGAGGACATCGCCACCTTCGGCCATATCGCTACCGCCTATGCCTACCCGGTGACGGTGGATGAGCGCTACGTGATGGACCCGTCGCCGATCCCGAAATTCGACAACCCCAAGCTGGACATGAGCCCGGCGCTGATGCTGTTCGGCGCGGGGCGTGAGAAGCGCCTCTACGCCGTCCCGCCGTTCACCCAGGTGGTCAGTCTGGACTTCGAGGATCACCCCTTCGCCGTGCAGCAGTGGGAGGAGTGCTGCGCTTTCTGTGGCAGCAGCGAGTCCTTCCTCGACGAGCTGATCGTCGACGATGCCGGCAGCAAGCGCTACGTCTGCTCCGATACCGACTACTGCCGTCAGCGCACCGAGCGTCTTGAGGAGAACCTGCAATGAGCGCCGCCGAACGTCTGCAACCTGCTCTGGCAATGGCCGAGCCGCTGTTCTCGGCGCGCGATCTGACCCGCCTGTACGGCCCGGAAAAGGGCTGCCAGGGGGTGAGCTTCGACCTCTATCCTGGTGAGGTGCTGGGCATCGTCGGCGAGTCCGGCTCGGGCAAGTCGACCTTGCTCAGCTTGCTCTCCGGGCGCTGCCTGCCGGATCGCGGCAACGTGAGTTATCGCGCCCGCGACGGCCAGTGGCTCGACTTGTACAGCGCCAGCGAGGCCGAGCGGCGTACGTTGCTGCGCACCGAATGGGGCTTCGTCGAGCAGAACCCGCGTGACGGCCTGCGCATGGCGGTATCGGCCGGCGCCAACATCGGCGAGCGGCTGATGGCCCAGGGCGTGCGCCACTATGGCGAGCTGCGCGCCGCCGGGCTCGACTGGCTGAGCCAGGTGGAGATCGACCCGGCGCGTATCGACGACCTGCCGCGCACCTTCTCCGGCGGCATGCAGCAGCGCCTGCAGATCGCCCGCAACCTGGTCTCCGCGCCGCGCCTGGTGTTCATGGACGAGCCGACCGGGGGCCTCGATGTCTCCGTTCAGGCGCGCCTGCTGGATCTGCTGCGCGGGTTGGTACGCGAGCTGGACCTGGCGGTGGTGATCGTCACCCACGACCTGGCGGTGGCGCGCCTGCTGGCCGACCGCCTGATGGTGATGCGGCGCTCGAAGGTCGTGGAGGCGGGGCTGACCGACCAGATTCTCGACGATCCGCAGCATCCGTATTCGCAGTTGCTGGTGTCGTCGGTGTTGCAGCCATGAGCCTACTGCGAACTGGTGCTGCGTAGGGTGGATGACGCTCTTCTCATCCACCAGTGAGTCGCCATCGGTGGATGGATAAAGCGCCATCCACCCTACAACCGCCAACCTTTGTGGGCGCTTTTCTCCCCTCTCCCGCTTGCGGGAGAGGGGCCGGGGAGAGGGGCTTCGCTTGCATCGGGTCGCCTGCACGACCCTCTCCCCAGCCCTCTCCCATAAATGGGAGAGGGGGCAGATCGTGCCTACTGTAATCGAGGTGTATATGAACAACCTGATCGAGGTCAGCGGCCTCAGCAAGACCTTCACCCTGCACCAGCAGAACGGCGTCGTCCTGCAGGTGCTGCGTGACTTGAACTTCAGCGTGCGGGGCGGCGAGTGCCTGGTGCTGCACGGCCAGTCCGGCGCTGGCAAGTCGACCCTGCTGCGCACGCTGTACGGCAACTACCTGGCCGCTGGCGGCAGCATCCGCATCCGTCACCAGGGCGCGCCGGTAGAGCTGGTCGGCGCCGAGCCACGCCAGGTGCTGGACGTGCGGCGGCAGAGTCTGGGTTATGTCAGTCAGTTCCTGCGGGTGATCCCGCGCGTCTCGACCCTGGACGTGGTGATGGAGCCGGCGCTGTCGCGTGGCTGGGCGCGTGCCGATGCGCAGGCGCGTGCCAAGGAACTGCTGGCGCGGCTGAACATTCCCGAGGCGCTCTGGCAACTGGCGCCGGGCACCTTCTCCGGGGGCGAGCAGCAGCGCGTCAATATCGCCCGCGGCTTCATGGTCGAGTGGCCGGTAATGCTGCTGGACGAGCCCACCGCCTCGTTGGACGACGCCAACCGCCAGGTGGTGCTGGAGCTGATCAACGAAGCCAAGGCCGCAGGCAGCGCACTGATTGGCATTTTCCACGACCGCACCGCCCGTGAGGCGGTGGCCGACCGTTACCTCGATATGAGCGCCGAGGCGGCGCAACCGGAGTACGTCTATGTCGTCTGAACAGATTCTCAGCAACGCCCGCGTCGTCACCGCTGAGCGGGAATTCCTGGGTAGCCTGCTGCTGCGTGACGGACTGATCGCAGCGGTGGACGAGGGCGCCAGCCGCCTGCCGCAGGCCCGGGATCTCGGCGGCGATTACCTGCTGCCGGGGTTGGTGGAGTTGCACACCGACAACCTGGAAAAACACATGAGCCCGCGCCCTGGCGTGGACTGGCCATCGGCTTCGGCTGTACTGACCCACGATGCACAGATCGTCGCCGCCGGCATCACCACAGTGTTTGACGCGCTGTCCATCGGCGACATCAACCCGCGCGGCCGGCGCATGCAGCAGTTGCCGGCGATGATCGAGGCCATCGCTGCCAGCGAGGCGGCCGGGCAGACTCGCGCCGAGCACCGCCTGCACCTGCGTTGCGAGCTGTGCCATCCGGATGCCCTGACGATCTACCGCGACCTGGTGGAGCACCCGCTGGTGGCGCTGGTCTCGGTGATGGATCACTCGCCCGGCCAGCGCCAGTTCGCCAAGGTGGAGAAGTACCGCGAGTACTACATGGGCAAGTATCACCTGAGCCCGGCAGAGATGGAGGATTTCCTCCAGGAGCAGATCGCCAACTCGCGTCAGTACAGCGACCGTCAGCGCCGCGCCATCGTCGAGGACTGCCACAGTCGCGGCATCTCGGTGGCCAGCCATGATGACGCGACCCTGGCCCATGTACAGGAATCGGCGGATTTCGGCATGGCCATCGCCGAGTTCCCTACCACCCTGGAGGCGGCCAGGGCCAGCCATGAACTGGGTCTGAAAGTATTGATGGGCGCGCCGAACGTGGTGCGTGGCGGCTCGCACTCGGGCAATATCGCCGCCGCTGAGCTGGCGCGCCATGGCGTACTGGATATCCTCTCCAGCGACTACTACCCGGCCAGCCTGTTGCATGCGGCCTGGCTGCTCGTCGGGCAGGACAACGACTATGATTTGCCTGCGGCCATCGCCACCGTGAGCCGCGCGCCGGCCAGGGCGGCCGGGCTGGATGATCGCGGCGAAATTCGCGTCGGCCTGCGCGCCGATCTGGTGCAGGCCAGGGCCCATGGCGAGCAGCCGGTGATCCAGCAAGTGTGGCGCCAAGCACGAAGGGTGTTCTGATGCAGGGCAGGTTGATCTATCTGATGGGGCCTTCGGGCTCGGGCAAGGACAGCCTGTTGCAAGCCGCACGCGCGCCGCTGGAGGCGCACGGCTGCCGGTTCGCCCGGCGGGTGATCACCCGCAGCGCCGAATCGGTAGGGGAAGATGCGCTGGGCGTCACCCCGGCCGAGTTCGAGCGCCTGGAGGGCGAGGGCGCCTTCGCCCTGAGCTGGCGGGCCAATGGCCTGGCCTATGGAATCCCGCGCGAGATCGATGATTGGTTGAGCGCCGGGCAGGACGTGCTGATCAATGGTTCGCGCGGTCATCTCGAGGCTGCGCGCCAGCGCTATCCGAATTTGCTGGCGGTTCTTCTTCAGGTCGATGAGGCCGTGCTGCGCCAACGCCTGCTGGCCCGTGGCCGGGAGACGCCGGAGCAGATCGAGCAGCGCCTGGCCCGTAGCCGCGAACTGCAGGTGGGTAGCGCTTCCTCCCCTCTCCCGCTTGCGGGAGACGACTGCATGGATGCAGGAGGGAGGGAGATGCAGGACGCCAAAGCCGAGGGGCCGGGGGAGAGGGCTGGCCAGGCTGACACCGTCATCCTCGACAACTCCAGCCCCTTGCCGCAAACCGTCAGCCGCCTGTTGCACCTGCTCGACGAGGCCCGCCAATGCGCCTGACCCTGCTCGGCACCGGCGATGCCCGTCAGGTGCCGGTCTACAACTGCAGTTGTCCGGCCTGCGATGCGGCACGCGTGTATCCGGCGCGGCGCCGTGGCCCCTGTTGTGCGTTGATCGAATGCGGCACGCAGCGCTGGCTGATCGACAGCGGCCTGACCGACCTCACCGAGCGCTTCGCGCCGCACAGCCTCAGCGGCATTGTGCAGACCCACTACCACGCCGACCACGCCCAGGGCCTGCTGCACCTGCGCTGGGGCCAGGGGCTGGTGATTCCGGTGCATGGCCCGGATGACCCGGAAGGGTTGGCCGACCTGTACAAACACCCCGGTATCCTCGACTTCAGCCAGCCATTCGCCGCCTTCGAGCGCCGTCAGTTGGGTGAGTTGCGCGTCACTGCCCTGCCGCTGAATCATTCCAAGCCGACCTTCGGGTACCTATTTGAAGGGCGAGGGTTCGACGGGCAGGGGGCGGAAGGGCGGGAAGTGCAGGGGAAGGGCAGGCGCATCGCCTACCTCACCGATACCCTCGGTGTGCCCGAAGCCAGTTGCGCCGAATTACAGCGTGCACCGCTGGATGTGCTGGTGCTCGATTGCTCCACCGCCCCGCAACCTGTCGCACCGCGCAACCACAACGATCTGACCCGCGCGCTGGAGGTCATCGAGCGGTTGCAGCCGACGCAGGCGGTGCTGACCCATATCGGCCATGCCTTCGACGCCTGGTTGCTGGATCATCCCGACGCGTTGCCGAGCGGCGTAAGCCTGGCCAGCGACGGCCTGGTGCTTTGATTGTGCTGAGCCCAATGTTTCCGAGGTGTACGACTTTGCCGCCTCAGTGCACAACCTTCCGGCTGCTTGCCCTAAGAACATCATGAAGGCTCGCCGCATTACCCTGCTGCTGTGTACGGCCGAAACCCTGGGCATGGCCGGTTTTGCCCTGTTCGCCGCATTGCTGCCGCAATTTCAGGTGCTCTGGGGGCTGAGCAATACCGAGGCCGGCTGGATCGGCGGCGGCTTCTTTCTCGGTTATATGTTGGCCGTGCCGGTGCTCACGGGCCTGACCGACCGCCACGATGCCCGACTGATCTACCTGTGGGCCATGCTGCTGACGGCCGCGGCCAGCGCCGGTTTCGTCTTCGCCGATGGTTTCTGGTCGGCGCTGCTCTGGCGTGTGCTCGCCGGCATCGGCTTGGCGGGGACCTACATGCCGGGGCTCAAGGCGTTATCAGAGCGCATCGACGGCGCCTCGCAGTCGCGGGCAATCGCTTTCTACACCGCCAGCTTTGGTCTGGGCACGGCGCTTTCCTTCACCCTGTCCGGTGAGCTGGCCAAGCTCGGCGGCTGGCAAGTGCCGGCACTGCTCAGTGGCGGCTGCGCGCTGCTGGCCTGGGCGCTGGTGTACCGGGGCCTGGCGCCGAAGCCGGTGGCGGCGCATGCGCCGCGCAATCTGCTGGATCTGGCACCCCTGAAGAGTCGTGCGGTGCTGGCCTACTGCCTGGCTTACGCGATGCACAACCTGGAACTGTTCGCCCTGCGCGCCTGGCTGGTGGCCTTCGTGGTGTTCTCCGGGCATCTGCAGGGCGTCGATCCCTGGCTATCGGGCACCTGGGTAGCGATGCTGGCGACGCTGATCGGTATGCCGTCGAGCATCCTTGGCAATGAGCTGGCGCTGCGTTTCGGTCGTCAGCGCTGGCTTATCGGCGTGATGCTCGCCTCCGCGCTGCTGGCAATCGTGGTCGGCCTGGGTGCGGCACTGCCGTTCTGGGTGATGCTGGTGCTGGTTCTGCTCTATGCGGTGACTGTGACCGCCGACTCCGCCTCGCTGACCGCCGGGCTGGTCAGTGTCGCCCCGGCCAGCCACCGTGGGGCAGCGATGGCGCTGTATTCCTGCACCGGCTTTACCGGCGCGTTCCTCGGGCCGCTATTGTTCGGCATGACCCTCGATGCCCTGGGTGATCAGCAGTTGCTTGGCTGGTGGGCGGCGTTCGCGCTGATGGGCCTGCTGTTGACGCTGGGCCCGCTGGCGCTGTGGTGGGCGGGTAGGGCACGCGAGAGTGCTGCTGGTTTGTAGGCCCGATGTGCCTGCTGCGTCACGCCTTCGTTCCCAGTGCTTCAGCCTGGCGCAGCCAGCTCTGGCGCTGTTCCTCATTGGAGGGGCGCACCGGGGCGAATTCGCTCAGGCGCCGCGTTTTGATGCCGCAGAAACCGAGGATGGTGCGCACCATCTGCCGATGGGCCGGGGCACCATAGATCCAGCGGAAGTACCAGCGTGGCGTGTCCATGGTCACCAGCAGGTCGGCGCTGCGCCCGGTGAGCAGCTTGTCCCAGAGTTGCGAGCGGTTGCGGTACTTGAAGGCGAAACCGGGCAGGAACACCCGGTCGAAGAAGCCCTTGAGCAGCGCAGGAATGCCACCCCACCAGACTGGGTAGACGAACACCAGGTGCTCGGCCCAGTGGATCAGACGCTGAGCTTCGAGCAAGTCCGGCTCCAGATTCTGGCTCTGCTCGTAACCTTCACGCAGTATCGGATCGAACTGTATCTCGCCGAGCCGGAGTTGGCGCACCACGTGCCCCTTGCTGCGTGCTCCCTGGCTGTAGGCCTCGGCCAGGGCATGGCAGAAGCTGTCCTTTTTCGGCGTGCCGAGAATCAGCAGGATTCGTTTGCCATCGCCTTCCAGCGGTGTGGCGCCGCTCTTGCCCTCAGTCATGCCGCCCGGCTCCGAGCATGTCCTGTGGTCGTACCCATTGGTCGAATTCCTCTTCGTTAAGGTAGCCGAGCTGCAGCGCGGCCTGGCGCAGGGTGCTGCCTTCGGCGTAGGCCTTCTTGGCAATTTCAGCGGCCTTGTCGTAGCCGATATGAGGATTGAGCGCGGTCACCAGCATCAGGCCGTTCTCCAGGTGCGCGGCCATTTGCGCGGCATCCGGCTGCAGATCTGCGACGCAGTGCTGCTGGAAGTTGCGGCAACCATCGGCGAGCAGGCGGATCGATTGCAGCAGGTTGTGGATGATCACCGGCTTGAACACGTTCAGCTGCAGGTGGCCCTGGCTGGCGGCGAAGCTGATGGTGGCGTCGTTGCCCAGTACCTGGCAGGCGAGCATCGACAGTGCTTCGCATTGGGTGGGGTTGACCTTGCCCGGCATGATCGAGCTGCCCGGCTCGTTGGCCGGCAGGCGCACCTCGGCGAAGCCGGCACGCGGGCCCGAACCAAGCAGACGCAGGTCGTTGGCCAGCTTCATCAGCGCCACGGCCAGGGTTTTCAAGGCCCCGGACAGGTGTACGAGAGGTTCATGGCCGGACAGCGCAGCGAATTTGTTCGGCGCGCTGGTCAGTGGCAGGCCAGTTAGCGCGGCCAGTTCGGCAGCGATGGCTTCGGCGAAGCCGGCCGGAGCATTGAGGCCGGTACCGACGGCGGTACCACCCTGAGCCAGTTCGCAGGCTGCGGGCAGGGCGGCGCGAATCGCCGCTTCGGCGTGGCCGAGCTGGGCGACGAAGGCCGACAGCTCCTGGCCGAACGTGATCGGCGTGGCGTCCATCATGTGCGTGCGCCCGGTCTTGACCAAGTTGGCATGACGCTGCGCCTGCTCCTGCAGCCCATCACGCAACTCGGCCAGCGCCGGCAGCAGGCAATGGCGCACGTCCTGCACGGCGGCGATGTGCATGGCCGTGGGGAAGCAGTCGTTGGAACTCTGCGCGCGGTTGACGTGATCGTTGGGATGTACCGGGGTCTTGCCGCCACGGCTGCCGCCGGCCAGTTCGTTGGCGCGCCCGGCGATCACTTCGTTGACGTTCATGTTGCTCTGCGTGCCGCTGCCGGTCTGCCAGACCACCAGGGGGAACTGCGCGTCGTGCTGGCCTTCGAGCACTTCGTCTGCGGCCTGTTCGATCAGGCGGGCGATGTCCGCCGGCAGCTCGCCGCTGCGGCAGTTGACCCGAGCCGCGGCTTTCTTGATCAGCGCCAGGGCGTGCAACACGGCCAGTGGCATGCGCTCCTGGCCGATGGCGAAGTTGATCAGCGAGCGCTGGGTCTGCGCGCCCCAGTAAGCGTCGTCAGGGACTTCGATGGGGCCGATGCTGTCGGTTTCGGTGCGGCTCATTGCGTTCTCCGGGGCAAGTGCAAGGTTGCTGGCAGTTTAGGTCGTGCCGTCGAAGACTGGTTCCACAACTTGTCTATCAGGTTGATTGGAGCCTTTGAGCGTGCGACTACCAGCGGGCGTGGGTTTCACCCAGCCAGCCCAGCGCTCCGTCCACCGGCACGCGCTCGCCCTTCGGGCCGCGCAGTACGCCGTCGTAATGACCGAAGCGCTGTACGGTATTGGCGTGGAAGGGGCCGAGTTTGGGGCAGGCCTTGTGCAACTGGCGAGGTGTGAAGCGCAGCGCCACGCGATCATCTTCGCTGTCCAGGCGCCAGGGCGCCAGTGGCGCCTGTGAGCTGCGTTCGATATGCAGCGGGCTGTCGAGCAGCTGCACTTCACCGCCGAACCACAGGGAATTTTCGGACAGGCCGCTGTGATCGAGCCAGCCAGCACCGAAGTTGCCGGCGATGCCGCCCGCTGCAGCGAACGCCGCCCGCTGCCAGTAAGTATTCAACGGCCAGACGCCGCGCCCGAAGTCCAGCGCGGCGAAGCTCTGGCCCGGCACGCAGCTGTAATGCTTGCCGCCCAACTGCAGGCTGCCTGCGGTGGGCAGGCCGAGTTGCCGACAGGTGGCATGAAAGCCGCCATTTTGCAACGGCGCGACCAGATTGACCGATTGCAGATGGGCAGGGCGCTGAATGTCCAGGGCCACCTGCAGTGGCTGGCCGCCAATATCCGGGGCGGCAGCGGTGAGGCGCAGGCGTCCGGGGTGCTCATCGATGCGCAGTTGCAGGCGCGAGTGGCTGAAGGAGTGACTCTCCAGCGGTAGGTCGGGCAACTGGCAGCCGAGGGCAAAGGGACGGAACTGGGTATGGGCGACGGCCTGGCCGGTTTCCAGATCGAGGAAGTAGGCGGCGCCGTAGCCGAGGTAGTCGAGGTCAGCCAGGGTTAGCGAGAGCATCCACTGCGGCGTGGTGATGCACCAGTGATTCCAGCGTTTGCGCCGCCCGGCGTGACCATGCAGGGTGCAGTCCACTTGCGGTCGATTGGACCAACCAATGGCCTCATCCAGCAGTCGGCCTTTGCTGTCGCAAAGTGGCTGGAGCGGAAGGGGCGCGTGTGAGGTGAGGCTGGTCATCGGGCACGTCCATGTGTGTGCGCGGGCTGGCGATCAATTGCCGGCTCTTGAGGTGCGCACGCCTTGTTTAATAATGTGGAGGTCGCAAAGAATGCCGAGCCCACACGAGCATGAGCAAGTACTGGCATTTTGGCAACTGACCAGTGGGTGCGCCGGTCAACATGACGGGTGTGAGCCAGCGCACAACGCGCATCGCTTGAGGGATTTCCGCGCAGGGCACAAAATGCCGCCTTCGTAGTCTACCCAGACTCATTCACAACCTCTGGACGCTCTCCATGCTCCGTTTTTCCAAACTCTGCACCGCCGTTCTGCTCAGCGCGAGCGCATCGCTGGCCATGGCCGATGCCGCCAGTCACGCCGCCGATGCCGAGCGTTTTCTCAAGCTGGCCAACGCCGACAGGCTGACCGTGCCTGTCTACGGTCAGGTGCAGCAGATGTTCGCGCAGCGCTTCGCCGAGGCGCCGGATGGCAAGAAAGCGGTGCTTGAAAGCTATCAGGCCAAGGCCAACACCGCGCTGGACAAGGCCGTTGGCTGGGACAAGCTGAAGCCGGACATGGTCAAGCTTTATACCAGCAACTTCAACGAGCAGGAGCTCAAGGACCTGATCGCCTTCTACGAGTCGCCGCTGGGGCAGAAGGTGCTGCAGAAGATGCCGACGCTCACCGCGCAGTCTGCGCAGATCACCCAGAGCAAGCTGGAGTCCGCCGTGCCCGAGGTGAACAAGCTGCTGGCCGACATGAGCAATGAACTCGGCCTGCCGAAACAGCCCTGATGGAGCCCAAGATGTCCAAGCAAGACCTGATCGTCACCGCCCTGGCTGCGCTGCAGCCCGAGCATCTCGATGTGCTGGACGAGAGTCACATGCACAGTCGCGGTCTGGAGACTCACTACAAGGCGGTGATCGTCAGCCCGGCGTTTGCCGGTCTGAATGCGGTCAAGCGACATCAGAAAGTTTATGCGACGGTCGGCGAGCTGATGGGGCAGATCCATGCGCTGGCGCTGCACACCTACACCCCGGAGGAGTGGGCGGCGCAGGGCATGGCTCCGGCCTCGCCGACCTGCCGAGGCGGTCATTGAGGTAGCCCGGATGCAATCCGGGAAAACCCATCAGCAATTCCCGGATTGCATCCGGGCTACGCGACAGGCTGTCGCGCCCTGTCGCCAACTTGCCCTGGCGATGCTCGGCTTTGCTACAATCGCCCGCGCGCCGGCCCACGCCGGCGCTTTCGTTTAGATTCTCGATCTAGCGCGCTAGAGCCATGCAAGGCGCTACGTTAGTAACAGCCTCAGGCTGGTCAAAGCAGGCGAGGAAGTGCAGTGTACTTTTGTACATGAGCATTACTCATTTCACTCGCCCTTCGGGCCGTCCTCCGGACGCTCAGTGACACGTCACTGTCCAAGCCTGTTTTTAACGCAGCAGGGCCGACGCGCAGTTGATCGAGGTCCAGTCCGCCCTTTACGTGGGTGATTACTGAGAGAATATTCATGACCGACAAGATCGTCGTCGCGGCGCTGTATAAATTCGTCTCCCTGCCGGACTACCAGGCGCTGCGCGAACCCTTGCTGCAAACCCTGCTCGATAACGACATCAAGGGCACCCTGTTGCTCGCCGAAGAGGGCATCAACGGCACGGTCTCCGGCACTCGTGCCGGTATCGATGCACTGCTCGCCTGGTTCGCTCAGGACGCCCGCCTGGCCGATATCGACCACAAGGAATCCTACTGCGATGAGCAGCCGTTCTATCGCACCAAGGTCAAACTGAAGAAAGAGATCGTCACCCTCGGCGTACCGGGCGTCGATCCCAACCAGCGCGTCGGTACCTATGTCGAGCCGCAGGACTGGAATGCCCTGATCAGCGACCCCGAAGTGCTGCTGATCGATACCCGCAACGACTATGAAGTGGCCATCGGCACCTTCGAGGGTGCCATCGACCCCAAGACCAAGTCGTTCCGCGAGTTTCCCGAGTACATCAAGTCCCACTTCGATCCCAGCAGGCACAAGAAGGTGGCGATGTTCTGCACCGGTGGCATTCGCTGTGAGAAGGCCTCCAGCTACATGCTCGGCGAAGGTTTCGAGGAGGTCTATCACCTCAAGGGCGGTATTCTCAAATACCTTGAGGAAGTGCCGCAGGAAGAGACCAAGTGGCAGGGTGACTGCTTCGTCTTCGACAACCGCGTGACCGTGCGTCACGACTTGTCCGAAGGCGACTACGATCAGTGTCACGCCTGCCGCACGCCGATTTCCGTGGAAGACCGCCAGTCCGAGTTCTACAGCCCTGGCGTCAGTTGCCCGCATTGCTGGGATTCGCTGCCGGAGAAAACCCGCGAAAGCGCCCGCGAGCGACAGAAGCAGATCGAGCTGGCCCGTGCGCGCAACCAGCCGCACCCCATTGGCCGTAACCCCCGCCAACTGAACGAGGCCTGACCATGGCTAGTCGCCTGCTCTACGTGATGGACCCGATGTGCTCCTGGTGCTGGGGTTTTGCACCGGTAATCGAAGCCCTCGCCGAGCAGGCGGCGGCAGCCTCTGTGCCGCTGCAGATCGTGGTGGGTGGCCTGCGCCGTGACCAGGTGGCCGTCGATGCTGCTGCCCGCGTGCGCTACCTGGGCTACTGGCAGGCGGTCAACGCCAGCACCGGACAGCTGTTCGACTTCGAACGTGGTCTGCCCGAGGGGCTGGTGTATGACACCGAGCCTGCCTGCCGCGCGCTGGTGACCGCACGCAACCTCCATGCGCCGAGTGCCTGGACGCTGCTCAAGCTGATTCAGCAAGCCTTCTACACCGAGGGCGCTGACGTCACCCAAGCCAGCGTTCTGGTGCAACTGGCCGAGCAGGCCGGTATCCCGCGCATCGAGTTCGCCGAGGCCTTCGACAGCCAGGCCATGCAGGAGGCGACCGCCGCCGACTTCACCTGGGTGCAGGATCTGGGCATCTCCGGCTTTCCCACGCTGTTGGCCGAGCGCGATGGCCAACTGGCGCTGCTGACCAATGGCTATCAACCGCTCGAGGTGCTGGCGCCGCTGCTGGGCCGCTGGCTGGAGCGCGCTGCCCATGCCTGATCGGTTGAGCTGGGCAGAAATCCGTCGCCTGGCCCTGCATCACAAGAAGGCGCTGATCCTGGCGAATCTGGTGGCCGTGCTGGCGACTCTGTGCAGTGTGCCAATCCCGTTGCTGTTGCCGCTGCTGGTGGACGAAGTGCTGCTGCATGACGGCGACGCGGCGCTCAAGGTGATGGACAACTTCCTGCCAGCCGGCTGGGAAACGGCGGCCGGCTATATCGGCCTGATGCTGCTGCTGACGCTGCTGCTGCGCAGCTCGGCGCTGATCTTCAATGTGTTGCAGGCGCGCCTGTTTGCCAGGCTGTCGAAAGACATCGTCTACCGCATCCGCATGCGCCTGATCGAACGGCTCAAGCGCATCTCCCTTGGTGAGTACGAGAGCCTGGGGGGCGGCACCGTGACCACCCACCTGGTCACCGATCTGGACACCCTGGACAAGTTCGTTGGCGAGACCCTCAGCCGTTTTCTGGTGGCGGTGCTGACCCTGGTCGGCACCTCGGCCATCCTGATCTGGATGCACTGGCAACTGGCCTTGCTGATCCTGCTGTTCAACCCGCTGGTGATCTACGCCACCGTGCTGCTGGGCAAGAAGGTCAAGCACCTGAAGAAGCTGGAGAACGACAGCACGTCGCGCTTCACTCAGGCGCTGACCGAGACCCTGGAAGCGATTCAGGAAGTGCGCGCCGGCAACCGCCAGGGCTACTTCCTTGGCCGTCTTGGTGGGCGCGCACGAGAGGTACGCGACTATGCCGTGGCCTCGCAATGGAAGAGCGACGCCTCGAACCGGGCCAGTGGTCTGCTGTTTCAGTTCGGCATCGACGTGTTCCGCGCGGCGGCGATGCTCACCGTGCTGTTCTCCGACCTGTCCATTGGCCAGATGCTCGCGGTGTTCAGTTACCTGTGGTTCATGATCGGCCCGGTGGAACAGCTGCTCAGCCTGCAGTACGCGTTCTATGCCGCAGGTGGTGCGCTGACCCGTATCAACGAGTTGCTGGCGCGCAAGGACGAGCCGCAGTACGACGGGCGCGTCGACCCTTTCAAGGGGCGCGACACGGTCGGTATCGAGGTGCGTGGGCTGACCTTCGGCTACGGCGAGGAATCGGTACTGGATCGGCTCGACCTGTCCATCGGTCCGGGTGAAAAGGTCGCCATCGTCGGCGCCTCTGGCGGTGGCAAGAGCACCCTGGTGCAGCTGCTGCTGGGCCTTTACACGCCGCAAGCCGGCAGCATTCGCTTCGGTGGTAGCGTGCTGGAGGAGATCGGCCTGGACTGCGTGCGCGAAAACGTCGCCGTGGTGTTGCAGCACCCGGCGTTGTTCAACGATACGGTGCGCGCCAACCTGACCATGGGGCGTGAACGCAGCGATGAAGCCTGCTGGCAGGCGCTGCGTATCGCCCAGCTTCACGACACCATTGTGCAACTGCCGCAAGGCCTGGACAGCGTGGTCGGGCGCAGCGGCGTACGGCTCTCCGGCGGGCAGCGCCAGCGGCTGGCGATTGCCCGCATGGTGCTTGCCGAGCCGAAGGTGGTGATCCTCGATGAGGCCACCTCGGCGCTGGATGCAGCCACCGAGTACGCCCTGCACGAAGCGCTGGCGCAGTTCCTCGAGGGGCGTACCACGCTGATCATTGCCCACCGCCTCAGTGCGGTGAAGCAGGCTGACCGTGTGCTGGTTTTCGATGGCGGCAGCGTCGCCGAGGATGGCGACCACCAGCAGTTGATCGCCGAAGGTGGCCTCTATGCCAAACTCTACGGGCATTTGCAGCAGGGTTGACTCGTAGGGTGCGCCGTGCGCACCGTGGCTACCTGGGCTCTCGGGAAATTCTTCGTGGCTGAAGCCCCTCCCACAAGGCTTGGCCGTGGCAATGGCATGCTGTTCCGCTTCCGTGTGAGGCGCTTCAGCGGTGACGCTCTACCTCAGTCATTGCTCATTAGGGCTTCGCTCAATTCCTCGAACAGCGTCTGCACCGAACGTAAAGCGCGGCAGTCCGGGCGGGTCAGCAGCCAGAGCTCGGTGTCGCAGCCGGTCAGTGGTGGGCTGAGCGCCTTGAGTTCGGGACGGGCGCGCAGCACGAAGTCGGGCAGGGCGGCGACACCCAACCCGGCGCGTGCCAGTTGCGCCACGGCGTACATGCTGCTGCAGCGATAGTTGGGGGTGACGCTCGGCAATTCACGCAGGCGCCAGAGCACCGTGGCGTGATCCGGCATCGCCTCGTCCGGGGCGATCCAGCTCTGGCGCGCCAGGTCGCTGCGATCCTGATCATCATCGCGGGCGCAGACGAGGTAGGAGACGGTGGCCAGGCGCCGGCCGACCAAATGCTCCGGTGGCTGATTGGTCAGGCGCAGGGCCAAGTCGGCGTCGCGCCGACTGAGGTTGGCGAAGTCGTTGGATGTCACCAGCTCCAGCGCCAGCGCCGGATAGCTGGGCATGAAGCGCGCCAGCGCCGGCAGCAACAGGCTGCTCAGTACCGCATCGGTACAGGTCAGGCGCACCGTGCCGCTGACCACTTGCTTGCCCAGTTCCAGCGCCACGCGTGCGGCATCCAATGCCTGTTCGGCGCGCTCGGCCTGTTCGGCCAGGGCGCGCGCGGTTTCGCTGGGTTCGTAGCCGCGCCGGCTCTTCTCGAACAGCGCCACGCCCAGGGCGGCCTCCAGTCGGCGCACGGCGCGGAATACGGTGGATACGTCGACCTGCATCAGTTCTGCCGCACGCGCCAGGGAGCGACCACGCACCAGGGCGAGCACCAGGGACAGGTCGGTATGGTCGATCTGATATTGCATGGCTGCAATCTCTGCTTGTCTATTCGCCAATTATTATTGCGTGAGCGCCATCTTATAGTGGTGACAGGCAGACCGCTAACAGAGCGTTGTAGAACGTAGGCGACGACAGCATGGACGCAGCAGGTAGAGCGGTGCAGGAAGTCAAAGCCGGGGTGTTTTTTCAACAGTCTGCGGGCAAGAGGGGAGAGGAGCATGTACAGCAAGTGTCGAGTCAAGGTCGCTCTGGTAGGTGACTACAATGCAGCGATTGCTGCGCACCGGGCCATTCCCGAAGCGCTGCGCCTGGCCAGCGAGACGCTGGGGGTAGCGGTCGAACATGACTGGCTGGCCACTGACAGTCTCGTCGATGACGCCACCCTGATGGCTTACGACGGCATCTGGTGCGTACCGGGCAGCCCCTATGCCGCCACCGAAGGTGCGCTGCGCGCCATTCGTTTCGCGCGCGAGCAAGGCGTGCCGTTCCTGGGCACCTGTGGCGGCTTCCAGCACGCGCTGCTGGAGTACGCGCGCAACCGCCTGGGCTGGACCGATGCCGAACACGCCGAGCTGGCGCCGCAAGCGCAGACCCCGCTGATCGCGCCCCTGAGCTGTGCCTTGCTGGATGTCAGCGAGCGCGTGCACCTGGTCTCGGGCTCGCGCATTGCCGAACTCTACGGTGTACGCGAGATCAGCGAGCAGTACCTGTGTCGCTACGGCCTCGCCGATGCCTTCGTCGAACCGCTGATGGCCCAGGCACTGAAGGCCTCCGGGCACGACCAGGCAGGGGCGGTGCGCGCCATCGAACTGGAGGACCATCCGTTCTTCATCGCTACCCTGTTCCAGCCCGAGCGCGCCGCACTGGAAGGTCGCCTGCCTCCAGTGGTTGCCGGTCTGGTCGGTGCCTGTGCGGTGCAATCGGTACACGAAGCGCATCTGCAGGCAGCCGTGTGATCGCCGCTACGCCTGAGCCACCTTATTACGTGGTGATGTTCACCTCCCTGCGCACGGAGGTGGACGCAGGCTATGCCGAGGCGGCGCAGCGCATGCTGGAACTGGCCGCACAGCAGCCCGGCTTTCTCGGTGTGGAGTCGGCGCGCAGTGATGGCCTGGGCATCACGCTGTCCTACTGGCAGAGCGAGGAGGCCATTCAGGCCTGGCGCGAGCATGCCGAGCACAGCATCGTTCGTGAGCAGGGACGCGCCGATTGGTACGCCGCCTTCACCACGCGCGTGGCCAAGGTGGAGCGGGCCTACACCTTCTCGCGCCGGGGCTGAGTGATAGCGGCAAGCCGGCTGACCGCTGTGTAAGGATTTTTTTACGGTTGCCAGGGCTTTGCCTGCCTTTCCGGAGAGGCGTAAGGAAAATTTGCCACTGCTGCACACGGCCACTGCGTCGAAGGGTCGCAAACCCTCTTGAGAGCGGCTCTGCGCTCGGTTGTCATGAGGTTGTCCGCACCGCATTCGTGCGGTTGCCATAACAATGACAATCAGGAGGCGAAATGACCGCCGTGGCCAAGATCGAGCAGCACAACCCCATCGGAACCGACGGTTTCGAGTTCGTCGAATTTACCGCACCGAATGCTGAAGGCATCGAGCAACTGCGCCAGTTGTTCACCGCCATGGGTTTCACCGAGACCGCCAAGCACCGCTCGAAAGAGGTGTGGCTGTTCCAGCAGAACGACATCAACATCGTGCTCAACGGCAGCCCCACCGGGCATGTGCGCGCCTTCGGCGAGAAGCATGGTCCCAGCGCCTGCGCCATGGCCTTCCGGGTCAAGAACGCGGCCCAGGCCGCCGCCTACGTCGAGCAGCAGGGCGCCACGCTGGTGGGTAGCCACGCCAACTTCGGCGAGCTGAACATTCCCTGCGTCGAAGGCATCGGCGGCTCCCTGCTGTATCTGGTTGACCGTTACGGCGACAAGAGTATCTACGACGTCGACTTCGAGTACATCGAAGGCCGCAGCCCCAATGACAACGCCGTCGGCCTGCAGTGCATCGACCACCTGACCCATAACGTGCGTCGTGGGCAGATGGACGTTTGGTCCGGCTTCTACGAGCGCATCGCCAATTTCCGCGAGATCCGCTACTTCGATATCGAAGGCAAACTCACCGGCCTTTTCTCACGCGCCATGACCGCGCCCTGCGGCAAGATCCGCATCCCGATCAACGAGTCGGCCGATGACAAGTCGCAGATCGAGGAATTCATCCGCGAATACCACGGCGAGGGCATCCAGCACATCGCCCTGAGCACCGACGACATCTACGCCACCGTGCGCCAGTTGCGCGCCAACGGAGTGGACTTCATGACCACCCCGGACACCTACTACGAGAAGGTCGACAGCCGCGTCGCCGGTCATGGCGAACCGACCGACGTACTGCGTGAACTGAATATCCTGATCGATGGTGCGCCTGGCGATGACGGCATCCTGCTGCAGATATTCACCAACACGGTGATCGGCCCGATCTTCTTTGAGATCATCCAGCGCAAGGGTAACCAGGGCTTTGGCGAGGGCAATTTCAAGGCGCTGTTCGAATCCATCGAGGAAGACCAGTTGCGTCGCGGCGTGATCTCCGAGGAATCATGATGCGCCTGATCCCCAGGGTGCGCCGTGCGCACCATCAGCCTCGTGTCACTTGGTGCGAAACGCGTACCCCATCGGGAGTCTGCTCATGAGCCGCAAATGGATCAGCTTTCCCCTGCGTGAAGGCGAGTGCTCGCGCCAGGCGCATTGCGACCTGCCGCAGGGCACCTTCGAGCGCGAGATGGGACGTGAGGGCTTCTTCGGCCCAACTGCGCACCTGCACCACAAGCATCCGCCCACTGGCTGGATCGACTGGGAAGGTCCGCTGCGTCCGCACGCGTTCAACTTCAACGACATTCCCAGCGAGCGCGACTGTCCGCTGGCGGCGCCGCTGACGCTGCACAATGCCGACGTCAAACTGCGCGTCTGGCGCACTCACGGCGCAATGCGCCATCTGGTGCGCAACGCCGATGGCGACGAGTTGCTGTTCGTGCATGAAGGCAGCGGGCACTTCTATTGCGACTTCGGCCACCTGGAGTACCGTGACGGCGACTACCTGCTGATTCCGCGTGGCACCGCCTGGCGCATCGAGGCCAGCACGCCGAGCTACTTCCTGCTGATCGAGAACACCGACGGCGCCTACCAGCTGCCGGACAAGGGCTTGCTCGGGCCGCAGGCGATCTTCGACCTGGCCGTGCTGGAGCACCCGCATATCGATGAGGCCTTCAAGGCGCAGCAGGACGAGAACACCTGGCAGATTCGCATCAAGCGACGCGGCCAGATCAGCACCGTGACCTACCCCTACAACCCGCTGGATGTGGTCGGCTGGCATGGCGACAACACCGTGGTGCGCCTGAACTGGCGCGACATACGCCCGCTGATCAGCCACCGCTACCACCTGCCGCCGTCGGTGCACACCACCTTCGTCGCCAGTGGTTTCGTGATCTGCACCTTTACCCCGCGCCCGGTGGAATCCGACCCCGGCGCGCTCAAGGTGCCGTTCTTCCACAACAACGACGACTACGACGAAGTGCTGTTCTACCACCGTGGCAATTTCTTCAGCCGCGACAACATCGAGCAGGGCATGGTCACCCTGCACCCGTGCGGCTTCCCCCATGGGCCGCATCCCAAGGCGCTGAAAAAGAGCCAGGAGGATCCGGCGACCTTCATCGACGAGGTGGCGGTGATGATCGATACCCGCCGTGCCCTGGAGGTAGCCGATGCCGCCGGCGCGGTGGACGTGGCCGAATACGTCAACTCCTGGCGCGCGCCAGGCACACAAGCTTAAGGGCGGGCCCAATCGTCCCCTCTCCCCTCGGGGAGAGGGTCAGGGAGAGGGGGCTGGTAACACACCCTCTCCCCCGGCCCCTCTCCCACAAGTGGGAGAGGGGAGAACAGCCCGCACCCGAATAGACGAATAGGTAGAAACCATGAAACTCGCATCACTGAACCAAGGCCGCGATGGCGTGCTGATCGTCGTTTCCCGCGATCTCACCCGCGCTGTACTCGCGCCGCAGATCGCTTTCACCCTGCAGGCCGCGCTGGACGACTGGGCCGTGGCCCGGCCCAAGCTGGAGGCGGTCTATCAGCGTCTCAACGACGGCCTGGAGGAGGGCGCTTTCGCCTTCGATCAGAGTGCCTGCCACAGTCCGTTGCCGCGCGCCTTCCACTGGGCCGACGGCAGTGCCTACGTCAACCACGTCGAGCTGGTGCGCAAGGCGCGCGGCGCCGAGATGCCGGAATCCTTCTGGCACGACCCGCTGATGTATCAGGGGGGCGCCGATGCCTTCATCCCGCCGCACAGTCCGATCCGCCTGGCAGACGAAGCCTGGGGCATCGACCTGGAAGCCGAGCTGGCGGTGATCACCGATGATGTGCTCATGGGCGCCACGCCGGCCGAGGCGGCAGACCATATCCGCCTGCTGATGCTGGTCAACGATGTCTCGTTGCGCAACCTGATCCCTGGCGAGCTGGCCAAGGGTTTCGGCTTCTACCAGAGCAAGCCGTCGTCTAGCTTCTCGCCGGTGGCCATCACTCCCGACGAGCTGGGCGAAAGCTGGAAGGACGGCAAGGTGCATCGGCCGCTGGTGTCGCATATCAACGGCGCGCTGTTCGGCCAGCCGAACGCCGGTGTCGACATGACGTTCAACTTCCCGACCCTGGTGGCGCATGCGGCCAAGACCCGTCCGCTGGGCGCTGGCACCATCATCGGCTCGGGTACGGTGTCCAACTACGACCGCAGCGCGGGCTCTTCTTGCCTGGCGGAGAAACGCATGCTCGAGATCGTCGAGCAGGGCGAGGCGAAAACACCGTTCCTCAAGTTCGGCGACCGGGTGCGCATCGAGATGTTCGACGTTGCCGGGCAGAGCATCTTCGGCGCCATCGATCAGGTGGTGGAAAAATATGAGTAGCCCAGATGAAATCCGGGAAATTTCCAGGCCAGTCCCGGATTGCATCCGGGCTACCGAGGGATGATCGATGCTGAAACTCTACGGCTACTGGCGTTCCAGCGCCGCCTACCGTGTGCGTATCGCCCTCAACCTCAAGGGCCTGGCCTGTGAGCAGGTGCCGGTGCACCTGGTCAAGGACGGCGGCCAGCATCACGGCGCCGATTATCGAGGGCTGAACCCGCAGGGCCTGTTGCCGCTACTGGTGGACGAGGAGAACGGCGGCGTGCGCATCGCCCAGTCGCTGGCGATCATCGAATACCTCGAAGAGATCTTCCCGGTGCCGGCGTTGTTGCCGGCCGACCCGGCCGAGCGCGCCCAGGTGCGGGCGCTGGCGCTGCATATCGCCTGCGATGTGCATCCGCTGAACAACCTGCGCGTGCTGCAGTATCTGTCCAGCGAACTGGGCGTCGCCGATCAGGCGAAGAACGCCTGGTACCGGCACTGGGTCGCGCTGGGTCTGGCCGCCGTGGAGGAGGGTCTGGCCGCGTTCGACGGGCGCCTTTCGCTTGGCGAGCGGCCTGGATATCTGGAAGCCTGCCTGATCCCGCAGCTGTATAATGCGCGGCGTTTTAACTGTGACCTTGCCGCGTATCCACGCATTGTCGCCATGGCGGCGCGCTGTGAACCCCTGGAGGCCTTCCAAATGGCCGCGCCGGAGGCACAAACCGACGCCCAGTGACACTTTCGGCTTCACCCAAGCCTTGCATTCCGCTGCGCCACAAGCGCAGCGGGTCCGATTCCGTCACAGATAAAAACAAACAGGTGACGCATGACCCGTGAAAAACCGAAGAACCTCTGGCTTTCGCGCTGGGGCTTCATCCTCGCTGCAACCGGTTCGGCCGTCGGGCTGGGCAATATCTGGAAATTCCCCTACATCACGGGCGAATACGGCGGCGGCGCCTTCGTGCTGATGTACCTGGCGTGCATCCTGGCCATTGGCATTCCGGTGATGATGACCGAGATCGCCATCGGCCGCCGTGGCCGCGGCAGTCCCATTGACGCCATCGGTCGCGTGGTGCGCGAGAACGGTGGCAACCCGCTGTGGAAGGCGGTCGGTGGCATGGCCATGCTCGCGGGTTTCATGATCCTGTGCTTCTACGTGGTGGTGGCCGGCTGGGCCTTTGCCTATACGTGGAAGATGCTCGACGGCTCGCTGGCCGCGACCAGTGTCGAGGCGCTGGGCGGGGTATTCGAAGCGCATAACGCCAACCCCTGGCAACTCGGCGGCTGGAGCGTGCTGGTGGCATTGCTGACCCTTTGGATCGTCGCCAAGGGCGTGCAGAAAGGTATCGAGAATGCGGTGCGCTGGATGATGCCGGGCCTGGCACTGATGCTGCTGGCGCTGGTTGGCTATGCCTTCACCAGCGGCAGTTTCAGCGCCGGTTTCGGTTTTCTGTTCCATTTCGATGCCTCGAAGATCACCGGTGAGGCGCTGCTGGCGGCCTTGGGCCATGCCTTCTTCACCCTGAGCCTGGCCTCGGGCGCCATCCTCACCTACGGCTCCTACATTCCGGACGGCCAGTCCATCGCGCGCACCACCTTCGTCGTCGCGCTCTGCGATACCTGTGTGGCGCTGCTGGCCGGCCTGGCGATCTTCCCGATCATCTTCGCCAACGGCATGAGCCCGAGCGCCGGACCGGGTCTGATCTTCATGAGCCTGCCGCTGGCCTTCCAGCAGATGCCGTTCGGCACCGCCTTCGGCGTGCTGTTCTTCGCCATGGTGTCGATCGCCGCGTTGACCTCGGCGATCTCGATGATCGAAGCCAGCGTGGCCTACCTGAACGAGAAGCACGGCATCAGTCGTCTGCGTGCAGCGATGGGGGCGGGTGCGGTGCTGCTGGTGATCAGCCTGGTGGCGATGCTGTCGTTCAACCTGCTGGCGGGCTGGACGCCGCTGGGCAAGAACTTCTTCGACTGGCTGGACTACCTCACCTCGCGCTGGATGATGCCGTTGGGCGGCATCTTCATGGTGGTGCTCGCCGGTTACGCACTGCGCGGTGAGATCATGCGCGATGAACTGGGCCTGCCGCCTGCGGGCTACGCGCTGTGGCTATTCATGGTGCGCTACGTCAGCCCGGTGCTGATCATGGTGGTGTTCCTGCATGCACTGGGTTGGTTGATGTTCGATCCGGTCGTGCAGTGGTACTGGATCGCTGGCGCTATCGGCCTGCTGGCCGTGGCCGGCGAGATCCTGCGACCCAGGGTGGTACCGGCGCTCGCCGGGCGCTGATCGGGCTCGAATCGAAGGGCGCAGCTGCGTTGGATGCTGCGCCCTTTTTATTGCTGGCTTGCTCACAGGGTTTGCTAGGTAGGCGAGAACTCGCCACTTATCCGGCGTCAATAAGCGGATAATTGCCGGTGATGGCGGTTTCCCGGATTATGCCCGATGCCATGTATTGGCGAATTGCCAGCACTCAAGCCGGGCGCCTTTGCTGCCGATATCTGGGGTTCGATCTGGCACAGCAGTTGCCTCACCTTCCGACCAGGCCGCGTTCACGAGACGTGGCTCTATAAGAAGAACCGGAGTCGCCCCTTATGTTCAAGCCTGCCGCACGCTTTTTCGCCAACCTTGCCGTAGGCAAGAAACTTCTCATCGGGTTTGGCCTGGTGCTGTTGCTCACTGCTGCCATGACGGTCAGCGGGTACCTCGCCGTTCAGGCGGTGCTGCATGGGCATGAGCAGGTCGGGGAGTTGGCGCAGGTGAACCAGGAGATCCTCCAGGCGCGTCGTCTTGAACGCAATTTTGCCATCGAGCAGAGCCCCGAGAGTGCACAGCGCGTCCGCGAAAGCCTGCTCAAGGTGCAGGACATGGTGGAACAGCTGGGCAGCGACGCTGCCGAAGGTACGCGCGTGCAAACCATGCAACAGGCAGCCGCTGAGTACCTGAAGCAGTTCGACGACTATGTCGAGCAGCAGGACAAGGCTCGTGAGGCCCGGCAGGACATGCGCAGTGCCGCCGCCGAAGCGCGCGACCAGTTCGAAGTGATCGAGCTGGACATGTACGACGCGGTGCGTGAGCTGCGTCTGCAGGGTGACCGGCTGCGCGGCAGCGACCCGCTGACACTGGCGGAAACCGCATCCGGTCTGAGCAAGCGCATGCTCGACCTGCGAGGCCAGGAAAGTCTGTACATCATCGACGGCTCGCCCGAAGCGCTGGAAGAGTGGGAGTACGTCAGCGAGGATCTGCAGACCGTCGCCCGCAGCCTGACCGTCTGGCTCGAGGACGATCAGAAAGCGTCCATTGAAACCGCTTTGCAGGCGCTGACCCTTTACCAGCGTTCCTTTCTCTATTACCAACAGCTTCGCGAGCAGAACCTGGCCACCGAGAAGGCCATGATCGAGCGCGCACGTTCGGTCGTCGATCTGGCCGAGTCAGCCCAGACAAGTGCCAAGACCCGCATGCTCGCCGACTCCCAGCGCGCGCTGGTGTTGCTGGGCATCATGGGCGCGGCCGCCGTGGTGTTGGGCCTGTGCGCCGCGTTGCTGATCACCCGTCTGATCGTGGCACCGCTGCGCCAGAGCGTAGGTTTTGCACAGCGCATCGCCGCCGGCGATCTCAGCCAGGACATCCCGCAGGATCGCCGTGACGAAGTCGGGCAGCTGCTTGCTGCCATGCAGGACATGACTGTCAGCCTGCGCAATCTGGTCGGCCGCATTGGCGGTGGGGTCGGACAAATCGCTGCGGCTGCCGAGCAGTTGTCAGCCATTACCGCGCAGACCAGCGCCGGTGTGCAGACGCAGAAGCTTGAAACCGAGCAGACCGCTACCGCCATGCACCAGATGGCTGCGACCGTGCAGGAAGTGGCGCAGAACGCCGAGCAGGCCTCGCTGGCCGCACGTGATGCCGACCTGGAGGCACAACAGGGCAATCGCGTGGTGCAACAGGCCGTGGATCAGATTGACAGTCTGGCCAGTGAAGTGGAACAGTCGGCCAAGGCCATCGCCGACCTGAATCAGGAAAGTGCGCGTATCGGCAGTGTGCTGGAGGTGATTCGCAACGTCGCCGAGCAGACCAACCTGCTGGCGCTCAACGCGGCCATCGAAGCGGCGCGTGCAGGTGAGCAGGGCCGTGGTTTTGCTGTGGTCGCTGACGAGGTTCGCGCGCTGGCCAAGCGTGCTCAGGACAGCACAGAAGAGATCGAGAGCCTGATCGCCGGCCTGCAACGCATGGCCAAGGGCGCCGTGCAGCAGATGGACAGCAGCCGTGATCTGACTCGCCGTACCGTCGAGCTGGCGGGCGAGGCTGGCGACGCACTGGGGCGCATCACCCAGGCAGTGAGCACCATCGAGCAGATGAACCAGCAGATCGCCGCTGCCGCCGAAGAGCAGAGCGCGGTAGCCGACGCGATCAACGAAAGTGTCACTCGCGTACGAGACATCGGTGAGCAGAGCGCCACTGCCAGCGAGCAGACTGCCGCGTCCAGCGCCGAGCTGGCGCGTTTGGGCGTGGAGCTGCAGGAGCTGGTGCGGCAGTTCCGCACCTGAATCTGAACGCTGCTGGACGTAGGGTGCGCTGTGCGCACCAGCTCTTGCGGAGCATTCCCATGCGAGCGCTTGCCGTGATCGCTTCCATTGGCACGTAACGTCAGCAGCGGTGGTGCGCACGGCGCCCCTACGACGCGGTCGCTACGCTTGCGGCAGGGTGAAGCGCTGGCCCGAGATTGCAGGGTGATAGAGCGGCTGGACCTTGTTACCGGCCGGGTCCAGCAGGTGAAAGCTGCGTGCACCGTCGCCATGGTCGAAGGGTCGGTCCAGCAAGGTCACGCCGCGTGCCTTTAGGTACTGGTACCAGGCGTCCAGTTCCTCGACGCTGTCGACGATGAAACCGTAATGATCCACCAGGGGCACGCCGTGGCTCTCGGCGTACGCGCGGCCGAGCGACAGGTTGTCGTTGCCGCAGGTCAGGTAGACCAGGTCTTCGTTGGCGCGGTGCAGCAACTGCATGCCCAGCACGTCTACGTAGAAGCGCTCGCACGCTTCCAGGTTGGGTACCAGCAGGGCCAGGTGGCGCAAGCCATTGAGACGAGATGGGCGTTCGAGCATCTTTTTGCACTCCAATATGTATACAATTATTTTTCAAATATAAAACATATTGGAGTTTGCCGTGTACGTGCTATTGCTCAAGACCCAACTCAAACCGGGTGGTTTCGATGCGTTCATGGATGCCATGCGCGTCAACGCCGCTGCCTCGGTGCGCGATGAACCGGGCTGCCTGACCTTCGACGTGATGCGTGATCGCAGCGACCCCGATCGGGTCTGGCTGTATGAGGTGTACGTCGACGAGGCCGCGTTCGAGGCGCATACGCGAACCGCGCATTTCCTCGCCAGCCGGCCGCTGGTGGAGCCGCTGATCGAGCGTCAGGAAGCCATTGAGGCCGATAGGCTGGCGCTCAATCCATCGCGCTGAAGAGAAGAGAGGCTGCTGCGAAGGCTTGGCTCGGTCAGGCCGTGCTTTGTGCCATCTGCATATCCAGCACCCGGATACGCCCTGGCTCGGGATAGTGCCAGTGCACGTCCAGATCCCAGAAGCACGCGCCATAGCGCCGTTCGGGCTGCGGTTGCTGATAGGCCGGGCGCGGATCCTGCGCCAGGCACTGCTCGATCAGTTCCACCAAGGGTTCACCCAGGCGCAGCGCGTGTTGGCGCGCCAGGTGTAGCGCGCCGTCCTGCCAGTCCACGGCAATCAGTGAAGGTGGCGCGTCGGCCATGTCGTTGCGGGCATCGGCCACGGCATCGGCGTAGGGCACGTAGGGCTTGATATCCAGCACCGGGGTGCCGTCGAGCAGGTCGATGCCGGACAGGTGCAGACGGCCCGGCTCGACCTTCTCCAGGCGTACCACCGATTGGCCGATGCCATTGGGGCGGTGGGTGGCGCGTGTGCTGAACACGCCGACTGACTGATTGCCGCCCAGGCGCGGCGGGCGCACTTTCAGGCGCGGCTTGTCTTCCAGTGCCTGGTGAAAGAGAAACAGCAACCAGACGTGGCTGACCTGCTCCAGTCCCTGCACGGCCTCGCCCTGATCGAAAGGTGGCAGCAGCTCCAGCACGCCGCGCGCGGCGGGCGCCAGGTGCGGCTGGCGAGGAATGGCGAATTTTTCCTTGAAACAGGAGCGAACGATACCGACCGGAGAAACCAGATGCTGCATGGCGTCCTGCTTAGCGTCTGTTGACGGGGGCGTCGTAAGCCACGCGGCAGCCGGCATCGCGGAATGGGCCGGTGAAACGAATCCAGCCTTCACCAGGGCTGACCTGAGCGCAGGTCAGGTGGCCATCGACCTTGCTCTGCCAGAGGAAGAACGGCGCAGGTGCGGCGAGGCCGGGCAGGCTCAGTGCGAGCAGTACGGTAAGGAGCAGGGTACGCATGATGGTGGTCTCCAGAGCGTGACGGACACAGCCTAACACGGTCTCAGAATCGTTCTTTCTCGCCCAGATAGCGCCATTGCCCGACCGGCAACTTGGCCATGGGTACGCCGCCGATGCGGATGCGCTTCATGCCCAGCACTTTCAGGCCCAACGCCGCGCAGATCTGCCGCAGCAGGTCAGGAGCCGGATTCTTCAGCGCGAAGCGCAAGCGCTGTTCGCTCTGCCAACTGGCCTTGCAGGGCGGGAACTGCGTGCCCTTGTGCAGCCAACCTTTCTTCAGGCGTTCCAGTGCGCTGGCGGGCACTTCGCCGGCTACCTCGACCAGGTATTCCTGTTCCAGCTTGGCGGCGTCCTCGCGCAGCTTGCGTTGCGTGCGCCAGTCCTGGCTGAGCACTATCAGGCCACTGGCACCGGTCTGCAGCGGCAGGCTCTGCTCCTGGCGCAGGAAGTGGCCATGCAGGACGCGTTGGGCGTGCGGGTCCTCTTCCCAGTGTCGTTCGCGCACCAGCAAGTGCTGCAACTGTGCGGCGTTGCAGCCCGTCGAGCCATGCACCAGCAGGGTGACGGGCTCCACGGGATCAAGGCGGGCATCGGGGTGCAACTCGACGCGCTGATCCTCGACCTTGAATTGCGGTGCTTCGACCACCTGGCCGTCCACCGTCACCCAGCCCCCTGCGATGTAAAGATCGGCTTCACGGCGCGAGCAACCGAACAGCTCGATGACGCGTTTGGACAGACGGGTGGCTTCGCTCATGACTGGGCTCGACAAAAAGAAGGTCATTGTACCGGCAAGAAGCTGTGGTGCCGGGAAAGAAAAAGCCCCGCATGCTGCGGGGCTTTTCAGGAGATAGGTCGGTCAGACCAGCTCGCCCCACATGTCGTACTCGTCGGCATCGACGATGCGCACTCGCACCTTGTCGCCCGGCTTGACGTTGGGGGAGTCGATGAACACGCTGCCGTCGATCTCCGGGGCGTCGGCCCAGGAGCGGGCCACGGCGCCTTCACCGTCCACTTCGTCGATCAGTACGTCCATCTCCAGGCCGATCTTGGCCTGCAGACGCGCAGAGCTGATCGCCTGCTGGTGCGCCATGAAGCGCTCCCAGCGGTCCTGCTTGACGTCATCAGGCACTACTTCCAGACCCAGGTCGTTGGCTGGTGCGCCCTCGACTGGCGAATACTGGAAGCAACCGACGCGGTCGAGCTGCGCTTCGGTCAGCCAGTCCAGCAGGTACTGGAAGTCTTCCTCGGTCTCGCCGGGGAAACCGACGATGAAGGTGGAGCGGATGGTCAGTTCCGGGCAGATCTCGCGCCACTTCTTGATGCGCGCCAGGGTCTTGTCTTCGAAGGCCGGGCGCTTCATCGACTTGAGTACTTTCGGGCTGGCGTGCTGGAAGGGGATGTCCAGGTACGGCAACAGCTTGCCGGCGGCCATCAGCGGGATCACGTCATCGACGTTGGGGTAGGGGTAGACGTAGTGCAGGCGCACCCACACGCCCATCGACGACAGCGCTTCGCACAGCTCGAGCATGCGCGTCTTCACCGGCTGGCCGTTCCAGAAGTCCAGCTTGTACTTCAGGTCGACGCCGTAGGCGCTGGTGTCCTGGCTGATCACCAGCAGCTCTTTCACGCCGGCCTTGACCAGGCGCTCGGCTTCGCTGAGCACATCGCCCACCGGACGGCTGACCAGCTTGCCGCGCATCGACGGGATGATGCAGAAGCTGCAGGTATGGTTGCAGCCTTCGGAAATCTTCAGGTAGGCGTAGTGGCGCGGGGTCAGCTTGATGCCTTGCGGCGGCACCAGGTCGATCAGCGGGTTGTGCTCGGTCTTCGGCGGGATGACTTCGTGTACGGCGTTGACCACCTGCTCGTACTGCTGCGGGCCGGTGACGGCCAGCACGCTCGGGTGCACGTCGCGGATGCTGTCTTCGGCCACGCCCATGCAACCGGTGACGATCACCTTGCCATTCTCGGCCAGCGCCTCACCGATGGCGTCCAGCGATTCGGCCTTGGCACTGTCGATGAAGCCACAGGTGTTGACCACCACCACATCAGCATCCTGGTAGGTCGGTACGATCTCGTAACCTTCCATGCGCAGCTGGGTCAGGATGCGTTCGGAGTCAACGGTCGCTTTCGGGCAACCAAGGCTGACGAATCCGACTTTCGGTGTGGCGGTGGACATGCGGGCTAACCTCTAAGGGCGCCTGGGTGGCGCCTCTGATCAAAAAGTGCGCAATTCTAGCGGCGGATCATACGCTTGACCAGTACTGGTCAGAGGGCGGAAACGAAAAAGGCCACTCGATTGAGTGGCCTTTATCTGAAGGTGGTTGCGGGAGCAGGATTTGAACCTACGACCTTCGGGTTATGAGCCCGACGAGCTACCAGACTGCTCCATCCCGCGTCGACAATTCTACGCTTGCTTAAGATCTTGTCAATCGATTTGTTTCGTTTGATCGAAAAAGTTAATTTTTCGTCAAAGCAAAAAGGCCACTCATCGAGTGGCCTTTTCGTGAAGCTGGTTGCGGGAGCAGGATTTGAACCTACGACCTTCGGGTTATGAGCCCGACGAGCTACCAGACTGCTCCATCCCGCGTCTGTGGGTCGGCATTCTACAGTCAGAAGCCTGGCTGTCAACCGCTAATTGCAAGAAAAGTGTTTTCAACTCAGATGCTTAGCGTTAAACAACTGTTGGACTTCCCGGCTCCAGGCCAGGCTGGACGAGGCTTGCGAGGGTGTTGTGTGCAAGATGATCCACGTTGACTGCGCGCCATGTATTGCTCTTTTTTCCTTACGTCCTGGCAGCCAGCAAAGCCGTAGCCTGCGCGGCGTTTGTGTCCATGGGGACCCTCTGTCGTGCTGGTTCAGCGATGAAAAAGCGGGTGTTCAAGCGCCTGGACGCATCACCTGCCGGCGATACCCGCCGTGCCATTTACCGGTGTTCAGGTCCGACAGGCCAAGCTCGACGACAAGTCGCGCAAGCTCGGTGATGAATGTGACCACTACTCAGACATCCGCATGCGTGGCAGCTCGTTCTGGCGATGCTGCTTTTAAGAAAAGTCCTATAGAACGCCGAGCGCCTCTCGCTTACAAAACCTCACTGGACAGCGGTTCAGGTCATTGCGCGCATCGACTATCGCCCATAGCGGAGCGTGCTTGCATCAACAAGGGAATTGTAAGGCAGGACCACAATGGCATCCGACAGTTTTCAGAATGAAGTTCCAAAAGCACGGGTCAATATCAAACTTGACCTGCATACCGGCGGCGCGCAGAAGAAGGTCGAGCTACCGCTCAAACTGATGGTCATGGGTGACTACAGCAATGGCCGGGAGCAGCGCCCGTTGTCTGAGCGAAGTAAAGTCGATATCAACAAAAATAACTTCAACAGCGTACTGGCCGAATTTCACCCGAGCGTGAAACTGGTCGTGCCCAATACGCTCGTTGAAGATGGCTCTGACGCCTCTCTCGATCTGACCTTCCGTCACATGAAGGACTTCGAGCCTGAGCGAGTCGCTCGTCAGGTTCCTGAGCTACGCGCAATGCTGGCCATGCGTAATCTGCTGCGCGACCTCAAATCCAACCTGCTCGACAACGCCACCTTCCGCCGAGAGCTGGAGCGCATCCTCAAGGACGACGCTCTGAGCGACAAGTTGCGCAACGAGCTGGCCCAGTTGGCCCCCAAGACCGCTAATTAATATCAAGGAGTGACTTATGTCTGCGTCTGCGCAAGGAACGGGTGCGCCTACAGGAAGCGCAAGTGCTGTAACTCACGAAGGCCAGGGCATCTATGCCGGCCTGTTCGAGAAGATCAATCTCAGCCCGGTATCGAAACTGTCGGATATCGAGGTTTACCAAAACACTGACGCGCTTTCCGAAGCCTCAGCTGATGAGCGCGTGACGGCAGCGGTCAGTGTTTTCCTGGATCTACTAAAGCAGTCTTCTCAGAAAGTCGAGCGCCTCGATAAGACGCTACTGGATGAGCATATTGCCTCTCTGGACCAGCAGATCAGTCGCCAGTTGGACGCCATCATGCACCATGAAGACTTCCAGCGCGTCGAGTCGACCTGGCGTGGAGTCAAGTCACTGATCGATAAGACCGATTTTCGTCGCAACGTGCGCATCGAGCTGCTCGACATCAGTAAGGAACACCTGGTACAGGATTTCGAGGACGCGCCGGAAATCGCCCAGAGCGGACTCTACGTTCATACCTATACCAATGAGTACGACACACCCGGTGGCGAGCCGATAGCCGCCGCCATCTCCAACTACGAATTTGGCCGTGGTCCGCAGGACATCGCGCTGCTGCGCAGTATCTCCAAGGTTGCCGCCGCCGCACACATGCCCTTCATTGGCTCAGTCGGTCCGGCCTTCTTCGGCAAGGAGTCGATGGAGGAGGTCGCAGCGATCAGGGACATCGGCAACTACTTTGACCGCGCCGAATACCTGAAGTGGAAGTCCTTCCGCGACAGCGATGACTCCCGTTACATCGGCCTGACCATGCCGCGCGTGCTGGGTCGCCTGCCATATGGCCCTGACACCGTGCCGGTGCGCAGTTTCAACTACATCGAGCGTGTGAAGGGGCCGGATCACGACAAGTATCTCTGGACCAACGCCTCGTTCGCCTTCGCTGCCAACATGGTGAAGAGCTTCATCAACAATGGCTGGTGCGTGCAAATTCGTGGGCCGCAAGCCGGCGGTGCAGTGACCGACCTGCCGATCCATCTCTACGACCTGGGCACCGGTAACCAGGTGAAGATTCCATCCGAGGTGATGATCCCGGAAACGCGAGAGTTCGAGTTCGCCAACCTGGGTTTCATTCCGCTGTCGTACTACAAGAACCGGGATTATGCATGCTTCTTCAGTGCCAACAGCGCGCAGAAGCCGGCGCTCTATGAAACCGCGGACGCGACGGCGAACAGCCGCATCAACGCGCGTTTACCCTACATCTTCCTGCTGTCGCGCATTGCCCATTACCTGAAGCTGATCCAGCGTGAAAACATTGGCACCACCAAGGATCGTCGAGTCCTCGAGCTGGAGCTGAACAACTGGATTCGTGGCCTGGTTACCGAAATGACGGACCCCAGCGATGACCTGCAGGCTTCTCACCCACTGCGTGATGCCAAGGTCACGGTAGAGGATATCGAGGACAACCCAGGCTTCTTCCGTGTGAAGCTCTATGCCGTTCCTCACTTCCAGGTGGAAGGTATGGACGTGAACCTCTCTCTGGTCTCGCAGATGCCCAAGGCCAAAGCCTGAGTGTTCACACGGAAGCCATCCATGAAAATCGACCTTCCCTTGTGGGGCGCGGGGGCCTTGCTGTCCCCGCAGCAATTCCAGCAGCAGGCCCGGTGGGAGGCCTGGACGAATGAATGCCTGGCACGTCTCTCACGCGCTCACCCATGGGGCGTGCAGGTTGCGGCGTTCGATCTGGACGCGCTGAGGCTTGGCAAGCTCAAGGCCACGCGTCTGCGGGTGCGGATGCCGGACGGCACGCTGATCGACAGTGATGCATCCGACCGCCTGCCGCCGGCACTGGAGCTAGGCCGGCTGACGGAGGAGGGCATTTCTACCGTCACGCTGCTGCTGTCGCTACCACTCGAGCATGCCAACGGCGACAACTGCCTGCTCGACGAAGGCAAAGCCTCCAAACCGACACGTTATCGTCGAGACTGGCGCGAGGTGCAGGATCTCTTCGGTGATGAGAGCCAATCCATTGCCGTGCTCGAGCACGTGTTGTCCCTGCGCCTGGACAGCGATGAGAACGCCGAGTACCTGACCTGTCCGGTTGCGCGTGTGGTCCGCGACGTGCAGGGCAGCTGGACGCTCGATCAGCAGTTTGTCCCGCCGCTGCTCAGCTTCGATGCCCAGCCGCAACTGCTCAGCCAACTGGACAACCTGATGACTCAGTTGGCCGCCAAACGCAGCCGCCTGATGGGTATGCGCCGCGAGAACAACCAGCGTATGGCCGACTTCGCGGTGGCCGATGTCTCGCTGTTCTGGCTGCTCAACGCACTGAACAGTTATCAGCCAGTACTGGCTGACCTGCTGGCCCAGCCGGCAAGGCATCCCGAGGTGGTGTACCTGGAGCTCATCAAGCTGGCGGGAAGCCTTCTCACCTTCTCACTCGAACACGACATCGGCGCGATACCGGCTTATCGGCATGAGCAGTTGGAAGCGGTCTTCCCACCGTTGTTCACGCTGATTTCCAACCTGCTCGAGGCCAGCCTGCCGTCCCGCGTCATTGCACTGGATCTCGAGCATCCCAACGCACACCGTTGGCAAGTGGTGTTGAACGATGGTCGGCTGCGCGATGCCGAGGGTGTCGATTTCTACCTGTCGGTGCGTTCCAGCCTGCCTGCAGCTCAGGTACAGAGCCAGTTCCCCCGCCTGTGCAAGGTAGGGGCTCCGGACGATGTCGACCATCTCGTCAACGTGGCCCTCGACGGTATACCGCTGGTGCCGCTCGGCCACGTACCGGCAGCGATTCCGCTGCGCCTGGGCAATCTGTACTTCGCCCTTGACCTGAGCCATCCCAAAGCACGCGACATGCTGGCTTCAGGTACCTGCGCCCTCTACGTCCCCGGCACGCTCGGAGACGTCCAGCTGGATCTTTTCGCGGTGCTGCGCTCATGACCAAGGCCTCTGGAAAATCACCAATCGTGGATATCGATGTCCTGCTGCAGGACAGCTACCTGCTGGTCGTGGAGTTGCAACAGAAGGCCGCACCCAAGGATGGCGAAGAGCTGTGGAAGCATTGTGTGGCGCAAGTCGAGCAGTGTCGCAACAGTCTGATCGGCGCCGGCGTGAGTCAACGCGCAGTCAATCAGATTGGCTATGCGCAGTGCGCACTGCTCGATGAAACCGTGCTGCGTCATGCCTCGACGCAGGCGCACGCGGTATGGGCGGCCAAGCCGCTGCAGGCGCATTTCTTCAACCGTCACCAGGCAGGTGAGCAACTCTACGAGGACATGCGCCAAGCCCTGGCTGAACCTGCTCCCGACCTGCTAGTCCTGACCTGCTACCAGCGCGTTCTGATGCTGGGCTTCCTGGGACGCTATCGCATTGAGAGCGCACCGGAGCGTGAGCAATTGCTGGCGGCCCTCGGCGAACAGGTTGAGCCCTTCACCACCGCGGGAGCGACTCCGCAACTGGTCAGCGTCCGTGGCGGCAGTTGGCGCCGTTGGCTCAGCCTTCCCTGGTTACATCTGACGGCTGCTGCGGTGCTCTTGGTTGGCCTCTGGCTGGTATTGCACCGAGTACTCGGCGATACCGTCACTTCGCTGTTGTCCGGTCAGGTCTAGCGATGGCCACGCCGCTCAAAGGAACACGTGCTCTTTGGCTCTGGGCCGGGGCGCTGGGCCTCGTGCTGATCCTGGCGATCCTGCCGCTTTCCAGGGTCGCGCAAACCCTGTGGGCGCTTACGGTGATTGCCCTGGTGGCTTCAGGTTGGCTGCTCGCGGGGCGAACTGCCTCGTGGCAACGCCACGCACTGCTGTTGGCCCCCGGTAGTGCGCTGCCAGCGGACGGATACCGCCATCCGCTGGTCGCTGTCTGTGGTGATGGCCTGCACTCGCTGTTCGGTGCCGTGCCGGACGATCAACTGGCGCTGTGTGTCACTGAGCAGGGTGGCTACGTCCGGGTTCCCAGCCTGGATCGACTGCCCACGATCATCGACTACCTGCTGGCCCATCGTCCGCATTGGGTTGGCCAACTGGCGGTGCTCTACATCGTCAATCCCGCCGAGCAAAGAGACAACGCCCAGCTCGTCGGAGCGATTCAGACCTTCCGGCATCAGGTTTGCCGAATCCGCAGAAGCGGGGTGGCCTTGCCGATCCTGCTGTGCAGCTACCTGTCATCTTCACGCGATGACAGTCACTGGTTCACTTGGGAGGCGGAGCAACAGGGCCTGTCCGTGCGTGAAGACACAAGCCATCTATCGATGGCGCAGTGGCAGCAGCGCGCCACGGACCTGCCGAGCCGCTCTGCGCGCCTGCGCACCTGCGTGCAAATCGAAAGCCTGGGGCACTGGCTGACCCAGTCGGTATTACCGCATCTGGTCTCCCATGACTCGCGCGACGCGCGCTGCCCAGCCGTCGCCTGCGCCATGACCTTGGCCGCCGGCGCCATGGCCAATGCACCGGACAACCTGTGGTCGCAGTGGATGCACGAAAGGACCGCCCTTGAACCCTCTACGCCAGCACCCGGTGCGGCGTCGCTGCCATTTCCCGATCCGCTCCTCAGCCTGTTGCCGCAGCAGACGAGTCTCACGCCGGCTCGCCGCGCAGTGGTACGTGGGCTGTGGCTGTTCGTGCTCGCTGCCGTGATTGCACTGTGCAGCTCGGCCTGGCAGAACCGCCTGCTGGTGCGCCAGGTGAGCGACGATCTGCGGCGATACCAGGCGATTCCCGAACCAACCACCCTGGAGCAACCTGAACATCAGCTGCGTGAGCAAGCCGTCACCGTTCTGCGTCGTGATGCGGCGACGCTGGATCGCCATTACCGTGAAGGTGAACCGCTCTCGCTGGGGCTTGGCCTGTACAGCGCCGCACGCATTCGCCCGCCGGTGCTGGCCGCGCTCGCCGCTCACCGCGTTCCGGCGCCCAAGCCGGTGCTGGCGAACATTCCTGATCCCGTCCGCCTGGACAGCCTGTCGTTGTTCGCCAGCGGCAGCGCCGAGCTCAAGCCCGGTTCGGCGAAGGTGCTGATCAATGCCCTGGTGGACATCAAGGCCCAGCCGGGCTGGTTGATCGTGATTGCCGGTCATACCGATGCCACTGGCGATCCCAAGCGCAACCTGTTGTTGTCCCGCGCCCGTGCAGCTGCCGTGCGCGACTGGATGCAACGGATGGGCGACATTCCCGACAGCTGTTTCGCCGTCCAGGGCTTCGGTGCAGATCAACCCGTCAGCAGTAACGAAACCCCGGAGGGGCGAGCAGCCAACCGCCGGGTCGACATCCGCCTGGTGCCTGAGTCGGGAGCCTGCGCGCTCTCGACTCAGGTATCCGGCGGCCAACCCCAGCCGCGGCAACAGCCGTCGGCGAATGTGCATCTGTAGAAGGAACTTCACATGGCTATTCCAGTTTATCTGTGGCTCAAAGACGATGGTGGTGCGGACATCAAGGGCTCGGTCGACGTGCAACAGCGCGAAGGTAGCGTCGAGGTAGTGGCACAGGATCACTGCCTGTACATCCCGACCGACAACAACACCGGCAAGCTGACCGGCGCCCGCATCCATACGCCGTTCAACTTCACCAAGGAAATCGATGCCTCCAGCCCCTATCTGTACAAGGCTGTGAGCACCGGCCAAACCCTCAAGAGCGCGGAGTTCAAGTGGTATCGCATCGACGACGCCGGCCAGGAAGTCGAGTACTTCAACACCCTGCTGGAGAACGTCAAGGTCGTCAAAGTCGCGCCGAAAATGCACGACGTGAAAGACCCGTCCAAGGAAAAGCACAACCACCTGGAACAGGTTGAGCTGCGCTACGAGAAGATCACCTGGACCTTCAAGGACGGCAACATCATCCACTCCGACGCCTGGAACGAGCGTCAGAGCGCTTGATCGTGTCCCGTCGACCGGCGGGGTACCGCCGGTCGATGCTCGCTGAATACCCCTACGCCCAAGCAAGGATCGCCCCATGGCCCAGTCCACTCATCTGCTACGTCGCCTCAATCCCTATTGCGCCCAGGCGCTGAGCGCCGCCGCGTCGCTGTGCCAGACCCGCACCCATCCCTTCGTCACCGTCGAGCACTGGCTGCTTAAACTGATGGAGCAGGGCGAGGGCGATCTGACCCTGATCGCACGTCGTTACGAATGGGACATGGACAGCCTGTGGCAGGGATTGCTGAACCATCTCGATACCCTGCCGCGCAGCGTGCGCGACAAACCGCAGTTGTCTGCCAAATTGCAGCAACTGATCAAGGACGCCTGGCTCTTCGCTTCCCTGCACGAAGATGCCCAAACCCTGCGCTCGGCCCACCTGCTGGGGGCTCTGCGCGAGACACCGAGCCTGCTCGATTGCGATGCCGCCTGGCCGTTGCTCAGCGTCGCCGACACCCAGATCGAACGCCTGCTGCCGCTACTCAATGAGCAGTCCAGGGAGCGCCCGGCGCTTCAGCAGGAAGCGGCTCTGGCTGAGACCCCACGATCTGCCCCAGGCACGTCTTCGGCCAAGAGCGATGTTCACACCGCCATCCTCGACAAGTTCACCCTGGACATCACCGCCAAGGCCTGGGCAGGCGGCATCGACCCGGTCTTTGGACGCGACAACGAAATCCGCCAGGTCATCGACATTCTTGGCCGTCGGCGCAAGAACAACCCGATCCTGGTCGGTGAGCCTGGCGTGGGTAAAACCGCGCTTGTCGAAGGGCTGGCACTGCGGATTGTCGACGGTAACGTGCCGGACAGCCTCAAACAGGTCAGCGTGCGCACGCTCGACCTCGGCTTGCTGCAGGCGGGGGCGGGCGTAAAGGGCGAGTTCGAGCAGCGCCTGAAGAACGTCATCGATGCCGTCCAGCAATCGCCCACGCCGATCCTGCTGTTCATCGACGAAGCCCACACCCTGATCGGCGCCGGCAACCAGGCCGGAGGTGCCGATGCCGCCAACCTGCTCAAACCCGCCCTGGCACGGGGTGAGCTGCGCACCATCGCCGCCACCACCTGGTCCGAGTACAAACAGTACTTCGAGCGCGACGCCGCTTTGGAGCGGCGCTTCCAGATGGTCAAGGTCGACGAGCCTGACGACACCAACGCCTGCCTCATGCTGCGAGGCCTCAAGGCTCGCTACGCCAGCCACCATGGCGTGCATATCCAGGATGCCGCCGTACAGGCTGCGGTCACGCTGTCACGCCGCTACCTCACCGGCCGCCAGTTGCCGGACAAGGCTGTCGACCTGCTCGATACCGCCAGCGCTCGCGTGCGCATGAGCCTGGATTGCGAACCGCAATCGCTGGTGCAGCTCAAGGCTGAGCAGCATGCGCTACAGCTCGAGCGTCAAGCCCTCGAAGAGGACGCCAGACTCAGCGGCGCCATGGCGATCGAGCGTTTGTCCGCCATCGACCTTCGCGAGCATCAGGTGCAGGAGCACCTCGCCGGGCTACAGCAGCAGTACCAACGGGAACTGGCGCTCACCCGTGAACTGCTGGAAGCCCGCATCCACGCACCTGACGCATGCGCCGCTTTGCAGGAGCGGCTGGCAACACTGCAAAGCGACCACCCTCTGCTGTCGCTCGACGTCGATGCACGCAGTGTTGCTGAAGTCATTGCCGACTGGACTGGCGTCCCCCTGGGCAGCCTGCTCAAGGACGAACAGACCAACCTGCTCGAGCTCGAACAGCAACTGGCGCAGCGGGTCATCGGCCAGGACAGCGCCCTGGGTGCCCTGGCGCAACGCCTGCGCGCCGCCAAGACCGGCCTCACCGCCGAGAACGCCCCCCTGGGCGTCTTTCTCCTGGTGGGCACCAGCGGCGTGGGCAAGACCGAAACCGCCCTGGCGCTGGCCGACTGCCTGTTCGGCGGTGAAAAGTCCCTGGTCACCATCAACCTTTCCGAATACCAGGAAGCCCATACGGTCAGCCAGCTCAAGGGCTCGCCGCCGGGCTACGTCGGCTATGGCCAGGGTGGCGTGTTGACCGAAGCGATCCGTCAGCGCCCCTACAGCGTCGTGCTGCTCGATGAGGTGGAGAAAGCCCACCGCGACGTGCTCGATCTGTTCTACCAGGTATTCGATCGCGGCTTCATGCGAGATGGCGAAGGGCGCGAAATCGACTTCCGCAACACCGTCATCCTGATGACCTCGAACCTGGGCAGCGACCGATTGCAGGCGCTGTTCGAAGAGCGCCCCGAGGCGACGGACAGCGACCTGCAGGAACGGATGGGGCCGGTGCTGCGCGAGCACTTCCAGCCTGCGCTGCTCGCGCGCTTCCAGACGTTGATCTACCGCCCCCTGAACGCCGCCGCGCTGAGCCGCATCGTCGCCATCAAACTGGGCCAGGTCGCCAAGCGCCTGCAGCGTCACTACGGCATAACCTGCCATATCGACGATGGCCTCAACCAGGCCATCGTCGATGCCTGCCTGCTGCCCGACAGCGGCGCGCGCAATATCGACAGCCTGCTCAACCAGCAAATCCTGCCGGTGCTGAGCCAGCACCTGCTGCAGCGCCAAGCCAGCCAGCGCAAAGCCACCGCCGTCATCCTGGGTTACAGCGCGGACGACGGCATCGCCCTGGCATTCAGCGAAGAGCCCCTGGCTCTCGAACGCGCGGAGGTCTGACCCATGCTCAGCGAGATACGCCCCTTCTTCGACCACAGCCGGCATAGGCTCACGGTGGCTGACCAGAACGCCCCGTTGGACGTGCTCGCGTTTTCCGGCACCGAGGCGCTCAGCGAGACCTTTTGCTATGCCATCGAGGTGACCAGCCCGAGTCTCGACATCGCCGCCGATACCTTGCTCGGCAAGGATGCCAGCTTCAGTTTGCACGCAGCGCCACCAGCGCTGACCATTCGCGGCTACACGCCGCCAGCGCTCGCGCCGCTGCGCACCTTGCACGGGGTCATCACAGGATTCCGGCGTCTCTCGGCCTCCAGGGATGAAGCCCGTTACGAGCTCAGGCTGGAGCCGCGCCTGTCGCTGCTGGACAAGACCTGCCAGTACCGCATCTACCAGAACCAGAGCGTGCCCGAGGTGGTGGAAACCATCCTGCGGCGACATGGCTGGCGCGGGCAGGATTTCCTCATCGACCTCGGCAGAACCTACAAGCAGCATGACCAACTGCTGCAGTACGGCGAGTCGGACCTGGCCTACATCAAGAGGCTCTGTGCGGAGCGCGGCATCTGGTTCAGCTTCAGCATGGACGCGCGCTTGAAAATCGACGTGGTCGAGTTCAAGGACTCGCCCATGCACTACCAACGCGATATCAGCCTGCCGCTGCGGCCCCTGAGCGGGCTGGAGGCTACCGGCCAGGATGCCGTCTGGGACCTGCAAGCCAGTCACCAGGTCATCCAGCAAGTGGTCAGCACCCGCGCCTACTACTCGCGCGATGCCGGCGCCAACCTTGACGGCCAGGCCGACCTGACGCGTGGCGCCGCCACCACCTACGGCGAGGCCTACCACTACGCTGACGAGCACTACCAGCGCCTCGGCGATCCCCATGCCCGTGGCGATGAAGAAGACCATGCCGAAAGCGGCGTCTTCTACGCGCAACTGGCCCACGAACGCTACCTGAATGACCAGCTCTGCCTGAGCGGCGCCAGCAGCGACGCCGCCCTGGCCCCCGGCTGGGTGCTCAAGGTGACAGGCGGCGCACCGGCAGCGTTCAGGCAAGGCGCGCTGATCGTCCGCACCCACTGCACGGCTGCCCGCGATCGCAGCTTCGACGTCCGCTTCGAAGCCATCCCCGACGGCAACATCGCCTTCCGCCCGCCAGTGCCGAGCAAGCCGCGCATCGCCGGCACCGTGCCCGCGCGCATCACCAGCCCGCAGCGCAACGACCCCTACAGCCATATCGATGGCGAAGGGCGCTACCGCGTCAACTTCCTGTTCGACCGGGATACCTGGCCAGCCGGCCGCGAAAGCATGTGGCTGCGCCTGGCGCGGCCCTATGCCGGCGACACCTATGGTTTGCACATGCCCTTGCTGGCCGGCACCGAAGTGGCGGTGGCCTTCGAGCAGGGCGACCCCGACCGCCCGTTCATCGCCCACGCCCTGCACACCAACCTCGAGCCTGACCACGTCACCATCCACAACCACAAGCGCAACGTACTGAGAACGCCCACCAACAACAAAATTCGCCTGGACGACACGCGCGGGCAGGAGCACATCAAGGTCAGCACCGAGTATTCCGGCAAGAGCCAGCTCAACCTGGGGCATCTGGTGGATGCCAAGAAGCAGAAGCGCGGCGAAGGCTTCGAGCTGCGCACCGATGGCTGGGGCGCCATCCGCAGCGGCAAGGGTATCTTCATCAGCGCCGACGAACAGCCCCGGGCGGGCGGCCAGGTGCTCGCCATGCAAGCGGCGGAAAGCCTGCTCAAGGGAGCCGTCAACCAGATGGAGGCGTGGGCCGAGACTGCCCAGTCCCACCACAACCTCGCGCCTGAGCACAAAAGCCTGCGGCGCCTGCGCGAGGACGCCACTCAGTTGAAGGCCCCTGCGTTGTTACTCAGCGCGCCTAACGGCATCGGGGCCGTCAGCCCGCAGACCATCCTGCTCGCCAGCGCCCAGGCGTTGTACCTGCAATCATCCGGTGAGGTCAGCCTGGCCAGCGAAGACCGTCTGCACGCCAACAGTCGCCATGCCATGTCCTTGCTCGCGCAGGAAGAAGGCATGCGCCTGGTCTCCGGCAAAGGCCCGCTGAACCTGGAGTCCCACGCCGACACCCTGAGCCTCATCGCGCAGAAGGACGTCACCGTCCAATCCACCCAGGGGCACCTGCAGATCACCGCCAAGCAGGGCATCACCCTGGCCAGTGGCGGCGCCTACATCCGCCTGAGCCCCGACGGCAAGGTTGAAATCCACGGCCCCACCGAGCTCAGCCTCAAAGGCCAGCACCGACTGCGCTCACCCACCAGCCAGGACTTCCCCCTGCCGGAGCTGCCCACCTCCATCTGCAAGGAATGCCTGAAGAAAGCCCAGGCCATCGCGGCGGGCTTTGTCCCGCGGGAGGCCTGACATGCACGACTCGCTTGTTACCCAATGGATAGACCTGCTCGAAGCGGCCTGCGCCGAGGTTTCCACGCAGTACCTCGATCTCATCATCGACCAGGCCGCTGGCGAGCGGCCGCTGATTCCGGTGATAAAGGCTGTGCATCCGCCGCTGCCCTGGCGCTCGCTGTTCCGCGGCCTGCCCGAGGAAAGCGCGGAGGAGTTGGCGCCACTGCTGGTGCGAGTTGACCTGCAGCACCCCATTCAGCGTGCCTGGCTGCAGGGCCTGCTCAACGAAGCGGCGGGCAAGCCACAGGTTCTGGCGTTGGCCTCCACCTGGTCTTTCGATGCGCTGGCCAACTACCTTGGCCGCTGCCTGGAGGCCCGCAACGGCGGGCAAGTCGGCCTGCTGCGTTACTACGACCCACGCCTGTTGCAGCTGCTGATCCGCGATGTGCTCGCACCTGAGCAGCGCCGCCAGTTGCTGCGCCCTGCGGTGTTCTGGAGCTGGCCGGACCACGACAGCCTGCCTCAGCGCCTGCTCGGCCTTGGCGAGCAGGAAGAAAGCGCCGCCGAGTTCGAACTCATCGAGCTCAGTGATCGCCAGATCGACACCCTGATGTGCGCCAGCGATGCCACCCGCGTCATCGCCAAGCTGGACGCCGCCGTCAGGGTCGGCCGCACTGCTCAGCAGCACTTCCAGCTCGGCTATGCCGCCATGCGCGAAGCCAGTGCCGCCAACCTGCTTACCGATGAACAGCGTGATGCCCTGCTGCGCCAGCGCCTGGCCCAGGCCTGAAACTTTTTCCCTTGGAGGATATGGACGTCATGCACACCCCAACCCTGCCCAGTTTCGCCATCGCCCTGGCCTTGCTGACCACCGGCTGCGCCACGGCACCAACCCCTGTGCAGGCCCGCAGCGGCAGCATCGATGCCATCAACCACACCCACTGGGCCATCAACCGCTTCAGTATGAATGGCCGAAATGCCGTGGACATCATCGGTCCTTATCAGGGCGGTGGTGGCGCCTGCTGCTTCTCTGTGCCGTCGCAATGGAAGCCGGGGATGACGGTGCGGGTGGATTGGGAGACCGGCGTAGGTGGAACCAAGGGGTTTCCTGGCTACGGCGACTGGCCGAAATTCGTTGCATGGGCAGAAAAAGGTAACGCCCAAAAGCGCCAACACAGCCAAGTCGTTCCGGTTCCAGACTACAGCGGCCAGGACGCCTGCGGCATCACCGTGCACTTCCTGCCCTGTGACCAGCTCAAGGTCACCACCTCCTGCCTCACTTACAAGAACCCGGACTACCCGATCAAATTACCGCTGGAAATGCCGGAGCCCGCCTCATGCCCGAAGTGAAACCCCTGGCGAAGGTCTCCCTGCCGCCGCAGTTCCCCGTGCAGGGGCGCCTGCCGGACCAGGCCCATATGGTGGAGCTCAATCTCGCCTGCCAGCGCGACCTGGAAACCGCCTACCACGACAGCCTGTGCCGGGCGGCCGGGCACCGTGTCACACCGCCGTGCTGCAAGACGCTGCACATCAGCCTGTTCTTCGATGGCACCGGCAATAACCTGAACAACGATCTGTACCTGTCGCCGGTCGCCCACCCCACCAATATCGCCCGTTTGTTCCGCGCCACCATTGGCGCTGGCTATGCCGGCGGCACCACGTTCAGCAAAGGGGCTGACAGCCTGCTGGATGAAGATGGCGTAGGCGCCGGCGAGTACTACAAGTACTACATGCCCGGAGTCGGCACGCCGTTTCCCGAAGTGGGCGACCTGAACTACACCACCACGGGGTTGGCGCTGGCCAGGTATGGCGAGGAGCGCATCAACTGGGGCTTGATGATGCTCATCGATGCCCTGAAGCGCGCGTTGCAGCAAACCAAACTCACCCAGGTGGGGGCGGCGGTCCAGGCCATGGGCGCCTTTGCGGACATCGGGGGTTCCGCCAACCGTCGCCGCGAATTCGACCGTCAACTCAAGCTGCTGGGTGGCCCGCTGAGGTTGGCTCTGGAGCAGCCGGCTCCGGGGCACCCCAAGCTGCTGGGCCTGAAGCTCTATGTCTACGGCTTCTCCCGTGGCGCGGCAGCAGCGCGGGCTTTCGTCAAATGGCTGAGCGAGTTGCTGGTGCAACCCGAACCGGGTCAGACCCTCGAGCCTTATCTCGCGGTGGGCGACCTCAGGTTGCCGGTGAGCATCGAGTACCTCGGCCTGCTGGATACCGTGGCCTCGGTGGGTGTGGCCCACGTGGCGCCCATGGCCGACGGCCATATGAGTTGGGCCAGTGGCACCATGGAACTGAGCAGCGAAGACACCCACCCGGCGCTGATCAAGCGCTGCCTGCATATCGTCGCCGCCCATGAGCAGCGCCTGTGCTTCCCGCTGGACTCCATTCGCCGCAGTGATGGCCGGTACCCGCGCAATAGCATTGAGGTAGTACATCCGGGGATGCACTCCGACCAGGGTGGCGGCTATACGCCGGGTGTACAGGGGAAGGCAATCAGCAAAGATGATCGCATGTTGCTTTCGCAGATTGCTCTGAACGACATGTTCTCTGATGCATTTGCAAATGGGGCGCCATTCAAAGTTCCACCTACAGCCTTACCCACGCATCTACAACATGAGCGATGGAGGTTCATGGAGCCAGAGTCAATACGAGAATTTGACTCCTCTCCAGAGCTCATCACCCGCTTCAACGCCTGGCGCGAACTCACCCTCGGCCTGCCTAACGCCCCGCAACCACTGCCCGCCGATCAGGTGCATCGCTACACGCCTGTTCTCGGTAAATTCCCGGTCGAAGACGTGATCCGCGACCAGATGGGCTGGATCACCGCCTGGCGCATCGATCGCTATGCCTTCGATACCCTGAAGCATTGCACCTTCTACCAGAAGGCGCCGGATGGCGACGGCATCAAGGCCAACCGCGAAGCCTCCCAGGCCAGGCGTGACAAGGAGCAGCAGGGGGTAGAAGAGCGGCGCAGGCAGGCCGAGGCCGAAGCGCGGACCACGCCCAACGAAGAACCCGAGCCGCTGGAGCCGGGCGTCCGTGACTTCGACCCGGAGATGGACCAGACCCAGTTGCGCGAGGCTGCCCAAGAGTTTGGCCAGGACTACCGCAATACCCGGCGCGAGCCCTCCAGCGTTTCGGAGTGGGTGCTGCACAGCATCCCGATGCAGGCCATCTACCTGCTCAACGGTGACGACGAGCGGGTGGAATACCTGCACATGAAGCAGCTGGGCCAGCAGCGCGTGCGCATTCTGTTTCCGCCACCCGCGGGTAAGCAGAACTTCCTCAGCGAAACCGAGCGTGGCGAGGTGGATGAAAGCCTCAACGCCGAGCAGCCCAGCGGTCTGGTGCGCGCGCTGTTCGACGACCAGGTGCACGATTCGCGTGCCTGGTTCCTGCATTGGGCCCTCAAGGGCACCCGCGAGCCCTGGAACAGCTACTTCCGCGAACGCATGGTGTACTTCGGCAGCGAGAGCAACAAGGAACTGTCGTTGCTCAGCGTGGCCGGCGGCATTGTGGGCGCGGCCATGATCGTTGGCGGTGTGGTGCTGATCAAGAAGCAGAAGGGCTGGGCCGGCAAACTGGCCATGGCCGGTGCGCTGTCGCGGTTCAACATCATCGACCTGCGCAATGGGCTGCCGCTGCCGATGCTGGCCAACGCTGCCGAACTGCAGGCGCCCACCACCCATGTGGGCGAGTTGGTGGCCCAGCAGCGCACGGCCATCACTGCCTTGCGCCTGCAACAGGCGCAGCAGGCCATCGATGCACGCTGGGAGGCTTTCCTCAGTCAGGCCAAGGAGCAGGTCGATGCCGAGATTTGAACACGTCCTTTACCTGCCAGGAGCGCGTGCCATGCCTGCACTTCGCCATGCCGTCATGTTCGCCGCTGCCCTGGTTGCCGCTGGCTGCGCCACGGCGCCAACCCCGGTCCAGGCCCGCAGCGGCAGCATCGATGCCATCAACCACACCCACTGGGCCATCAACCGCTTCAGTGTGAATGGCCGAAATGCCGTGGACATCATCGGTCCTCATCAGGGCGGCGGGGGTGCCTGCTGCTTTTCCGTGCCGGCGCAATGGACGCCGGGAATGACGGTGCGGGTGGATTGGGAGACGGGAGCGAGCGGCGTCAGCGAGCTTGCCGATGAATTTCCTGGATACGCAGACTGGCCGAAGTATGTGGCGTGGGCCAAGAAAGTTAACGCCCAAAAACGCCAACACAGCCAGGTCGTTCCGGTTCCGGACTACAGCGGCCAGGACGCCTGCGGCATCACCGTGCATTTTCTGCCTTGTGACCAGCTCAAGGTCACCACCTCCTGCCTTACCTACGACAACCCGAACTACCCGATCAAGTTACCGCTGAAGATGCCGGAGCCCACCTCATGCCCGAAGTGAAGTCCCTCGTCCATCGGCAGCGCACCATCGTGAGGACTGTTCGCCATGCCGTCATGTTCGCCACTGCCCTGGTTGCCGCTGGCTGCGCCACGGCGCCAACCCCGGTCCAGGCCAGCAGCGGCAGCATCGATGCCATCAACCACACCCACTGGGCCATCAACCGCTTCAGTGTGAATGGCCGAAATGCCGTGGACATCATCGGTCCTTATCAGGGCGGCGGAGGTGCCTGCTGCTTTTCCGTGCCGGCGCAATGGACGCCGGGAATGACGGTGCGGGTGGATTGGGAGACGGGCGTAGGTGAGGCTTGGGACTTTCCAGGCTTTGCTGACCGAGCTAAGTACGATGCATGGCTTGAAAAGATTGACGCTCAAAAGCGCCAACACAGCCAAGTCGCTCCGGTTCCGGACTACAGCGGCCAGGACACCTGTGGCATCACCGTGCATTTTCTGCCCTGTGACCAGCTCAAGGTCACCACCTCCTGCCTGACCTACGACAACCCGAACTACCCGATCAAGTTACCGCTGCGCCTGCCGGAGCCCACCTCATGCCCGAAGTGAAGTCCCTCGTCCATCGGCAGCGCACCATCATGAGGACTGTTCGCCATGCCGTCATGTTCGCCACTGCCCTGGTTGCCGCTGGCTGCGCCACGGCGCCAACCCCGGTCCAGGCCCGCAGCGGCAGCATCGATGCCATCAACCACACCCACTGGGCCATCAACCGCTTCAGTGTGAATGGCCGGAATGCCGTGGACATCATCGGTCCTTATCAGGGCGGCGGAGGTGCCTGCTGCTTTTCCGTGCCGGCGCAATGGACGCCGGGGATGACGGTGCGGGTCGAGTGGGAGACCGGCTCCGCATATACCGACGGATTTCCAGGGTTTGCCGACGAGGCCAAATATTTAGCCTGGGAAAGGAAGGTAGTTGCGCAGACACGCCAACACAGCCAGGTCGTTCCTGTTCCGGACTACACCGGCGAGGACGCCTGCGGCATCACCGTGCATTTTCTGCCCTGCGACCAACTCAAGGTCACCACCTCCTGCCTGACCTACGACAACCCGAACTACCCGATCAAATTGCCGTTGAAGATACCGGAGCCCACCTCATGCCCGAAGTGAAACCCCTCGTCCATCGGCAGCGCACCATCATGAGGACTGTTCGCCATGCATTGCCGTTCGCCGCTGCGTTGCTTGCCGCTGGCTGCGCCACGGCGCCAACCCCGGTCCAGGCCCGCAGCGGCAGCATCGATGCCATCAACCACACCCACTGGGCCATCAACCGCTTCAGTGTGAATGGCCGAAATGCCGTGGACATCATCGGTCCTTATCAGGGCGGCGGGGGTGCCTGCTGCTTTGCCGTGCCGGCGCAATGGAAGCCGGGAATGACGGTGCGGGTGGATTGGGAGACGGGAGTTGGATACTCCTTTGATTTCCCAGGCTATGAAAATCGCGAAAAGTACCTGGAGTGGAAGCAGAAGATCCGCTCACAAAAGCGTCAACACAGCCAAGTCGCTCCGGTTCCGGACTACAGCGGCCAGGACACCTGTGGCATCACCGTGCATTTTCTGCCCTGTGACCAACTCAAGGTCACCACCTCCTGCCTGACCTACGACAACCCGAACTACCCGATCAAGTTACCGCTGCGCCTGCCGGAGCCCACCTCATGCCCGAAGTGAAGTCCCTCGTCCATCGGCAGTTCGCCATCGTGAGGACTGTTCGCCATGCATTGCCGTTCGCCGCTGCGTTGCTTGCCGCTGGCTGCGCCACGGCGCCAACCCCGGTCCAGGCCCGCAGCGGCAGCATCGACGCCATCAACCACACCCACTGGGCTATCAACCGCTTCAGTGTGAATGGCCGAAATGCCGTGGACATCATCGGTCCTTATCAGGGCGGCGGAGGTGCCTGCTGCTTTGCCGTGCCGGCGCAATGGAAGCCGGGAATGACGGTGCGGGTGGATTGGGAAACCGGAGTGGGTGGAACCAAGGACTTCCCTGGTTTTGCGGATCGAGCTAGGTACTTAGCATGGGCTGAAAAAGTTAACGCCCAAAAGCGCCAACACAGCCAGGTCGTCCCGGTCCCCGACTACACCGGCGAGGACGCCTGCGGCATCACCGTGCATTTTCTGCCTTGTGACCAACTCAAGGTCACCACCTCCTGCCTGACCTACGACAACCCGAACTACCCGATCAAGTTACCGCTGAAGATGCCGGAGCCCACCTCATGCCCGAAGTGAAGTCCCTCGTCCATCGGCAGCGCACCATCGTGAGGACTGTTCGCCATGCCGTCATGTTCGCCACTGCCCTGGTTGCCGCTGGCTGCGCCACGGCGCCAACCCCGGTCCAGGCCAGCAGCGGCAGCATCGATGCCATCAACCACACCCACTGGGCCATCAACCGCTTCAGTGTGAATGGCCGGAATGCCGTGGACATCATCGGTCCTTATCAGGGCGGCGGAGGTGCCTGCTGCTTTGGTGTGCCCGCACAATGGAAGCCGGGGATGACGGTACGGGTCGAGTGGGAGACCGGAGCAAGCGGTGTGAGTGAGTTGGCTAAGGAGTTTCCTGGGTTTGCAGATGAAGTTAAGTACGACGCATGGCTTGAAAAGGTTAACGCCCAAAAACGCCAACACAGCCAGGTCGTTCCGGTTCCGGACTACAGCGGCCAGGACACCTGCGGCATCACCGTGCATTTTCTGCCTTGTGACCAACTCAAGGTCACCACTTCCTGCCTGACCTACGACAACCCGGACTACCCGATCAAATTGCCGCTGGAAATGCCGGAGCCCACCTCATGCCGGAAATGAACTACCGATGGCCCTGCTATCAGGCGCCCCCTCCCAACTCGGGTCGTTACGCCAAGCCGATGTCAGCAGCGCTGATCGTCCCCCCATGACTGGAACCTTTGGCGCTGACCACCCAATGACCCTTTTGACGCACGAGCCTCGATGTGGGCTCTGATTTTCTGCTTTGCCTACTCCGAGTGAGTGGCCATAACCACGGAAGATTGCACATGGCTGTATCCAATCAATGGAAGATGTCCTCGCTGGCTTACTTTCTCGACTTTTTCACGGCTCCACTGTTCGTTCTGGCTGCCCTTTATCTGGGGCCTTTCCACTGGGTCCAGGCCGTCTGCGGGCTGTTGCTCTGGTCTCTGATCGAGTACCTGACGCACCGCTTCCTGTTTCACACCTGGTATCGCCGCGAGCACTGGACACACCATTTGGATGAGCTGGCGTACATCGGCATTTCCAGTTGGAAAACCAGCGCGGTATATGCGGCTCTCCTGGTGCTGGCCTGGGCCGCTCAGTTGACGTCCGCCTATGCCGGCCTGGTAGTCGGGTACTTCCTGTACATCTCGCTGCACTATGTGATGCACCGCCCCAGCCACTGGTGCTACCGCTTCATCCCTCTGCTGGTGGCGAGTCACGATTTGCATCACCACAGAGGGATCGAGAAGAACTTCGGGGTGTCTTCGCCGCTTTGGGACGTTGTGTTCGGCACCTACATTGCCCGGCTACCCGATGAAGGGACCATGGCCTCTGCGAAGGAGGGCCGGTCTTGATCAGGCTTCGCTCGGTGCTCTGTCGACGATGCAGCACCTTATTGAAACTCAGGGGATTGGCATCGAGCCTCAGTGGCTGCGGCAGCCTGCATGAGTGGGCCGAGCATCCCGACAGGAAAGCTACCGGTGAGTGCTACGAGGGCACCTGGCGTGACTATCAGTACCTGAGAACTCCAGCGAATGGCGCCCGTTCGAGCATCTATCAGTGTTTTCTCGGGGGCTACCTGACGGTGGCGTGTGCAGTGGGCAACCTGGTCCGCTTGCTGGTGGGCTTGATCGTGGATACCGCCCATCTGCTCCATGACATGCCGCGCTATGAGCAGATCAAGAGCGGACAGTCATGTCTCATCAGATCGCCAATTTCCGCTTCTGTATTACGCCGCGTTTCCAACCCCGCGATGCCATTGCCTCAGTGCATTGATGCCCTAGCGTGCCTCAGGAGCTGGTGATGAAAAATATCGTGCGTAAGGGCGACACCCTGCGTCCGTTCGGCGGCGTGGTGCTGGAGGGACACTACGAGTGCGACGGCCTGCCGATGGCTTGCGAGGGCGACGCCGTACATTGCAATAAACACGGGATGACCCGCATCGACGAAGGTAGCAGCCTGATGCAGGCCGACGACCGGCCGGTTGCCCTGGATGGGCACCGCTGCGCCTGCGGTTGCACACTGGTCAGTTCGCTACCTGATTCCTCGGTCGAGCTATGAACGTGCCACCACGGTTTGCCCCTTATCCCGAGGTACGGCCGCCGTCTTATGCGCGCTGGCTGGCTGCTGGCACCACGTTGCTTGCTCTGTTGGGCGCCGCGGGCGTGTTTCTGCGCCCGTTCATGGCGCCAGAGGGCACTGCGCTGCTCGCCGCTGCGGCATTGCTGATGTGGCTGTCGGTACTGCTGCTGCGGACTCTGTACTACCGCGTGAATCGGCACAACGCACAGGTGTATGAGCTGGAGGTCGCCGAGGTGAAGCGTGCCTGGTGGATGCGGTATCGCCAGCAGGCAGGTTTGCGGCAGTGCCTGCTGCTGGGCGCAGCGGGAAGTACGGCGGCACATTGGCAGCAAGTGCTAGCCCGCCAGCAACGCCCGCCGGTGCCGGTCAAGGAAGGCGAGGGCAATGCCCTGCGGTTGCTTTCGATCTTTGGCTCGGACAGTACTGAACGAGAAGCCCAGTTGGCACACTTGCTGGCCATGCAATGGCGTGAACAATTGCCCGCGACTCTGAGCGAGGCGCCGTTGGCCTGCTACTGGCTGGGCTCCATTTCGGCGTGGGCGACCTTCGTCGCGGGCATCAGCGAATACTGTCCCGATTTGCGCCTGCCTGCCCAGGCTCAGGCTTGGCTCGCTCAGGAGACGCTGGAGGCCGTGATCGAGCGTTTGCAGGATGCTCCGGAGCATGCGTGGATCCTCTGCGCGGGGTGCCGCTCGCTGCCTGCCGGGAAAGACTCTGCACTCCCCGCAGGCGAGGCAGCGGTGCTATGGGTGCTGGGCCGCCCCGACCAGGGCGTCAGGTTGGGCCGGGGCGAGTGCTACGACGTGGGCACCGATGCGTTGGTCGACGTTGCTCAGCAGGCGTGCAGTCAACGTTACCTGGATGCGCCTCCTGAGATGTGCGTGTCGTTCTCGCAACGCGATATTCCTGAATTGTCTGAGCTGGACTGGCGTCTTTCCGCTCACCTACAGGACGTCTATTGGGGCGACCTGGGTGATCTGGAAGCCATGGTTGTTCAGACCCTGGCTGCCTTGCATGTCCAGCATCAGGGCAGTCCCTGCGGTTGGCTGGCGAAGTCGTCCTCCCGTTCGTTGATCCTTGGTGTAGTGGGGGCCTCATATGAATCTGCCTGAAGTCAAATCTCTGTCGGTCTGGCGCAGTGTATTGCTGCTGGGCTTGGTATTGGCCGTGCTGGTGTTGCTGGCCGCCGGTGTCTGGTGGTTTGCCGAACCGCATCGCCTTGTTGATCGTGCAACGCTTCAGCCCTTCGCAATCAGGGCGTTTGCCCTGTGGGGGCTGCTGTTCTCTGTCTCAGTGGCCGTTTGGTCGCTGACGCAGATGGGGATCAGTAAGCGAGTACGCCAGCATTCGCCGAATTCTGGCAAGGATAAGGTTGGTAGCCTGGCAACAGGCCAAACCCTGTCAGGCGAAGTACGCGAGCAGTTGCGCAATGGCTTGGGACTCTTTTGGCGCTGGCACGTTCGTGTATTGCTGGTGGTAGGCGAGGCGGACGAGATCGAGGCTGTCGCGCCAGGGCTGGCCGCGGCCAAATGGCGTGAAGGCCAGGGTACGCTGCTGCTGTGGGGCGGCAGCCTGAACGGCGACTGGGAAAGCGAATGGCCGGAAAGCCTCCGCCAGTTGTCCTGGCGGCGCCCGTTGGATGGCATCGTCTGGGCGTTGACTCCCGAGCAAGCCGACAATGTGGAACTGCTGGGGGGCGGCGTTCGGCGTCTCCAATCCATGGCTCGCCAATTGCGCTGGAAGGCACCCCTGTACTTCTGGCAGGTGCAGTGCAGCCGATGGTCGCAGGATGGCCGTTCACGTCAGTCGGTGGGCTGCTTGTTGCCGACGGCCGTCACTGCTCCGGGCATTGAAAGCGCCTTGCGTCAGTTGGTGATACCGCTGCGCGAAAGGGGCCTGGAGCAGATGAAGCAGACACGGACCAACGATTTCCTGCTGCGACTGTCGCGAGACCTTGAGTCGAACGCTATCGGCAAATGGCGCGACGCTCTGGCGCCCTTGTTGCCGAGTTTCGCGCGAGGCGTTCCCTTGCGCGGGTTGCTATTCGCAGCGCCGCAGAAGCCTGCGACCGAGTCAACGCTCAAGCACAGCTGGTGGCCGTCGCCGGAATGGGATGCCATCCGTGACGACCGGCAGATGCGGGCAAGTACCTGGGGCTGGACCTGGCTGCGCGGCCTGCGCGCCGGCGCGCTCTGCCTCAT
>NZ_JACFYX020000009.1:0-282821 GCF_015712105.2 Pseudomonas chaetocerotis
AGTGGTGGGCAAGTCGCTGGTCCATACCCGCCATTGGCAGAAGCCAGGAATGCCAACGCTGCTGGCTTCCGGGTGCGTCCAGCCGAAGCCCTGGATGTGCTGCCACAGCCGGGGGAACCGGTAACCGGCATCGATCTCGAGGCGGTTGGTGGCCGCGCCGAGCGGTTGCAGGTCAATCTGCACACTCTCGAACAGCGTCGTGCCGGGGCCGAACACGAAGTGCGGCACGGCAGCAGCCGCCCAGTTGGTCACGCGCACAGTGCCGGTGGGTGAGCAATCCAGGCTGGCCGCCCGGCTCTCCATGCGTTCTTGCGCGTAATCCCAGCGGCTGCGCCCTGTTACCGGCTCGAACAGATCGGCAGACCAATGGCCGCCGGTCAGCGCGTCGATGGCCTCGATTGGCATGCCCTCAACGCGCTGCTGCAGCTGGTCGCTGCAATCGCACGCCAGCAGCCGCCACGTTGGATCCCACTCAGGCATTTCGATCTTGCCGGTGAACAGCCGCTGTTCTGTGATCACGCCGTAACGGTCACGGCTGATGAAATCGATCAGGACCGGTTTGCCCTTCCAGTCGTCCGGAACTACCGGGCCTGGCGGCAGGTACAGCACAAAGCCGCCGACGCCGGCGGCGCCTTCCTCGAGGTCGACATCGATCATGCCGGTAACCTGGCTGGTGAGGTCCACCCCATCCACCAGCAGGCGCACACGCCAATTGAACGCCTGGCCGCGCACCACGTATACCGGTTCGTAGGTCGAACCCAGGGCGACAGCAAGCGGGCCGCTGGCCAGCGGCTGAGCTCCGATCAGCATGGGTTAGACCTCTTCCCAGTTCAGGGACCAGCTATGCACGTTGCCGCTAGAGTCCTGGTTCTCGCTGGGGCGCGTGGCGCGCACCGAGAAAATGGGCATCCAGCAGACGCGGTAGGCAGTGGCTCCAGCTACCGCCGTAAGAGTGGCAACGCCATCGTCGACGGCGCAGGCAGTGCGCACCCAGTCGCGACCAACCAGGGCCAGCCCCCACGGCGCGAAGTCCGGCCGTGGGGTGCTGGTCAGCGTGTACACCAAAGCGTTGCCGCTGATGGACTCAACCTTGGTGGTGCGCAACTCCAGCGGCAGGCTGTAGCTCAAGCCTGACAATCCGGGCGGCATCCAGCCTTGACCGCTGATGCTGCCCTGCATCTTTTCGAAGTGGGTCTGAATCACCCCCGCGCCGTCGCTCATACGCAGCATTGCGCTACCCGCGGCGAGCGGCTCCAGCGTTTCGACTGGCGCGCCCGAGTGCAGCACAAGCTCAACACCGCCGAGCATGATCCGTGGTAGAGACATTCAAGGGCTCCAGAAATGACAGAGCCCGCTCTAGGCGGGCTCTTTTTTACACTGATACGGGGTCAATTGAATGTGCCAATGATGAAACCAGTCACATGCGATAAGTTGCCGCGCCAAGGGCGACCAGTGCTTACGAGTCGACCAGCAACATCTAGGCGCGCCTCCTTCAGGTGAATAAAGTATGCGCCCCCTTCATCGTAAGAGCTGAAGACGGGCGACAACTTTTGAACCCACTCGACAATCGATTCGATGATTTCTGTTGAGCCGCCAACTGGCACAGCATTGCTCAAGTCTTGCTCAACCAACTCGATGTACTCTTTACCGCTGATGAGATGTCCAGCGACAGTGCCACCAGTTGTAGTCAGAGTGACCGGCAGTCCAGCACCGGCCTCGGCCACCTTGATAAGGTTCTGAAGCATCCAGTCCATACCGTCATCAGGCGCATCGTTGTACTGCCTTTCCTGCTCGCTCATAACCAGCTCCTTAGTTTTGCTGAACCTTGATAATGCCCACTCAGGGGCGGCTCGTGCCAGCGAATTTCATAGCCAAACGCCGCAGGTTTAGCGTCTCTTGTGGCGAGGCATATACAACAGCCTCCCGGCCACCTGCCTCGAACACCACTCGCCCCAGGTCGGGGAACATGGGGCCGGCGAGTTGCTCCTGCAGCGACGGGGCCAGTTGCGGTATCGCGGGTAGCGCACGAGGAGCGACGATGCCGCCCATGTCGTACCCGCGCAGACCACGGCGCATGGCCTCGACTACGGCAACGCCGCCGGCGCGGGCGACGTCCAGTTGCGACCAGACCACCTCGCCGCGATGCACCACCCCGGCCGGCTCCAGGCGACCGCCCGAGCCGGTGTAGCCGCCGCCGGCGAAGCCGGGAACGGCGCCAGCAGCAGGAGCCGGACCCATCGAAAGTGAAATCGGCACAACAGAGGATTTACGAAGCTGCTCGATGAAGGCGCCGAACTCCTGCAGAACCCCCGCCTTTGACACCTCATCAATCGCGCTCTCGACAGGCACAGGCGGCACGTCAGGCGCAGGACCAACAGGCCGCAGCAGCGCCGGTACTACAGGCAGCTCACCTTCTGGTGCGGCAACGCTTTTTACAACGATATCCGCATCAACCGGCAGGTTCGTGAAGCTGTTCTGGCCATCCTGGCGAATACCTTTTGGGGCTATGTCCACCTCTACGGCAGGGAGATTTGTCCAACTGTTGGCGCCGTCCTGGCGAATGCCAGCGGGCTTTACCGGAACGCTCACGGGCGGAAGCGTCGCCTCTGTTGAAGCGTCCTGGACAATGCCGCTTGGTTTCACCGGGGCGCTCACTGGGGCGGCGGTGGAGCCGGCACCAGTACCAGGCGTCAGCATCGGCGCGTGCCATTCACCAGCGCCAGAATCAGCCGCGGCTGAGGTGCGCGGGCGGATGACGAAGGACTCACCGATCATCGCAGCCCAGCGCTTCATCTTCTCCGTTTCTTTGGCCAGCGCTTCATCGTCGATGCTCGGCGTCAGCTTGAAGTTCTTCAGGTCTTCAAACTCTTTCTTGAGCTCGCGAACCTTTTCGATCTCGGCCTTTCTTGCTGCCTCGGCGCTGGCAAGGATCGCCTTGTCGGCGGCTTGCTCGATTCCCTCAAGGCCCTTGATGAACCCCTCGAAGCCGTAAGGGCTCTCGCCGGCCTCGGCCAACTTCATCAGCATTTCAAGCGACTGCTGAGCGAGCTTCTTGGCCTTCTCCGCATCGCCAGCGCGCAGCGCTTGATTGGCAGCAGCGCGCAACGAAGATGCATTTCCGTAGCTGGCCTCCCCTACAGACCCGGCGCCGAGTTTCTCAAGAGCTGATCGGTAGCGCTTCGAAGTTTCAAGCTGCGCATCCTGAGCCCTCTTCAGCTTGGAGTTGGCTCGATTCTGCGCTGCGACCTGGTCGTCGACGGCTGTTTTGAATGCGTTGGTGAGGCGCTCCTGTTCCTTACCAAACTCACCGGCATACGATCGAAAGTCCGCCAGGCGCTGTTCTTCTATGAGTTCGGCATCGGTTCGAGCCAGGGCCTCGGCTTCGGTCAGGTCCTCCAGTGCATTTGCGGAGTCATCGCTCATCCTGCGGTAACCGTCCACAACTCTCGTGAACGCTTCCGCGCCAGGCAACACTGTGCCAAGTCCTTTTCCGCCAGTGATCAGCGCGTTGCCGAGCAACTCCAGGGCGCGCTGTTTCTTGCCGTCAGCCAGGTCACTGATGGCATCAGACACTTTGTCCAGTTGTTTAACAGCAGCAGCAGAGGCGCCCGTGATTTTGTCGATGGCGCCAATAAGCTTGTCTACGGATTGAGTGAAGGTATTGACGCCATCCTTGGTAGTGCTTCGCATTGCATCAGTCAAACCAAGCAGGGCGTCAGCTTGCGCCGCAAAGGCAGTAACCACCTTATCTGTAGTCAGCTCGCCGGCATTCGCCATGCGGATCAGCTCAGCCCGAGTAACACCAAGCCCCTTCTGCAGCGCATCGATGAGCGCTGGTGAGTTCTGCAGAACCGCATTAAATGCGTCACCACGAATGACACCAGTCTGCAGCCCCTTGGTGAATTGGTCGATAACCGCTGCCGCCTGATCGCCTTTCACGCTGTTTGCCACCAGGCCTGCCGACAGCGCACCAACCAGATCAGTAGTCTGCGCGGCAGAAAACCCGAGTTCGCCCAGCGGCCCAACGGACCGAATGAACAGCTCACTGACTTGTTCGATTGGAATACGAACCCGTCGCGAGATGTCCTCCAGGCGAGCCTGGGCGCGCTCGTACTGTTCTTGCACCGGCAACGCATTACGCATGCGATCTTCAAGCTCGCCAACCGCGTCGGCGGCATTGAAGTAGAAACCAGCAACTCGCTGCAGCGTGTAGGCTGCCGCAGTGATAGCCGCGATGCGCGCGGTAATCGCCGCAATACCGCCGCCAGCGTCAGCCCCACCATCAGCCGAGGTCAGCTCACGGATCTGCTGCTGAGTGCGGTTCAGCGCAGCCTGGTACCTGATCTCGGCGGCGATGCGTTCAGTGGCCGCCATCTGGCCGGACTGCCCCAGGCGCTGGTAATCACTGCGTAGCGTGACCAGTTGTTCCCGCAACGCGCGCAAACGGGTAATACCGAAGGTGTCGAGCGCTCGCTGGATCGATGCATCTGCCTGGCCCTTACCCATCGCACCGACGAGCGAAGCTTGCAGTCGCTGCTGCTCTGCAGCCAAGTTTCGTACATCAACGCCTGCGGCCTTGAGTTCGGCACGCTGCTCTCGCACCTTGTTTTTTTGCCGGTCGAACTCAAGGGTGGCGCGCGACAGCGTGCGCTGTGCCTGTGCATACGCACGATCAAGCTCGCGTACCGGCTGGCCGGCCTGCTCGATCGCGCGTTTCAGTTCATCCACCCGGCGCTTCGCATCGAAGTATGCCGAGGTGGCTGCCTTGGCGTTCTCGGTGGTCTTCTGCAGGGCGTCAATCTGGCGCAGTGGTGCCTGGATAGCCTTTACGAGGGTCTGATACTCCTTGCGGAACCCGCCAATGGCGTTGGTGGCATCAGCTGTGTCAGCCGTCAGCCGCAGTTCGACTTCAGACATGGCTACTCCTTAAGGCAGCGCTTGAACAGGCGCCATGGGTAATTGAGCACGTTGGGGTGGCCAAGCCGGCACAGGGCGGCGATGCAGCCTTCAAGGTCTTTCAGGAACTCTTTCGGACCGCCGCCATGCGACCCATTGCGGCGAAAAAATCAGGGTTCAGCTCCTTCGCTTTCGCCAGGATTTTGCGCAAGTCGCTGCCCGTCAGGCGATCCAGCGTCTCTTTGTTGAGGCAGGCCATCACTGATAGATCGCACAGGCGGCAGTCGTCGAACAGGTAGTTGTCCAACTGGTAATGCACCAGGTCTTCGGGAGCAGCCTCCTCTCCAGGCCAAGGGTTGTTCAGGATGACCTGGCGCATTTGGGCAACTGTCAGTTCCGACACCACCACATCAACAGCAGCATCGCCCTTACCAACGGTTACTACAGCCTTACCAGAAGCATCGCTCATATTTTCTCCGGGCAATAAAAAACCCGCCGAAGCGGGTTTTGAAAAGTTGACTTGTCAGTGATTCAGCTTTGAGTACTCGAAATCGACGGTGCTCTTCGACAATCGAATCCTATGCGCCTCACCGTTTGCACCGGCGCATAAAACGAAGAACCTCGGACTTTCGACCAGGGAATCCTGCTCTGAGATATTCACGTACTCGACCCTCTTGCAGCTGAAGTCTCGCCTAGCGACCTCGGCGACTCGCACTAGATAGGGTTGCCACCCATGAAAGTTATTTAAGAAATCACACCCGATATCACAACCTATGCGATCTGGTATCGCTCCATCCATTATCGGTGCAATGTGAGTTTCGACGTCGACAGTTCGCTTAAATACAAACGCTCCGATAAACACTATTGCTAAGATCGGAACAACGATGAGCCAGTGCACTGAGCCTGGTCTTTTCGCTGGGTCAACTGTTGGGCTTGTCATCCATTTCCCTCCCCATGGTTATGGCAGGGAATGTAGCCGATCAGCGCGATCATCGAAACCCGGAGCGGCCCCTGTACGAAACCCCAGCTATTGCGCCTCGCCTGCCGCGGCTACGCTGTTGCGCTCGTCAACTTCAAGCTGGAGCAACCGCAATGACTCAGCGGCCAGATTTCGATGCTGGGTTAAAAGCCCTTGCGCAAGCAGCTCAGGCATTTGGGAACAAAGAGCCGGAAGGTGTAGATCCAGAGATTCTGATTGAATACCTGAAGGCAACGACCCAACTGATGCGCCTGCAAGTGCGCTTTCAAAAGCTTCGCGCGAAATGCCTACCGAAAGATCAAGGCTGATCCCGCCAAGGGTGGCGCCCATCCTCAAGGTGACGACCGGCGATGAGGGTTGCATAGCCTTACCTCTGTAAAAGTGGTGGCCATCCCTGGCCGAGCCGGATCAGGCCGCAGCCTTCTCCTTCTTGATGCGGAAGTACTTCGAGGTGCCAGCGCCCACGCGGCTATCGTCGCGCAGCACCTTGGCCGTGGCCTCGAACGCGCCGAAGTCCTCGGTGTTGATCCAGTCCATGGTGGTGGCCAGGTTCAGGCGGCACATGAAGAAGCGGGCCTCGACGCGCTTCTGGGTGCCGGCGGCGTTCTCACCCTCGAACAGGAATTCGAAGGTCTTGCCGCTGTTGGTCAGTGCCTCGATCACGTCGACCTCGGCCGAGCTGTAGTCGACGCTGACGTTGTACGGCGTGGTGCCGGCCGCCTCGATGGCTGCCTCCAGCGCGCCGCCGGCAACCACCTGGATGCCAGAGCCAGTCATGATCCAGTCGTCATCTTCGTCGAAGTCGGTATCGCCGGCCTCGTTGCTCACGCCGGAGATGGTCAGCGGCATGTGGTCGAGCGCGATGGTGCCATCGACGCCAGCGCGCTTGATCTCGCCCGTGTGGGTGGCGGCGGCTACGTTGGTGACATCACCCCACACCAGGGCAGCGAAGACCCAGCTGAAGATCTCGCGGAAGTTGATGTTGAGCGTCACACCGGTCACACGGTCGAGCGAGTCGTACTCGCCACCCTGCGGGGTGGTGGTGTCGTTCAGCGTCAGAGAGTTGGTCTCGGTGGCGTGCTGGATGGTCGATACCAGGCCGACCTTCTGGAACGGCAGACCACTGCCTTGCTCCCGCGCCTTGAGGTGACCGCCGATCACCACGGTTTCTTTCTTGATGGTCATCGATCATTTCTCCTCGGCTTTGGCGACGACTTCCAGGCCTTGCAGCCACTCGCGCTGACGCGCCGTCACCTTGATCTTGTCGCCCGGCTTCAGCTCTTTGCCGGCGTGGGTGTGGGGCTTGGCGAGGGTGACCTCGAACAGCTCCGGGGCCTTTTTCTGGGCGGCCGCATCCCCTGCCTGCACGGCAGTCTCTTTCTGGGTCATTGGGTTACCTTTCGATGATGGTGTGCAGATGCACGGGGATGAGCACGCGGGCGGTCGGCTCGCCTTGCCCGGGCGGGTACTGCTCAGGTGCGCCTACGGTGATGCCGGTGATGCCGACTGGCATCCAGCGCTGACGGGCACCGCTGGTGGGCGACAGTGCAAGCAGCATGTCGCGCTCCAGGTCGTCGATGGCGTCTTCGTAATCGGTGAGAGGGGCCGAGATAACACCGACCACCGAGAAGCCGCTGTACTTGATCAAGCCGTCAGGGCCTGGCTTGGGGGTCAGGTCCTTGCCCTTCTGGATGCAAATCAGCGGCAGGTTTTCCTTCTCGGTTTCCAGCACCTCGTTCACCCACCCCGTTTTCACGTTGTGGCCGGCGTTGGTGCTGTAGCCGTTGGCGGCGGTTATGGACTGCAGGTGCTGCACCAGGGCCTTGCGGCCCAGGCTGATGGGGTTGGGCTTCATGGCTTGACCTCCATACAGGCAGCGGTGGCCATGTGGCCGTCGTCCATGATCTTCTGCTCGACGGTGAACCGACGCCCGGCATGCACGAACACGCCGAGGCGGGTCACGTCGTGCAACTGCGCCTTGCGCCAGGTGATGCCCACGGCCTCGGTCGGAAGTATCCCGTCCGGCCCGTTCTGCATCAGGTTCTCGTCGACCATCACCTCGACGCCCCGCACGGGTGGCAAGCCACCCGGCGGCTGGTACTCGGCGCAACCGTCCTTGAGGAGCCGCATCACGCGCGTATCCAGGCGCGCGACACGGTCACCGAAGGTTGGCATCAGTTACTCAGGCGGCAGAGCGCTTCGCCGGCGACGGTAGCGCCGACCAGCTTGCCGAACAGCGCGCCCGAGCCGACGGCTACGAGCTCGCCATCAGTGAGGTCAACGCCGGCGCCGGCAGCGAGGCCGGCGGCGGCAGGCAGGCGCCAGACGCCAGTAACCTGGGCGGCGAACACTTCGCCTTCGTCAGCAGTGACCAGGGCCACGCAGTTGATGGTGCCGATGCGATAGGCACCGCCGGAAACCACGCCGCCAGCAGGGGCGATGAGGTCGAGGACGTTGCCGTCCTGGTGGTAATTCTTGGCCATGGGGAATCTCCTGTGGCTTGGGGAAGGCTGAAAGCAAAAAGCCCCGCACTTGGCGGGGCTTTCAGAGGGAGGTGCCTATCAGGCGCCGTTGGACTTCTGCAGACCGCGGAAGTCGAGCGGCGCGACGCCGGCATCGATGCGCACCTTGGTGGCCACGCCATCGACGGTGAAACCCTGCTGCTGCTCCATGTAGGGCAGCTCGTTGCCGTCGAGGTAGGCCACCTCGATGGTGTCCGAGCCCTGGCGGGCGGCCAGGTAGAAGGCGGTAGCCGACGCATCGTCCAGACGCGGCTCGCCGATCACCTCGGCGAAGTTGCGAATCGGGTTCTCGATGCCGGAGTTCGACTCCGCACCCGGTACCGACGCCGACCTGATGATCTGCTTGGCCTTGTCTTCGAGCGCGACCGGGGTCAGCACGAAGGCCGGACGAATGTTCAGGGTGCGCGGCTTGCCGCCTTCTACCTCGGTCTTCTGAGTGGCCATCTGGGTCTTGGCCTTGCTCAGGGAATCGATGGACAGCGCCGAGGTGCCACCGGTCAGCAGGTTCTTGTGATCGACATGGAACAGCGCCTTATTGTCCGACAGCGCCGGGTTGCTGGTGAGGATGGCGTAAACCAGATCACCGATGGTGGCCTTGGCGGCCATGCCCATCTTGCGCGGGATGTCGGTGAGCGTGTTCATGTCATCGTTGATGATGACCTGGCGGGTGATGCTGAAAATCTCGCCGTAGGTGGCCAGGGCAATCGGCTGAGAGCGACCGCCAACAGTCACGTACTTGTACTCGGCGCCCTCGCGCACCTGGCGCAGGGACGGGAACTCACCCAGGCCGACGCGGTGCATGGTCTTGAAGTCGGACAAGAAGCCCTTTTTCGTCCAGAGCTGGAAGGTTTCCAGCGCCTCTTCCCAGCCCGCCAGCATCGAGCGGTTGGCCACATCGATCAGGATGGTGCCGAAGTCACTGGTGGTGTGGGTGAAGGCCAGGCCGACCATCTGCATCGGGTTCATGCTGGCGACGCCGATGCCGCGATCCGCCAGGGAGGCGCGGGCCAGCTCGCGCAGGCTCATGAAGTTATAGCGGTTGTCGTTCTGCTGCTCCTCGAGGCCGGCGCGAGCCAGGACGGAAGCGCGAACGGAGTCGCCGACGAGGTTGCCGTTGCCGGCAAAGATGTGGGCGTTGGCACCCTGGCCGCCGGACGGACCGGCACTCGGGGTGGCGCCAGTCGCCAGGGAGGCCAGCAACTTGGCCTGAGCCTGCTCGATGGTCACGTTGCCGTCCAGCAGCGCCTCGTTGAGCATTTCGCCATGGGAGGCCGCGAACGGCTGGAACACCGCACGGATACCCTCGCGGCGGGTGTTTTCGGCAGCCTGGATCTGGGCACGCAGCACGCTTTCGTCGGCTGCGGCCGGAGCGGCAGGCGCTGCCGGTGCAGGTTGGGGAGCCGGGGCGGCCGGGGTCGGCGCCGGAGTCGGTGCGGCAGCGCTCGGAGTGGACGCGCGCGGCTGCAACAAGGTTATCAGTGCTTCGGGCATGTGGGCGAACTCCTGCATGCGTTTCGAGTTGAGTTGAGCTGCCGCGGCGAGCGGCTCGGTGAGTTGGTCGGCGAAGCCGGCCTCGACAGCCTCTCGGCCATCCATCCAAGTCTCTGCCTTGAGCAAAGCCTTGATGTCGTCTTGGGACTTCCCGGTCTTGGCCATGTAGGCGGCAACCATGGTGTCCTCGATCTTTTCCAGCAGGTCGGCATAGCGGCGCATGTCGTCCGCCTCACCGCCCTGGATGCCCCAGGGGCGATGCACCATCATCATTGCGTTCTCAGGCATGTAGATGGTGTCAGCGGCCATGGCGATGACGGTGGCCATCGAGGCGGCGAGGCCGTCGATGTGTGCCTCTACCCGAGCCGGGTGGTGCTTGAGAAGGTTGTAGATGGCAGTACCTTCGAAAACGTCTCCGCCGGGGGAGTGAATGCGAAGGCTGATCAGCGACAGGTCGCCCAGCGCCTTGAGCTCGCGCGCGAACTGCTGAGCGGTGATGCCCCAGGCGCCGATCTCGTCGTAAAGCAGGATCTCGGCAGCGCCGCGGGAAAGCGCCTTGATGCTGTACCAGCTCTCGGCCGGCCTGGTTTCGTTCGTCAGCGCACACGCCATGGCCAGCGGGGCCAGCAGCATGGTGCTACTCATCTTGCGTTGGCTGCCCATCGGCGCCTCCTTTTAGGTCGGGTTCGGTGTTGAAGTCAGGGCCAGGGATGGCCAGGTTCGCGCCGTAGAGGTTCACCAGCTCGCGGGCCTCGTCACTGGTCAGCACCTTGCCGACACCCAGATAGGCCTTCTGGATCGCCTCGACGGCGTTCATCTCGCTGCCCTTGGCCAGGCTGTGCGCGGCGTCCGAACTGAACACCAGCCCCAGCTCGCGGTTCTGTTTGATCTCGGCGGCGCGCGACTTCTTGAGCTCCTGCGGGTTGCGGCCACGAGCGCGTGCCACTTCGGCCTCATCAGCGAAGCCAGCCTTGACCAGGCTTTCCCAAGCGTTGGCCTCGTGCACCGGGTTGATCCACGGCATGACCGGGCCTTGGTACACAGCCGACAGCAGCGTGCGCATATCTACGTCAGCCGGCGGCTTGAGCACGCCAGACGCAACCGCCAGCGTCAGCCAGGTGCGGTACACCGGGCGGCACCAGTAGTCGATGAACTCGTGCTGCAGGACGTCGTACCCAAGCTGGGCTTCGACCAGCTCCTGGCGCTGCGCCGAGTAGGTGCCGTCATAGGATCTGGCGATAGTCGAATAAGCGCTTCGGCCAGCAGCAGCCACCGCACGGAGCATGCCGTTGCGGTAGCCCTCCAGCATCGGGTTCGGCCGATTGCTCTCGAACATGGCCAGGTCTTCACCTGGCTGCAGATCATCGAAGATCATCCCCGGTGCAATGGGGAACGAGCCGCGCTTGCTTTCAGGGGCTTTCTTGTCGTCGTACTCGTGCGCTTCGCCCTTCTTGATGTAGAAGGCCATCGCCGCCGCGATACGTGCCGCAATGCGCTCGCTTTCCTCGTAGTCCTTCAGGTCTGCCAGGCGGGTCAATGCGGCATGCAGCAGCGGCACGCCACGGTTCTGACCGATGCGCTTGCGGTTGGCGATGTGGATAACGCGATCAGCGTCGACGCGCTTGGTGCTCTGGTAGATCCCGTGCCCAAGGTCACCGGGGTGTGCCTTGAGCAAGTGATAGGCACGAATGCGGCGCCAGGTGTCACGCTCGATGCCCTGGATGATCCCCTTCGACGTGTCGTTGTACTCAAACGGTAGGTAATCCGGCTCCAGCAGCTCGAGCGCGAACGGCACGAGCGTCAGGTGCCGGTAGTTGGCCACCGGTCCCATGATCTTTTGCGCGAGGCCTTCGCCATCGCGTAGCCAGGTGCGGGCCACCAAACGCTCCATCTGCGGACGTGTCAGCTCGCCGGAAGTCTCCGGCAGCAACGACCACTCGGCCCATGCGCTCTTGATCTGGGCGTTGAACTCCAGATGCACATCACCGGCAAGGGTCAGCACCAGGGGTTCAACACCGATACCGGCACCGCCCACTACCCGCTCCTCCAGACGGTCGAACAATCCGGTAACGATGTCGTGGTTCTCGTCCAACCACCGGCACTGCTCGCGCAACGAGCGGCCGGCAGCCTGTAGCGCCGCGTCAGCGGAACGCGCCTCACCCTTGGCCTTGTGGGTGCGAGATGGCTTGGCCGCCTCATAAGCACGAATCACCGAGTAGTGACGCATGCGCTGAGCGACGAAGCCAGGCGCCAGGGGCGCCAACAGCCGATCAATCCAGTTCATTCGAAGGTCGCCAGCTTGTACGGGCGGGATTGCCCACCAGCCAATCGCTCAAGGCTCTGCACCTTGCGCTCCCATTCCTGCCGGCCGCGGCGAATCTCGCCGAGATCGACCATGGTCAGGGTGCGACCACCGAACGAAGTGGACTTGCCCAGCAGCACCTCCTGCTCGGCGTCGACGTAGCGCTGCAGGATCGCTCGCGCCTGCTCAAGGTTCATAGCCATGGACTACCACCTGTTGTGCTCAGGAAGGCGTTGGTCACCTCCTGCGCGGATTGATTGGGGGTCTGTTTGTCTATCACCTCGGCGGCCACCGGCTTGGCTGCGGCCTGGCGGGCAGCCTCCAGGGCGTCGAGGTCGAAGCCGAAACGCTGCTGACTGATCCGCAGCGCGGCCAGGGCATACACCAGGCAGTCGAGCCCCTCGTTGCGGCGGCCGCCCGGATCCCACCGAAGTTCGCGCTTACCCTTCACCATCACCGGCTTCTTGCGCTCGGCGGTGAGTTGTTTCAGCTCGTCCTCGTCGCACCAGTCGATCAGCGGCAAGTGGATGCACCCGGGCGTCGACACCCAGGGCTGCGGAACCTCGATGTTGAGGCGGCCGTAAATCAGCTCCTTGGCGTTATCGGTACCGACCTCGGTCTTGTAGATCTTGTTTTTGCGGCGCTTCGGGAAGTTGGCGATGGGCTTGCCGTAGCTGCTGGCACCGAAAATCGGCACCACCCAGCGCACGCCATGCTTGATGCTCTCTTCCGCCACCACGTCAGAGTGGTGACCACCGGCATCCCAGCAGGCGCGCTCAACTCGCATCGGCGTCCCGTCTGGCCGCTTGAACTCCCGGTTGAGTTCGGCACCCACCTGGCGCCGGAGCTCGGCGCTATCTGGGTTACCGGTAAGGACGGTCTTTCGGATCAGCCAAAACTCCTCGCCAGCACCGACAGCCCAGAACCGAAGCTCATAGCGGTCATCCTGGGTATCGATGCCGACGAAGATGCCCAGCGTTTGCTCCGGCACGCGGTCGGTGCACGGGTAGATTTCGCGACGGCCGTATAGGTTTTCCCACTCGACGCGCTCGCCCTGATCCTCAATCCATACCTCGCCGCGCGTGGTGTTGATGAAGGTGATCAGCTTTTCCCGGTCGCTACCGACAACCAGCCACTCATCCACGAGCGACAGCCAGGTCACCCAGGTGCTGTAAATCGCCCAGCAGTAGAACGAGATGGATCGCGGCGTGCTGGTCGGCTCGTTGTCGGGGCCAAACCACTCCATTGCATCGCGCGTCCAGATGCCGGTCGCCTCGCAGATCCAGCGGCCTGCCGACTGAGCGGCGACCATATCCTGATGGAAGAAGATGCAGGCGCAGTGCTCGCAGCTGTACCAGGCCTTCACCGCTTCGTTGCGGTCGTTCTTCTCCCACTTCAGACCGTGCTCGCAATCCTTACCGCCCCACTTCAACACCTGCTCTTTGTGGCAGTGCGGGCACGGCACATGGAAGCGCAGCCTGATCGGCGATTCCTCGGCCGCCTTGGTAATCTGGCAGTAGCCTTCACGACCTGGCGTAGATCCTCGGGTCGACTTCGGGTAGACCGCGCCATTGAGGCGCTTGTCACCCAGGAAGGTCGGCGAGCCTTCGCCCTCGACGTTGGCGTCGAACTTCGAAAGCTCGTCGTAGATCACTTCGTCGGCCGACTTCTCCCGGTAGTTCCGAGCGGCCTTGCCGCCGCGAATCCAGAGATTGCGGCGGTTGGAGAAAACCTTGTTATCCAGCGTGTTGTCGCTGTGTTTGCGCCCAAACCAGGGCGCCAGGGCCAGCAACACCGGCACGTCACGGATCAGGCCGTTGACGTGCTGTTTGCTGATGTCCTCGGCGTCAGGGTCGGTCGGCGACCACATCATGACGTTGCGGCGCTTATGCTGGATCTTGTAGCCGATGTTGGCCATCAGCAGCTTGGTGTAACCGATCCGCGCCGACTTCACGAAGTTGACGACCTTGATTAGGTCGTTGCCCATCGCGTTGAGGATCGCCACCTGAAACGGTGCCGTCTGCCACTTGCCCTCGTTGTACGAGGACTCGGCCGACATGTAGAAATGCTTATCTGCCCACTCGACCGCCGTCATCGGCGGTTCTTTGTACAGCGCCTGCAACCCGAGCTTGACCGCCTTTGCTAGGTCAAGTGTCCAGGGTTGATAGGTACTCATCGAGGATTCCCGGTAGGTCGTCGCCGAACTGCGCGGCGATGTTGCGGGCCATGGCAATCTCCCGCTCGAAGCTCTCAAGGATCCGGGCGTCAAGTTCAGGGTGGCGGCGGCTCACTGTCTTGCAGACGGTTTCCAGCTTGGAGCCGATCTGCGCGGCGATCCGAGCCAGGGCAAAGGTGGCGAATGCGACCGGTACCAGCTCTTTCTCGGCAACCCGGTTTTTCTTCTCTTGGGCGTCGGCCTGGGCTGCCGTCAGTCGAATGCGCTCAAGTGTCAGCTTGTGATCGGCGAGCGGATCGACAGCTTCGCCATCAGCCCCCTCTGGTTGTTGTTTCCGCGCTGCGTGCTCGATGCGGTTTTGCACCACATCCTGCACCCGAAAGAAGGCCTCACGACCAATCTTGGCTACAGGCTCAACGCCCCATTTATCAAAGGCTTGCGGGGAAATGCCGAGCGACTTCGCCATCTCGGATTTGTTCAACCATCCCGGCTGCCTGGTTGTTTCGTTCTTGGCCATGACTAAACAACAACCAACCTCCGGAAATGGGTCATACATATTTGGCGCGCGGGGCTCGAATTACCCTCCAGGCACCCCCACCCTGGGAGGACCCAAAATGCCCCATGCTGGTGCATCAACGGCGGCGCGTCCCGAGGGCGCGGGCCATGGCCAGCTCGAACTGAATGGGCAATTGATCCTCAGCGATACGCTCAGCAACACCGAAGAAGTCGAGACGCTTGCTGTACGACGGACGCCGCACGAAGGCCAGGACGAGGCGGATGTTGTTCCTACTACCCCTGCCATAGCCAAGGCGCTCGGCAATGCCTATGGGCCTGCTGCCCTTCCTGATCAGGAAGTAGCGACGGTTGCCCTTGCGCATGGAGCGGCGACTATCAGTGGCGTTGGCGTTGTAGCCTTCCTGCGTGAATAGCTGAGCGCCCGACAGCATCTTGGTCAGCCTGCCTTTCCCTACGTTGCCGTACTGGTCCAGGTCCAGCTTCTCGCCTGGCACCACGTACTGGCCCGAGCCGAGCACACCACGACGGCGCAGCATCTTCTCGAAGCCCTTATCACCTCGCCCACCACCGTAGATCTGCGGCGTCAGCCAGGTGGATGCAGCGCGGCCTTGGCCCCACTGCCCTTCCTGCCCCACCAGGTTGCCGGCACCGTTGGTGCTGCGGCCATCCTTGATCCACACCCTCGCCTCCATCTTGTCCTTGGTGGCTGGCTGGATGAACAGGCTATTGAGCGTGGCCCGGGTTGGCCTATCGAATACCGTTTCCATCTCATCGCGGACGCCCTTTTGCACCTCCTGCGCAGTGCGCGTCAGTGCAAGGGCTGCAGCGAAAGGCAGCTGCTCACGCTCCAGGCGATCCAGGGTCTGCAGGCGCTCACGCAGGCCGGTGAACGTCACCTTTACGCTCACAACTCACCCCCAGTTCACCCGAATAAAGGAGGCAACGTTGCCACGCGCCCGGTACACCTGAGCCATGACCACTAGAAGGATGAACACCAGCATCGGCGACACCGGTGCCACGGCCCGCAAGTAGAGAACGGACAGGCCTACCGACAGCGAGTAGCCACCCGAGGCGGCAGCCATCAGCCAAGCGAGCAGGGAATGTCCGAGCTTGTACTGCTGGCCTGGCTGCGGGCGCCACGCGACAATCCTGGCGCTGATCGCTGCGCAGATCGCGGCAGCGACAAGCGTCCAGTAGTCCGGTGCAACAGCAACGATGATGCTACCCATTGCCACCTCCAGAGCCAGGACGGCTAAGCGCGTGGCGTGCCCAGCCGAGAGCCGCGCTTATCCACCCCGGCATCTTCCCGCCCTTCACCCACTCGGCAACGCTGATCAGCACGGTGACGATTAGCGCAGCGGCAAGCAGTCCAGGCAGGCCGGAGAACTTGGTGAGGCTGCGGCCCATGAGTTCAGCCGCCACGAAATAACCGCCAACCCAGGACACGACCAGATAGGCCAGGCGCGACCAGATCGACAGGTCTCGCGCCCAGGTCACAAAAAACAAGGCGCCGGCCCAAGCACCGATCACGGCGTTAAGGTCGACGCCAGGAATGAGTGCGGCGGCTCCAATGCCCAGAACACCAGGCACGGCAACCGCCGCAACGCTGCTCGGCTCTGCCATGCGTGATTCTCCAGTCTATTGAGATGGCGTAGAACTGCGCCATCTGTTGGGCATGGCCCGGAAACGAAAAAGCCCGGCTCAATGGCCGGGCTTTCCTGCTTGGGCGTGCACCTGATCACGCACCAAACCGCAGGTTCGAAAACTACGCGGTCACTTGGTCACTGTCAAGCGGTGTGATCAAGCAACAAACCGTTCTGCTCGAGCAGCGCCTCGACCGTCACGTGCGCGGCGTTGACCTGATCGTCAAGCCAACGCTTGGTGATCGACCTCCAGCGCCGCAATGTCCTGTCAGGCGTCCCGTCTGCGTCCCAGGTGTGGATCTGGTAGAACGCCGTCGGCAACCGTTTACGGCGTTCCGGAACCACCCAGGCCATGACGCACTTGGTCCGGAACAAGTGGTGCGCGGGGGTCACGACGTTGATTGTCAGGTAGCTGGCCGACTCTCTCACCTCGTTCTCGTTGATAGAGAACTTCGCCACCAAGGCATGCCACTGCACGGGAGGCAGTGACCGCTTGAGCATCGATCGTGTCATTGCGTCCTGTGTGGTGCGCTCCTCCGGTGACAAGCCGTCGCTGACCGACTCCGCCACGATACCCTCGAAGCCGGCCTGGTACTTCCGCTGCCATGGCGCCTTCGCGGTGCCGTCGTGCATCTCGATGGACATCACCCGGCCGATGCAGTGACCGGCATCCTTGTAGACCGTCATGCAGCCCTCCCGATACGACGAGGGGTCGGCTCTGGATCGCCGACGCCAAACAGGTCTTTCAGGATGGTGGCCGTCGCCTTATTGGCGCAGTTGCCCTCCTGCAGCCAGAGCTGCCCGAAGTCGTGAAACCCAATGTCGCGTCGGTTCCCGTGCCAGCTCGCCACCATCTCCAGCAGCACAGCCATAGCTGCAGCGCCACCAACCTGAACCTTCGCCAGTTCCTGACCGGCGATCTTGAGGAAGCGGCGCTCCACCTCGCTCATGCACTTGCGGGGCAGGCCCGCGGTTCGATTACTCATCGTTTCCCCCTTCGTCGGCGCCGGCCGACTGCTGATCCTGGGCACCGGCATCCGGCCCCGAAATGTCGTTTTGCAACCTCCGCTCCTGTGGAAGCGGAAAAGCGCCAGAACCTGCGCGCTGTGCGGCCTCGTCGGCGGTGCGTTCCACCTGCGGTCTCGCAAATGTCATGGTGTGAATCGAGGCAAAGCCATGGCTGTCTAGATGCCCGTGCCACAGCTCCAGGGCCTCGCGCTTCTTGTCCTGAGCCGTGGTCTGGATGTAGGCGGCCTGCACGCCCTTGATGGCGTGGTTCAGCAGCAGCTCGCCGATCAGGTGGTCAACGCCCAGCTCCGTCCAGCAGGTGCGGGCCAGCTTGCGCAGGGCGTGACTGCGCCACTGATCGCCACCCAGACGCACGAACACCTCGTTGGCTTGCTTCTCCGACAGCGGCTTGCCTGCGCGGCCTGGGAACAGATAAACCGACTCGATGCCTCGGGCGCGCTGCCGCTCAAGGTGCGCCTCCAGCAACGCCGCCACCTGATCCGTCAACGGCAACACATGCTCGGCACGAGACTTGGCCGCCACTGCCGGGATGATCCAACGGCGATCCTTCAGCAGCACATGCCGCCACTTCGCCTGCCGGGTCTCCCCGACGCGGGTGCCATGGCAGAGCATCAGCAAGGCCAGCAGCGTGGCGCCCGGGTCGCGCTCGTGGTGCTCCTGCAGGCATGGCAGCAACGCCGGCAAGTCAGTCGGACGAAGGCTCGCTTCTTTCGCCACGATCCGCTCCTGCACGAAGTCAGGAAAGCGCATGCTGCCCATCGGGTTATGCGTGACCAGCCCCAGCCGGTGCGCACGGCGCAAAGCACTGACGAGCACCCCATAGGCCTGGCGGACGTAGCCGGCGGCGTAGGCCTCCTGCATCGGCCAGAACAGCACGCGGTCCAGGGTGGCCTTGTTCGTCTCCAGCAGCGTGACGCCCTTCAGGCTCGGGACAAGGTGCCGGGTGATCATCGACTTGATCCCCGCCTTGCGCTTCGTAGACAGCGAGCGGTTACGCTCCTGTCGTTCCAGATGCCACTCCAGCACCTCACCCAGCGTGCGAAAGGCGCCGGCCGATGCCGACGCAGCAGGATCGGCAGCGAGACGCGCTGTAACCGCCGGCAGAGCCCCTATCGCCGCTTTTGCGGTGAGGCCAGGCCAGCGCCCTACCTTGTGCCACTTCGCACCGAGAACGACGTGCCAGGTGCCTTTCTGACGATCCCGGCCGAACCGGAAGCGAAGCGAGGGGTAACGCATGTCTCGAAGGTCGCGCACATCCTCGTGCGCGGCCTGGGCGCGGATCTCGGCATCGGTGAACTGTGTCCGTACGGTGCGCATCGTCAGGTCACCCATGGCCGCCAACCTCGTCGTGGGCAGCAAGCTGCCGGCACGCCTCGAAAGCTTCCTCACCAACCAGCACGCGCAGCCGCTTGATCAGTGCCTGGTCGTGCCCAGCACCGGCACGCCGACGAAGCGCGGCAATGTGATCCTGCAGGCGCTGTCGATCACGGTTCATCCAGCGAAGCGCAGTGCTCACCCGATGGAACCAGTTCGGGTCGGCATAGCGCCCAGTGGCCTGTCGCTCAGCTTTAGCGGCGTCGATCTGGCCGCGCACCCGCGTGCAGTCGGCGCTCAGGCGCTCCATCAGCAACTGGGCTTCGGCCAAGTCATCCGGTAGGACCAGGGGCTGGTTCTTGCGTGCGTGGTTCATGCGCTTGCCCTCCCCTTGCCGTAACTGCGCCCGGCAAATGGACGGCCGCTCTCCTCATGCTCGTCCTCCTCGAAGTGATAGCCAGCCTGCAGTTCGGCGAAGCGGTGGAAGGCGCCCTGGTGCTGCACGTAGCAACTCCCCTTCGGCCCGTGGCGGTTCTTGTCCACGATCAGCTCTGTGACCCCTGCCTTGCCCGCATCCGACTCGTCGTCACGGTGCACCAGCACCACCACGTCGGCATCAGCCTCGATCTGGCCGGAGTCGCGCAGATCCGACTTGGTGGGTCGCTTGTTGCCACGGGCATTCGGTGCGCGGTTCAGCTGGGCCAGCACGATGAAGGGCACGCCCAGCTCCTTGGCCAGCCGCTTCAGCGCCTTGCTGATCGCGCTGACCTGCTCATAGCGACTGCCAGAGCCTTCGCCAGGAATCAGGCCGATATAGTCCAGTACCACGGCGCCAAGGCCGTGCGCACGCTTCACCGTCCGGCCGATCTGGCGAATATCCTTCATCGTCAGCGAGGCGTCGTCGCAGAGGGCCAGCGGCGCATCCATGAGCTTCTGGACGGCCGCCGTCATGCGAGGCCAGTCGTCGTCGGTCATCGAGTGGCCTTCGGTCAGGTGCTTCAGCGGCACCTGGCCAACCGAGGCAATCGAGCGATAGACCAGCTCGTCATCCTCCATCTCGAACGAGAACACCAGCGAGGTGACCTTGTGGTGCACGGCCACGCGCTCGGCCAGTCCAAGCCCGAGCGTGGTCTTGCCGCTGCCTGGCGCGCCGGCAATGACGATCATCCGCCCCGGGCTGAGCGTGACGTAGTGGTCAAGGGACGGCAGACCGGTGTCATAACCCAGGATGGACTGGCGGTTGAAACGACTGTCCACCGTGTCGATCGCCTCCGGCAGGATCTCGCCAACGAAACGATAGCGACGTGACGTGTCCATGCCTTCGGCCTCGAGCGAAAGCCAAGCCTGCTGCCCCCTGGCAAGCACCTCGTCGAGCGCCTCGCCGTCCTGAAGGCTCTCGATCATCGACTGGGCGGCCATCACCACCCGGCGAGCCACAGCGCGGCGGCGCACCTCACGTGCGTAGACAGCCGCATTCGCCGTGCTGGGGGTGTTTTCCATCATGGTCGCGGCAACCGCCAGCATCCGCTGACCGTCAGCCAAGCTTGGCCTGGCCTCGGCAATGGTCACGATATCCACCGGAATGGACCGGCGGTGGCAGGCCAAGACAACTTCGAACACCTCGGCACAGGCTGGGTGGTGGAAGTCATTGCGCTCCAGATTTGCGCTCAGCTCGTCGATCAGGTCCGGCTGCTTGATCATCGAACCAATCACGGCGTACTCAGACTCGTGGCTGTACAGGCGCGATTCGGGTACCGGCTCAAGTTGCATGTCGTCGTAGGTCATGCGTCACTCCGCGCCGATTCCCAGTGAAAGCCAATGGCGCGGCCACCACCCTGGCGCATCCGATCCACAGCACGGTCGCCGACGAACCTCGACAGTTCCATCGCCGTGCGATTGCTCACCAGAATGGTCGGACGCAAGTGCTGATAACGGCGGTCGATCACATCGCTGAGCACGCCCGGAGAGAAGTCACTGGCCGATTGCACACCGATTTCGTCGATCACCAGCAAATCGGGACCGGCCAGCTCCTCGAGCACGCCCAGTTCGGTGTAAGTCGCCCCCTTGCCAAAGCTGCCCTTCATGACCCGGCAGATCTCGGCGGCACTGGTGACGACTGCCCAGGCCTCGAACTCGCGCACGGCGTGCTGAACGATGGCGCAGGCCAGGTGCGTCTTGCCGGTACCCACGTTGCCCAGCAGGATCAGCCCGCGACCAATCTTCAGGTGATCGGCGAACACCTCGGCGTACTCACGGCAGGCCGCCAGCGCGCGTTCCTGGGGCTGCGTACTGGCGGTGAAAGTGTCGAATGTGCACCCCCGGTAACGAGGTGTGATGCCGGTGGCGAACAGGCGGCGATTCAACGAGGCTGCCTGAAACTCGGCCAGGGCTTCTTCGCGGCCCGGCTCGCTGGCTGGCGTGTTGTGTATTGCCTCCCACTGGCAGGCCACGCAAGGCGCCGGCAGCCAGGTGCCGTCGAACTGCTCGACCTCGTGCGGGGCATAGTCAGGATGCCGCCCAGCCGGACAGGTAGGGGCACGAGTACCGACGAAGCGGGTGCGGGGGGCAGGGCTGAACAGGAACTTAGAATTTGACATTGGCGTTGTCCTCGTAATCTTCGGCGGCGTGATGCGGCAGGTCAGTCAGTAGCGATCCAGGTCGGCCTGCAGGCGGAGCCCCGGAAATCATTCCGGCGTTTCGAAGCCACTCGATCTCGAGGCCCGTCCATCCGCGCTCAATGGCCTTGGCCATGGCGGCATCGGGCGTGATGCCCAACTGCCCGGCCTGGGCCAAGGTGTTCGCGATCCCCTTCCACGCTCTGGGGGTGAGCGGGGCGCGCTTGGCCTTCCGGTGAGCCAGGTAGTCACGAGCAACGTCCAGCGAAAGACCTGGCACAGACTCAGCCATCAGTTCTGCGCTCACCGTGGTGCCGACACCCTTGGGTGGCGTACTGCTTTTGCTCTTTCCTTTCCCTTTCCCCTTCCTCTCCCTATCCTCTCCCCTTCCGGGGGTGAGGCCTCGACTACCACTCGGCGAGTCCTCGTCGACAACATGACCTGAACCCCCCGTGACTTCGTCGGGTATCGCAGGGGGTTCTGAAAACGGTGGGTACTTCACTGTCGGCTTGTCGATCTTCTGGTGCTTCCATCCGCTCACATGCAGGTAACGCTTACCCTCGTGCTCGTAGAACGACAGAAGACCATGCGCCGACAGCTCGTCGAGTAGTCGTCGAACGGTCGGCGAATCAATGTCATCGCCAGGAAAGATCAGGGCCTTTATGGTCTTCTCGGCGTCCGGGTGATTGCCCGCGTCGTCGCAGAAGTTCCACAGCCCGATGAACAGCAACCTGGCCAGCGGCTGGCACTCCATTACCTGCTCGCTCGTCCAAAATTCGGGCTTGATAGAGCGAATCCGGGCCATCAGATGTTCAGCTCCTCGGTCACGCGCTTGATGAACTCGCCGTAGGTCTCAGCCATGACGAACCCCTGCCCCTCCAGGGCCTCGCGGTAGGCCTTGGCCGAGCCGTACAGCACCCAGCGTTCGCGCTCCGGCAGGTGCCGGAATTGTTGATAGGTGGGCCAGGGGCCGGCGATCACCGGCAGCCCGGGGCCGCAGGTCACGGGCGAGCCCGGGGCTTCTCGGCGCACGGTCATGGCGTCACCTCCGCACGCTTCGGCGTGAATCGAGATGGAGACCAGTCACAGGACTCGTCAGCCGGGATATGGCCGAACATCGCTGTGCAGCGCCGGCAGTGGGCGCAGTCAGCGCAGGTCTTGCCAGCAGGCAGATCCATATCGTCACCAGTTCTCGGCAGCGGCTTGCGGTCATCCATTGGACGCCTCCCCGGCCGGCTCGCCGCGCATCTGGAAGCGCTCGGCGCCGCCCAGGAAGTCAGGGTGAGTGGCTCGGTGCTTGGTCACGAAGGTGCAGCCCAGGGCGAAGCGCTCGAACACGCGGGTTATCTCGGCCTTCGACCAGACTGCAAACGGGCGGGCGTTCAGTTCCTCGTGCTTGCTGCGCACCATGGCGAACGGCCTGGGGCTGTGTGGCATCTCGCGCACCACGGCGTCGATCACGCGGGGCGGCAGGCCGTACAGCTTGCCGATCCGCTGGCGAATAGCGGTGATGCTCTCCATGCCGTTGGGGATAGAGTCGAGCAATGGGTGGGCGCGATCCATGTCGCCCACGGTCTCGACCAGGGCCGCTACCTGCTGCTCGGTTTGCTGCTGGCGGCGCTCCAGTTCGACAGTGATCTGGACGTGTGCCAGCAACTGCTCGGCGGCAGTAAGTGAGCGCGGCGCCTCCAGTTCGCGCAGGCGGTCAATAACCTTGGCGCGCAGCGTGATGCTGTAGCCAGTGACCAGAATCTCAACTTCTCGGCGAGGCAGACGGAAGACGGGATACTCCTGCCCATTCTGCGGGTTGCGCTGGGTGTCCTGAAATTTCAGGACACCCCCCTCGGCGTACAGCTCGACCAGCATCTTGCGGATGTCGGCCATTACATTGTCGTGGCGCTTCCCGGTCAGCTCCGCAATCTCCAAGCTAGTCATGGTGGCGGACAGGTCGCCAGCTGCGATCAGTTCATTGGGCATTGGTCACCTCCGGCGACTTCGCGAACTGCTCCACGATAGAGAGGGTGTCTGCCTCGAACAGGCGCAAGGTGAACTGAAGTTCGGCGAGGCAAGCAAGAAGGCGCGCGAGTGACATACCCTCGCTCGCTCGAAGGTCGTCATCGAAGTGGATGAGCAGAGCATTGAGCGCGCCCAGGCCATCGCCGATGACGAACTGAAGTTCTGCGCACCCCTTTGCAGCCGCGCGCAGTTCTTCAATCGCTGGCGGCCGGTAACCGTGCCAGTGGTCATCGGCCAATTGCATTACCGATTGCCAGGGGTGAATCATCTTCGTGCTCATGCCGGCACCTCCAGCTCATTCAGCAGGTCATGGAAAGCGCGAAGGCCAAAGTGACTCAGCCGGCAGATCGCATGATGGATAGCGTCCTGTTGCTCAGCATCAAGACGTGGCGGCGGGTTGCAGCCCTCGTGCGCCCGGTCATCACGAATCGCCGCAGACAGCGCATAGATAGCGAGCAGGTCGGCCTCAACCTGATCCGCCAGCAACTTGCCTTCGGAAATGTGCTTACGCATCTGGCACCTCCTTGCCCTCAATCACCGAGCGCACCAGGGCTTGAGCGGTTTCGTTTGCGTAGAGGCTCAGGGCAGCCAAACGAGAGGACTGTTGGTCGCCCATCTGGACGAGTTCAAGAAGCGCGCCGTGGACGGCATCAAGAAGATCCATGGCCGCGTCCAGGGCAAGGCCTGGATCGAGGCCCGGCACGGTGGCCAGCACCAGCGTGTTGCCGAACTCTCCGGCGTCCAGGGGCGGGGTTGGGCGAAACTCGATTGCAGCGGTGCGCAAGGTCATGGCCGCGCCCTCCCACCGAACTGAACCAGGCCAGCAGTGCAGGCGTCGAGCATGGCCTTGGCCGTTTCGAGCTGGTTCTGAACAACGTAAAGGGTGTTCTGGCTCAGCCCTTCATCGCCCTCTGCCTGCTCACGCAGCAACTCGAGCGTCTCGGCGAGTCGGCAGGAACTGAGCTCCATGAGGTCCTCAACTGGCAGGCCTGACCGAACCGCTAGGGCATCTACTCCAGTTTTACTAAGCCCTTCAAAGGTACGTTCGCGTGAGGTAATCATTGGTCACCTCCTTGCAATGCTGCGAGCCCACGGCGGCAACTGGTTTGCAAAGCGGCGGCAGTTTCAACAAGCAGACGGATAGCTCCGACCTCCAGCCCCAGCAGGTCACCATCTCCATCGTCCTCAACGCGACGAAGCAGCATCCAAGTTCCATCAAGAATTCGGGATGCTTCCGCCATGGCCTGATCAAGCGGAACGCCTGGCACTGTGCTGAGGATGAAATGGCCGGATGGCATGCAACTGAACTGGCATGCAACAGTTTCAGCCTGTTGCACCACAGCGAGGGCAGTGCTATTTTTGGGTTGTGACATTTTCTCGTCCTCCTACAGACGAAGCAGTACATCCACTCGCGCCAACGAGTGGTTTGGAAGAAGCCCGCCGCCAAGCGGGCTTTTTTGTGCCTGGATGAAAAGGACAACCCCCATCATCCACACAAATTCAGAAACGCAAGCGCCGCTCAGGGAGGCCTGAGCAGAGCAACAGAGATAGATGAGCGCGTGTGCGTAACACGGGAATACAAAGGCGCAACCCCCTGCAAAATTTCGATTTCCACACTGCAATAGTGGGAAGCTAGGGGGGCTTTTTTCGGGGTTGCGTGGTCAGAAGAGTGAACATTTTTTCGGCAACTGCCGACGACCAGACCAAGGCCCAAAGTTTTCGCATGCAGAAACTCGAGAATCCGCGCATGCGCGGAAAAACCATGACCCGGCAAGCGAATCACTGGCCGCCTCCAGCACTGGACGAATTAACAGGTACGTTGAGCGCTGAACCATCAGGGCCGATGCAGCTAGGATGGCAATCAGTCACTGATTGACGGTAGGCGGAAAGAGAATCCTGCTTGAGAGCTTCTGCGGTAAAAGAAGCAGGCGAGCAAATGGACAGAGCGCCATGCTCTAGGCGCTCTGCATAGCAGGTTTCACCCGTGAACTCAGTCCGAGGAAGGCGTCCAGCTGCGATCCATTTATTGATCGCTCGCGGCGATACACCGCAAAGCCGAGCGGCCTCCACAACTCCGCCAACAGCGGTTATGGCTTTTCTAAGAGCGCTCATAAAACGTACCAACGAGGACTATTGGTACGCACTCTAAAAGGGACTGACAGGGCAGTCAAGCCAAGGCAGGATGAACTCATGGTACGCACAGACAAATTTCCGGAGCGACTCCGACAGGCAATGAACGCCGCAGGCTATGCCGGCCACGGCAGTGCTGCGCGCCTATCTCGTGCCCTGGGCGTGACTCCGAAAGCTGTAGCCAAGTGGCTCCAAGGAGACGCAAAGCCCACTCTCGAGCGAGCAGCCGACCTCGCAAACGCCCTGCAGGTAGATCCCGAGTGGTTGCTATGGGGGCAAGTTGCAGGGCACGAAAGCAAAGAAACGCTGAATGGGATCCCTGTCACCATCCGCACAAAGGAAACGATAATTAGACGGCCCCATGGCGATCTCATTACGCTTGGGGAGTTGGCCAACGAACGGGCGAAATCCCCCAAGGAACAAGTTGATCATCCTGACCTGATCCCCATCAGCCCGTGGGACGACAACACTCCGGTTGAGGATGACGAGGTTGAGGTTCCATTTTTAAGAGAAGTTGAGCTGTCCGCAGGGAGTGGGCGTTTAGTGGTTCAAGAAAGCACTAGAGCGAAGCTTCGCTTTGGGAAAATGACGCTACGCAGGCACAGCGTTCAGTTCGATCAGGCCGTATGCGTCCCTGTTCATGGGAATTCAATGGAGCCCGTCCTTCCAGACGGTAGCACTGTTGCAATCAACAAGGCCGCGACCCATGTGATCGATGGGAAAATGTATGCGCTTTCACACAGCGGGCAGCTGAGAGTTAAAAGTCTGTATCGCTTGCCTGGAGGCGGTATACGTATGCGGAGCTTCAATCGCGAGGAGCATCCGGATGAAGAGTATTCACCAGAACAGATGAAATCCCAGGAGATAGTCATCTTGGGTAAAGTTTTCTGGTCAGCGGCATTCCACTGAAAATTAAGCGGTCGTTGCACCGCTTTTTTTTAACCGCAAAACGTACCAATGGTTCTTGACACGATCGCCGCCGTGACTCAATCTGAGCACAAAGGAACCAATGGTACGCATACATGCACAAAGCAATCATTCTTGGTCAATGGAAGGGAGAGCTAGGCAAGGGTCTCGCAGAGCGCGAGCTAGCCTGCCTGCTAGCGGTAGCAGCCGGCCAAACTGACAAGGAAATAGCTCGAAGGGAGGGCCTTTCTCCGCGAACGATCAAAGGCGCAATTGAGCGGTGCATGTACAAGATTGGCGCCTTCAAGCGTGCCAGCCTAGTTGCGGAAGCACTGCGGCGCGGCATCATCGCCCCCGCCGCGTGCTTCCTGCTGGCACTGCTGGTCGGCCTGCAGCACCAGCAAACCACCTTCACCCGCCGCCCTGAAACGCCACGTCGCGTTGAGATGCGCGTAGCTGCTCGCCGCGATAGCGCGGCTTGGGCGGTGTGACCATGGCCTGGGATCGCAACGACCCGCTCAATGTCCTGGCGCTGCAGCTCGACGCGATGCTCCGTCCGGTTGCCGACTTCTGCAACGGCTACAACGGCCCGGCGCAACGTGCTTTCGCCAAGCACGTGCAGACCTTGGGCAAGCACGTCAACGAGCTCACCGTGGCCGATCTGCAGGCCGCAGCGGCCTTTGCTGACGCCGAGCTGGTCGACCTGCAACAGAAGGGGTTGATCTGATGCGCGCCTTCGCTCTCGCCGCTCTGCTCTACCTGCTCGCTGGCCTGCTGATAGGCCTGTGGCTCGGCCCCATTCTGCTCATGAGTGGGCGTCTCGAGCTGGCCGCTATCGCATGGGCCGCCCTCCCCGCCTGGCTGCTGGTCGGGCTGTTCTCTTACATCGCCTGGGCTGACAAGGCTGGGCGGAATCACCAGGCGGTTAGCGCCGCCCTCAACCGAGGCAATAACCAATGAAGCAACCCAGCCAAACAGTTCATCTGCATATCAATCTGCTGCCTCCGCCGTACAAGGGCGAGGTTTCGATTCGTCCGTACTCGCCGGCAGAGCCAGCGCAGGGCCATGAACAGGCCGATAGCTTCGGTGCAGAGGAGAGGGTGGCCGGCATCACGCCAGGTATCAGCTTGTCGAACGGTGTTCCTCTCGGCGCCACCGTGAAAGACAAGGTAACCGGCTTTGAGGGCATCGCCACCTCCCGCACGGTCTACCTGTTCGGATCGTCCCGCATCGGTGTTGAAGCGGCAGTCGGGCTCGATAGCTCCCCTCGCCACGAGTACATCGAAGAAGACCGCCTGCAGATCCTCGAAAACGGCGTCGGTAAGTAACCAAGGCACCTGCGCCTGCATGCGCAGGCGCTGACCACCGAACAGCGAGAAACGAACCTATGAGCATCCTTTTTTTCGTCGGCCTGCTGCTGATCAATCTGGTGATCAGCTGGTGGAATGCCAAAGTCTGCGGCACCTTCTGGTCGGAGTCGAAAGCCCTCGGAGGCTTTCCACGCCTGCTCATGTGGTGCGGCGCGATCCAGAGCGCCATCGGCTTCTCGATGGTCATCCTGTTCGGCCTGGTTTTCACGAGCCTCGGGCTTGGTTACCTGACACCGAAAGCGGCCGAGGCGGCTTTCTCGCTCTGGTACCTGGCCGCGATCCTTCCATGTATCGGTACCGGGATCGTCATCACCGTACATTCCTGGGCGGTGGCTTGGCGCGAGCGCAACTGGCAGAGCATGGGCGCCGCGGCGTGGAACACCTTCGCCACCGGCCACAACATCTACAGCGCGGCGAATGGTGGCGTCGCCTCGGCGTTCTCCAAGGTCGGCGACCTATTCAAGGGCAACGACAGCAAGGAGGGCGCCGCCGCCAAGCTGGTCATCCTGCTGGTTGTGGTAGCGATCCTGGGCGGCGTTCTGCTTACCACCTGGTTGATCGCCAAGTATGACCGCCTTTCCCTGATGGAAGCCCGCCAGAGCGGGGGGATGCCGGCATGACTGCGACAGCACACGTTCCCGCCCGCGAAGTGGCTGCAGAACATCAATCGGCTCAGGCCAACCCCTTTTCGAACCTTGGCGGTCGCCTGATCGCGCTTGGTGCCGCAATGCAGAAAGCGTCGAGCACGGTCAGCGAACTGCAGATGCTGGCCGAGGCCTGCGGCATCACTCTGCAGATCCGCGTAGTAGAGGATCCGCATCAATGATCAGCCTGAAGCGCTACGAACAGTGTGTTGCTATCGCCAACGACGAAAGCCGAGACCTGCGCGTCAGGTTATTGGCCCTGCGGATGGCAATGCGCGTTTGCTCGGCGCTCGGAACCATGAGGGGGCTAGAGATGGCCCAAGCCCGCAGGATGCTGCGAGGTCATCGGTTCACCAAGCACCGGTTGGCCACCCTGGAGAATGCGTACCGAGAGTTTCGCGACTTCCTGAAGGAAAGCCTGGAGCATAGCGGCCGATGGCTTATAGCAACCGGCCCAGCCCTAGAAGAGCTTGGCTTCTCGACCCTGTGCGACCTGCTCTCGGTAAACCCTGTGCATCGTGTCCAGATCAAGGGACAGATAGATGACCACGGCGACGCAGACACCCTTATTGGTTATCTGCTCTGGGATGGTGGCTGTTATGAAGACAGCGCCGAACATCTGAGCGGCCGGCGCAAACGCTGGAGCACTGGACCGCTCACCCGAGCGAAGACAGCGGCCTTTCACCGGGCGTTGCTCGATCACCCGCACATATTGAAACAAGCCTTCGCCCCGGGCGGCCCGTTCTACGGTGTGCCGTCCTACACCATACAGCCGGACGGCAGTATGAAGAGAAACGCGCCAGCCTTGGTCGTGCATAGCCGCGACGGCGGACAGCGCATCGTTGAGCGAAGCGGGAGGTAGCCATGACCCTTGCACAGTCGAAACTTATCAACGCGCTGCTTTCAGTGGCGGTTCTGATCTTCTTCATCATGGCCATGGTTGCCCTGAACCAGCGCGATGACGCCAGGGCGGCATTCGAGAGCGCAGCAGATAGTGCGGCAAGCCTGGTGGTGGTCGTTATCCTCGCGCCACAAAACGCAGACGGCGAAAACGTGGCGCGCGATCAGGTGCAGCGGGGTCTTTCGCTATGACCAAGCGAACCCGGCTGCATTCAGTAGACCGCTACCCGGCGAACGAAGCTGGTGGGCGCGACTTCGCCGTGGGCGACATCCATGGACACTTCTCGAGGCTTCAGCAGGCGCTGAACGCGGCCGACTTCAACCCTGAGCGCGACCGCCTGTTCTCGGTAGGCGATCTGGTCGACCGCGGGCCTGAGTCTGCCCAGGTGCTGGAGTGGCTGCAGCGGCCATGGTTCCACGCAGTACAGGGCAACCACGAGGAAATCGGGGTGCGGTACGTGCGCGAGCGCAGCATTAGCGCCGGGCACTACACCGTGCTTGGCGGCGCCTGGCTGATGGATCTGCCCGCTATCGACCAGATGAACATCGCCGACGCCCTGGCAGGCCTACCGATCGCCATCGAGGTGGAAACACCTGGCGGCCTGGTGGCCATCGTGCACGCCGATTGCCCGATGCCGACCTGGGGGCTGTTCATCCAGTTCCTCGAGCACTCCGATGTCAATCATCGCGAGATGAAAGACCTGAGCCAATGGTCACGCCGCAGGCTCGAGCAGGCCGACGCCTCTGGAGTTCCTGATCTGCGCGCCCTGGTTGTCGGGCATACCCCGCTACGAGAGCCGGCAGTGCTGGGCAACGTCTACCACATCGACACGGGCGCATGGCTCAAGGACGGCAGCGGGCGCTTCACCCTGCTCGACCTGCAGACGCTGGAGACCATTCCCCCCATGCGCGGGAGGCTTCAATGGAGCGACTGATCCGGGTCGCGCAGCGTGAGCTTATTGATAGGAGCGGAGCAGTCTCTACGGACGAAATGAACACCGAAATTCACAAATCAAGGCCACGGTAAGCCGAGCGAGCAACGAGGACAGAAAATGAACATCGCACACATTCCTGATGACGTAGAGTTCATCAAGATCGCGGAAGTGCGCAGGATGACAGGCCTGAGCACCAGCACAATCTACGAGCGTATCTTGGCAAAGCAGTTTCCCGCACAGGTAAAACTGGGACCACGATCCGTAGCCTGGGTTAAATCAGAGGTTCAGGCATGGGCGCGAGAGCGAGTGAAGGCAGCGCGATCTCCCGACAATCAGGGCGATAGCAAACCGTCCAAGTAGTCTGCCCAGTCCTGCATCATTGCACGCCTCTGCTCCACGAACTCAGCGTGGTTGTACGAGTCGCCAATGTGTGAAAGCTGAGCATCGATCCACTTCTCCTCGTACCCCATCTCGTTCAAGGCCGTAGAGATCGTGGCACGCAACCCGTGCCCGGTGAGCCGGCCCTTGTATCCCATTCGTGAGATGGCTGAGTTAACGGTGCCATCGCTTATCGGCTTGCGCGGGTCGTTACGACCCGCGATAAGCAGGCGATAGCCACCAGTCAGCTTGTGCACTCTCTTCGCTTCCTCCACCGCCTGCCGCGACAACGGCACCAGATACGGCGGAATCTCCCCGCTCTTCGTTCTCACCCTCTTCTGCAACTGCTTCACGATCCCCGGCGGGATCGACCATAGCTGCGCGTCATAGTCAAAATGGTCAGCCTCAGCCGTGCGCAACTCAATGCCTCGCACACCGGTCAGCAACAGCAGACGAATCGCACTGCGCACGTATTCGGCCATCTTGAAGTCGCGCAACAGCGACAGGAACTCGGGTAGTTCCTCGCGCCTCAGGAACGGGTTGTGCTGCACAGGTGGCTCCGGCATGGCCACGATATCCAGATCCGAAGCCGGGTTTGTGTCGATCAGCCCTTCGGCCATGGCAAACCTGAATACCTCGTTCAGCCATGACCGGCACTTTCGGGCAGAGTTGAGCGCTCCGCGCCGCTCAACGCGCCTCAAAGCACGCAGCACGTCGGCGCGGGTGACCTCGCCTACAGGTATGCGCCCAAGCTCAGGGATCAGGTCTTTATCGAGATAGAAACGTGCCTGTGCCGCGGCTCCTTTACGGGCAGCCGACCACCTGGGCAGCTTGAACGAATACCAGCGCTCGGCCACCGCCTCGAAGGTGTTCTCCTGATGCACTGCCGCCTCGGCCTTTGCCCTGCGCCGCTCTGATCGAGGGTCAATACCCTTGGCCACCAGGGTGTTCGCCTCATCGCGGCGTGCGCGAGCGTCACGTAGCCCGATGGCTGGATAGGTGCCAATCGAGATGCGCGGCTGCTTGCCGTGCCAGGTGAACCGGTAGTGCCACGATTTGGTGCCGTTCGGCGCTACGTACAGGAACAGGCCATCGCTGTCCTTGAGGGTATATGGCTTGTCTTGCGGCTTGGCCTGCCTGACTGCCGTGTCTGTGAGGGGCATTTAGTACATTACCTGTGCAATCGAATCTACGATGTGCTGCGGAATGTACTAAAAATTTACGCAACGCACTGGAAGAAATAGCAAGGTATCGGAAAAAAGAAAACCGCCAGGCGGCGGTTTTATTGGGCATGCCGGCAGTTCGTGGAACTGCTCGGAAGGTATGATGGTGCCGGAGATAGGAATCGAACCTACGACCTTCGCGTTACGAGTGCGCTGCTCTACCGACTGAGCTACACCGGCGGGGAGACGACGGCATTATGCGAGTTGCCACGCTCGTGCTCAAGTCGCTGTGACGTCAGCTGTCGAGCAGTTCGATGCGGTCGTCGTGAATGCGGATCAGGCCCTGTTTGTAGAGGCCGCCGATGGCCTTCTTGAAGTTGCCCTTGCTGACCCGGAAATGCTCGGAGATCAGCTCTGGCGGGCTCTTGTCACCCAGCGCCAGCACACCGCCCTGCGCACGCAGCCGTTCGATGATCTGCTCGGCCAGGCCACTGGCGGCTTCGTGACCGATGGGCTGCAGGCTCAGGCTGATCTTGCCGTCGGCACGCAGCTCCTTGATGTAGCCCTTCTCGCGCATGCCGCTGCGGATGAACTTGAACAGCTCGTTCTTGTGGATCAGGCCCCAATGCTTGCCGTCGATGATGGCCTTGAAACCGAGATCGGTACGCTCGACTACCAGCAGGTCGACTTCCTGGCCGACCTGGTAATTGGCCGGCACCTTGTCCAGGTGGCGGTCCAGGCGTGCGGTGGCGGTAAGGCGGCGGGTGCGCTTGTCCAGGTAGAGGTAGATCACGCAGTAGTCGCCGATCTGCAGCGGACGCTTCTCTTCGGAATGCGGCAGCAGCAGGTCCTTGGGCAGGCCCCAGTCGAAGAACAGGCCGACGCGGTTGATATCCACCACCTTGAGGCTGGCGAACTCACCGAGCTGGATCTTCGGTTTCAGGGTGGTGGCGATCAGCTTGTCTTCGCTGTCGAGGTAGAGGAACACGTTGAGCCAGTCATCGACTTCGCTCGGTGTGTCCTTGGGGATGTAGCGCTTGGGCAGGAGGATTTCACCATCCGCACCACCGTCCAGGTACAGACCGAAGTCGGTGTGCTTGACCACCTGCAAAGAATTCATCCGCCCAATCAAGGCCATCGCGTTTCACCTCACCAAAACAGCCGGCCATTCTACCCGAGTTGACGCGCAACCGGGCTGGCCGCATGGCAAAACGACGGCCGGTCGAATGGTGGCATAAGTGCCTGGGAAACAAGCCATAAGTTGCTGCGAAAAGTGGGTGAGAGGCAGCGTTATGCTATTCATCACGGCGATTAACCAAGCAGGAATGGGCTGCTTCAGGCATAATGGCCGGCCGCCCATCTGAAAGAGATCAAGGTCATGGCCACCCTGCGCGTGAAGTCCTCCTCCAGCAAAGTCAGCAAACCCGCCCCTGCCGTGGAAACCCGCGAGTCCATCGAGGCGCAGATTGCTGCCTTCCTGCAGGGCGGTGGCGAGATCCAGCAGATCGCCAAGGGCGTCAGCGGCCAGACTTACGGCGGCACGCGCCAGATCACCATCAGCAAGAAGTGATCGCCTCGGGTGCGCATCGCGCACCCAGCCCCTTCCCAGCGTTACTCGCTCGCCAGCCCCAGGCGCAGCAACTGCCCTTTCGGCGCATCCGTCAGCACATAGATATAGCCGTCCGGTCCTTGCCGTACGTCGCGTACCCGTGCGTTCAGTGACTCCAGCAGACGTTCCTCATGCACGATCGTGTCGCCATCGAGCTGCAGGCGAATCAGCGCCTGGCCGGAAAGCGCGCCGATGAACAGGTTGTGCTGCCACATCGGGAAACGCTCGGCATCGTAGAAGGCCATGCCGCTGATCGCCGGTGATTTTTCCCAGACGTGATGCGGCGGCTCGGTGCCTTCCAGCGTTTCACCCTTGGCCTCGGGAATCGCCAGCATCGAATAGTTCACCCCGTGCGTCGCCAGCGGCCAGCCATAGTTCTTGCCCGCTTCAGGCACGTTGATTTCGTCGCCGCCACGCGGGCCATGCTCGTGGGTCCACAGGCGGCCACTCCAGGGATTGAGCGCTGCGCCCTGCTGGTTGCGGTGGCCATAAGACCAGATTTCCTCACGCGCGCCGTCACGGCTGACGAAGGGGTTGTCCTCGGGTATGCGCCCGTCCGGGAAGATGCGCACCAGTTTGCCCTGCAGCTTGTCGAGATCCTGCGCGGTGGGGCGATTGTTGTTGTCGCCCAGGGCGATGAACAGATGGCCATCGCGGTCGAACACCAGCCGCGAGCCAAAGTGCGTGCCGCTGGACAGCTTCGGTTGCTGGCGGAAGATCACCTCGAAGCCTTCCAACGCCGTGGCATCGGCCGACAGCTTGCCACGCCCGACAGCCGTACCCGCAGCCCCGTCGCCTTCCTCGGCGTAGGACAGATAGACCAGGCGGTCCTCGGCGAAATCAGGTGACAGCACCACATCGAGCAAGCCGCCCTGGCCGACGGCGAAGACCCTGGGCACGCCGCGAAGCGGCTCGGACACGTCCCCCTCAGCGCTTACCCGGCGCAAGGCACCTGGCCGCTCGCTGACCAGATAACCCTGGCCATCGGGCAGAAAGGCGACCGCCCAGGGGTTGGCCAGACCTTCGGCGACGGTGTGAACGTTCAACGGCCCCAGTTCGGAGCTCAGTTGCCGGTCTTCGGCGAAGCTGTGCTGATAACCGAACAGTGCGAGCAAACCGAGGGCTGCGAGGGGTTTCAGGCGCGGCATCGTGGCGTCTCCATGCGTCAGACAGGCGGCCATAGTGCAACAGCCCCTGAGCCGTGGCAGCCCCACAAAAGTTTCCTCAGGTTTCAATCCGTCAGGTAGCGCTGCTCGATACGCTGGTATTCGCCGGACTCTCTGAGCATGCGCAACCCCTCATCGAAGCGCCGACGCTGTTCATCACGGCGAAAGCCGACACGGTATGGCGTCGGTGGGAAAATATCGAACCAGGCCAGTGGCTGGGTCACATCGACCTGATCGTCCACCTCGCGATCGAGGTAGCGAATGATGCGCCGGTCGCCCACCACCACATCGGTGCGGCCGCTATAGAGCAGGCGATTGCGATTGATCTGCAGCGCCTCCTCACGGTAGCGCGGATTGTTCATGGCCATGCGCTCGAACTCCGGCCCCATCAGCAGTCGCGCACGCTGAAAGGCGCTGACCGCGTACTGGCCGAGGTCGGCGATCTGCTCGATCTGATAACCGCGCTTGGCCAGCGCCACCGCCACGTTCTGGTAATGGATGTAGACGTCCGAATAGAAGGCCTGCACGCCACTGCGCTCGTGAGTGGTGGCAATGGCGTCGATCTCGCCGCGGCGCAGCATCAGGTGCAGGCGCTCCATCGGCGCGTAATAGGCGGTCACGTCGAAGCCGGCGTTGTGCGCGGCGCGCTCCACCAGTTCATATTCCAGGCCGCGCGGCTCACCTTCATAGACATAAGGCGGCTTGTGCGTGCCAAAGCCGACATGCAGCAACTCGGCCGCAACCGTCGGGCTCAGGCATGCCAGCATCACTCCCAGCCACCATCTGAGCATCTTCTACCCCACTATCGGTCCCGCCAGAGCATAGACGCCTGGCCGCCTTCATAACCAGAGTGGATGCCAGCCGATTCATTCCACTTTGCCCTATCGCAGCTAGACTGGCTGCACGCATTTTGCGCCTGCCTTCAGGAGACCAAGACCATGCTCAAAGCCCAATACCAACAACGCGGCCCGGTGCCGCAGGACGTGATCAGCGCCGTGCCACTGCAGTTGCCGGAGCCCACGGCCGGGCAAGTGCGGGTCAAGGTACTGGCTGCACCGATCAACCCGTCCGATGTACTGACCCTGACCGGCGCTTACGGCATGCTGCCGCCGCTGCCAGCCGTGGGCGGCAACGAAGGCGTGGGCAAGGTCGAGGCGCTCGGTGAGGGCGTCAGTAACTTCAAGGTCGGCCAGACCGTGCTGCTGCCGGTCGGCTGCGGTACATGGGTCACGGCGCTGAATGCTCCGGCGGAAAAACTCATCCCGCTACCGGATGCCGACCCGCTGCAACTGGCCATGCTGACCGTCAACCCACCCACTGCCTCGCTGCTGCTCAGCGAGTTCGTCGATCTCAAGCCGGGCGACTGGGTGATCCAGAACGCCGCCAACTCGGGCGTCGGCAGCTACCTGATCCAACTGGCCAAGCTGCGCGGCTTCAAGACCATCAACGTGGTACGCCGTGATTCAGCCATTGCCGGCGTCGAGGCCGAAGGCGGTGATCTGGTACTGGTGGACGGCCCGGACCTGGCCAAGCGTGTGCGTGCAGCCACTGGCGGCGCCGAGGTGCGCCTGGGTATCGACGCAGTCGGCGGCGTCAGCACCGACAATCTCGCAGCGGTCCTGGCCAACGGCGGCGTGCTGGTGAACTACGGCATGATGAGCGGCCAGGCTTGCCAGGTTTCGCCAGCCTCCTTCGTGTTCCGTGACGTGACCCTGCGCGGCTTCTGGCTAGCCAAGTGGTTCCAGAACGCCAGCCCGGCGCAGCAGATGAAGGTGTTCGGCGAGCTGGTGCAACTGATCGCCAGCGGCAAACTGAAGACCCGCGTCGCCGCCACCTATGACCTGGAGCACATCAAGGACGCTGTGGCGGCAGCCGCCAGCGGCGAGCGAGACGGCAAGATTCTGCTGGTGCCCTGAGGCTTACAGCGATTGGTGCGCACGGCGCACCCTCCCCTCCGAAATACGCCAAGCGCCCCTGCCCCCAAGGGGGCGCCATCTCTGCCGCTCACTAGCGGCGTCCTGCCTGCGGCGAGTACGCCCTACGCGGGCAGTGCTACTGCCATTCGCGTGCCTGATGCGCAGCATGAGGCGTATCGGCCAAAGCAGCTCATATCTGTGAGGAATAACGCAAAGTACTTTTTTCCGTGCTAGAACCTATGGGGTTGGTCATTTTATGGCCAATGGCCAACACCCCACTGACTCGCCGGACTGTCACCGATGAAAACTAAAAAAGACGCCGTAGCCCCCGCAAAGGAAGCCACCCTGGCCGATATCGCCGACAACCTGCTGGCGCCCCCCGCGCTGCCGGGGCGCAGCGCTAGTGGCGAGCAGTATCTGTATTTCACCGAACGCGATATCGAGCGCATCCTCGATAACCTCGACGGCCTGCGCAACATGGTGTTCCCGCTGGGCGAGCCGCTGGACGAGGGCGAGTCGAGCCGCATCCAGCAGTTCCCCTCGGTGTGCCTGATCGGCCTTGGCCGTTGCGGCTCGAACATCGCACTGGACGTCGCATCCCTGGTCTACAACGCACGCCAGTTCTATCTGGAAGAGTTTCACAGCGAAGCCACTGCCGCTATCGAGCAGGCCTCGCGCCCCAGCCGCTGGATACGCAGCAACCTGTTGCGTGCGCCGCGCAAGAACAGCAAGCCGGTGTTCCTGATCGAGCCGCTGGTGATGCTCGGCGACCTGGACAAGGACATCGCCGGACGCATTCGTTTCTCGCGCAAGGGCGAGATGAGCGGGTTTCTCGACGATTACAGCAAGATGAAGATCATGGACCTGTCCGAGGTGCATGCCGGTGGGGCCGGCAATGCGCCGATCCTCGGTCAGTACCTGGCCAAGATCATCCTCAACAAGGACACCCAGCGCTTCTCCAACGAAGACTGGAAGTTCATCCACAGCTATCTGATCGACTCCTGCGGGATCAAGGCCAACCAGTCGCGCCTGTACTTCTACATCTTCAGTGCCGGCGGCGGCACCGGCTCGGGCATGGCCTCGGAGTTTGGCCTGGCACAACAGTTCGCTTACATGAGCAAGACCTTCGACAGCAAGACGCCGGACGATGGCGAGGCCGAGCGAGAACGTGGTTTCGTCTTCGAACCGATCTTCACCAGCGGCATCTGCATCCTGCCGAACATTTCCGACCAGCGCAGCGAGATGTCAGAGGCCCTGCACATCAACGCCGGACGCCTGCTTTGCAAGTACCTGGCCGAGGAATGGGACTTCTCCTACAACTTCGACAACGAGCAGAACAGCGCCGAAAGCGTGATGCGCCGCATCCGCCCGTGGAACGCGATGATGCTCATTTCCAACGACATCATGCGTTACGCCGAAGAGAGCGGTGACGGCAGCATCCACAACATCGACGTGACCGCCATGGAGCGCCACGCCAACCAGTACATCTCGCAGCAGATCTTCAACATCCTCACCGCCCAGGCGGTGACCAGCGACTACGACCAGAACTACTTCCGCCGCGCCGGCATCGACATCGGCGAGACCATACGCCTCGACGCCAACGACCTGTTCATGAGCCTGGCCGGCCCGGTAGCCGTGGCCTACGCCGAGTCCGTGGTGCCCGAACAGCATGCCCAGCTCTCGGAAAAATTCCGCGTGCTGGACAAGGAACAAAGCCCACCGCGGCTGAACATCGACGACCTGTTCTTCCGCTCCATCGACCTGCCGCACTTCAACAAGGTCACCCAGGCCATCGAGGGCATCAGCCTGCTGCCGATCGAATCCAAGCGCTATCGCCAGGCGCTGGAGCAATACAAATCCAGCGGCTATGACGCCACGCAACTGAGCGACCTGCACTTCTTCAAGAACTGTTCCTCGGTGGTGTCCATCGTCTCGTTGCCCAAGGACTACAAGCTGTCCTACATGGACCTGAACCGGCTCAAGACCCACCTCAACAACCTCTTCCCCAATACCACGCTCAAGCGCTATGCGCTGGTGATCGGTGCCTCGGCGAACCTGTCGCTGACCACCCTGATCGTCAAGAGCCCGTGCCTGTCGGACGACTTCCTGACCCTGATCGTCGCCTACATCAAACGCTGCTTCGCCCGTGACCAGTACCGCTTCGATGACAGCCTGGACGACGCCATGCTCGATTTCATCGTCTCCGAGCGCTTCAACGAAGCGCAGCTCGACGCCATGCTCAATGAGCACGAAGACCCGGCGAAGATCCTCGACACCAACTGGTACGCGATCAAGCCGATGTACGAGAAGAAGTACCGCGAGCTGATCCACGACGCGGAGAAGTTCGTTTCGATCAACGACATCCGCCTGACACGCGAAAGCGTCAAACAGGCGATCAAGTACCTGCGCGAAATCTATCGCCACCGCATCGGCAAGACACGGGTGATCTCGCTCAACGATTACGGAAAATAGGTGGTACGAGCGTGCCTGTGCTTCACTGAACAAGGCACGCTAGCCGCAGCCAAGCGGGGTGACTATGGAAGGACTATCGATCCGTTTTCTCGCCGACCTGCCCGAGCAGGGCCAGGTCCTGCTCGATTGCGAACACGACCCCTGGCTGGTGGCACTGTCATACGTCATTGCCAGCGTCGGCAGCCTCAGCACGCTGACCATCGCCAAGCATCTCGATCAGGTACAAAGGCACAGCATGCGCCTGGTCTGGGGCTTGCTTGGCGGGCTGTGCCTGGCCGGCGCCATCTGGTCCATGCACTTCATCGGCATGCTGGCGTTCCAGGCGCCTGTCGCCATTCGCTATGACCTCGCCACCACCGCGCTGTCGCTGCTGGTAGCCCTGGCTGCCGCCCTCCTCGCCGTGTACTACATGGCCATGCCGCGTCCCGGCCTGAGTCGACAGCTGCTGGCCGCCATCATCATCGGCCTGGGTATCAGCGCCATGCACTACAGCGGGATGGCGGCGATCCGCTCGCAGGCGCAGGCCTACTACGACGTCGGCCTGTTCACCCTGTCCATCGTCATCGCTGTCAGCGCCAGCTTCGCCGCGCTCCTGCTCAACCGCTATGTGCGACATGGCTCGCAGCGCCGCCAACGCTGGATGAAATATTCAGCGGCGCTGGTGATGGGCGCCGCCATCGCCTCGATGCACTACACCGGCATGACTGCACTCCACCTGGTGGTGCCGGACGGCACGCCGCTGCAGTTGCGCAGCGCCGACAACAGCGTGCAACTGGTACTGATCGTCGCCTCCATCACCCTGCTGATTCTCAGCCTGAGCCTGGCTGCGGCCTGGATCGGTCGCAAGCTCGACGACAAGGACCGCGACCTGCAAAGGGTCAACACCCTGCTGGTGCAGCTCGATCAGGCCAAGGCATCGCTGGAGCAGGTGGCACATTTCGACCCCCTGACCGAACTGCTCAACCGCCGCGGCTTCAACCGGGTGTTCGCCGCCACTCTGGAGGAACACGCCGTCACCGGCCGCAGCCTGGCGGTGATGTTCCTCGATATCGATCACTTCAAGCGCATCAATGACAGCCTTGGCCACGACGCTGGCGACGAATTGCTGCGCGTGGTGGCGCAGCGCATCCGCAGCGCGTTGCGTGAGCGCGACATCATCGCGCGCTTCGGTGGCGACGAGTTCTGCGTGATCGCCAGCCTCGACAGCAACTCCGCCCCGCGCGCGCTGGCCGCGCGCATGCTGGAACACATGAAGGAGCCGATTGGCCTGGCCGGTCGTAAGATCGTGATGACCACCAGCGTCGGCATCAGCCTGTTCCCACAGGACGGCAGCAACGCCGACGAGTTGCTCAAGCATGCTGATCTGGCGCTCTACCAATCCAAGGGCAGCGGGCGCAACGTCGTGCATTTCTTCAACCCGCATCTGAAGCAGAAAGCCTCGTTCGAGCTGCAGCTGGAAGAAGACCTGCGCCAGGCCCTGCAACAGGACAGCGGCCTGCTCCTCTACTACCAGCCGATCATCGACCTGCGCAGCGGCGCGCTGAGCAAACTCGAAGCCCTGGTGCGCTGGTATCACCCGCAGCATGGACTGCTCACACCGGAGCGCTTCATCGCCATCGCCGAAGCCAACGGTTTCATCGATCAGCTCGATAACTGGGTGTTGCGCCGTGCCTGTCTCGACCTCAAAAGCCTGGACCGCCTCGGCTATCCGGGGCTGAAGATCGCGGTCAACTGTTCGGCGCTGAACCTGGCCAACGACCAGCTGCCTGGCCGCATCGAACAGCTGTTGAACTCGACCCGTTGCCCCGCTCACTGCCTGGAGCTGGAGGTGACCGAGAGCGCACTGCTGAGCAACATCAACCGCGCCATCGGCCTGCTGGAAAACATCCGCGCGCTGGGCGTCAGCCTGTCCATCGACGATTTCGGCACCGGCTATTCCTCGCTCGCTTACCTGCGCCGCCTACCGCTGGATACCCTGAAGGTCGACCGTTCCTTCATCCAGGACGTGGCCCACTCCAATCAGGACCGTGAGATCGTCCACGCCATCATCGCCATGGCCCACGCCCTGCACCTGAAGGTCGTCGCCGAAGGCGTGGAAACGACCGAGCAGCTGGCGTTTCTGCAGGAGCGCGACTGCGATCAGGTCCAGGGCTATCTGTTCAGCAAACCGGTACCGCTGGAAGAAATCGTGACCCTCTTCCCTCCGCATTACCGGCCGCTGGAGCGCGTCGGCACGCGCTTCTAGAATCCTGTGGCACCACGAGCCATCCGGTGCGCGCAGCGCACCCTACCCGTCGAGTTCCCGTAGGGTGTGCCATGCGCACCGAGCCGCAACATCAATCGAAGATACGCATCGCCGACCCGCTCCGAATCCCGGTGCGTGCGGCGCACCCTAAGTGCGCTGTTGCCACTGCGCCAACCAACCCAGACTCGCCTGCGTGCCCGCCTCACCGGGCTTGTACTCGGCACCCAGCCAGCCGCTGTAACCGCAGTCACGTAGCGCACCGAGCAGCGCCGGGAACGCCAGCTCACCTGTACCCGGCGCACCGCGCCCCGGCATATCGGCGAACTGCACGTGGCCGATACGCCCGGCCAGCAGACGCATGCCTGCGGTCACGTCGATCCCCTGGCGCGCCATGTGGTAGAGATCGTACTGCGCCGCCAGATTCGGGTGATCCACCGCGCGCAACAGCTCATCGAGATGCTCCGGCGTGTTGATCAGAAACCCCGGCATGTCGATGGGGTTGATCGCCTCCACCAGTACGCGAATGCCCAACGTCGCGAAGGCCTCGGCACTCTTGCGCAGGTTGGCGGCCAGACAATCCAGCGCCTGCTCGCGGCTCACGCCTTCGGCCAGGCGGCCGGGCAGCACATTGATGCAAGCCGGGTGCGCCATGGCGGCGTAGGTCAGCGCCTCCTGCAACGCGGCATCGAACTGTGCCTGTCGCGCCGGCACGCCGGCCAGACCGGCGCCACCCGTCATCAGGTCGCCGGCCGGCACGTTGATCAGCACCAACGGCAGCGCAGTCAACTCCAGCACTTCTTTCAGAGCGACCGCCGGCAGGTCGTAGGGAAACTGAATCTCCACGCCCTCGAAACCCGCCGTCATCGCCGCCAGCACACGCTCGCGCAGCGGCAACTCGGTGAACAGCATGGACAGGTTGGCGGCGATCTTCATGGGCATTGCTCCCGCAGCAGTTCCACCAGCGTAGCCGGGTCGCGTTCCAGGTTGCCCTGACTGCCGTGCAGGCGCATCAGCTGCGCGGCCAGGCCGCTCATGGGCGTGGCGCTGCCCTGCTCACGGGATAGTTTGACCGCCGTGTCGAGGTCCTTGAGCAGCGTGCGCACGTGCCACTTGATCGGCTCGAACTGGCTGGCGGCCATCTGCGGCGCGAGGATCTGCAGCGGCTTGGAGTCGGCGAAACCACCGGCCAGTGCCGGCGCTATCAGACTGGCATCGACGCCGGAGCGCTCGGCCAGCGCCACCACTTCGGCGATCACCAGCGCGTTGCAGGCGACGATCATCTGGTTGCACACCTTGGTCACCTGCCCGGCGCCCACCTCGCCCATGCGTGTCAGGCGCTGGCCCAGATGCATGAGAATCGGGCGCACGCGCTCCACGTCCTCTTCCCGGCCGCCCGCCATGATCGCCAGCGTTCCGGCCTCGGCGCCGGGTGTGCCGCCGGAAACCGGCGCATCCACCCAGCGCATGCCGGTGCGCGCCTCCAACTCGGCGGCCATCTCCCGGGTGGCCGCCGGCTCCAGGCTGGAAAAGTCCACCAGCAACTGCCCCGGCCGCGCGCCCTCGACGATCCCGCCCGGGCCAAACACCACCTCACGCACCACCTCGGTGTTGGCCAGGCAAAGCATCACCACATTGGCATCGCGACACAGCTCGGCAGGGTTCTGCACACGGTGCGCGCCCTGCGCCAGCAGCGACGCGCATTTGTCCGGCGTGCGGTTCCACAGGGTCAGCGGGTAGCCTGCGGCGAGCAGGCGGCGGGTCATCGGCAGGCCCATCAGACCAATCCCGGCGAAGGCCAGGGCGGGAAGCGTTGCGGTCATCGATCAACTCCAGGCAATGAAGATCAGACCCGCATCTTAACCTCGGCGTCAGTTGTGTGCTGCCGGGGCTGCATCGGCAGCGCCAGGCCACTATACTCCGCGCGCCTTCCCCGCTATTGAACCGGAGAATCCGACATGTTCAAGAACACCCTGGCGCTCGCCGCCGGTATCGCCCTGTCCGTATCTGCTGTATTGGCGCAAGCTGCCGATGTCCTCAAGGTCTCGGCCATCCCTGACGAAGCCCCTACCGAACTGCTGCGCAAATTCAAGCCGCTGGGCGCCTACCTGGAGCAGGAACTGGGCATGAAGGTGGAGTTCGTGCCTGTGGCCGACTACGCCGCCGTGGTCGAAGCGCTGGCCGCCGACCGTATCGACATGGCCTGGCTGGGCGGTTTCACCTTCGTCCAGGCGCGCCTGAAGACTGGCAACGCCGTGCCGCTGGTACAGCGTGAGCAGGACGCCGAGTTCACCAGCACGTTCATCACCTCCGACCCGGCGGTCAAATCCCTGCAGGACCTCAAGGGCAAGACCTTCGCCTTCGGCTCGGTGTCCTCCACCTCCGGCAGCCTGATGCCGCGCTATTTCATGCTGCAGGACGGCATCAAGCCGGAAGACTTCTTCAGCCGCGTGGCCTTTTCCGGCGCCCACGACGCCACCGCTGCCTGGGTGCAGGCCGGCAAGGCCGATGGCGGTGTGCTCAACGCCTCGGTATGGCAAAAGCTGGTCGACGCCGGCAAGGTCGACACCGCCAAGGTCAGGGTCTTCGCCACCACCCCGACCTACTACGACTACAACTGGACCGTGCGCGGCAACCTCGATGCGGCGCTGCAAGAGAAGATCAAGAGCGCCTTCCTCGCCCTCGACCCGGCCAAGCCCGAGCAGAAGGCGATTCTCGACCTGCAGGCCGCCAGCCGCTTCATCGAGACCCAGCCGGCGAACTACGAAGGCATCGAAGAAGCTGCTCGCGCCGCTGGCCTGTTGAAGTGAGCATCCGCCTGCGTGGCGTGGGCCTGGCCCACGCCAACGGCAAGGTCGCGCTCGACAACATCGATCTGCAGGTAAGTCCCGGCGAACGGGTGGCCATCATCGGTCCCTCGGGCGCCGGCAAGACCACCCTGCTGCGCCTGCTGGCCACCAGCCTGCAACCCACGCACGGCGAGATCGACCTGCTACAACACAACCCCTGGCGCCTGGCCGCTCGCCAGCGCCAGCGTCTGCGTGCGCGCATCGGGTTGATCCACCAGGCACCGCCGCTGCCGCCGCGCCAGCGCGTGGTCACTGCCGTGCTGGCCGGCAAGCTTGGCCAGTGGTCATTGGCCAAGGGCCTGATCAACCTGCTGCATCCGCTGGATGCCAACGGTGCCCAGGCCGCCCTGGCGCGGCTGGATATCAGCGAGCAGCTCTACCAGCGCTGCGACCAGCTCTCCGGTGGCCAGTTGCAGCGCGTCGGCATCGCCCGCGTGCTGTACCAGGCGCCAGAGCTGATTCTCGCTGACGAACCGGTCTCGGCGATGGACCCGGTACTGGCCGGCCACACCCTGGCCGTGCTCAACCGCGAGGCCGCCGAGCGCGGCATGACCCTGCTGGCCAGCCTGCATGCCGTCGACCTGGCGCTGGCGCACTTCCCCCGGGTGATCGGCATTCGCGACGGACGCATCGTCTTCGATCTGCCGGCGACGCAGGTGCAGCCCGAACAGTTGCAAGCGCTGTACGCCAACGAACAATTGCAGGCCACGCCCAGCTCACCCGTGCAGCCGCAGCCGGTGCATATCCCGCGATGCTGACCGCCGCCCCACGCGACCCCGCCGCCCTGCCGCGCCTGCTGATCACTGCGCTGGCGCTGCTGCTGTTGTGGCCGGGCATCAGCCTGAGCGAGCTGGACCTGGCCGTGCTGGTCGATGGCGACAACACCCGCGCCATGGGCAACTTCCTCGCCGGTTTCTGGCCGCCTGCGCATGATGGCGAATTCCTCGCCCTGCTCGGCCGCGCCACTCTGGAAACCCTGGCCATCGCGACCGCCGGCATGAGCCTGGCGCTGCTGATCGCCGTCCCCGCCGCGCTGCTGGCCAGCCGTGCGCTGTCGCTGTCAGCCGTGCACCGGGGTGGCCGTCCGGCCTGGTGGGCGAACCTGGCGCGCTGGCCGGTGCGCGGTCTGCTGATCTTCCTGCGCAGCGTGCCGGAGATCGTCTGGGCACTGCTGTTCGTGCGCGCTGTCGGCCTCGGCCCCACCGCCGGCGTGCTGGCCATCGCCATCACTTACGCCGGCATGCTCGGCAAGGTCTATGCGGAAATCTTCGAGTCGGTCGACGCCCGCCCCACCCGCGCGCTACTCGGCGCCGGCAGCAGCCGCCTGGCCGCCTTCGCCTACGGCGTGCTGCCCAACGCTGCGGGAGAAATGCTCTCCTACACCGTGTATCGCTGGGAATGCGCCATTCGCGCGTCGGTGGTGATGGGCTTCGTCGGTGCCGGCGGCCTGGGCCAGCAGATCGACCTGTCGCTGCGCATGTTCGCCGGCGGCGAAGTGGCCAGCATGCTGCTCACCTTCCTGCTGCTGGTACTGCTGGCCGACCAGTTCAGCCGCCTGCTGCGCGTGAGGCTGACATGAGAGGCGGCAACCTGATCCTGCTTGCCGCCATGCTCGGCGCGGTGGTCGCCTCGTTCCTCTACCTGGGCATCGACCTCGGCGCCCTGGTCGCCGGCGACAGCCTGGCGCAGATGGGCCAGTACGCCAGTGGCTTCCTGCAGCCGGACTTCACCAGCGCACACATGCAGGCCATTGGCCGTGGTGCGCTGGAAACCCTGGCCATGTCCGCCATCGGCACCCTGCTCGCCGCCCTGCTCGGCCTGGCCCTGGCGCTGCCAGCCGCCGGGCGCTTCGGCGGCTTCGCCCTGCACGCCACACGCCTGCTGCTCAACGCCCTGCGCGCCATCCCCGAACTGGTGTGGGCGGCGCTGATGGTGCTGGCCGCCGGCCTCGGCCCCAACGCCGGCACCCTGGCCCTGGCCCTGCACACTGCCGGCGTGCTCGGCCGCCTGTTCGCCGAAGCGTTGGAAAACACCCCACGCGAACCGGCTGACGCGATCCGCGAAAGCGGCGGCGGACGCATGGTCGCCTTCTGCTACGGCACCCTGCCCGGCGTCTGGCCGCAACTGGTGGCCTACACCCTGTACCGCTGGGAGAACAATATCCGCATGGCCAGCGTGCTCGGCTTCGTCGGTGCCGGCGGCCTGGGGCAGATGCTCTACGTGTCGCTCAGCCTGTTCCAGGAAGCGCAGGCGGCCACGGTGATCCTGGCCATGTTACTGCTAGTGCTGGCGGTGGATGGTCTGAGCGGCTGGGCGCGGCAGCGGTGGGTGAGCTGAGCCGAATACGGCATTGTGCCCTGGCGGCCAGTCTGTTCGTAAAGCGCCGCGACCAGTCCGGGGCATCGGCACAGCCGAAGGAGCCAGGTTAGCGGTGCCGAGCAAACCGCCGGCAGTTGAAAGCCGCCGAGGTTTATTCCTGCCTCAAGATCGCCCACCCGATTGTGAGACCTCAGCCAGCCTGCAAACGCGCGCGTGGCCATGGGCATGAACAGATACACCACGAGCAGGACGATCAAGTGAAACCTCAAGCACATTAAATAGCATCCCATTACATAACTGGACTTCCCCCACTCATGATGCAGTGCTGACCTTTGTCAAATGACGGATTGGATAGTCAGGCGTTGGAGGCATATAACCTTCGCCACGTTTGCGGCGACAAACCTGTTTCCCGCCTGAATACACGGCAAAAGTGTGCCTGATCACAGAAGCCGTGACTTAGCGCAACGTCGCTTAAGGAATGCATGGAGCAAAGCATTAATTGCTGCGCAGCCTTCACACGCATCGTCGCGACGTATACCAAAGGGGTCATACCGGTCGTTTGTTTGAAGGCATGTGTAAAATGGCTGGCGCTCAAACTGAGCAATGAAGCAAGTTCGACTGTCCGTATACTGCTACTGATATTGTCATTTATGAATTTATCTACGCGCGATTTCTGCCAGCTCGCCAACCCTCCGCGAGGCTTGTATGGGTTGTGTTTGTTATGCCTGGTGACTGTCAGCAAGCTAATTGCCTGATTAAGATAAGTCGATGCGATATCAGGATCACGATAAATTGCCCTTTCCGTTTCCATTAGCAACATCAACAGTCGTCTTGACTGTTCTGCACGGTCAGAGCGACCGACGCCACTGTTACTCAACACAATACCCGTATCGATACTTTCGCTCATAGCTCGCGCTCCTAGATCGGGTGGTTAATTCATGAGCTTCGTATTACTTATGAGATAGTCAAATGGTGCGCTCTCAACACAACCAAAACCATAATAGTTATTTGAGAAATATTTCCGATTTTTGTGCGCCGCCAAAATTTACGAAAACCGCTCGCAGGAAAAAACTGACTCAACCGGCACATATCTACTACCACTGACACCCGTTTCTTGATCCCGCTCTACGGCCTCACTGATGGAGAACTCAGAAGAACTGGACGTCCAAATGCGTGACATTTATTGCCAGCCAAAATCAATCGACACTTATGATTGACCTGTGGCGCGATATCTTGACCGCCGAAGGCGAAGTTGGAGATATCTGCCCTCGGTACTGACGTTATAGCGCCCGGGCATCAGGCCACACTTAGTTATCCATCAGGCCTGGGTTGAGCGTGATCGTTCTGATCTCGGTGAAGTCCTCGATCGCAGCCACACCATTCAGACGGCCGAGCCCCGACTGCTTGGAACCGCCCTCCTCGCTGTCTTCGCCGAGTGCGCCCCACTCGTTGATCCAGACCATACCCGCTTCGATCCGGGGCGCGATCCGCAGCGCTTTGGAGAGATCGCGCGTCCAGATGCTCGCTCCCAGGCCATAGATGCTGTCGTTGGCCAACGCAACGGCCTCCTGTTCCGTCGCAAACCTCTGCATGGTGACCACCGGCCCGAACGTCTCGTCCTGGACGATTGGCATCGTCGGATCGCTTACCTCCAGAAACGCGGGGCGAAAGAATGCGCCTTTCGACAGCGGGCCTTCGACTACCGGACCACCTCGCACAATGCTCTGCGCGCCCTGAGCAATGGCGCGCTCAACCAGGTTATCGACGCGCTCGACGTTCTCGCGGTCGATCATCGGGCCCATGTCGCTCGACAGGTCTGCCGCAGGCCCAACCTTTACCGCACGCAGACGTTCAGCAAAGCGTTTGCGAAACTCGTCGGCGATCCCTTCCTGCACGATCACCCGCTGCCCCGTCACACAGAACTGGCCCGCAAACACCGTGACTGACTTTTCGAGGATGGGTAGCGCGAGATCGAGATCGGTATCGTCGAACACGATCGATGGCGTCTTACCGCCGAGCTCCAGCCCAACGCGCTTGAAGTGCGGTGCGGCGCTGAGCGCGATCGCCTTGCCGGTCCCAGTGCTACCGGTAAAGCTGATGATCGGCACCTGCGGCGAGGCGACGAGATGCTTGGCGCCATCGCCAGTCTCGTCGGTGAAAACATTGATCACGCCGCGGGGCAATTCAGTCGCGTTGGCGAAGATCTTGGACAGGGTCGAGGCGATCTGCGCACTTTTGCCCGGCAACTTGATGATTACCGCACAGCCGGCCGCCAACGCAGGCGCCAGCGATCTTACGGTCAGGATTATCGGGGAGTTCCAGGGCACTATGATTCCCGCCACGCCCATCGGCTGGCGCACCATCATCGCGATTCTGCCCGGTTTGGAGTCCACGACCCGTCCGGCCTCAGTGCGCACGATGCCGGCAAAATATCGCAGTGACGGCGCGCAAAGATCGACTTCGAAGCTGGCCTCGCGTTGAATCTTGCCGTTCTCGGTGCAGAGGATCTTGATAAGTTCGCCCCGATTGCGTTCGAACGCGTCTGCAAGGTTGTCGAGCACGCGCGCACGCAGCTTGCGGTCGTGCACCCAATCGGTCTCTTGCATCGCGCGTTTCGCCGCGGCGATGGCCGCTTCGGCGGTTTCACTGCCCCCTTCGGCATAGGTACCTATGACCTCATAGGTGGCAGGGTTGATGGATCCGCGGATCGTATCCGAGCCCATCCACTCGCCGCCGACCCAGTTCAACGCATGCCTGGACGTGTGCGGGGTATGAATATTCATGGCTAACTCCTGCGTTTTGCCTGATGTGAATTGTCAGGCCCTGTCCTCGCATGGTTGCGGTCCGTTGGGCGACCATCAGGTCACCCTGGCTGGCGCCAACGGCATCTCTGGAAACGGCGCATGGCGAGAGGTTGGCAATGATGTGCTCCCTCATCTGGGCGCTATCTGCCGGCACGCCAGGAGTGTTTTCACGCTCTGGGATGCCGACACAAGGCTTGGTCCTCGCGATCGAAATCGTTAATCCGCACCCACCGCAAAGGGGGCTGCGTTCGCAGAGGTCTTCACAGTCCAGGCGCCAGACTGTCGGAAGGAACTGGCAGACGCGTAGGTATCTTCCATGAACTGGAAATAGATCATCTTGCCGTCACGCACCTTGGCATGGATGGAGAACGGCGAAGTGAATACCTGGTCGACCGCCACGGACCGGTAGGTGAACTTACCGAAAATCGCCACATCTTCTCCGGAGGAGATTTTAGTGCTGATGGTGAAGTCTTCGATTTTCCAGTAATCCTGGACCTGCAGGAATAATGAACTAAAGGCTTTCGGACCCTTGTTTGTGCCCGTCCAAGGCAAGATTTTCCTTAATTCCGGGTTATCGAAGTTGAGAGAAACATAAGTGGCGTCCGGAGCTGCCAGCTTCTCGGCAGCCGCCTCAACCTTATCGGGCGCAGTATTGGCCAGAAACTCCATGACTACCGAAAGTGAAGCCGCAGACTGTGCTTCGCTGGTTGACTGCGCGACCGCAGGAGTAACCGTCACAATGCACGCAGCGAGTGTAATTGCTGCAGCGAGCGATTTAATTTTAGAGGTGATCATGGGCTTTCTCCGATTAACTGCCATTTGTGATACGCAAGTACAAACACGTCGCTAAGTACGGGTACATACCCAGCAACTGGCAGGACTACAGCAAAGGGTATGCCATCGCAGCAAACCCTGGAGAAAAGCTATATTTATCAGCAGGATAGGCTTGTAGCAGACGGGATTCAGCTCAAATCCACTGTTTATCAAAGAGGGTTGAATTCATCATTTGATAAATCAGGGCAGCCCATTGATCAATTGGTTAATGCCGCAAAAATTCGCAATCGATTGGATCCGTCCGAGAAGGCAACTGAAATCACTCAGTTGCATCCTCATCAAGGATGCCGCTTTTCTTGAGACGATAAGCTAGCGCAGGTCGAGTTAATCCGAGGATTCGAGCGGCTTGCGCAACGTTTTGCTGAGCATGGTCCATTGCCCGTCGCATCAGCTGTTCTTCCACCGCTTCCAGGCTTATGTTTCGTTCGAAGATTTGCGTGACCCAATCGGCCGTGCTTGCTGTGTCCTCAGCCTGAACCAGCGTGCCATCGGCGTTAAGACGATCACCACGCACAGTGCCTGCCTTCGGGAAAACCGCAAAGAGCGCGTCCTGTCCTATGGTTTCGTTGCTGTCAGTCAAGATGACGCCGCGTTCAATCACATTCTCCAATTCGCGGATATTTCCAGGCCACGCGTAACTGAGACACAGCTCTAGTGCCTTGTCTGACAAACCTAGCGTGCGCTTGTGATACTGCAGATGAAACTTGCTTAGAAAGTGCTCTACCAGCAGCGGCAGGTCCTCGAGCCGATCACGCAGAGGGGGGACCTGAACCGGAAAAACGTTCAGTCGATAATAAAGATCCGCGCGAAACCGGCCCGCCTCCACCGCATCGGCGAGACTCTCATTGGTGGCAGCAATGACTCGCACGTCGACCTTATGGGTCCGAGAGCCCCCCACACGTTCGAGTTCCCCCTCTTGCAGCACCCTTAATAAGGTCGCTTGCGCTCTGGGCGTCAGCTCTACCACCTCGTCCAGAAAGATGGTCCCGCCGCTGGCGCGCTCGAAGCGCCCCGGGCGGGTCTGATTGGCGCCGGTATAAGCGCCTTTCTCAACGCCGAACAGTTCAGCCTCGATCAAGTCCTGCGCAATGGCAGCACAGTTCACCGCGACAAAGGCTTGCTCGGCGCGATCGCTGCGAAGATGCACGCTGCGAGCGATGACCTCCTTGCCGACACCGGTTTCTCCGAGCAACAGGACCGAAATCTTGCCCTTGGCTGCCTTGTCGATCGTCTTGCAGACCTTCATATAGGCAGGGGAGCGTCCAATACCGTAGTACTGGCCCTCCTGCTTCTCCAGGCTCGTGCGCAGTGAGCTGACCTGCGATTGCAGTTCATACAGCTCCTCGATGATGGGGTCGCTTTGAAAGTACTTTCTGAACTCTGCTGCGTTATCCCATTCCTCAGCGGGTTTCCCAATGATGATGCAGCGCTCATCACCACACCCGCGGCAGCTCGTTTCCTGAATGATGATTTCGCGTTTCATGAACGAAGAGCAGTGCGCACATGCGTAGCCCAGCAAGGACCAGCAAACCGGCTCATCCATCACACCCACCTCCGTCAGGCAGGTCTCGACCTCGAATGAATCAACCCATTCAAGCTCGCAATAGAAGTGGCCGGTCTCCTGATCCAGTTCCAACTGGATGGGTTTCGGATTGACCATGCCTTTCAAGGAGTGCAGATGCGGTCCAACCAGGAACATCTCCAGTTCCGGACTGTTTGGCCTGAGCTTGCGGGCCAATTCGGCGTCCTTGAGCCCGGATTGGTAGCCAAGGCGCATGAAGAACCCTTTTGCGCGCTCGATGCCGAGGGTATTGATGAGTTCACGGCGCAAACTAGCCATCGCCGACACCTGCATCAGCAACATGCGCTGCTCACCAAACCAGATTTTACCTTCTGTGCTTTGGAAGCGAACCTGATCGCTTAGGTCCTGAAAGCCGGAATACTGCAGCTCCGGCTTGTAGCTGATAGCCATTGAAGGAGGCCTCGATTATTGTTTTGAGCGGCTTGATGGATCTGTGCCACCGAATAAGAAGACCGAAGCGAGCGATCGTGATATCACTCGGTTCCAGTCAGTGTGGATGCGCAGAGCGGGGCTGCTCCGGAGAAGCCGCCAGGGCGGCGCAGGGTTGACGGATAGCACTGGAGCCATGATCAAGGGCTGATCAACTAAGACGGCCACGGCTCAAGTCGCTGGATTGAGCGAAAGCCGGGCGCTACACGAGGCCTCTCCCCCATTGCTTCGAATACCAGGCGAATGCCCGCTCGAGGACCGGGGTGAACGCAGTGACTGACGCTCGCACCTGCAATTTCAGGCAATCTCATAATCGTTGCTCTGAACGGTAGCTTAGCCATAAGCCTTTACCGGCCTGCCAATAGGCCTGGTTCCACGCGCCAAACCACACGGGTTAGCCGAATACATCCTGGCAAACACGCCACGGCGAGCGGTATGGAACATTGACACTGATCCTTTCGCGTACAGCGCGCTCAGCTGAAAAAAGGATAAGTCGGAGAGACCCTCGCCATAAGCCTGGAAAAATCGAATCGGTGTTTCGTTTTTCTCGAACGACTCACTGCCGGGATTGCGAACTGGTTGTCAGCATCTGGTCCCAGATTGGCGGGTTGCCGATCTGCTCGCTAAGGAAGCTGCTCAGTGCGTGAAGCTTGTGCGAGCCTTTTTGCGATTGGCGATAGACCACAGAAATATTGCCGCCTCGGGGAGCATAAGGCTCCAACACCTCTATCAGCTCACCGTCCACGATGGCCTGCGCGGCCAGAAAGGTGGGCAATATAGCGAGCCCGAGGCCTGCTTTCGCCGCTTCCATGAGTTGATGACCACAGTTGGTGCGCATTCGGCAGCGCACACGAAATGACTCCAATGTGTCGTTCACCGGTAGCGTCCACATGCCATGTGGCTCGCGATTGACATAGAGCAAGGCGAAATGCTGAGCCAGGTCTTGTGGTGTCTGTGGCGTGCCATGTGCATTCAGATAGTCAGGGCTGGCACAGATGATATGGCGGTTGGGTGTGATGATTTTGGCCACCAGCGAAGAGTCCGGTAACTCGCCAATACGCACCGCCGCATCGAAGCCCTCTTCATGCAAGTTGACGCGCCGGTCGTCGAACTCAACGTCCAGAGACAACTCAGGATATTGCTTGGCAAAAGACGCCAAAATCGGCGTCAGATATCTCATGCCGAACGCCATCGGAGCAGCGATGCGCAGATCTCCGCGGACACTCGACTGGGAGGTCAGAACGGCATTCTCGGCATTTTCTATGTCAGCGAGAATTCCGGTGCAATGGCGGTAAAAAACCTCACCCGATTCAGTCAGGCGAGTCTGCCGGCCACGCTCGAGCAGGATGCATCCTAGACGTTTCTCGAGTTGCTGAATGCGCTGAGAAACCATCGACTTGGCCGTGCCCAAACGACGAGCGGCCTCGGAAATACTCCCGCTGTCCACTACCGCAACGAAAGCATGCATTTCAGATAGTTTATTCATGCTCTTATCCAGAGAAATTGACTTGCATACTTTTCAGACCCACCGCCCAAGCGCTGCTGGCTCCGCACAATACCAGCAGAAAGCAGATTTATCGGCGAGATCAAGGGACCTCTATGGATTTGTCCTCCGCTTACGGGAGGACAAGGATGGTCAGCCAAACCGGCCAAAAAGCGGCAGCGACTCATGGGCTGTGCCGGGTGGTCAGGTGATGAAGCTCACTACCGCCTATCAACGTTCAAATGAGGAAGCCGGAACGACTGGGTTTCTTCATAGCTCGACTGCGCGCCGCTGCCTCATAAGTTCTTCAGCAGACGGCTGTTCGCGCGCCGCAATTGAGAAATCTGCTGCGGGGCACTACGACACCCGGTGCAGACCTAAGGCCTGCTTCGGAGAATTGATTCCAATGGGTTGGATAGAGCACAGCGCAAGGACACCGTGTAGCTCAGTACCGGTCACCTCGCATCAGACGAATCCCGGCCTGACGCAACGTGCATGCTGCGAGCAAATCTCGCTGCAGCATGCAGCGCCGTGCAAATGGAGTTGATCTGCGCTGATCGTTAATCAGGAGGAAACGAGTTTCTCGTAGTCAGAGAAAGGCTTGAGCTCGCAATACTGCACGTGTAGCAGATTCTCTTGAACGTAAGGCAGCGCCTCGATGTAATCACGCGCTTCCTCGAAGGTGGTGGACTCCAGCTCGAACGCTGCACCTGGACCAGCGGCCAGTCCATGAACTGCGCGAACAATACCGTCAGCGAAGCCTTGCCAAACGTGCAATACCTCCGGTTTCGCCAGTCGCTTGAAGTCCTCTGCCGCTCCATCAGCGCGGCGAGTCAGAATCACGAAGGTTTTCATAACGCCCCCTCCGTTTCCAGCTGCTGCCGCTGAGTTGTTTCGCCATCAGCAACATGCGCCGTTATCCCCGTCTGGCCCACGGCCACATGCGGTTCAAGCTCGTTGCGGGGCGTGTAGTCCCCACCATTCTGGGGCCGGAAGGGTATCGGCGCGTCCTCGAACAAACCCTCCAGACGGCTGCGCCAAGCCTCCTTGGCCGCGTCAGCACCGACGGCAGTCAAGTGGCCAGTGCCGTATACGGCGAACGTAGGCAGCACATCGAACCCTGGGAAGTAGAGCGAGCCGTGCGTGATCGGAAACAGCAATTGCTCAAGTGGTCCGTTGATACCGCGCGGCGAGTAATCTTCTGCGGGGCCGCCGACAGCGACTGACAACATGGCCCGCTTGCCCTTGAAGGCCCCATCTCCGTAGCGATAGGTGTTGCCTGCGTCCTTGAAGTTGTGGGCAAGTCCGGCTGCCCAAACACGATCTATCCATCCCTTCATGATGGCCGGCATACCGTACCACCAAAGCGGGAACTGAAAGATCACGGCATCTGCCGCAATGACCTTGTCTTGCTCTGCCGCTACGTCGGCGGTCTGGCGGCCATGGCGATATGCGTGAGCAGACTCTGCGCCGAACGACAGCCGCTGAAGATTGGCCCGCTCAGGAAAGTCGTGCTCGTCGAATATCGCTTTCCAGCCCATGGCGTATAGATCGGATTGCAGGACCTCGTGCCCTTGCGCAGTCAAGCATTCAACAGACACATCCACCAGTTGCCGTGTTAGCGACGAAGGCTCGGGATGGGCATGGATGATCAGTACTTTTTTCGACATGAAGGACGGCTCCGCTGTGATTTCGATGAAGTCTCGCGGGGCTCGGCCAATCTGTGAAATCGCAAAAATTTCCTGCTAGCATAAGTTCGATGGATACCAGACGCCTTGATCTCAATCTGCTTGTGACGTTGGAGGCCCTTCTCATCGAGCAGAATGTGACCAGGGCGGCCGCCCGTCTGCATTTGAGCCAGCCAGCAGTCAGCGCGCAGTTGAGCCGTCTGCGCGACGTCTTCAACGACCCTCTTCTGATCCCCGCGCAGCGTGGAATGACCCCCACCGTCAAAGCCTTGGAGCTGCTGGTGCCGCTTCGCCAAGCACTTGACCAAGTAAGGGCCACCGTCACTACTCACCTGAATTTCGAGCCCGCGACGGCGAGCCTGACGGTATCAATCGCCTGCACGGATTACGTGCAGGCGGCCTTGATCAAGCATCTTGTCGTCGCCATGCGACCCGAAGCGCCGGGTGTCCGTATCGCACTGCGCATCCTGGACGTACCACAGCTGGAGCTGCAGATGACCCGCGGCGAAGTGGATCTGGCCGTGATAAACATGAACGGGGCTCCGCCAGCACTCCACTCGCAACACCTCTACGATGAGAGTTACGTGCTGATTGGACGTCGTGGGCATCCAAGCCTGCGCGCGGACCTGACGGTGGATGAGTTCGCGCAGCTGGAACATGTCGTGGTGTCACTACGCGGCGGAGGCTTCTCTACCTCGGTGGATAACGCCTTGGTAGCACGAGGGCTGCGGCGTAACGTAGTTCTGTCAGCATCGTCATTTCTTCCAGTCCCGGAGTTGGTCGCGCAGTCGGATTGTGTGGCCCTGGTTCCAAGCCGCCTCGTAGAAGGTCGTGGCGAGCAGCTGCTGTGCGTAGCGCCTCCATTGCCGGTGGAGGGTTTTGCGATTGGCATGTTCTGGCATGAGCGGTCGGATGGGCACGCTGGCTTCAGATGGGTACGTGAGTTCATCACTCTCGTAGCCGATTCTCGAGCATCCCGATTCAACGAATCGAATAGTCAGGCTGGGTAGTTCATCGCATTATTCAAATGCGGCCTCACATAGCTCGCGGCGTTTATGTATTCGCGGCAGACATGGCTTAAACCGGAAATAGTGTTCGCTGCTCTGGCCAGTTACAGCCTGTCACGGCAGGCGCCTACCGGCCAATAGCGGACGATCATCCAGTAAATAAATCTGCCCCCTTTTTGGTCCCCTTTTTGTGTGGCGGGTCAGTCGATTGGCAGGGCCACCGGTCGCATCGGTGCGCCGTCAGCTCCGCGCAACTTCAGCGGTGCGCCGAACCAGGCGAACTGGTAAATCTTGTCGGCGGCCAGCTCCTCCAGGTAGACGTTCTGCATGATCGGGACGCCTTTGATCGACAGCATTGAGCTGTGCACAGGAATCCAGTTGTCTTTTTCCTTGGACGGCCAGACATCGGTGCTGATGTTGTCGACACCGATCACCACCGCGCCCTGCTCTGCCAGGAAGTCTGCAGACTCGCGGGTCAAGCCGGGGGTGTTGTGCATGAAGCGCTCCGGCTCTTTGAACCACTGCATGCGCCCGGTGCGTACCATCACGACATCGCCGGATTCAAAGCGGATGCCCTGTGCTTTTGCCGTCTGGCGCAAATCCTCGACGCTGATGCCGTAGGACTCGGGGAGTACCTCGACGCCTTTGTAACGCGCCACGTCGAGCAATACACCACGGGCGATGATCGGCGGATAATTCTCTACACCGGCCTTGTGCCAGCCGCGATCACCCAGATGCTCCTCGGTGGCAAAGCCGTTGTAGATCTTGCCCTTGAGGCCGAAGTGCGACAGCGCGTCGATATGCGTGCCGGTGTGGGCATACATCGAGATGGCTGATCCGGAGTAGCTGATCAGGCTGTTCTTCTCCTTGCCCAGGCCATTGGGGTCGTCAACGATGGTGCCTTGCGGGGTGTGCACATTCCAGATCTGGTAGCGCGGTTGCCCGAGGAAGTAGTAGCTGGGCATGCCCACGTAATACTCGACACTCAGATCGTAGGTTTTGCCGCTTTTTACGCGCTTTACGACATTCAGAATTGACTCTGGAGTGATACGGTTCAGGGCGCCAATTTCGTCGGCACTGCCCCAGGGGCTTTGACCAACCGTGGTGGTGTCTGCCTGGGCCAGTTGCGTGCCGAGGCAGAGCGCGGCGACAAGTGATAGGTATTTCATGGGACGTTCTCCGCAATAGGTAGCGGTCGTTACTCTAGGGTTGCGCAGAGGACGGAAAAACAGAGGGATCGCGAAAGTATTTTTCGTGTTTCGCAAAAGGCCAGGTGGGTGGGGATGGATAGATTGCAGGCAATGCGCTGCTTCGTGCGCGTGGTCAAACTGGGCAGTTTTTCGGCTGCGGCAGATGAAATGGCGTGCTCGAATGCCACCATCAGCAAGTACGTCAAATACCTGGAAGACTGGATGCAGAACCTGTTGCTGCAGCGCAGCACGCGTAGCCTGCAACTCACCGAAGCCGGTCAGCTGTTTTACCAGTACTGCCTGCGTGTCGAGCAGGACACCCAGGAGCTGCACGATCAGCTCAGCCAGGAACGCCAGCAGGTGGCTGGGCGCCTGGTGATATCCGCCCCGGTGTCGCTGACGCTGACCCTGATCGGGCCGCTGCTGCTGGATTTCCAGAATGAGCATCCGCAGCTGCAACTGGAGTTACGCCTCAGTGATCAGCCGGTTGACCTGGTGCGCGATGGCATCGATCTGGCGCTGCGTGGATCTGCCGAGTTGGCCGATTCGAATCTGGTGGCCATGCCGATGATGCCGCTGCAGCGAGTCGTGGTGGCAACCCCTGCCTATCTGGAACGACACGGAGTACCAAGCCACCTAGAGGACCTCGCCCAGCACAACTGCATCGTCTATAGCCGCAGTAGCGACGCCACAGAGTGGCAGTTCACCGCGGGTGATGAGATTCGCTCGGTGCGGGTGGGGGGGCGACTGACCGTGGATAACAGCCTTCTGCTGATCCAGGCGGTGCGTAACCATCAGGGACTCGGCCTGGTGCCGAGGGTCATGGTCGACAAAGAGCTGGATGCCGGGACTGTGCTACCGGTGCTGACGGATTACCCACCCACTGCGCGCACCCTGCATGCTATTTACCCCAATCGCCAGTATTTGCCGCGCAGGGTGAGCGTGCTGGTGGCCTACCTCAAGTCCCGCTTTAAGGAGACGCTAGAAGCCCTGTAGCTCAAGAAATGACGCCTGTAAGCCAACAGGAGTGGAGAGAAAGTTTTCCCAAAGCTGTCGCGCCGCCGACTTCTTATTGAGACTGAGTATCGACTGTTAACCTGCAGTGAGCACCTTAGTCCAGCACTGAATCGCACCGAGCTTAATGGACATATCTCAGAGTCCGTTTTGGGGCGTTTTCTGCCCGACGCGACTGGCTGCAATTGGCCGGTAGCAGCCCATCCAAATAGTCCCGCCACTCTACCCACTCCACCCTCCCTCGTCTTTCAGCGTAAAGTCGCCGCACCTTAAACCTCCGGTGTCCGTTCGAATGAATGGCGCCGAACAGGGAATCACCGACATGGACCGTTTACCTGGCATCCTCCCCGCCTTGGCGCTCTGCCTATTCCCTCTCGCTCAAGCCGATACACGCCAGCCTCAGCCCTGCAACGCTGCATTGCTGGACTCACTGGCGACCCAACTGGGACAGCAAGGCTGGACGCCCCCTGACAGGCGCGGCGACGGGCCGTTGGTGGCGGCTGCCTGCAAGCCCTGGCCGGATGATCCGGCGCTATCCGTGGTGACCCTGGCTTACCGTGACGCAGAGGACGCCACGCCAGCAGGCGAGCGCAATCTCCACTGGCTGGTGGCGAAGGTGGACGCGCAGAGCGGGCAATTGCGCGAACGTTATGACGACTACCTGGGGGAAGATGCCGCGCTGGAACTCGATGCCGACAGCTTGTGGCTGGATACCGCGCGCTATCACCTGGCACCAGACGTTCGCGCGTTCGGCGTGGTGGTGCGCAGTGTCGCACGCGGGGCGAGCTGTCCGGATGCCGGCTTCAATGATCTGCTAACGCTGGTGGTGCCGGAAGGGCCGCGGCTGAGACCGGTGTTTGCCACCTATCTGTACTCATGGACGACGGTAAAGGGTACGTCCTGCGTGATGGACAGTGACTTCCAATCAGAGCGTGCCGACATGACGCTGGGCCTGGGGCCGAAGCGAGCCCACGGCTACGCCGACCTGGTGGTAACCGCTCAGGTTCGCGCAGATTGGCAGGGTCCGATGCTGCGCAAGGTCAGTACGACCGTCCGCTACGACGGTAAGCACTACCCGTTCGATCAGTTCCCGATGTTCTGGATGACAGAACCGCAGCCGTAACGACGAACAGGCAAGGACAAGCCAGCGCCCCACGGCCGTCTAGACTGCTGAGTCTCAACCCACGGTGGGAGACTCAGGATGACCAGCAAGAACACCATCTGCCTCTGGTTCGACCGCGATGCGCTGGAGGCTGCGACCTTCTACGCCAAGACCTTTCCCGACAGCGCCGTGCTGGCGGTACACCATGCGCCCGGTGACTACCCCAGTGGCCAGCAGGGCGATGTGCTGACGGTGGAGTTCAGCGTGATGGGCATACCCTGCCTGGGCCTCAACGGCGGCCCGGCGTTCCAGCACAACGAGGCGTTCTCGTTTCAGGTCGCCACCGACGATCAGGCCGAGACGGATCGCCTGTGGCACGCGATCATCGACCACGGCGGCCAGGCCAGTGAATGCGGCTGGTGCAAGGACAAATGGGGCATCTCCTGGCAGATCACCCCGCGCATCCTCAGCGCCGCCATCGCCAGCTCTGACCGCGCAGCCGCCAAGCGCGCCTTCGAGGCGATGATGACCATGAGCAAGATCGACATTGCCAGACTCGAGGCGGCGCTGAAGGGCTGACTGCCGAAATGGATCAGACGCGGGCGTTTTTCTTCTGCAGGATCAGCGACGCTTCGTTATAGGCACTCTGGAAGGCGTCGCTGCCGATCCAGGTGATCGCGGCGTCTTCGTCTTCATCGTGGAAGATGCCGCGGTAGACGATCAGCAGGCCCATCATGAAGTCGGTCGCGGCCTCTTCCGACTCCTCGGCGACCACCAACTCCAGCACCGGGTACTGCAGGAATATCAGGCACAGGGCGAGCAGGCTGATGCCTTCGCCGGCTTTCATGGCCTGGAACAGGTCATCGAAATGCGCGGGGTCGAAGCCGTTCTCCTCGATGTCCTTGAAATCGAAGGTGCTCAGGTCGATCTCGACATCATCGAACGGCTCGTTGATAAACGGGTTGGCGAGAATCGGATGGACGACATTGGCCTGCGCCTTGGGCTTGCCCATGCGGTTCTGCCTGGCTTTGGTCTTGGCCCGTTGGGCGCGCTTCTTCTGTTTATCTGCGGAGGCCATGGGGCGTTCCTCGTTCGGTACAGCCATGTGCATGGCACGGAAAGTTCAGGCGCCATTGTATTCAGTCTTGGTCATGGCCTGCGGCTGAATTTGCAGACGGAGAGCCATGCATTGAAGATCGGGCTTGCCTCTTCGACTTCCACCTGTTTTCTTCGGGATGCATGGATGACGGGAGCCTGATCATGACGGACCGCGAACAACTCCACCACGACGGCTATGCGTTGCTGCGCCAGGCGGTTCCTGTCGGGTGGCTGGATGGGTTGCGCACCGTGTTCGATGCGGGCATCACCCCCTCGGATCAGTGGCCGGTACCGCGCGGCGCAGACTGGCATCACTCGCTGCTGGATGACGACGCCATGATTCAGGCCGTGTGCCGCCTGCCACAGCTGCTGGTAGTGGTCGGCGAGCTGATCGGCGAACGTTTCTTCCTCGCCCAGGTGGAGGGCCGCGAGCCACTGACCGGTGGCGGTCATCAGCCACTGCATCGCGATCTGTCGGCGCAGCGCCCGGGCGATATCGTCAATGCCATGGTCTACTTCGACGACTATGGCCCAGGCAACGGTGCCACCCGTATCGTTCCGAGCAGCCACCGTCCGCCTGCCGGCGAGTCACCCTTCGAAGTCAACGACGAGTCCCGCTCAGTGCAGCTTGCGGGTGCGGCCGGCGACATCCTGGTGTTCGATGTGGACCTGATACACGCCGGCAGCCTGAACCGGCTTGGCACACGTCGCCGCTCGATCCTGATCAGCTACTTCGCCGAGCCACTGTACGCGTCCTATCTGGAGACGCGCAGCCTGCGGGGGATTCGCATGGACGCAAGCGAACGCTTCGAACCTGCGGATTTTCCCCTGAGACAGGTGTGAGCAAGGCGGTTGCCAGTGTCAGCAGGCGACACTGGCGTCTCTCGCCGGCGGCAGGCCGAACAGCCGGCGGTACTCCCTGCTGAACTGCGACACACTTTCGTAACCCACCGCGAACGCCGCACTGCTGGCGGTGGCGCCCTCCCCTGTCATCAGGCGACGCGCTTCGATCAGACGCAGCCGTTTCTGAAATTGCAGCGGCGTCAATGATGTCTGGTTGCGAAAGTGGTGATGAAAAGATGACGGACTCATACCGGCCACGGACGCCAGATGCTCCACCGGCAGCGGCCGGGTGAATTCGATGCGCAGCACCTTCACCGCCCGAGCGATGCGTTGCGCATGGCCGTCCGGCCAGCCCAGGCGACTGATCGCCGGGCCATGCCGACCAGCCAGCAGCCAGTAATGCAGTTCGCGCACAAGCGAAGCGTGCAGCACCGTTGCCGAAGCCGGGCGCTCGAGCAGTCGCATCAGGCGTAGTGCCGCTTCGGCGACTTCGCTATCGGTCGGTTCGATGCGGATGGGCTCAAGCTCCGCACTCGGCACCGCCTTCATTTCCTCCATCAATTCGGTGAGCAGAGCAGGATCGAGGTCGATCACCAGCGAGATGTAAGGGACCTCGTGGTTCGCCTGGATGATCTGGCTGACCGTCGGTACGTCAGCGGTGATCAACAGCGAATCACCGGCGCTGAAGTCGAAGCTCCGGGTGCCCATCATGACGCGCTTGCTGCCCTGCAACACCAGACAGGCCAGAGGCCGGGTGATGGCGTAATCCAGCCCGCTGGGCTCTGACGTGCGAATGATGGTCAAGCCAGGAATGGGCGTTTGGGCAAGCCCGCCGGATTCGCCATGTCGATTCAGATAACCGCGCACAACCTCAAGCAGCGCTGCGCTCATCGTAGGCTCCTGATGCTGATCCAGAGCATGTCTTTTCCTCTTGGAGAAATAGGCAAAAAGCGTCGAGGTTTCGGTAACGACGGGGTTGCGCCACGCGCCACACAATGAAATCCCGTTCACCCATGAGAGGATTATTACCATGACCAAGATCGCCATCGTAACCGGCTCCAGCCGTGGCCTCGGCCGCAACACTGCGCTGAACATCGCGCGTCAGGGCATCGATGTCGTCGTCACCTATCACAGCCAGGCCGACACCGCACAGGCCGTGGTTGCCGACATCCAGGCCCAGGGACGCAAGGCGGTCGCTCTGCAGCTCGACGCAGGCGACGTCAGCACCTTTCCGGCCTTCGTACAACGCCTGCGCCAGGCACTTAACGATACCTGGCAACGCGATAGTTTCGACCACCTGATCAACAACGCCGGCCATGGCGACATGGCCTCGATTGCCGACACCACTGAAGCTCAATTCGATGCCCTGGTGAACGTGCATTTCAAAGGAGTGTTCTTCCTCACCCAGGCGTTGCTGCCACTGATGGCCGATGGTGGTCGTATCGTCAATATCTCGTCCGGGCTGACCCGCGTGTCCTATCCCGGTTTCTCCGCCTACTCGGCGGTCAAGGGCGCAGTGGAAGTGCTGAGCCTGTACATGGCCAAGGAGCTGGGCAGCCGGGGTATCGCAGTCAACACAGTGGCGCCCGGCGCCATCGAAACGGATTTCCTGGGGGGAGCCGTACGTGACATGCCGGACCTGAACAAGGTGTTCGCGGACATGACGGCGCTGGGTCGGGTCGGCGTGCCGGACGACATCGGCCCGATGATCGCCAGCCTGCTCGGCGAGCAGAATCGCTGGATCAACGCCCAGCGCATCGAGGTATCCGGCGGTCAGGCGATCTGATCGCCCCCGCTGCGACCGGACAACCCGGTCGCAGCGATATCCGCGCGCCCTAGCCACGCGACGGTTGCCCAGCCATGCGCTGACGCATCAGTTCCAAATCATGGTCGTTGTCAATTTACCTGATGACTGTTGTCTTTCTTTATCAGCTAACTCCCTCTAGTTTCCAGCCATCGACAACCCGATGGGAGCCTTGCATGAAACAGGACTGGAACGACCAGGTTGCACTGATCAGCGGTGCCGGCAGCGAACACGGCATCGGCATGGCCATCGCCAGGCGCTTGGGCGCGGCAGGGGCGAAGCTGATCGTCACCGCCAGCAGTGCGCGCATCGCCGAGCGCGTCGCCGAATTGCGCGCCGAAGGCTTCGTAGCCGAGGGCCGGGCAGTCGACCTTACCGACGAAGCCGGCGTGCAGGCGTTCGCCGCCTGGGCCGAAGGACTGTGGGGGCGCGTCGATATTCTGGTGAACAACGCCGGCATGGCGATGCAGGGCAGCCCTGAGCCGTTCGCGGAGCTTTCCAGCATGAGCCTGGAGGTCTGGAATCTCTCGCTCGCCCGCAACCTGACCAGTGCCTTCCTGCTCACCCGCGCCCTGCTCCCCGGCATGCAGACGCGCAGCTACGGGAGGATCGTCAACATCGGCTCCACCACCGGCACGCGTGGCGGCAATCCCGGCGAGGCGGCCTACAGCGCCGCCAAGGCCGGTATGGTGGGCATGAACATGGGCCTGGCGTTGGAGGTCGCACGCCAGGGCATCACGGTCAACACCGTGGCGCCGGGCTGGATCGCCACGGGCTCGAGCACGCCGCATGAACAGCGCGCCGCGGCCTATGTGCCGATAGGCCGTGCCGGACGCCCCGAGGAAGTGGCATCAGCCGTGGCCTTCCTCGCCTCCCCTGAAGCCAGCTACATCACCGGCGAGGTACTGGTGGTCGACGGCGGCAACTGCCTTATCGAGGACAAGGCCCCATGAGTACCGAGCCCAAAATCAGCCCCGTGGTGCTGATCACCGGCGCGGCTGGCGGCGTGGGCAGTGGGCTGGTGGCACGCTTCGTGGCCGGTGGCTGGGCGGTGTTCGCCACCGACGCCAACGCTACCGGCCTGGCCGAGCTGGGCCAGCGCCATACGCTGGTAGGCAACCTGGCGACGGATATCCGCAAGCCTGCCAACTGCAATGCAGTGGTGACGGCAGTGATCGAAGCAGCTGGCCGACTGGATGCATTGATCAATGCGGCAGGGGTATGGCGCGAAGGGCCGGTGGAAGCCTTCAGCGAGGAGGATTTCGACCTGGTATTGGACGTCAACCTCAAGGCCAGCTTCTTCATGTGCGCTGCGGCCATTGCTCACCTGCGCCAGACGCGAGGCGCCATCGTCAATATTTCCAGCGACGCCGGACGCCAGGGCAACCCCAATGCTGCCGCCTACTGCGCCAGCAAGGGCGGCCTGAGCATGTTCACCAAGGCACTGGCGCTGGATCTGGCACCTTACGGCGTGCGTTGCAACGCCGTCTCGCCTGGCGATATCGAGACACCGATGCTCAAGTTCCAGGCCGAGCATTACGGTAATGGCGATCCGGACGCCTACTACCGGGAGTTGCTGGGGAAATATCCACAGGGAGATCAGGCGCGTTTCATCCAGCCGGAAGAAGTGGCGGAACTGGCGTTCTTCCTCTGCCAGCCTGGGGCGCGGTCGATCACCGGTGCTGACCTGGCCATCGATCAGGGCATTTCAGCCGGTCACTGATCGTCGCGCCGTTCGTAGCGCTGCTGGATGCGCGCCAGCTCACCCGAGCGGCGCAATCTGTCCAGGGCAGCGGCCCAGGCCGCGACCAGCGCATCGTCGCTGTCGCGGCTGAAGGCGATATACAGCGAGGAGCGGTACAGCTCGATGGGCACCCGCCTGAGAGTGCCCGGGGCGATACCCAGCTGGCGACTGTAGTAGGCCACGCCGGCGTCGGTGTCGCCGATGATGACCTCGGTACGCCCGGCCAACAGCATGCGGTAGAGCTGCTCACTCTCCGTTGCGCTCGTGTCGAGGTTGTCGAACCCCATCGACGTCAACATCGTTGGCACCAGGCCGGCGTGCCGGGTGGTGATGCGTGGGGTGTGCAGCAACTGCTCCAGCGTGTGAATCGGCTGCGCTGCAGCGGCCAGCTGGTAGGGGTAGATGGACTCCTCGGCGATGGGCCCGACCCACTTGAACAAGGACTCGCGCTCTGGCGTGCGGAACATCGAGTACATGATGGTTCTGGGCTGAGTGTGCAGCACACGAGAGGCGCGCATGCTGGGTCTCATGCTGATCTCGAAGTCATCGCCGGTCAGCGCCATGATGGCCCGCACCACCTCCGTGGCCATGCCGGTGATGTGCTCGTTCTCCCGGTAGTTGTAGGGTGCCCATTCCTCGGTGACCAGCTGATACGTCTCGGCTCTGGCAAGCGCCCCCATCAGCAGGCAGAGCAATGCAGCGATGAGTGTCGAGTGCTTCACCGGCTGTACCTGCGGGACTGGATGTTGTTCAAGGGCGGCTCTGATCAGGGTGGCTCGGCAAGCATAGACGCTATGCCAGTGTTGCAGCCTCATGGGCAAAACCCAACGCTAACGTTGACCTTGACCCCATCTCGCCACGCGCTGCGCAGAGTCGTTGCCTGACCAGGCAGGCAGCGCCCCTGCGGCGCCTGCAACTATCCGCGCCCGGGCTGCGGCACTGCTGGCGCCAGCGGTAGATCAGCGCTGCTGTGGACGCCCACCTCGTCGGCATCAGCCTGCTCGGCGCTGGACAACTCGCTCGCGTTGAAGCCGGTGATGCGCAGCAGTGCCAGTGTGCAACTCAGCGACACCAGCGCGTAGCTGGCCGATGCAATCGCCACGCCGGTGATGCTGCCGGTGCTGTTGAGTATCCATTGCGCCAACACCGGCGTACCGCCACCAACCAGCAGTGAACACAACTGATAGGCCAAAGACAGCCCCGAGTAGCGCACCCGCGCAGGAAAGGCACGCGCCAGGATACCGCCGATGGCGCCGTAGAACATGGCATGCGGAATGGTAGCCAGGCACATGGCCACAGCGGCTATCCAGTACACCCGCGTCTCAACGGCGTAGAACATCGCCGGCATCAGGAAGAACTCCGGCAGCACCATGATCAGCACCGCCCGGCGCATGTCGATGCGCGAGGTCAGCAGCGCGCCGATCGGCTGACTGACGAACTGCACGATGAGCGCGATGACGATGATGCTGAGGAAGGTTGCCTGGTCATACCCCAGGGTCTTGGTCGCCCAGGACAGCGCGAAGGTGCTCTTGAAATAGGTGACATGGATCACCGGCAACGTACCCGCGCCCAGCAACACGATCAGCCAGTGCTTGCGCAACACTTCGAGGATCGGCAGCTTCACCGTTTTCTTCTCTTTGAGCAGGCGCTGCATATCCCGCGACTCTTCCAGGGTCAGGCGAATGACCATGCCGATGATCACCAGCAAGGCGGACAGCAGGAAGGGCACGCGCCAGCCCCATTGCAGAAAGTCCGGCATCGGCAGGCTGCTAAGGCCGAAGAACACCAGGGTCGCCAGCAGATTGCCGGTCGGCGAGCCCTGCTGGGCAAAGGCTGCATAGAGAATGCCCTTGCCCTTGGGCGCGCTCTCGCTGGCAATGAGCACCGCCCCGCCCCATTCGCCGCCGACGGCAATCCCCTGCAGCACGCGCAGCACCACCAGTGCCACGGGCGCCAGCAGGCCGATTTCGGCATAGGTGGGCAAGAAGCCGATGCAGGTGGTGGCCACTCCCATCATGATCAGGGTGATCACCAGCGTGGTCTTGCGCCCGATGCGGTCACCGAGATGACCGAAGATGACGCCACCCAATGGCCGTGCGACGAAACCGGACCAGAGCGTGAAAAAGGACAGCAAGGTGGCCAGCCCCGGTTCCATGTCGGCCGGAAAGAACACCTTGCCGAACACCAGGGCGGCAGCCAGGCCGTATATGTAAAAGTCATACCACTCGATGGTGGTGCCGATGAAGGAAGCAATGCCCGCCTTGCGTGCCTTGCGGTGCTGTTCCTGCTCACTGACGCACTCGTTGCGCTGCATGGACCCTACCTCATTGTTTTTATTGTCGGGGCAACGCTTGCCCATACCCCGACGGACAACAGGACGGGGGCAGGCAACTGCAGCGATGCACGGCGTGAGACTCGAGTCGAATCGGAGTCTAGGAGCGAGGTAGGAAAATCAATAGTCGTTTGTTCTTATGGCTTGATAAGCAAATCCGCATGTCCATGACCGGCCAGGGCCAGGTCATCGCGCAGGACGGCGAGAAAATGACGGGCGGCCTCGGGCGGGTTGTCCTCGGCAATGATGGCGTGCAGCTCCGAGGGCGGCCCGACCTGCGCGATGGCCACGCAATGCAGCTCGCCACGCCAGGCGCCACTGAGACTCTGCGGCAGCAGGGCCACACCCATGCCATGCATCACCATGGTGATGATGGTCTGCCACAGGCGCGCTTCGTGACGAATCTGCGGGCTGAAACCCGCCGCCACGCAGCGCGCGATGATCAGGTCGTGGTAGTGCGGTGAGGCCGAGCGCGGAAAGAGGATGAAAGGCTCGTCACGCAGTTGCGCCAGATCGATGGTCGTTTCTGCGAGCAGCGGGTGGCCAGGCGGCAGGCAGCAGACGAAGGGATCGGTCAGCAGCAGCAGCGACGCGACGCCGGCCAGCGTCGTGCCCCGGTGCACGAAGCCTATGTCGATCTGACCACGTTGCAGGGCCTGGGCCTGTTCGGCGCTGTTGATCTCGCGTAGCACCACCTCCATCCCCGGATAGAGCGCCTCGTAGCGCGCCACCGCCGCCGGCAGTCCCTGATACAGCATGGAACTGACGAAGCCGACACGCAGACGTCCCAGTGCTCCCTGGGCGGAGCGCAAGGTCAGGCGGCGTGCCTGTTCCGCCTGCAACAGCAGGCTGCGCGCCTCATCGAGCAGCACCCGGCCGGCGGGGGTGAGCTTGACCGACTTGTTGTTGCGTTGCAGCAACTGGATACCCAACTGCTCCTCGAGCTTCTTGATGTCGAAGGACAGCGCTGGCTGAGAGATGAACAGCCGCGCGGCGGCCCGGCCGAAATGCAGCTCTTCGGCGACCGCCACGAAATAGCGCAGTTGTTTGAGGTCCATGTTCGGCAGGCTCCGACGATATTTTTTTCTTATCGTAGGAGCTTTTTATTGTATTGGATACTTATCAAAAGGCTTCCTAGGCTCGCTGCACTGACCCAAGGAGTGCCGCCATGAACGCCCTGACCGACGCCGCCCATCGCGATGAGCTGAACATCCCCGACAGCAGCGGGATGAACCTCTTCGATTGCGATCCCAGCCTGGCCCAGTTGCTCGCCACCTACCTGCCTGCAGACATACTCGCGTCCTGGCTGCCCGAGTTGCAGCGCCTGGGCGCACGTGCCGGCGACGAACTGGATCGCCTCGCTCTGTCGGCAGACAAGAACCCACCAACGCTGGCAGCGCGCACCCGTCGCGGCGAAGACCTCCAGCACCTGGTCAAGCATCCGCACTACGTCGAGCTGGAACGTGTGGCCTATGCCGAACTGGGCCTGGCCGCCCTGAGTCACCGCGCGGACGGGCCGCCGCCGCTGATCAAGTACGCCCTCACCTACCTCTTCGTCCAGGCCGAATTCGGCCTCTGCTGCCCGGTGAGCATGACCGACTCGCTGACCCGCACCCTGCACAAGTTCGGCACCCCGGAGCTGGTGCAGCGCTACCTGCCCCGTCTGGCCTCGCAAGACTTCGACAACCTCTATCAGGGCGCCATGTTCATGACCGAACAGGCGGCCGGCTCGGACGTGGCACGCACCCGTACACGCGCCAGCCTGGAGGATGGCACCTGGAAGCTGTACGGCGACAAGTGGTTCTGCTCCAACCCCGATGCCGAGCTGGCCATGGTACTCGCGCGCCCTGATGACGCCCCCGAAGGTATGCCGGGCGTAAGCCTGTTCCTGCTGCCCAGGCATCGTCCTGACGGCAGCCGCAACGCCTACCGCATCGTGCGCCTGAAGGACAAGCTGGGCAGCCGCTCCATGGCCAGCGGCGAAATCAGCCTGGAAGGCGCGACGGCCTATCTGATCGGCGAGGTCGGTCGGGGCTTTCAGCAGATGGCAGACATGATCAACATGTCGCGGCTGTCCAATGGCGTGCGTGCCGCCGGACTGATGCGCCGCGCGCTCAATGAAGCGCTGCATGTGGCACGCCATCGCCTCGCCTTCGGCAAGCGCCTGGTGGACATGCCGCTGATGCAGCGCCAACTGCTCAAGCTGATGTTGCCGACCGAACAGGCACGCTCGCTGTTCATGCAGATCGCTACTCTGCTACCCAGGGCCGATGCCGGTGACGACGAGGCACAAAAGTGCGTGCGCATTCTCACCCCGCTGATCAAGTTCCGCGCCTGCCGTGATGCCCGCCGGGTCACTGGCGATGCCATGGAGGTACGCGGCGGCCTTGGCTACATCGAGGAATGGAGCGATGCACGGCTGGTGCGCGATGCCCACCTGGGTTCGATCTGGGAGGGCACCAGCAATATCGTTGCCCTCGATATCGCCCGCGCCGTCACCCGTGAAGACGCCCTCGCCCCCCTGCAGCGTCATCTGCAGCATCTGCTGAAACAGGCCGACCTACCTCCCGCCGCCGACGCGCTGTTGCAGGGGCTGTTGCAACGCGCCGTGACGCTGCTCGACGAGGTGGCCGGCAACCGTCGCCATGACGCGGTTCGCCAGGCTGGCAGCGCCCTTTACCACATCAGCACGGCGATCTTCATGGCCTGGGAAGCATCACGTCTGGCGCCCGACTACCGGCGTCTGGCGCTGGCCCTGCTGGTCACCCGCCACCGCCTGCTGCCCCGCGACCCACTGGCCAACGACCTGGACGACAGCGACCTGCTGACACACTTGGTCGGTGAAACACCGCTGTCTCTCGACGAAGCCCTGCGTGCGCTGCCGCACTGACTCCCCTGCTCAGGAAAAAATAACCATGACGCACTCCAATGGCGCCTTGCACGGCCTGCGGGTCATCGATCTCAGCCGGGTTCTTGGCGGCCCTTACTGTTCCCAGGCGCTGGCCGACCACGGCGCCGACGTGATCAAACTGGAACCACCGGGCGGCGATGAAACACGCGGCTGGGGGCCACCCTTCGAGGGCGACAGCGCCTCCTACTTCCGCGGCGTGAATCGCAACAAACAGGGACTGGTGGTCGACCTCGCGCAGCCGGAGGGTATCGCCTTGCTCCTGCAGTTGCTGGAAGAGGCCGACGTACTGATCGAGAACTTCAAGCCGGGCACCCTGAGCCGCTGGGGCATCGGCTATCAGGAGGTGCTGGCCGAGCGTTTCCCGCGTCTGATCCACTGCGCCGTCACCGGCTTTGGCGCCAGCGGCCCGCTGGGTGGACTGCCAGGCTACGACGCGGCAATCCAGGCCATGGCCGGGCTGATGAGCGTCAACGGTGAGGCCGGAGGCGAACCGCTGCGCATCGGTCTGCCCATCGTCGACATGGTCAGCGGGTTGAATGCGCTGGCTGGAATCCTCATGGCCCTGCACGAGCGCCAACGCAGCGGACGCGGTCAGTCCATCGACATCACCCTGTACGACTGTGCCCTCTCCCTGCTACACCCGCACCTGCCCAACCACTTCGCCTCGGGCCAGACACCGCAACGCACCGGCAACGCCCATCCGAACATCGCCCCCTACGACAGTTTCAGCACCGGCAGCACGCCGATATTCCTCGCCGTCGGCAACGACCGTCAGTTCAGCCGCCTCTGCGCGCACCTGGGTGCCGAGGCGCTGCTGCATGACCCGCGCTTCACAGACAACGGCTGTCGCCTGCGCAACCGCCAGGCGCTGAAGAGCGAACTGGAACACTACCTGAGCCCGCATGACGGAGCGCGTCTGGCAGACGCGCTGATCCGCGAAGGCGTGCCCTGCGGCGCCGTGGCTGAGGTCGATCAGGTGGCCCTTCATCCACATACCCGACACCGGCAGATGCTGGTAGCGCACGGCGATTACCGGGGCATCGCCTCGCCGGTAAAACTCTCCCGCACACCGGCGCGCTATCGCAAACCGCCGCCTCGCCTGGGCGAGGACAGCCGTGCGGTACTGACCGGGCTGGGCCTTGCCGACGACGCCATCGATGCCCTGGTTGCGCGCGGTATCGTCCATGACTGAGCCAGCCGCCCTCGTGCACCTGACCCGTCCACTGGCAGGCGTCGCCCTGCTCACGCTGAACCGTCCCGAGGTGCGCAACGCCCTGAATCTGCCGCTGCGTGCCGAACTCGCGCGCGTGGTGGGCAGTTTGGAGGCGTGCGACGAAACCCGCGTCATCATCATCACCGGTGGCAAGCAGGTATTCGCCGCTGGCGCCGATGTCGCGGAACTGGTCGATGCGAGCCCGCTGCAGGTGCAGCAACGCCGGGTGGAGCGCTACTGGCAGGTGCTGGGACGCTGCCGCAAGCCGCTGCTGGCCGCCGTCAACGGCCTGGCGCTGGGCGGCGGCTGCGAGCTGGCCATGCACTGCGACCTGATCATCGCCGGCGCATCGGCCCGCTTCGCCCAGCCGGAAGTCTGCCTGGGCATCATGCCGGGCGCGGGTGGCACCCAACGCTTGTTACGTGCCGTGGGCAAGTTCCAGGCTATGCGCCTGCTCTTGACCGGCTGCAGCGTCGATGCCCGCGAAGCCCTGGCCATCGGACTGGCAAGCGAGGTCGCGGACGAGGCCATCGCCCGTGCCCTACAGCTCGCGAGCGAGCTGGCTGCACTGCCGCCGCTGGCCCTGGAGCAGATCAAGGCGGTGGTGCGCGACGGGGCCGATCTGCCGCTGGAACAGGCGCTGGCACTGGAACGGCACGCCTTCCAATTGCTGTTCGACAGCCACGACCAGAAAGCAGGCATGCGTGCCTTTCTCGACAAACGCACAGCGGAGTACCAGGGCCGATGAACAGCATTGAGAAAGTCGGCATCGTCGGCGCGGGCGCCATGGGTCGAGGCATCGCGCAGGTGGCGGCGCTGGCGGGTTGCTCTGTGCAGCTGTTCGACGCCCGTGAAGGAGCCGCCGACGAAGCCTGCCAGGCCATCGCCGAACAGGTGACGCGCCTTGTGGAAAAAGGCCGGCTCGACGCCCGACAGGCCACGCAAGCACTGGAACGCCTGACAGCCGTCAAGCAGCTCGATGCCCTGGCCGACCGCCACCTGGTGATCGAGGCCATCGTCGAAGACCTGGGCGCCAAACAGGCCCTGTTGCGTGACCTGGAGCAACGGGTCGGCGCGGACACCCTGCTGGCCAGCAACACCTCGTCCCTGTCGATCACCGCCCTCGCTGCGGTGTGCCGCGACCCCGGACGGATAGCCGGGCTGCACTTCTTCAACCCGGTGCCGCTGATGCGCCTGGTGGAAGTGGTCGATGGCCTTGCCACGCGAGCGGACGTGGCACCCCGCCTGGTCGCCCTGGTGCAGCGCCTGGGGCACCAGGCGGTGCGGGCACGGGATACCCCTGGCTTCATCGTCAACCATGCCGGGCGGGCCTACGCCACCGAGGCCCTGCGCATCCTCGCCGAGGACGTAGCCAGCCCGGCGCTGATCGACGCCGTGCTGCGCCAGGCGGCCGGCTTTGCCATGGGCCCCTTCGAGCTACTGGACCTGATCGGCCTGGATGTCAGCCTGCCCGTGATGGAGTCGGTGTACCGACAGTACTACGAGGAGCCGCGCTACCGGCCGCATCCGCTGCTGCGCCAGATGCTTGCCGCCGGCCACCTGGGCCGCAAGAGCGGCCAGGGGTTTCATGCCTACCCGGCAGGTGCACGGCAGGCCCCACGCGTCACCCAGCCGGTGCCCGCTGTCGCAGATATGCCGCCGGTCTGGATGAGCGCCGACGATGCCACCGGCCAGCAGCGTTTGCTGGCGTTGTTGCAGCGCCTGGGGGCGCGAGTCGAGCAGGCTGAGCGGCCCTCAGCGCAGGCGCTGTGCCTGCTCGCACCACTCGGCGATGACGCCAGTCAGGCCGCCGCGCAACGCCAACTGGACCCAAGACGCGTGGTGGCCATCGACACCCTGTGCGATCTGGATCACCAACGCTGCCTGATGCCCACCCCGCTCACCGCGCCGGACTACCTGAATGCAGCCCATGCACTGTGCGCACGCGACGGCGTGAGCGTCGCGGTAATCCGCGACAGCACCGGCTTCATTGTCCAGCGCACGCTGGCCAGTGTCGTCAACCTCGCCTGCGACCTGGCGCAGCAGGGCATCGCCGATGTACTGGACATCGACACCGCCGTACGCATGGGCCTGGGCTATCCACAAGGACCGCTGGCCTGGGGCGATGCACTGGGCGCCGCTCGCCTGCTGCAGATTCTGCAGCGCCTGCACACGCTCAGCGGTGACCCTCGCTATCGTCCCAGCCCTTGGCTGAGGCGCCGCGCCAGCCTGGGTCTCTCTCTGCGCCAAAGTGAAGCCTCAGTGCCTGACGTCATCAGCGTCCCAGAAACCTGAGCACGCTCGACGAGCTGAATCTCAAAACCTCGCGCTACGCTGACGGCGACCACAAAAACGCCGTTTCGCTCGTTGCATCGGTGCAACAGTCCTTTGCCCAAACCCCGGTTTAATTAGCTTGCTAACGAAGCGTATAAACGAACCGCGACATTTCGCCGCATTCGTATTACGAGGAGACAAGCATGAACGTGATCGTACGTGAACGTGACAACGAACATCTTTCCCGTGAAGCCCGTGCCATGGGGATGCTGGTCTGGGACGTGATTCAGAATGGAGAACTGGTGGGTATCTTCCCGTCCCGGGACGAAGCCGATGCCTACCGCGAAGCACTGGAAAACGCGCAGCCGCAAGGATAAGCAGAGGCTGTTGCCGTTTCGATCGAAACGGCAACAGCTTCAGACAAGCGCTCAGCCCAGCGCACTCTGCGCTCTCAATTGAGCCACCGAAGCGACTCCGCAAGCATTCCGTATGACCTGACAATCCCCCGACACCCCGTAACGCAGGCGCCGCCCCCACCGCTGCCAGAAGCGTGAACCTTCAGCTGCGTAGCTCGGCAACTCATGTGGCAATAACAGCTGCGATGCCAGATAGCCGACCTCCACTTCGCAGCACTCGTCACGCCAGGACGAAGTTGGCCGAGCGCCTGTTTCAACATCAGGCCAGAGATCACGACTTTCAGCTTGAATGTTCATCGGCAAGCCCCCCTCACAGATCGAGCACCAGGGGCTGCACGCCATCCTCGCCCTGAGCCGGCACCGCGCAGCAGATCAGCACGTTATCGCCTTCCGGCAACTCGGCTGGCGGGTTCGGGTAATGCACCTGGCCGCTGACCAGGCGCGTCTTGCAGGTGCCGCAGGAACCACCACGGCAACTGAACTCGGGGCTCAGGCCACGGCTCTCGGCCAGTTCCAGCAGACTCCCGCTGTTCGGCGTCCAGCGCGCCTCCTTGCTCGAGGTGGTGAAGTACACCGGTACCGGCTCGGTGGCCGCTGGCGGCTGCACGAAGGTAGTCCCCTGCCCGTCCGTGCGACGCCTCAGCGTCGAGGGGCCGAACGCCTCGGCATGGATGCGCGCGTCGGCAACGTTCAGATCGCGCAGGCCATCGTAGATCGCCTGGGTAAAGGCGGCCGGGCCGCACAGGTAGAAGTCGTAATCGTCGAACGACAGCGCGGCCTTGATCTGCGCCAGTTCGATGCGCCCGTGCTGCTCGTAGTCGCGCCCGAGTACTGCGTCCTGCTCCGGCGCACTGAGTGCACGATGAACGTGCAGCAGACCGTCGGCCCGTTGCACCAGCTCGCGCAGTTCGGCCTGGAACGGCAGGTCGCTCAGAGTCCTGGCGCCCTGGAAAAAATGGATGCGCCTGCCCTGGCCCAACGCCACCTGCTCACGCAGCATCGACAGCAACGGCGTGATGCCGACACCGGCACCGATCAGCACCAGCGGCCGGTTGGTGTCGCTATTAAGGGTGAAGCTGCCCAGCGGCGGACGTACTTCCAGCACATCGCCAACCTGGATCTGCTCGTGCAGGTGCCGCGAGACCAGGCCCTGCGCCTTGACGCTGATACGCAGTTGGCCGTCCGACGGCGCGCTGGACAGGCTGTAGGTGCGCAGCAGGGTGTCGCCGGTGGCGGTGGTGATGCGAATCGGCAGGTGCTGACCGGCAGCGAAGCGCGGTGCAGCGCCCTGCTCCGGCGCCAGCACGAACGAGCGGATATCGGCGCTCTCCTGCTGCTGGTGCTGCACACGCCAGCGCTGCCACTGATTGCGCTGCTCACGCTCGCGCAGGCGCGCATCGGTTTCTGCCCAGGTGCCGGTCATCAGGCTGGTCGGTGCATATTCCTCGAAGTCCCAACGTAGCGAGGCCCCCGCCGGGCGCAGTACCACCTGCTCGACGTCGAAGGTCCACAGTCGCTCGGCGCCTTCGAAGAGGTTGATTAGCGGGCTGTCGAGGATGATCTCGGCGCGGCCAGCCAGTTGCAACACGTCGCCCGAGGTGAAGTCGACGAACAGCAGGCCGGCGCGCGGATTGACGCTGAGGTTGCCCAGGGTGTTGAAGAACAGGTTGCCGGCGTAGTCGGGGATGGTCAGGCGATTGCCCTCCACCCGCACGAAGCCGGCGCGCCCGCCACGGTGGGAAACGTCAACCGAGCGCTGGCCATCGTCGTGCTCGACGTAACTGGCGACGAAAAAGGTGTCGGCGCTGCGTATCATCTCGGTGCTGCGGGCATCCAGTTCGCTCGCATCGAAGCGCTCGACGCCGCGCTCGGGCACACGTCGGTACTGGCGCAACTGGATGTACTGCGGGCAATTGCCGTAGGAGTGCTCCACGGTGATGTCCAGGCGCTGCGCCGAGGCCTGACGGATATGCCCATTGATGCGGTTGCGTCGCCGGGTATGCAGTTCGATGCCAAGCAGGCCGATGGCCTCACTGACACCCAGGCCGGGCGTGGCCGGATCGAGCGGGTCGAGCGCCATGGCGGCGAGGTCGAACGACAGCGTGCGCGGATCGGGCGAAGTGACGAAACCTTCTTCGCCTTCGATCAGCGTGGCCCAGGGTTGACCTGTGCCATCCACGGCAGCGGCGATCATGAAGGGCAGTTGATGGTAAAAGTCGCGATGCTGATCCGGCATGTAGTCACGGATCACCTTCTGCCCGAGCACTTCCATGCGTTCGCCAACACCGACCTTTTCCTGCAGTTGCTTTTCACCGGCATGCCAGGGCGAGTGCCGATGGCTGGGAAGCTGTTGCATGTTCTGCCCTCCTTCAGAGGTGCTGCCGGTGTACCCGGCAGCGTTTGCGTATCAGGCTTGCAGCCCGGCGGCGGTACGCGGCATCGGCACGAAGCCAGGCAATGCCTCGATGCGTGCCAGCCAGGCACGGATGTTCGGATAGGGCTCCAGCGAGACGTTGCCCTCCGGCGCATGAGCGATGTAGGAGTAGTTGGCGACGTCGGCGATGCTCGGCTTGTCGCCGGTGAGGAACGGGGTCTCGCTCAGTTCACCTTCCATCACGGTGAACAGCGCGTGGGCACGGTTGATCACTTCTTCGGTGTTGAACGAGTAGCCGAACACGGTTACCAGGCGCGCCGCAGCCGGGCCGAAAGCCACCGGCCCCGCGGCAACGGACAACCAGCGCTGTACGCGGGCGGCGGCGGCGGGGTCTTGCGGCAGCCAGTCGTCATTGCCGTAGCGCTTGGCCAGGTAGACGAGGATGGCGTTGGAATCGCTGACGATGGTGCCGCCGTCATCGATCGCCGGCACCTGGCCGAAGGGGTTGATGGCCAGGAATTCAGGCGTCTTGTGCTCGCCCTTGGCCAGATCGACGAAGATCAGCTCAGTGGGCAGTTGCAGCAGCGACAGCATGAGCTCGGCGCGGTGGGCGTGGCCGGAGCGAGGGAAGTTGTACAGCTTGATGGCGGGACGGGACATGGCGATGACTCCTTCGAGCGAGGTTGGGTAAGGTCATCGCGAGGTGACTGGCCTTCGCGACGATGGGGCCATATTCGCCCCACCCAATCCAGAGAAGAATCACCAGACAGAACAATCCACTATTTCATTTTTTGCAATTGCCTCACATCAATCCTGAAACGCCGGATGGGCACGCAGACGCGGCACGGCGAAGTCGAGGAAGCTGCGCACCCGCGCCGCCGCCCGGCGCCCTTCGCGGTAATACAGCTGCACCGGCACGGGCGCTGCGGCGAAGTGTTCCAGCACCGCCTGCAACTGCCCACTGTGCAACTCCTGATAGGCCTCGTAGCTCAGGCAGCGAGTCAGGCCAAAACCGGCGAGCGCCGCGCGGATCGCTGCCTGAGGCGTGCTGCACGTCAGCCGCGGCGAAAGCTTCACCGCGCCGTCCGCAAAGCGCCATTCCCCTGCATGGCCGGTCGAAGAACGAGCGATGGTGCGGTGCGCGTGCAAGGCCTGCGGGCTGGCCGGCCAACCCCAGCGCTGCAGATAGGCCGGCGCCGCGCAGACCAGCGGTCGCGCCCACCCCAAGGGCACGGCAAAGCCGGACGAACTGGGCAGATGGCCAACCACCACGGCCAGGTCGATGCCCTCCTCCAACAGCCTCGGCGGCTCTTCGCGCGCCAGGGTGGCCAGGCTCACCTCGGGAAATTCCGCCAGGTAGTCGACGGCGATGGGGGTCAGCACCTGATGCGTCATCAGCAACGGCAGGGCCAGATTGAGCTGTCCGGCGGGGCTGGTGTGCAAACCGGTCACAGAGCGCTCGGCCTCCTCCACCCGCTGCAGGATGCGCTGGCAGCTCTCGGCGAACGCCGCACCCGCCGCGCTCAGGCTCACACCGCGTGGCCCGCGCAGCAGCAAGGTGCTGTCCAGGCGGCTCTCCAGTGCAGCCACGGTCCGCATCACCGTGGCCTGGGACAGCTGCAACTGCCGAGCAGCGGCCGCCAGGCTCCTCGCCCGGGCCACGGCGAGAAACACCTGCATCTCGCGGTGAGCGTTCATGAAACCGGCGCTGCACCGGCCGCACGCAACGCCGGGTCGGCACGAAAACTGGCAGCGCAGTGGTCGACGAAGGTACGCACCTTGGCCGAGACCTGGCGACCGCCCTGGTGAATGATGTGCACCGGCAAGGCCGGCGGTTCGAACGCCTCGAGCACCAGCTCGATCTCGCCACGCGCCACTGCGGCAGCCACCTGGTAGGACAGCACGCGGGTATAGCCCCACCCCAGGCGCGCCACGCTGATTGCCGCCTGGTTGGAGCTGACAGTGAAGCGTGGCTGCGGCATGAAGCCGAACGGGCCGTCCGCGCCGACGAACTGCCAGTGCGACAGCAGGGTGCTGGCGCTGGACATGACGATGGGCGCAGCGCGCAACTCATCCGGGTGGCGCGGGCGCCCGACACGGTCGAGAAAGGCTGGCGAGGCGCACACCACCGAGCGGATCTGCCCGACCTGCAACGCCGGGTGATCGCCCTCGGGCAACGAGCCGATGCGCACGGCCACGTCGATGCCCTCCTCCATCATGTTCACCACGCGGTCGACCAGCAGCGCATTGACCTCCACGTCCGGGTGGGTGTCGAGGTACTGGGCAATGCGCGGAATCAGAAACAGCTCGCCGAACATCACCGGCGCCGTCACGGTGAGCCGCCCGCGTGGTCGTACACTGCCTCCGGCGGCCAGCTCCTCGGCCTCTTCCAGTTCCAGCAGAATGCGCCGGCAGTCCTCGACATAGCGCTGGCCGGCCTCGGTCAGACGCAGGCTGCGGGTACTGCGCGCCAGCAGCAGCGTGCCGAGACGTGCCTCCAGCGCCGCGACGGCACGGGTCACGCTGGGCGGCGAGATGCCCAGCAGCTTGGCGCCACCGGCGAAGCTCTCGGCTTCGGTCACCGCCAGCAGCACCCTCATTTCCTGAAACCGATCCATCGTCACCGCCTGCTTTTCTGTTGCATCGGCACAGAGTAACCACACGCCGGTCCGCTGTCAGGACTCAAGCCCGACCACGGCACGAAGCCACTCCCTGAGCCACGATCCATCAGGCAGAAGACAGGCTAGGAGTGGATCTGCACATGCTCTGGCTGCACCAGCAGCGCCCTGCGCCGGGTGAGCAGACGGAAAGCACCACACAACAGCAGCAGGAAGGGCACTCCGAACACCAGCGTCATGTGGAAGTCCGGCACGAACGCCGTGGTAACGAGAATCGCCGCCATCAAGGCGAAACCGAGCAGCGTGGCCCAGGGAAAACCCCACATGCGAAACGACAGGTTCAGGCCTCCATTGCGTTCGTGGTAGCGACGAAAACGGTAATGGGTGAGGAAGATCATCATCCAGGCGAACAGCGCACCGAAGATGGAAATAGCCATCATCAGCACGAAGGACTCTTCGGGAAAGATCAGGTTGACCAGCGTCGCCAGCGCGATACCGGTACATGACAGCGCCAGGGCGTAAACCGGAATCCCGTTGGACGCCAGACGCCCCATGATGCGCGGCGCATGACCGGCACGGGCGAGGCTGAACATCATGCGGGTGGTGGTATAGAGCTGACTGTTCATGGCCGACAACGCGGCCACGAGGATGACGAAGTTGATCAGCCCCGTGGCACCCGGAATGCCCACCTGCTGCATGACCGTGACGAACGGGCTCTGCGCGCCCTGCCCCGACTGGTTCCACGGCACCATGGCGAGAATCAGCGCCAGAGTCAGAATGTAGAACACCAGCAGACGCACCATGGTCACGCGAAACGCACGCTTGACCGCCACCTCCGGCTGTTCGGCCTCGCCTGCGGCAACGGCAATCATCTCGATGCTCAGGTAGCTGAAGATGGAGATGATCACCGCGATCCACACGCCACTGAAGCCGTTGGGCATGAAGCCACCGTGTTCCTGATAATGGTGGAAGCCGTAGGCCGGGTCCGCACTGCCGAACACCAGCCAGGCGCCGAGCAGGATGAAAGCGACGATGGCGCTGATCTTGATCGCCGAAAAGCCGTACTCGAAATGACCGAACGCCTTGACGCTGAGCGCATTGGTCACCACCAGAGCGGACGAGAACAGCACGATCCACACCCAACTGGCCACCTCGGGAAACCAGTGTTTCATGTACACCGCGATGGCCGTTACCTCGGTGCCCACCGCCAGGACGATGGCCGCCCAGTAGGCGTAGCGCACCAGAAAGCCTGCAAGCGGGCTGATGTAGAACTCGGCATAGGCGCCGAAGGAGCCGGAAGTGGGATGGGCCACGGTCATTTCCGCCAGGCAGCCCATCAGCAGCAGGGCGATCAACGCACCAATGGCGTAGCTGACCAGCACGCCGGGGCCGGCAAAGCCGATGGCATAGCTGCTGCCCATGAACAGGCCGGTACCGATGGCACCGCCAATGGCGATCATGGCCATCTGTGCAGCCGTGAGTTGGCGCTTGAGTCCCTGCTCTCGCGCCGTGATTGCGGCGAATCCTGTCTTGTCGTTCATCGTATGCCTCGAAAGTCTTGTCGTTATGGCGGGGCGTCAGAGCAGTTGCAGTGGGTAGTCGATGATCACGCGTACTTCGTTGTTGTCGGCGCTGTCGGCCAGCCCGACCTGGCCGGTCGAGCGGATGCTGGCCTGACGCACGCGGATCGACAGGTCGCGGGCCCTGCCCTGTTGCACCACGTAGCCCAGCTCGATGTCGCGCTCCCAGCGTTTGCCATGCTCGCCATAGCGCTGGTAGACGCTGCGGGTGGAACGGTGACTGTCGTCGATGTGGTCGCCGCGGATGTAGCGCGTCATGAAGCTCAGGCCGGGCACACCGAACGGGGCCAGATCGAGGTCGTAACGCAGTTGCCAGGAACGCTCGTTGGGCGCGTTGAAGTCCAGGACCTGCACCGAGTTGGCCAGGTAGATGGAGGTGCCGGACTGCCGGTCGAAGCCCAGGTAGTCGAACGGTTCGTTGCCGTCGACGCGCTGATGCGCCAGGGTCAGGCCATGGGCGCCGTAGCGGTAGCTCAGCGCCAGCGAGGCCGTGCGGTTATCGATGGGGCCGGCGCGGCGCTGGCCCTGGTCACGGGTACGATACAGGTTGAAGTCGAGGGTCAGGCTCTGCTGCGCAGCGAGCGGCCACTGGTGACTCACGCCGAGGTAGTCCTGGCGCCAGATGTCCTCGAAGCGCGAGGCGTAGACCGACAGCGTGGTGGCGTCGTTGGGCGTCCAGCTTGCGCCCAGGTAGTCGACGCGCCGCGTCTCGACCTGAGCGAACAGCGCCTTGAGGGCGCCGTCACGGTTGGTCGAATTGCCATCGGTGGCCGAGGTGAAGTGCCCGGCCTCGAGCAGCAGATCGGACACCTCGCGGCTGCTCAGGGAAAAACCCTGTGGCATGGGTGCGAACAGGCGCGCATTGCCGGTGCCGAACACCGGGTTGATCAGCAACTGGTCGCCATATTTCAACTCAGTGAGGCCGACGCGCATGCGCACCGCAGCACCGGCCTTGGCGTGGTGATCTTCGGGGCGCCCGCGCGAATCGATGGGCAGCAGATCGGTACCGGTGCGGGCCCGGCTGCTGTCGAGTTTGAGGCCCAGACTGGCATAGGCATCCAGCCCGAAGCCGACGGTGCCCTCGGTGTAGCCGGAACGGTAATCCAGCGTCAGTCCATGCGCCCATTCTTCACGGTAGTTCTGGCCACCGGGGTTGTTCAGCAGGTTGCGGTGAAAATAGAAATTACGCTGGTTGAGGCTCAGCTGGCCGTCTTCGACAAAGCCATCGGCAGCCTCATCGGCCAGCAGCACAGGGCTGTACATAGCCGCCAGCAGCACGGCAGGCAGCGTTAATCGTGGAAGGTTCATCTCATCACCTTTTGTTGTGGTTATGGCTGAGAGTCGGAGGTGGCGCCCTTGCGGGCGCTTGAGGGGTGAATAGGCTGTCAGGTCACCTGTTTGCGGGTCATGAAGCGCTCCTGTCGCCAGGTTTCGTTGTCGAGGATCTCGCCCAGGGTTTCAGCCGCATCCCAGACATCCACGAAGCGCGTGTACAGCGGCGTGAAACCGAAGCGCATGATGCGCGGCTCACGGTAATCGCCGACCACACCGCGCTCGATCAGTGCCTGAATCACCGCGTAGCCTTCCGGGTGCTCGAAGCTGACGTGGCTGCCGCGACGCGCGTGCTCCAGCGGTGTCACCAGTTCCAGCGGGTGCTGGCCGCAACGCGCCTGCACGCGCTCGATGAACAGATCGGTCAGGGCCAGCGACTTGGCACGCAGTGCCTGCATGTCGGTGCGGGCGAAAATCTCCAGGCCACACTCGATCATCGCCAGCGAGGTGATCGGTTGCGTCCCGCACAGGTAGCGACCGATGCCAGGTGCCGGCTCGTAACGCGTCTCCATGCCGAACTGGCGGGCATGTCCCCACCAACCCGACAGCGGCTGCCAGACCAGTTCGCGCAGGGCCGGTGCGACCCAGACGAACGCGGGCGAACCCGGCCCACCGTTGAGGTACTTGTAGGTGCAGCCAATGGCGTAGTCGGCGTTGGCCGCCTTGAGATCGATCGGCACCGCACCGGCGGAATGACACAGGTCCCAGATGGTCAGCGCGCCACATTCGTGGGCATGTGCGGTCAACGCCTGCATGTCGTACAGGTAGCCGGTCTTGTAGTTGACCTGCGTAATCAGTGCCACCGCCGTATCACTGCCGATAGCCGCCGGAAACGCTTCGGGCCGATCAACAAGACGCAGGCTGTAGCCCTGCTGTAGCAAATCCGCCAGCCCCTCGACCATGTAGATGTCGGTGGGGAAGTTGCTGCGCTCGGTGACAATGACCTTGCGCGACGGATCACGCTCGGCCTGCACGCGCAAGGCTGCCACCAGCACCTTGAACAGGTTGATGGACGTGGTATCGGTAATCACCACTTCGTCGTCGTCGGCACCGATCAGACGCGCCAACTGGTTGCCCAGGCGCTCCGGCAGCGCACGCCAACCGGCTTCGTTCCAACTGCCAATCAGGCCATTGCCCCACTCCTCGGCCACCACCTGATTCGCGCGTTCCAGCGCTGCGCGCGGACGCGCACCGAGGGAGTTGCCATCCAGGTAAATCATGCCCTCTGGCAGGGCGAAGGCGTCACGCAGCGGCGCCAGGGGATCACGGGCATCGCGCTCAAGGCAGGCGTGTCTTGTCGTTGTCATGGTCGGCTCCTAAGTCGACAGGCGACGCAGCACGGCACGCACCGGGCTGGCATCGAGATCAGTGAATTTCAGTGGCAGGGCGATCAGCTCGTAATCACCCGGTTCGACCGCATCGAGCAGCAACCCTTCGAGAATCGCCAGGCCGTGGGCAGCCACGGCGTGATGCGCATCGAGGGTCTTGCTCGTTTGCGGGTCGAGCGAGGGGGTGTCCGTACCCACCAGGCACACGCCATGGCGAGCCAGCAGAGCAATGGACGACGCGGCGATGGCGGCGAAGGTATCCGGCCAGCGATCCAGAGGTGCCTGCACGTGAGTACGGATCAGCACCCGGGGCGGTACGTCGGCGAGATGGGCTTCGAGGTGATGGGGCTGTACCAAGCCATCATGCGCCAGGCAATGAATGACGCGGCAAGGCCCCAAATAAGGCGCCAGGGAGACAGCACCGATGGCGACACCGTCGCGCTGATAGTGCAAGGGGGCATCGGCGTGCGCACCGGTATGCGGTGACAACGTGATGCGTCCGACATTCACCGGGCAGTGCTCGTCAAGACGCCAGCAGGCGTGCTGCTGAAACGGCGTATCACCGGGCCAGACCGGTGTGCTGCTGTTCAGGGGTGGGCTGATATCCCAGAGTTGCGGGGCGTCGCGCATGATCCTTTCCTCCCAAGGCTGAAAGGATGATGCTGCAAGAAGACCTGAATTATCGTGCTATCTTTGTTCCATAATCGGCGCATCACCGCAGATAATTCTGCTTTTACATCAAATCAAGGAATTTAATTCGAATGACGCTCGACAGTATCGATCTGCGCATTCTCCATTGCCTGCAACAGAACGGACGTATCAGCAATCAGGAGCTGGCCGAGCGGGTGGCCCTGTCGCCTTCGGCCTGCCTGCGGCGCCTGCGCAATCTGGAGGACAGCGGCGTCATTCGTGGTTACCGTCCGGTACTGGACAGCGAGCGCCTGGGCATCGAGCTGGAGGCGCTGGTGCATGTGTCCATGCGCCAGGATGAGGACGACTGGCACGAGCGCTTCGTCGAGCAGCTTCAGGGCTGGCCGGAAGTGGTCAGCGCCTACATCGTCACCGGCGCCAGCAACTACGTGCTCAGGGTGCAAGCACGCAACCTCAAGCAGTTCTCCGACTTCATCGTCATGCGCCTGAACCGCGCCCACGGCGTGACCGACATTCGTTCGGAAATCATCCTGCAAAAGGTCAAGGACAGCGCCGCCAGCCTCGACCTGCTGCGCTACTGACGCACGGACTCAACGCCGACTCAAGGCCAGGCGCGCCGCAAACAGAACGAAGATCAGCCCCGTACTGCGATCCATCCACTTGATCACCACCTCGCGCCGCAGCCAGCGACCGAGCGGCTGGGTGGCACCGATCAGCAGCAGTGCCCAGACCAGGCTGAGCGCGACATGGATACCCACCAGGGCGAATGTCCAGGTGATCAGCGGCTGCCCGTGCGGAATGAACTGCGGCAGGAAGGAGACGTAGAAAATCCCCACCTTGGGATTGAGCACGTTACCCAGCAGACCGCGCAGGAACCAGTTGGCATCGGTCGTGCCGCTCGATTGTGCGGGCGCCAGTGAGGTGCGCGGGCGCAGCAGCATGTTCAGCCCGAGCCAGGCCAGGTAAGCCGCGCCGCAATACTTGAGCAGGTTGTAGCCCAATTCGGAAACCGCCAGCAGCGCCCCCAGACCGAAGGCCACCGCCGCGCCCCAGAGCAAGCAGCCGGCATTGATGCCCAGCGCTGCGCGAAACGCCTGCTGCCGGCCCTCGACTGCGGCAGTGCGCAGCACCAGCGCTGTATCGATCCCTGGCGTCAGGGTCAGCAGCGTGGCCGCCAGAGTGAAGGCGATCAGGTTTTCGGCAAAGGGCATCGGCAGGCGCTCCGTCAACAGGGCAGAGCGCGAGTATAAACAGCGCATCGTTCAAACCGTAGGGTGCGCCATGCGCACCGTGGTTCGTTCATGCGATGCGTGTTGCCAGTGGTGCGCGCGGCGCACCCCAGGTTTAGCCGCGATACGCCTCGAACAGCCCGGTGGCACCCATGCCGCCGCCCACGCACATGGTGACGATGCCGTAGCGCAGCTCGCGGCGTTGCAGCTCGCGTACCAGATGCCCAACCTGGCGCGAGCCGGTCATGCCGAATGGATGGCCGATGGAGATGGAGCCGCCATTGACGTTGTATTTCTCGTTGTCGATCTCGAGCGTGTCGCGGCAGTACAGGCACTGCGAGGCGAAGGCTTCGTTGAGTTCCCACAGGTCGATATCAGCCACGCTCAGGCCCTTGGCCTTGAGCAGCTTGGGCACCGAGAACACCGGGCCGATGCCCATCTCGTCCGGCTCGCAACCGGCCACGGTGAAACCGCGGAAATAGGCTTTTGGCTTGAGGCCCAGTTCCAGCGCTTTTTCCAGGCTCATCACCAAGGTCATGGAGGCACCGTCGGACAATTGCGAGGCGTTGCCGGCCGTCACACTGCCAGCCGGATCGAATGCCGGCTGCAGCTTGGCCAGGGATTCCAGGGTGGTATCCGGGCGGTTGCAGTCGTCCGCCTCGACCACGCCGTCAACGATCCTCTTCTCGCCAGTGGCCTTGTCTTCGACCAGATACTTGACCGTCATCGGCACGATTTCGTCAGCGAACAGACCTTCGGCCTGAGCCCGCGCGGTGCGCTGCTGGCTCTGCAGGGCGTAGGCGTCCTGGGCTTCGCGGGTGATGCCGTAGCGGTTGGCGACGATCTCGGCGGTCTTGCCCATCGGGTAGTAGATGCCGGGGTTGTCCTGCTGCAGCAGCGGGTTGAACAGGTTGTCCATGTTCATGCTTTTCAGGGTCATGGTGATGGACTCGACGCCGCCGGCGACGATGATGTCGCTGCAGCCGGACGCCACCTGGTTGGCGGCGATGGCGATAGCCTGCAGGCCCGAGGAGCAGAAGCGATTGAGGGTCATGCCTGCCACCGGATTACCCAGGCGCGAGAGCACGGCGACGTTGCGGCCGATGTTCATGCCCTGCGCACCCTCGTTGGAACCAGCGCCAACGATGCAGTCATCGACCTGCTTCGGGTCGATGCCGTTGCGCACCAGCAGCGCATCGACGCAATGGGCGGCCATGTCGTCCGGCCGGGTCATATTGAACTTGCCGCGGAAGGACTTGGCCAGGCCGGTCCGGACGCTGTCGACGATCACCACTTCACGCATGACGCACCTCGTTGTTATTGGATGGCGAATGGCGTGAAGATAAATCCAGCCGATCCCAGGGCGCGACCATCATTGATCTGGCGTATACGAGGCGATGCACAGCGTAGCCCGGATGCAATCCGGGGCCATCGGCAACGATGCAAAAGCATCGCGGCTGAAGCGGCTGGGCGGCACTCCGCTCTAGCCGCGACCAGGCATCAATCCCTGGCGAACGCCGCCTCGATGGCCTCGTTGATGGTGCGCAGCACCTTGACCCGTGCGAAGCGCTTGTCGTTGGCCTCGATCAGGGTCCAGGGCGCGATCTCGGTGCTGGTGCGGTCGACCATATCGCCCACCGCATCGGCGTAGTCATCCCACTTGTCGCGGTTGCGCCAGTCCTCCTCGGTGATCTTGAAGCGTTTGAAAGGGATCTGCTCACGCTCCTTGAAACGCTCCAGTTGGGTCTGCTGGTCGATGGCCAGCCAGAACTTCACCAGGATCACCCCGGCGTTGGTCAGTTGTTCCTCGAAGTCGTTGATCTCGCCATAGGCGCGCAGCCAGTCGGCCTGGCTGCAAAAGCCCTCGACCCGTTCCACCAGCACGCGGCCGTACCAGCTGCGGTCGAAGATGGTGAACTTGCCGCGCGCCGGAATGTGCCGCCAGAAGCGCCATAGATAGGGCTGGGCACGTTCTTCCTCGGTCGGTGCCGCCACCGGCACGATGCGGTACTGACGCGGGTCCAGCGCGCCGGTCACACGGCGGATGGCCCCTCCCTTGCCTGCAGCATCGTTACCCTCGAATGTCGCAATCAGGGCATGCTTGCGCATGCGTTTGTCACGCATAAGGCCGGACAGTCGCGCCTGCTCGGTGGCCAACTGCTCCTTGTAGTCGTCCTTGCTCAGCGCCTGGGTCATGTCCAGGCTGGCCAGCAACCCGCGATTGTCCAGACTGGACACCAGCGGCGCGGCATGGGGTTGCAGCTGGACGCGCTGCGGATTGGCCAACGCCGCCTGCAAGCCTTCGAGCAGAATGCGCCCGACGGTGAGGCTGCGGTAATAGTGATCGACGCCCTCGACCACGTACCAGGGCGCGTAGTCGCGACTGGTGCGGCGCAGGATGCGTTCGCCGTGGTGGACGAACTTGTCATAGGTCTTCGATTGCTGCCAATCCAGCGGGCTGATGCGCCAACTGTGCAGCGGGTCGTCCTTGAGCGCTTCGAGTCGCGCCTTCATGTGTTTCTTGGACAGGTGAAACCAGAACTTGAAGATCAGCGCGCCTTCATCGCAGAGCATGCGTTCCAGGCGCTCGGCGCCGTCGATGGCCTGGTCCAGCACGGCATCCTTGAACTTGCCGTGCACCCGCCCCTGCAACATCTGGCTGTACCAGTTGCCGAAGAACACGCCCATGCGCCCCTTGGGCGGCAACTGCCGCCAGTAGCGCCAGGCCGGCGGCCGCGCCAGCTCTTCGTCGGTCTGTATGTCGAAGGTGCTGACCTGGATCAGCCGCGGGTCCATCCACTCGTTGAGCAGTTTCACCGTCTCGCCCTTGCCGGCGCCTTCGATGCCATTGATCAGCACGATGACCGGAAACCGCGCCTGCTGCTTCAACTCATACTGTGCCTCCAACAGCGCTTCGCGCAGCGCCGGTTCTTCGGCCTCGAACACGGCTTTATCGATGCTGCGGCCGATTTCGGCGGATTCGAACATGCGACAACCTCCCTGGAAGCGATCCTCACAGAGTAACGGATGAAGCCCGCTTTTGCCTGCAGCCGCGGCGCCTTGTCCCAGCGCCGAGGTACCCGAGCACGGTAGAATCGCAACACGATCCAGCGGACCTCTCCCATGCCAGACACCCATCACGCCCAGCTCGACTGGGACGAGCGCGGCCAGCCTCTGTCGCGCAGCTACGGCGACGTCTATTTCTCCCAGGAAAACGGCCTGGAAGAGACGCGCTATGTCTTCCTCGCCAACAACGATCTGGCGGCGCGCTTCGCCGCTCTCACCGATGGCGAATGCCTGAATATTGGAGAGACCGGTTTCGGTACCGGGCTGAATTTTCTCTGCACCTGGCAGTTGTTCGAGCAACAGGCGCCCGCCGGTGCCCGCCTGCACTTCGTCAGCGTGGAGAAGTACCCGTTGCGTCACGACGACCTGCAGCGCGCCCTCGCCCTGTGGCCGGAGCTGACTCCGTTCAGCGCAGAACTGCTGACCCAATACCGCGCCATTCACCCCGGATTCCAACGCCTGCTGTTGGCGGGTGGTCGAGTGGTGCTGACCCTGTTGATCGGCGACGCGAGGGAACAATTACCGCTGTTGGATGCGCGCATCGACGCCTGGTTTCTCGACGGTTTCAACCCGGCGAAAAACCCTGAGATGTGGACGCCCGAGCTGTTCGCCGAACTGGCCCGGCTGTCTGCAGCGAACGCGACCCTGGGCACCTTCAGCAGCGCCGGCGTGGTGCGCCGGGCGCTGAACGAGGCCGGTTTCCAGATGCGCCGCGTGCCCGGCCTGGGCAAGAAATGGGAAGTGCTCAAAGGGCACTTCATGGTCCCAATCAGGGCAATGACGTGCCGTTCTATTCGCGTCAGGTCGCCACGCTCGGCCCACACAGGAAAAACACGCGGTGGTGATCGGCGCAGGCCTGGCCGGCTGCGCCACGGCCGCCAGCCTGGCCGCGCGCGGCTGGCGAGTGAGCCTGCTGGAGCGCCACGCGGCGGTTGCCTGCGAGGCCTCGGGCAATCCGCAGGGCGTGCTCTACCTCAAGCTTTCGGCCCATGGCACCGCGTTGTCACAATTGATCGTCGCCGGCTTCGGTCATACCCGCCGGCTGCTCGAACGCCTGCAGTGCGGTGCGGACTGGGACGCTTGCGGCGTGCTGCAACTGGCCTTCGATGACAAGGAAGCCACGCGCCAGACCAAACTGGCCGCAGCCTTTCCGGCTGACCTGCTGCACGCCGTGGGGCACGAGCAGGCCGAAGCGCTGGCCGGCATCGTTCTGCCAGCCGGCGGTCTGTTCTACCCCGACGCCGGCTGGGTGCATCCACCGGCACTGTGCCGGCAACTGGTGCAACACCCCTTGATCGAGCTGCGCCCCTATCACGAGGCGCTGAGCCTGAGTCGGCAAAATGATCGTTGGTGCGTCGACGGGCAGAGCGGCACGCTGGTCGAAGCCCCGGTGCTGGTACTGGCCTGCGCCGCCGAAATCGGCCGCCTGCTGCCGGATGCGAACCTGCCGCTCAAGCGTATCCGTGGGCAGATCAGCCGCCTGCCGGCCAACTCACTCAGCAGTCAACTGCGCACTGTAGTCTGCGCCGAAGGCTATGTCGCTCCGCCGCGCGAAGGCGAACACACCCTGGGCGCCAGTTTCGACTTCCACAGCGACGACCTCACACCCAGCGTGGCCGAGCATGCCGGCAACCTGGAGCTGCTGCGGGACATTTCCACGGATCTCGCCGAACGCCTGGATGCACAGACGCTCGACCCGGCGACGCTAGAAGGCCGCGCCGCGTTCCGCTGCACCAGCCCGGACTACCTGCCGATCGTCGGGCCGCTGGCCGATGCCGAAACCTTCGCCGAGGCCTATGCGGTACTGGCCAAGGACGCCCGCCAGGTACCGGATACGCCCTGCCCCTGGCTGCACGGCCTTTACATCAACAGCGGCCACGGCTCGCGCGGGCTGATCACTGCCCCGCTGTCGGGCGAACTGATTGCCGCCTGGCTGGAGAACGAGCCCCTGCCGCTGCCACGTGAGGTGGCCGAGGCCTGCCACCCCAATCGTTTCATGCTGCGCACCTTGATTCGCGGCGCCGGCTCGCCCACCTGAGGTTTGGCGAGCCGGTCCCTGCTCAGAAGCTCAGGCTGGTCTGCACGTACAACGTGCGCGGTTGGCCTAGATACTTGCCGCGGTTGGTATCGGTGGAGCGGGTGTAGTACTGGCGATCCAGGAGGTTCTTGACCCCAGCGGCCAGCGTCAGGCCATTGCCGAAATCGTACTCACTGCGGGCGTTCCAGCTGGCATAGCCGGGGATCTCTCCCAGCGCGCCGTCGGTACTTTCCTCACGGGTATTGGCGGAGTCGGCGAACTGGCGGGTCTGCGCGTAGCCGTCCAGGTTCCACACCCAAGGGCCGCTGGCGTAACGCAGGCCGAGCGTGGCGACCTGACGCGAATAGAACGGCACGTCATTGCCCTGATTGGGACCATCCTCCTCGCGCGTGGCCTTGGTCAGCACCAGCGAGGCATAAACGGAAAGTCCCACCAGACGGGGGTCGAGAGCGGCAAAATCGATGCCACCGGCCAGCTCGGCGCCGCGGTGATGGGTCTCGCCAGCATTGCGCCACACGGCATTGGTCAATTCCAACTGATCGTCGAAATCGATGCGGAACAGGGTCAGCTCAGCGTTCCACAGACCATCGTCATATCGCGTGCCCAGCTCGTAGGTATAAGCCTTCTCGCCTTGCAGATCGTTTTCCTGGGACAGTTGAAAATACTGAATGCTGCCGAATGACGTATTGGCGTTGGCATACAGCTTCCAGGCATCGGACAGGTGATACATCAGGTTCAGCGACGGCAGCGGTTCGCTGTAGCGCTGCTTCTGATCCATGCCGCTGAGACGATTGCGCGAGGTCACCCGCACCTGTTCGTAACGCAGGCCGGGGGTCAGGGTCCAGCGGCCGATATCGATACGGTCGTCGATGTACAGAGCGTGCGCCTCGGTGCTGGCACTGCTCGAAGCGGCCAGACGACGCGGCACGCTGTACGGGTTGCCGCCGCTGCCGAAGCCGATGCGATCGTAGCGTTTCTCGGCCGAGTCTTCCTCGGTGTAGCGATAGCCGACACCCAGCTCGTGACTGCTGTCGCCAACGAACAGCACCTGAGAATAACGCGGCTCGATGCCGAACACCTCGTAGTGACGGGGGAACTCACGCAGCCAGGTGAGGCTGTCGGCACCATTGTTGGCCAGCACTGCGCCCCGGTAACTGGTGTTGTAGAAGCTGGTGACCTCGAAGCTGCTCAAGGCATCTGGGCTGCGCTTGTACTTGATCACCGCCTGCTTGCGGTCCCCCTCGAAATTGTCGTACGGGCGATTGCTGGCATAGGGATCACGGTCGAACTCGGCAGCGCTAAGGCCGCCCGGCATGTCGGCGTCGGCGCGGTAGTACTGCAGGCTGCCGGACAACTCGTCGATCTCGCTCAGGGCGTAACGGTACTTGAGCATCACATCGTCGATGCGCGTGCCACTTTGCTCGCGGTAAGTATCGCCGCGCACGCCCGAATACAGCAGGGCCATGCCCAGACCGTTATCCGCGGTGCCACCAAGGAAGGCACTGCTGCGGTTGAGGAAACCACCCTGCGCCGGCGCCGATTCGCTCTGGAAGCTGACCTCGCGCGCCAACTCCTCGGGAATCCCGCGGGTGACGAAGTTGATGATGCCGCCGACGTTCTGCGGGCCATAACGCACCGCGCCACCGCCACGCACGACGTCGATGGACTCGATGTTGCCCAGGCTGGTGGGCGCCAGCGACAGCTGCGGCTGACCATAGGGCGCCACCGCCAGGGGCACGCCATCCTGCAGGATGGTGGCACGCGGCGACAGTCGCGAGGTCAGGCCGCGCGTACCGACGTTGAGGGAAATATCGCTGCCGCCGGTGCCATTGCTGTCCTGCACCTGCAGACCGGGTACACGACGCAAGACCTCGCGTACGCTGCTCGCACCGCTTTCCTGGATCTGCTGGCGGCGCAGCACACTGCGCGCACCGGCGTGGTTGAGTACGTCCTGCTCGCTCGCCTCACCGAGCCAGTCGCCCACCACTTCGGTGCCTTCCAGCTCCACACGCTCGGCCATGGCGGGCAGATGGGTAAAGGCCAGGGCTACGCCCAGCGCCAGGTAACTGCGTCTGACGACACACATGAGAATCGCTCCCCCAGTGAACGGCCGTAGCCCAAAAAGGAGCGAACTCTAGAACTTTGTAAATACAATGTAAATAATAACGATTACTAAACAACTACTTAACGCCTCATCAGTTCAGCCGCGGGTGCTACCGCTCGCGGCTTACGAAACACCAGCACATTGCCCAGCATCACCAGCCCCAGGCCGAACAGCGCCGGAGCCGTCCACTGGTAGCCCTCGGCGAACACCGAGATGTTCAGTGCCACCACCGGGAACAATACGGTGCAGTACGCCGCGCGCTCCGGCCCCATGCGCCCGACCAGAGTCAGGTAGGCCGTGAAGCCGATCACTGAGCCGGGAATCGCCAGGTACAACAACGAGCCGACGTAGCGCGCGTTCCACTCGAAGGCGAACGGCGTGCCGCTGACCAGACAGATTCCCACCAGCATCAGCGCGCCGTAAAGCATGCCCCAGGCGTTGGTGGTCAGCGGCTTGAAGCCCGCCTTCTGCTGCAGACTGGAAAGCATGTTGCCGGCAGAGAAGAACAGCGTGCCGCACAGCGCCAGGCCAATACCCAGAAGGCTTTCACGGCTGGCTTCGTGCCCAGCCAGTTCCGGCCAGAACAGTAAGCCCAGACCGGCCAGCCCCAGCGCACCGCCGAGCAGCACATTGGGCGCAATGCGCTGCTTGAAGAACAACCGCGCATTGATCGCGTTCCACAGGGTTGCCGTGGAGAAGATCACCGCGATCAGGCCGCTGGGTATCCACTGGCTGGCGGTGTAGAAGCACAGGAAGTTGAGGCAGAACAGGCACACACCCTGCACCATGCAGATGCCCTGGCCACGGCGATCCAGCGGCTGCAGGCGGCCGCTGAACCAGAGCATGGCGAACAGCACCGCCGAAGCCAGGGCAAAGCGATAAGCGATGGAGGCAGCGACAGCCACCTCGCCCATCTGCAATTTGATGGCGATCCAGGTCGTGCCCCAGATCAGTACGGTAAGCAGGTATAGCGACAGGTTCATCGAAGGTTCTCCAAGACTGATTACAGTCTGGAACCGGCGAGCCTGCGGCGCTTGCACAAAGTTGCGCATTTATCACCGCGCCATCGTTGCCTGCCATCGCGTCACAGGGCTTATCATTCCGGCTTTGCCAGCCAGGTCATCCTCAGCACATGCTTTCTGCCGTCGCGCGCTACAAACAATTGCTGTCCAGCGCCCTCGCCCGCTACTTCCCTCACACCACCGCCTACCTGCGTGCCGAGCGCGAAGCCGCGCAGCCACGTAAACCTGCACGCAAGCAAAGCAAGAAGAAGTCCACCAGCAACAAAAAAGCCAGCGGTCGCAAAGCTGACAGCGGTAAACCCGGCCCTGCCGGCATCTACCCCGGCACCCGATTGAAGGTCGAAGACGCTCAGGTACAGGCGATGCGCGAACGCGTGGCGCAGGCGGTGAACGCCAGGCTGATCGGCGCTCCGTCGGACGAACAGTGGGCGATGATCCTCTGCCGTACGCCGCTGGCACGCATCTTCGCCGGCGCTGGCTCGGGCAAGTCGAGCACCCTGGTACTGCGCGTGGTGTTCCTGCTCTGCCACCTGGAGGTCGACCCCAAGCGCCTGACGGTGATTTCCTTCACCAACGCCTCCTGCAGCGAGTTGCGCGAGCGCCTGCAACGCCTGCTCGACTTCTGGCGCTACCCGCACGATGCACGCCAGTGCGTGCGTACCTTCCATGCGGCCATGGCCACGCTGGCCAAGGAGAACCTGGGCAACCCGCGCTGGTTCGAGCAACTGGACGACCCCAGCGACGAGCCGGACAACCCGCTTACCGGCGCCCGTCTGCGCCCCGCACAGCAGCGCCTGCTCAAGCAGGCCTACCAGAATGCCTACGCCGAGGACGCGCGCTTTCGCGCGCTGACTCACCGCCTGCTCAAGTTGCCGGCACCCGCAGAGCCGCCAAAGGGTAAAGCCAAGGCGCCGCTGGATCCCTGCAAGCTGCCCGGCGAATTCAGCGCCCTGCCACTGTTCGAGCTACTGCACGGGCAGATCGATTTCGCCGAGAGCCTGGGGATTCATCTCGACCGTCTGGACGTGAAAACCCTGGACTGCGCTGCACGCGAGCGCGATTTCATCGAAGCCATGCAGCGCCTGCACCAGCACTTCAACACCCTGCTGAAGCATCAGGGGCTGATCAGTTTCAACGGTGCATTCGCGCAACTGAGCGAGCGCCTGCAAAGCGCTGAAGACGGCAAACCCGGCCCGGCCCTGCTCGCCCTGAGCCACCTGCTGATCGACGAATTCCAGGACATCTCGCCACAGATCGTGCTGTGGCTGCAGGCCGTGCATCGCCGCCTGCACGCTACGGGTGAACGTATCAGCCTGATGGCCATCGGCGACGACTGGCAATCGATCTACGGCTGGCGCGGCAGTTCGCCGGAGCTGTTCATCGACTTCGACCGGCACTTCCCCAGCCGGGGTCGCAGCAAGAGCAGCACCCTGCTGCTGGGCACCAACTACCGCAGCATTGAGCCGGTGATCCGCGACGGCGAAAAAGTACTCGCTGAAGTGCAGAACAAGCAGGCCAAAACCTGCGTTGCGGCCAAGGCGATGCAACCGGGCGACCATGGCGTCAGGCTGATCCAGCGCTTCGACCTGGCCTGCGGCCTGCCGGCGCTGCTCAAGGAAATCACCGCGCAGTGCCAGCACGTCAGCCAGCGTCCCAACGCGGATAGCACTGCCGTGCTGCTGCTCAGCCGCCGCAACGAGCCACTGCAGCAGGTGCGCGCGCAGTTGGACAAGACGCTGCCGGTCAGAGCCATGACCATTCACCGCGCCAAGGGCCTGCAGGCCGAAGTGGCGATCATCCTCGACGACTGCCTGCCGCTGGAGAAGCACCCGCTGCGCAACGCGCTCTACGCCCAGTGCGGCTTCTTCGCCGGCAGCTACGACCAGGCCATGCAGGACGAAGCCCGGCGCCTGGCCTATGTGGCCATCACCCGTGGCGTAAGCCGGGTGCTGTGGTATACGCGCAAGGCCCAGGGCGCCACGCAATGCTTGGCAGTGAGCCGGCCAATCGCGCAAGCTTCAGGCTGATCGGCATTTCGGGCGTTTCCATGGACAAACTGCTGGCTCTGCGCACCTTCGTCGCCACCGTTCGCTGCGGTGGTTTTTCCGCCGCGGCGCGGCAACTGGGCCTGGCCACCTCGTCGGTGACCCGTGCGGTCAACGCTCTTGAACAGGAACTTGGCTGCGTGCTGCTCAACCGCAACACGCGGCAGATCAGCGTCAGCGAGGCAGGACGCGACTACTTCGAGCGCGCGCTGGCCATCCTCGATGCCCTGGACGAAGCCGATGCCGCCGTGACCGACAACGGCGAAGAGGTGCGTGGTCGCCTGGCGGTAAGCGTGCCAGTGGAGTTCGCCAGGTGCATCATCGCCCCGCACCTCGGCGAACTGCTGGAGCGGCACCCACAGCTGGAGTTGACCCTGCGCGTGACCGACGAGGTGGTCGACCTGCTCAGCGAACGGGTAGATCTGGCGCTGCGCCTGGGCTCTTCCATCGTCAGCGACGACGTGGTCAGCCAGCGCGTCGGCAGTTTCACGCGCTGGCTGGTGGCGAGTCCGCAGTATCTGGCACGCACTTCGCCCATCGAACATCCGGACGCACTCCAGGCGCACGCCTGCCTGCAGTATGACTACGGCAGCCCGGCGCACTACTGGCGCTTCGAGCAGGACGGAACGACCTTGCAGGTGCCGGTCACGGGGAGCCTGCGCAGCAACAACGCCGATATCCTGCGTCAGGCAACCGTGGCCGGTCAGGGCGTGGCACTGCTGTCGGATTGGCTGGTACGCGATGATGTGGACAGTGGCAAGCTGCAGCGTCTGCTGCCCGACTACGAAGTTGCCCCTGGCCCGCACGAAGGCACCATTCACCTGCTGTACCTGCCCAATCACAGGGGGTCGAAGCGCATCGCCGCGTTCAGTGAGTTCCTTCAGGCGCTGCTGCAGCGCTGAATGCCTTTGCACAGTGCGCAACGCACTATTGCCGATTCGACGGATTCTCCGCCTGGCGTCGCCTGCCTAACCTTGCGCCTGTCGTTCCCTCTCACCGAGATCCCATCATGACTAGCCAGACCTCCTCACTCACGAGCGAGTCGCCAGCCCTGCCGCAGGCACTGGTGCTGCTGTTCGCCCTGTGCTGCGGCGCCATCGTCGCCAACCTCTACTACGCCCAGCCGATCATCGAGCTGATCGCCCCGGATGTCGGCCTCAGCGCCGAGCGCGCCAGCCTGATCGTTTCGCTGACGCAGATCGGCTATGCCCTCGGCCTGCTGTTCCTGGTGCCGCTGGCCGACCTACTGGAAAGCCGCCGGCTGATGCTGATCACCACCGCAGCCTCCCTTCTCTGCCTGCTGGCGGCGGCCTTCGCGAATCAGCCGGATGTGTTTCTTGGCCTGGCACTGCTGATCGGTCTCAGCTCGGTTTCGGTACAGATGCTGATCCCCCTGGCCGCCAACCTGGCGCCGGAGGCCAGCCGAGGCCGCGTGGTGGGCAACATCATGAGCGGCCTGCTACTGGGCATCCTGCTCGCGCGGCCGCTGGCCAGCCTGGTAGCAGGCGAGTTCGGCTGGCGTGCGGTATACCTGATGGCGGCCGCCCTGATGCAGCTGATCACCCTGGTGATCGCCACCACCATCCCGCGCCACGCCCCCAGCCACCGCGCCAGCTACGGGCAACTGCTGGCCTCGCTGGTTCATCTGCTGCGCCACTACCCGACACTGCGCCGCCGCGCGCTCTATCAGGGCCTGATGTTCGCCAGTTTCAGTCTGTTCTGGACATCGGCGCCGCTGGAACTGTCGCGCCACCTCGGATTGAGCCAGCAGGACATCGCCCTGTTCGCCCTCGCCGGCGCCATCGGCGCAGTCGCAGCGCCTATCGCCGGGCGTCTGGCCGATGCCGGCCATACCTGGCGCGCCAGCGTGGTGGCGCTGATCCTGGCACCACTGGCCTTCGCTCCCAACCTGTTAAGCGCCGGACTGGACTGGATCGGCCTGGTCGTCACTGCCATCGTGCTGGATTTCGCCGTGCAGATGAGCATGGTGCTGGGCCAGCGCAGCATCTACGCACTGGAGCCGCAGAGCCGCGCCCGGCTCAATGCGCTGTACATGACCAGCATCTTCGTGGGCGGCGCCATCGGCTCGGCACTGGCCAGCCCGATCTACGAGCGCTTCGGCTGGTCAGGCACGGCGCTACTGGCCGCCGGACTACCACTGCTCGCACTGCTGGCATTCATTGGCAAGGAGAAGTGAAGGTGCCGGCGCAGTATAAAAATCGCAGGCAACAAAAAACCCGCCGAAGCGGGTTTCTTCCCAACCATCCGACATCCTGTCGGGTGCCAATCCTGGCTTGGTCATCTTCCGTGATCCTCAGCGATCCTTCGCTGTAGGGGATGTGCGTAGACTAGAGATCGGCTCGCGATGGCAACAGTCGTGGTTGCCGCCAGGCCGTGTAAGCCTTTTGCCATACCACGCTGAGTCAGCGCCCGATCATCCGCGCCAGCACATCCTCGCCACCCTGGCGGCGATGGATGAAAGCCATCGCCGCATGGCCGATGACCATGAACAGCAGAAGCCAGCCGAGGTTGCCGTGCAGCAGGCTGGCGGGGGCGATCATCCACTCGATCTTGCCGTCGCTGAAGCCGGGCATGATGGTCATGCCGAAGGCGACGAACTCGCGGCCCGAGCCGTACTGACGCAGCAGCGCGACAAAGGGAATCACGAACAGCAGGCCATACAACGCCAGATGGCCGAAACGTGCCAGCACGCTGACTGGCGCCGGCCGGCGGCTGCTGTTGTACAGCGCCCATAGCAGGCGAATCACCACCAGCACCATGAGCAACAGCCCGGTCGCCTTGTGCGTACCGCCGACGATGCTTTCGAGGAAGTGCCCCTCGGGCACGATCACAGTGAGGTATTGCCATACCAGCAGCGCGGCCATGGCCCAATGCAACAGCCGCGAGACAGCGCCGTAACGCTGTGCAGAATCTTGGAGGTTCGACATATCAGGTTCCCTGTCAGGTCAAATGGGTGACGCAGCCCTATAAGGCCTGCCTTGTGTGCACGCGGCAAAACGTTATCGGCGACTGCAACAGGAAGCCGCGGACAAGGTTCCGCGCGCTTCGCCTGTTGGAGGGTCAAGGCTCTGTTCCGGGCCTTTCAGACCACACCCAGGGCGTATGGTGCCTGCAGCGAAGCGCATATGGGAAGCTTGGTGGTAAACAAGTGTGTCACTGCCGGGCCAGCGACACACTTTCCGCCTTCATCCGCCGCGCAGGCGGTCGCTGGCTTCGCGCCAGGCGTGGTATTGCGGTTCCTGCCAGATGCGCGCATGCAGGCGCGCCATGCCGTCAGGATCGTTGAGCAGACGCCAGCGGGTTGCCTCGACCTTGCCCTCAGGCCCGGCGTTGAGGATTTCCTCGATACGCTCGTCGCGCAGCGCTTCGGCGGCGGGCACCACCTTGGCGTGACGGGCACGGGCCATGGCGCAGACCAGAGCGTTGTACAACGGGTCGACCACCGCATGCAGGAAGCCCTTGCGCAGTGCTCGCGCACTGTTCAGTTGCTCGTACTCGGCGGTGTTGCTCAGTTCCACCGGCACCTTGTGCTCTTCCGGGATCAGGAACAGCTTGCTGCGCCGCGCAGCCAGGCCCGGTGCAGTCCGGCTGGTCAGTACCGAAACCACGGGCGACAGCACCAGCGACACCACGATAGGTGCCAGCCACCAGAGGAAGTCCGGGTTGAGCCAGGCCACCAATGCGGTCCAGCCGATACCGATCAGCACCTGGGTACCGTGACGCCGGAAGGCTTCACTCCAGGGCGTCGAGTCATCCACACGCTGCGGGGAGTTCCACTGCACCGACCAACCAAGGAAGGCCGCGGTGACGAACAGGCTGTGGAACAGCATGCGCACCGGTGCGAGCAACACCGAGCAGGAGGCTTCCAGGAGCATCGACAACAACACCCGCGAACGACCACCGTAGGCTTCAGCGCCCTTGATCCAGATCAGCAGCACGCTAAGCAGCTTGGGCAGGAACAGCAGAGTCATCGTGGCGGAGAACAGGGCGATGGCCTCTTGCGGCTGCCAACGCGGCCACAGGGGGTAGAGCTGGTTGGGCTGCAGGAAGTACTCCGGCACCATCAGCGTATGCGTCGCCAGCAGGCAGGTCGAGAGCACCAGGAACAGCAACCAAAGCGGCGCCGAAAGATAGGACATGACACCGGTGAGGAACACCACGCGATGCACGGCGTGCATGCCGCGCACCAGGAACAGGCGGAAGTTCATCAGGTTGCCATGGCACCAACGACGGTCACGCTTGAGTTCGTCGAGCAGGTTCGGCGGCAACTCTTCATAGCTGCCCGGCAGGTCATAGGCGATCCATACGCCCCAACCCGCGCGGCGCATCAAGGCAGCTTCGACGAAATCATGCGAGAGGATCGCGCCGGCGAAGGAGCCGGTGCCCGGCAGCGGTGCCAGGGCGCAGTGCTCGATGAAGGGTTTGACCCGAATGATCGCGTTATGCCCCCAGTAGTGCGATTCACCCAGCTGCCAGAAGTTGAGGCCGGCGGTGAACAGCGGCCCGTAGACGCTGGTAGCGAATTGCTGCAAGCGCGCATAGAGCGTGTCCATGCCGGACGCCTTGGGCGCGGTCTGGATGATGCCGGCACCCGGATTGGCCTCCATCAGGCGCACCAGGCGAGTCAGGCATTCGCCGCTCATCACGCTGTCGGCGTCGAGCACCACCATGTAGCGGTAGTTGCTGCCCCAGCGCCGGCAGAAGTCGTCGATGTTGCCGCTCTTGCGCTTCACCCGACGCCGACGACGGCGGTAGAAGATATGGCCAAAGCCTTCCACCTCACGGCAAAGTTCCATCCAGGCCTGTTGCTCAGCCACACAGATGTCCGGGTCGTTGCTGTCGCTGAGGACGAAGAAATCGAAATGTTCGAGCTGCCCGGTGGCCTTGAGCGACTCGAAGGTCGCACGCAGGCCGGCGAACACGCGCGGCACGTGCTCGTTGGCAATCGGCATGACCAGCGCGGTACGTGCCCGCGGCGAAATCGGCTCATCACCGCAGCTGCTGGCGGAAATACTGTAGCGGTCACGCCCCTTGAGCAGCTGGAAGAAGCCCATCAGCGCAGTCCAGAAGCCCATCGACACCCAGCAGAACAGCACGGCGAAGAGCGCGAGAATACTGGTCTGCAGTACATAAGGCAGGATCTGCCGCGCCGACTCCTGCCAGGGCTGCTCGACCACCAGGCCCAAATCGACCAACGACCAGCCCTGATAGGGCAGCACCGACTTCATGTACCAGGTCGCGACCACCGTCTGCACGACCATCAGCACCAGCAGCGCCGTACGACGCACGGCCGCGACGTGGCGCCAGTGCTCTTCGGCGAAGTCTTCGCTCTCACGCGTGCGCGGGCGCGGGGTCGGTTTTTCACCCTTCAAACGACGCCAGCCGCGATCCAGAATATTGATCTGCCAGGGCTCCGGCACCATGCGCGTGCGCTTGATCGGCGGCGTCGAATCGATGGTGGGTCGGCCCTGATGGTCCTGCACGATACGGCAGCCGCGCTCGAGTGCATCCGGCCAGCCTAGAGACAGCCGAGCCGGCACCGACTCGAGCATCTCGCGGGTTTCCTCCAGAGGCTCGGCAGCCGCGAGATCGTCCTCGTGCAGGGCGCGGTGCAAGGTGGCGAGATCCCCGCCCTCCTCTTCCAGGCGATGAGCCAAAGCCTCCTGCTGCTCAGGATCGAGCGGCAGTTCCTCCAGATACTCCTGGATTTGCGTAGGGTCTAGAGTGTTATTCATGGGCAGGCAGCTGGTAGCTCCAGGTTTCCGACAAGGGCTTGCCGTCCTCGACCAGGGCAGCACGCATTTCCACCGGCTGCACCGGGTCCTTGACCTTGATGCGCAGCGTCAGGCGCCAGCCTTTGCTGACCGGGTTGTAACGCAGGCTGTCCTCCAGCAATTCGGCGTTGCCATCGACGCTGACCTGAACGGTCGGCGCTGCATCAGGCGAGCGCTTGGCCAGCTCTTCACCAACGAAATCGACCACCAGCGCAGTACTGCCATCGGCCTGACGAATCAGGTTGGCCTGCTTGATATCACCCTCGGACAGACGGGTCTGGCTGACCATGGCCAGTTTCGGGTCGTGCAGCTTGGCGTCGTCACGGCTGAAGTGTAGGCGATAGGCCACATCCAGCGACTCTCCCTGTGCTGGAAGCTTCTCAGGGCGCCAGAGGGCGACAATGTTGTCGTTGGTTTCGTCCGGCGTGGGGATCTCCACCAGCTCGACATGACCTGTACCCCAATCGCCGACGGTTTCCACCCAACCGCTCGGGCGCAGCTCGTAGCGGTCGTCGAGATCCTGATACTGGTTGAAGTCACGACCACGCTGCATCAGGCCGAAGCCACGCGGGTTGTCGATACGATAGCTGCTGACGTTGAGGCGCTGCGGATTGTTCAACGGGCGCCAGATCCACTCGCCATTGCCCGCATGAATGGCCAGACCGTCGGAGTCATGCAGCTGCGGGCGGTAGTTGGGGCGCGGCCAGGGCTGGTTGGCACCGAACAGATACATGCTGGTCAGCGGCGCGATGCCGAGCTTCTCGACGTTCTCACGCAGGTAGACCTTCGATTGCACATCGAGCACGCTGTCGCGGCCCGGTTTGATTTCCATGCGGTAAGCACCAGTGGCCCGCGGCGAATCGAGCAGCGCATAGATCACCAGGCTACGGCGATCCGGCTGCGGCTTCTCGATCCAGAACTCGCTGAAGCGCGGAAATTCCTCGCCGGACGGCAGCGCGGTGTCGATGGCCAGACCACGGGCGGACAGGCCGAACACCTGGCCCTTGCCGACGATGCGGAAGTAGCTGGCGCCGAGTACGCTCATCACTTCGTCGTGACGCCCCTTGTCGTTCAGCTCATGGATCACCTTGAAACCGGCGAAACCCAGATCCTTCAGGTCATCCGGGCTCAGGTTGAGGTCGGCGAAGTCGAACATCGACGGGTCGTACTTGATCTCTCGGGTGCCGCTGGCGGTCACTTCGTGGATCGTCACCGGCACGTCGAAGTGCATGCCCTGGTGGAAGAAGTACAGCCGGAACGGCGTCTTGCCGTCCGCCCAGTGCGCCTTTTCCTCGAGGAAGCGAACTTTCTGATAGCCGGCGAACGGCAGTTCACGCAGCGAAGCCGGCAGGCGGCTTTGCGGTGCGCTATAGCTTTCGGCCGCGAGGGCCTTGGCCTTGACCGCAACATCGTCCAGATCGAAGGCCCAACTCTGGGCAGCGAACAGCAGAGGGAGCACACAAAGGGCCAGCTTGCCAGCCTTGCCCATACGGGCTCCAGAACAACGACTCATCGACACACAGCCTCCAGGGCAACACGTACTGACAGGCAGCGGCCAGCCCAAGGGCGGCCGCTGCAGGGAGTTGAAAACGGGCGAATAGTGTAAAAACAACGCGAGCACGATGCAGACAGCCAACCGAACGGCGACGTCTCCGCATGCGCGGATTCTTTCTGCGCATTATTACCAGATCGTGAAGTCCGGCACAGGTGCTCGCGCGAGTATATTTTTCGCCTCCTTGGGCCACGCCATCATGGGCGTGGCAACAGTTCGAAACGCGCCTCCTGCACGCTCTCCGAATCCAGCCCCAACTGAACACGAAAGGCACCTGGCTCGCTGACATGCTGCAGGCTGGCGTTATAGAAACGCAGCATGCTTTCGTCGATCTCGAAACTCAGCTCGCGCGCCTCACCTGCCTCAAGCTTGACCCTGCGAAAATCCTTGAGTTCCTTCACCGGACGGATCACCGAAGCGGCCTCGTCGTGTAGATACAGCTGCACCACGGTCGCGCCAGCCTTGGGCCCGGCGTTCCTCAGCGTGACGCTGACGCGAATGTTCTCGCCCGGCGTCATGCGCTCGGCAGACAGCTTCGGCGCCGAAAGCTGGAAGTCGCTGTAGCTCAAACCGTAACCAAAGGGATAGAGCGGGCCGTTGGGCTCCTCGAAATATTGCGAGGTGTAGTTGCCCGGCGTACCAGGTGTGTACGGACGCCCCAGGCGCAAATGGTTGTAGTAGGTGGGAATCTGTCCGACCGAACGCGGGAAGGTGATCGGCAGCTTGCCGGAAGGGTTGTGCTCACCAAACAGTACATCGGCGATGGCATGGCCGCCCTCGATGCCGCTGTACCAGGTTTCCAGCATCGCGTCGGCGTTTTCCTTCTCCCAGCCGAGCGCCAGCGGCCGGCCGTTCATCAGCACCAGCACCAATGGCTTGCCGGTGGCCTTGAGCGCGCGCAGCAGCGCCTGCTGGCTGTCCGGCAGGTCCAGGCGAGTGCGGCTGGACGACTCATGGGACATGCCGCGCGCCTCCCCTACGGCCGCGACGATGACGTCGGCCTGAGCGGCGACACGCACGGCCTCCTCCAGCATTGCCTGTGGCGTGCGTTTGTCCAGCACCACCTCGGGGCGGTCCCAGTTGAGCTGGTTGAGATAATTGATCACATGGGCATCGTCGGTGACGTTGGCGCCCGCGGCGTAGAGCAGCTTGCCCTGACCGTTGAGCGCCGCCTCCATGCCCTTGCGCAGCGTGACGGCCTGCTCGGCCACGCCGACCGCCGACCAGCTGCCGAGCATGTCCACCGGCGAGTCGGCCAGCGGGCCGATCAGGGCGACGGTGGTCTTCTTGCTCAGCGGCAGGGTGTTGTCATGGTTTTCCAGCAACACCAGGGAGTCACGCGCCATGGCCCGCGCATCGGCGCGGTGCAGGCGGCTTTCAGCATTGACGTCGGCCGGGTCGTCCTCGGCGCGGCCGATACGGCGGAACGGATCGTGGAACAGGCCGAGGTCATATTTGGTGTTCAGCACATGGGTGACGGCTTCATCCAGCACGCTCTGCGCGACCGCTCCGCTGCGCACCAGTTTCGGCAGTTCCTGATCATAGAGCGTGTCGGCCATGCTCATCCCGACACCTGCCGTGACGGCCAGTTTTGCAGCCTCACGGCCATCGGCGGCCACACCATGGCGCAGCAGTTCGGTGATCGCGCCGTGGTCGCTGAGCGCCACCCCCTTGAAGCCCCAGTCGCGACGCAGCAGATCACGCAGCAGCCAAGTGTTGGCCGAAGCAGGTACACCATTGATTGCGTTCAGCGCCACCATCACCCCGCCGGCGCCAGCATCGATGGCGGCGCGATAAGGCGGCAGATAATCCTGGTACATGCGCATCGGGCTCATGTCGACCACGTTGTAGTCGCGCCCCCCCTCCACCGCGCCGTACAGGGCGAAGTGCTTGACGCTGGCCATGATCCGCTGCGGGTCGCTGGGATGCTTGCCCTGATAACCACGCACCATGGCTGCGGCGATGCGCGAAACCAGATACGGGTCCTCGCCGAAACCTTCGGAAGTGCGGCCCCAACGCGGATCGCGGGAAATGTCCACGGTCGGCGCGAAGGTCATGTCCAGGCCGTCGGCGCTGGCCTCGAAGGCCGCGACCCGGGCACTGTTCTCGATGGCGGTAATATCCCAGCTCGAAGCCAACCCCAGCCCAATCGGGAACGTGGTGCGATGGCCATGGATCACGTCATAGGCGAAGAACACCGGGATACCCAGGCGACTGCGCAGCGCCGCCTCCTGCATCGGGCGGTTCTCCGGACGTATCACCGAGTTGAAGGTGGCACCGATACGTCCTGCGGCCATCTCCTCGCGGATGCGCTCACGCGGCATATCGCCGCCGATGCTGATCAGCCGCAGTTGGCCGACCTTTTCCTCGAGGGTCATACGACCTACAAGATCGGCGATGAAGGCCGATTTGTCATCGATCGAAGGTGCAGCAGCCAGCAGGTTGGGGAAGATCAGGGCAGAGGCAAGCGCGAAGTGGTGCAGGTATTTCATCGAGAGCGGCATCCGGGATGCGAATCATTGTTTGAATGGCCGCCACGATACTCCGAGTCCTCGTGCCGCGCCGCGGGTTGGCGCAAAAAACTCAAGCACCATTCAAAGGCGTTCCAGCAATTACGACCCCAGACTTTCACAAACTTGCGCATTTTTTTCGTCGACACTGGTTTTGCATGTCGGCAGGCGTAGCATGACCGCATTCGGGAGAAAATGATGGCGCAATTCGAACATCTGCAGGTATTCCAGAGCATGAGCCGCTCGCCCAATGCGCGGCTGCACGCCATGGCCGAACTGGGCAACGGCATAAGCGTGGCACGCTGGAGCAACGCCCATGATGCGCGTGACTACCTGGCCCCCAGCCACCACACGCTGTCGTGCTACCTCAGTGGCGGCACTGGCACCTTTCGCCGCGAGCAGCCCGGCAACAAGGGCGCCCCAGACAAACTGTGCATCCTGCCGGCCGAGCATCAGTCGGCCTGGATCATCAACGGTGAAATTCAGCTTGCCCATCTTTATATAGAGCAGGAGCAGTTCGCTCTTGGCGCGGTCGCCCTGCTCGATCGCGAACCGCGCAGCCTGCAACTGGAGGAAGCGACCTTTCTCGAGGACGCCGAACAGTCCGCACGTTTCCGCCAGCTGTGCGCCCTCGACTGGCAAGAGCCGGGCGAACGCCTGCTGGCCAGCAGCCTGGCGCATCAGGTACTCGACCATGCGCTGCTCAACCAGGTTGGCCTGCGCCAGGGCCTGCGCCTCAAGGGTGGCCTGGCACCGTTGCAACGCAGGCGTGTGCGCGAATTCATCGAGCAGCATCTGGAGACGCCGCTGCCGCTGAGCCAGTTGGCCGCCCTCTGCGCCCTGTCGGAATACCACTTCGCGCGCATGTTCCAGAGCAGCTTCGGCCTGCCACCTCATCGCTACGTGCTGGCCCGGCGCCTGGCGCGTGCCTGCCAGATGCTACGTCAGCCTGCCCCTGCTCTGAGCGAAGTGGCGTTGGCCTGCGGATTCGCCAGCGCCAGCCATTTCAGCAACCGTTTTCGCCAGGCACTGGGTGCCACACCGGGGCAGTACCGCGCGGCATTCCAGTAACTGCGCTGACGGGCCCCACCCGCCCTACTGTCGGCAATCTGCTGGCAACGCCTGCTAATCCCTGCGCGGCTATGCGAAAATCTGCGGCTTTGCATTGCCACGGCCCAGTCATGCGCCCACCACTGTTCCCCATGGGGCTTCGTTGATGCCTCTGGATATCCACCAGTTACGCCAGGAAGACTGGCGTTCCGAGTTCGGCGCAGGCGACCTGCGCCGCGGCATTGCCTACGCCGAAGAAAAGCGCAGCAAACTGCTCAGCCTCAAGGACAACAGCCTGCTCGCCAATTGCCGGGGCTCCAGCGCACAGACCTATCAGCAGCGCATCACCCTGCACCCCTACGGGCGCAAGTGGAGCGTGACCGGCCACTGCAATTGCCCGGTCGGTTTCAACTGCAAGCACGTGGTCGCCGCCCTGCTCACACTGGAAAACCAGCAACGTGCCGGTAGCGATCTCTCGGACATCATCGTGCTGAACAAGGAACTCGTGGAAACGCGTCTCGAGGGCGTCGCCCCCTCCGCCGTCCTCAGCCTTGGCAGCCAGGTGCGCGTGCACTTCGACGCACGCAAGGGACGCATGCATGAACAAACCCAGCACCGCGCAGCGCTGGCTTTCGACTACGCCGGACACAAGGTTTTCGGCAAGCCGGCCAAGGATCTGATCAAGCGCCTGGACGAGCAAACCAACCTGCGCCTGATCCGCGACAGCGGCGCCGAAGCCAGCCTGCGCAAACGCCTGGAAGGCCTCGGCCTGCAGGTCGCCCTGCGCCAGAGCGAGGCGCTGCCGAGTGATGCCGGCGAGCCGTTCGAGCTGGAGCGCGAGCGCGACTGGCTGGACTTCGTCCAGCAGCAACTGCCGCAGCTGCGTGCCGAGGGCTGGCAGATCCACATGCGCCCGGACTTCCAGTACAACCTCGCCGAGGTCGACGACTGGTATGCCGAGGTCGAGGAAGATCCGCAGCAGAACTGGTTCGATCTGGAACTGGGCATCGAAGTCGAAGGCCAGCGCCTGAGCCTGCTGCCGATCCTGCTCCAGGCCATTCGCCGTACGCCCTGGCTGCTGGCGCCCGAGGCACTGGCCCAGCGCGCCGACGAGGATCGCCTGCTGGTCAACCTGCCGCAGGGCGGCAAGCGCATCGCCCTGCCCTTCGCCCGCCTGAAACCATTACTGGCCACACTTGGCGAGCTGTATTTCCGCGACCCGGGCGAAGATCATCTGCCGCTGCGCCTGGGCCGCGCCGACGCCGCACGCCTGGCTGAACTGGCCCAGGGGCCCGAACTCAGCTGGCAAGGTGGCGATGAATTACGTGGTTTCGCCCAGCGCCTGCAGAACCTGGCAGTACGTGAAATTGCTCCACCCGAAGATTTGCAGGCCGAACTGCGCACCTATCAGGTGCAGGGCCTTAACTGGATGCAGACCCTGACCGAACTGCGCGTCGGTGGCGTACTGGCCGACGACATGGGCCTGGGCAAGACCCTGCAGACCCTGGCGCATATCCTGTGCGAGAAACAGGCCGGGCGCCTGAACAATCCAGCACTGATCGTCATGCCCACCAGCCTGATTCCCAACTGGCAGGACGAAGCGGCGCGCTTCACCCCACAGTTGCGTGTACTGGCCCTGCATGGCAACAAGCGCAAGGCGCTGTTCGAGGAGATCGCCGAACACGATCTGATCCTCACCACCTACGCCCTGCTGCCACGCGACCTCAAGGGACTGAACCAGCAGCGTTACCGTTTGCTGATCCTCGACGAAGCGCAGAACATCAAGAACCCACGCAGCAAGGCGGCCACCGCAGCGGCTCAGGTGCAGGCCGACCTGCGCCTGTGCCTGACCGGCACGCCGCTGGAAAACCATCTGGGCGAACTCTGGTCACTGTTCCACTTCCTCATGCCCGGCTGGCTCGGCGACGCCAAGGCCTTCACCCGTGACTACCGCACACCTATCGAGAAACGTGGCGACGCCCAGCGCCTGAACCATCTGAATGGGCGCATCCGCCCCTTCCTGCTGCGCCGCACCAAGGAACAGGTGGCCAGCGAGCTGCCGCCGAAGACCGAGATCACCCAATGGGTCGAGATGACCCAGCTGCAGCGCGACCGCTATGAGACCTTGCGCCTGGCCATGGACCAGAAGGTGCGCGACGAAATCGCGCGCCAGGGCCTGGCCCGCAGCCATATCGTCATCCTCGAAGCTCTGCTGCGCCTGCGCCAGAGCTGCTGCGACCTGCGCCTGCTCGGCGAGACCGGCAGCGAACTGACGGCCGCCGACTCGGGCAAACTCAGTGCCCTGCTGGACATGCTCGTGGAGTTGGTCGACGAAGGCCGCCGCGTACTGCTGTTTTCCCAGTTCACCTCGATGCTGGCGCTGATCGAAGCAGAACTGCAGACACGCAAGATTGCCTACGCCAAATTGACCGGCAGCACCCAGGACCGACGCACGCCGGTACAACGCTTCCAGGCGGGGGAGTTTCCGGTTTTTCTGATCAGCCTCAAGGCTGGTGGTAGCGGCCTCAACCTGACCGCCGCCGACACCGTGATCCACTTCGATCCCTGGTGGAACCCGGCCGCCGAAGCCCAGGCCAGCGACCGCGCCTACCGCATCGGCCAGGACAAGCCGGTGTTCGTCTACAAGCTGATCGCCCGGGGCAGCGTCGAAGAGAAAATCCAGCAACTGCAGCAAGCCAAGGCCAACCTGGCCAAAGGTGTGCTGGACGGTGGCAGCCAGGGTCAGTGGCGACTGGATGAGGAAGATCTGGCGGCGCTGTTCGCACCACTCGACTGACACCTCGCCTCGTAGGGTGGATCACGCTTGATCGATCCACCATCACGCACGGGTGGATGAAAACAGCGTCATCCCCTACGCCTCAGTCAGACGCATCGTCGCGTTCGGACTCGGCGTCCTCGCGGTTGCGCGCCCTGCTGCGCGGATGTGGGCCGGCCACGGCCGGAAAGCGCGACGAAGCGTAGCGCACCACCAAAATCGCCAGGGCCAGCAACAGGATCGCCCCCGACACCATCACCACGCCCCAACTCGGCTTGTGCGTGTGGGAAATGTCGGAAATCAGCAAACGGGTCAGCGCAGTGATCGCCACATAGATCATGAAGCGAATCGGCATGTGGTTGGTCTTGAAGTAGATACCGACCATCGCCGCCAGTTCCAGGTAGATGAACAGCAACAGAATGTCATCGACCGTGATGTGCCCCTTCTCGAGCATACCGATGAAGGTCATCACCCCCGCCCAGGCCGTGATCGCCCCGATGGCGAACAGCGCCAGGTAATGGAAGGCCTCCATCAGCAGATTACCCAAGGATTCCGCCAAGCCATGCATGCCCGTACGTAGACGTTCCGCCCAATTCATCGTTTCACTTCTCCCCAAACAATCATGACGCCCATGCATCCGACATGGATGCACGCCGACGAGCATGCAGGAAAAACACCCGCTTGAGGATGATGCGGCGATGTGACGGAAAGACACAGGCCATTCAAACGACAGCGAGCACCGGCTGACGTGATTCAGGCCAGGCGAAGCGGTGCTTGCCCGCTTCCTTTGCGAGATACATGGCCGCATCGGCCGCTGCGATAAGCCGGCGGCGATCTTCGCCATGTTCGGCATAGCGCGCCAGCCCCACACTGACGCCAACCCGCACATCGGGGAATTGCTCCAGCAGCGGCACATCAAGCGCCTCGATCAGACGCTGAGCCAGGCGTTCGACCGCATCGGCATCGGCTGCCGCGATGACAGCGAACTCATCCCCGCCGAGTCGTGCCAACACTTCACCTTCACGCATCAAACGCTGCCACCTTGCAACCACCGCCTTGAGTATCGCGTCTCCGGCAGCATGGCCATACTGATCGTTAATCGGCTTGAAGCCATCGAGATCGAGATAAAGCAGCGCCACCTGGCGCTCTCCCCGCCTGGCGAGCGCCAATGCCTGATCCAGCATTTCGTTGAAGGCTCGTCGATTGGGCACCTGGGTGAGGCTGTCGTGCTGCGACTCGAAGGCCAGGCGCTCGAGCAGCTCGGCACGCTCCCCGAGATCACGACGCAAATCGATAAACAGCAGCGTAAGCAGCCCTAGCATCAATAGCGCACCACCGCCACCGCCCCATAGCGCCAGATCCGAGCGCCATTCAAGATCCGCCTTCTGTTTTTCAAGGGATGCGGTTACGCCTCGTTCGATATTGCCGATGCGGGCACGCATTTCATCCATGTAAAACTTGCCGACATCCTCGGCCAGCATACGCTGTGCAGCGCTCTGACCCTGCTCTCTGCGCACGACGATGGTCTGTGCCAGTTCGTTGCGCTTGAGCTGGCTGAGTCTGGCAATCGCATCGATATCAGGCTCATAAGCCCTTAGCATCGGGGTTTCGAGAAGTAGCAGCAGTTGCTCATCCAGTTGTCCGATGGCTCGTTCGTAGGGCGCGAGGTACTGCTCGTCGCCTGTGAGCAAATAGCCGCGCTGACCGATCTCGGCGTCTTGCAGGATGGAAAGCAGCGAAGACAGCCGGTAGAGAGATCGATACAAATCTTGTACATCACGACCACTGGAGAGACTGGCCTGACTTCCCCATATTGCCCCTATGAGGAGCATCAGGCTCAGGTAAAACAGTGCCACCAGCGCGAGCAACTTGCGCTCTACACGACCGACTGAGTTCAAGGTGAACACCTCATGGTTGGGCACTGCAAAGGCGAAGCACATACGCCTGGAATGACTATAGATGCCCACTAAACAGCTGCACAAGCGCCGCCCTGGAAAACTTCCTATAAAAAAACCAACGCCGACCAAGCATATACAATAATTGTACAAAATCACCTGATTCTGCTGTTGACGATACCTAAAACCCAAACGCCGCCGCCCGATGAATGCAGGCGCAAATCGAGTCTTCTAAGCTGCCCATCAAGCTCAATGCTGGCAAAAGAGAAGCGAGTCCTTTATTCTCGCCACCACTGTACAAAAAACCAGTTAATTACTGACCAACACGCATGAAGGCAGACGAGGTGATGAATGGCCGTCGAAGTGGTGTATCGCAGCAGTCGCGATCCGGAGCGCTTGTTCATGGATAAGGCCGAAGCCGATCGTTACGACAAGATGCTGGAGCTGGCCGAGCGCCTGAGCGAGGTGCTGCACAAGGCAGTGCCGTCCTTGAGCGAGGAGCAGGGCGAGGAACTGGGTATCTTCATGGCCAAGAATCGCGACGTGTTTGCCAAAGCGTTCAAGAGCCAGCCAGATGCCCTGGACGAACTCGAGGCCGACGCAGCCAGCGAGTGATCGAGTTCGTAGGCCCTGTATTGCGCGCACGGGACCTACCCTGTGAGCGCCAGGCGCATCATGCGTTGTTGATTGGATAATGCCCCGCAGCCTGCTCCAGCCATGCCGGCAAATCTCGTCGTTTGACACCCTCGCGCTGCGCACGGGCCAGTTGCTCCAGCATGTATTGACGCTTGCGCTCATCGCTCTCAGCAAATGAAAGCGCCAGATCGCGGTCACTCCATTGGCGAATGCGGCGAAACAGCCACCAGTGAAAGTACAGGCCGGCAGCGGTGGTGACGACGATAATGAAATAGTCCATGGTGAATCCTCCTTTCACCACGCTAATCGAGCCCGTACGCAGCGCCAAGTGCGGCATTGCCGCAGGCTATGGAGGTCACTCGATGATCCGTTGCAAGCGGGTTTATCTCGATGCCCAAACCGGCGACGGCCAACGCATACTGGTCGACCGACTATGGCCAAGGGGCCTGTCCAGGGACGCCTTGGCATTCGATGAATGGCTACCCGAAGTCGCACCATCTACCGAACTGCGCAAGGCCTTCGCTCACCGCGTCGAAGCCTTCGATGATTTCAGTGCGGCCTACCGCCGTGAGCTGGCTGACCACCCCGAACATTGGCAGCCTCTGCTGCGTTGGGCGGCGAGCGGCACGCTTACGCTGCTCTACGCCGCACGCGATGAGGAACACAACAACGCACGAGTCCTGGCGGAGTTTCTCGAAGAGGAGCTGCAGCGATACGATTCGCCCAGTTCACCGGTGTGCTACCAGGGCGAATTCGACGGCAATTGACCGTACAGGAGTGACAGGCTAGCCTTCGTACTTTCGCGACATATTCGAACCTGCTCCCATGACCATCCCCGCGCATTGCCTCTACGACTTCGCCAGCGCCGCCTGCCGCGCCGCTGCCGATGGCTGCGCGCCACCACCAGCCTGTCACGCCGGCACTCCACCACCGCCGGCCTCCGTCCAAGCGGGCTAACCCCGCACTTCCTCGCTCCGTTTCATCGGCCTTGCCGAGACGTGTCTTTGCGCGCGTGCGGAGCTCATGCGGATTTTCGACAGGTGTTCCATCATGTGTTTCGATTCAACCTCTCTGCGCACCTATGGCGCGACCGCTCTGTTCGTATTGCTCTGGTCCGGTGGTGCGATCTTCGCTCGCCTGGGCCTGGACCATGCCTCACCCTTTGCCTTTCTGGTCCTGCGTTTTGCTCTCGCCTTTGCAGCGCTGCTGCTGATCGCCAGTTGTTCCGGGGTCTGGCTACCCGAACGCGACTTGCGCTGGCCAACCGCCAAGGCCGGCTTACTGATGATCGGCGGTTACAGCATCTGCTACATGCTGGCGCTAGCCGAAGGCATGACACCCGGTGTGCTGGCGACGGTGCTCGGCGTACAACCCATCCTGACCCTCACGCTGCTGGAGCGGCGCACCTCGCTGCTGCGTGTGCTCGGTTTGCTGCTGGCGCTGGCCGGGCTGGCGATAATAGTCGCGGGCAGTTTACTGAGCAGTGCCATGCCACTGTCCGGTATGGCGCTGGCTCTTGGTGCCCTGCTCTGCATCACCTGCGGCACCATCGCCCAGAAAAACCTGCGACAGACGCCCATGCGCGCTCTGCCACTGCAGTACGGCCTCTGCCTGCTGGCTAGCCTGATACTGCTGCCCAGCCAGGAGTGGCAGGTGCGTTTTGAAGTCGGGCTGATCGTGCCGCTGCTGTGGATGGGACTGGTGATTTCGGTGGGCGCACAGTTACTGCTGTACCGGCTGATCCAGACCGGCAACCTGGTCAATGTCACCAGCCTGTTCTATCTGGTTCCAGTGACGACAGCGCTGCTCGACTACCTGCTGCTGGGGAATCATCTTTCGGTCAGTGCTCTAGCCGGAATGGTCGCGATCCTGCTCGGCCTGGCCCTGGTCTTTCGCTTCGCCCCTCAGCTGGAACGGGTCGGATAGCAGCTAGGTGCGATAGAGCAGGCTCTCCGCCAGATAGTCGGCGACTCGCGCCGGGGAACGTTTTTCAGCCTGAGCATGGGCGTAGACCTCGGTCAGGCGCCGGCTGATCTGCGCCAGGTGCGCGGTGATCGCCGGTAGCTCCTCACCGCGATGACGCAGTGCCACATAGATCAGCCCTCCGGCATTGAGCACGTAATCCGGCGCGTAGAGAATCCCGCGAGCCTCCAGCTGGTCGGCCACTTCGGGGCTGGCCAGCTGATTGTTGGCAGCCCCTGCCACCGCTGCGCAGCGCAGATGAGCGACCGTCTGCGCATTCAGCACACCCCCCAGGCCGCAGGGCGCGAGAATGTCGCAGGGCGTGGTGAGCAGCGCATCGCTGGTAATAGGGTGCGCTCCCAGTTGCTCGACGGCCAGTTGCACGCGCCCGGCATCGAGGTCGCTGACCAGCAGTTCGACGCCAGCGGCATGCAGCGCTTCGGCCAGGGCGAAGCCGACATTGCCCAGGCCCTGAATGGCGACCCGTAGTCCCTCCAGATCGTCGCTGCCAAGGCGCGCCTGGGCGGTGGCGCGAATGCCCGCGAATACGCCCAAGGCGGTGTGCGGTGACGGATCACCCTCGCTGGTCGTGCTGGTTGCGTGACAGGTGTACTGGGCGATGCAGTCCATATCGGCACTGGAGGTGCCGCTGTCGATGGCGGTGATGTAGCGTCCATTGAGGGTTTCGATAAAACGCCCGAAGGCTTCGAACAGCGCCGCTCGGCTCTGCAGATGCGGCGGACGGATGATCACCGCCTTGCCGCCACCGTGATCGATACCGGCCAGCGCTGCCTTGTAACTCATGCCCTGAGCCAGACGGATGGCATCGCCAATGGCGCTCTGTTCATCGGCATAGGGCAAGTAACGACAGCCGCCGAGTGCTGGCCCGAAGCGGGTGTTGTGAATGGCAATAACGGCCTTGAGGCCGCTGGCCGGATCTTCGGCCAAATGCAGGGCCTCGAGGCGGGCGGCTTCCATCATGCTGAACATGGGCGAGCTCCCGGTTGGACTTCAGGCCCAGTATAGGAGAGCCACACTGGACGACGACCTTGTCAGGGACTACAAAAGCACAATCCAGTGGAGAATGCGATGAACCCACGCCAAGCCTGCCTGCAGTGCCTGCAACGCGATCCCCCCGCTCTGTTCGAGGCGGCGCTGTGGATCGCCGCCGAACACGATGATCAGCTCCAGCCCGCGCAGATCATGAGCGACCTGCACAGCCTGTTACTGCAGGTCAGTGCTGGACTACCCGCCCTGCCCGCTCGCGAACTGGCCCAGCCGCTGCTGCGCCGACTTGCCGAGCTCGATTTTCAAGAAGACGACGAAGGCGTGACACGTCCATACCATGCCCTGCTGCCTGAAGTGCTACGCCGCCGACGCGGCCAGCCGCTGACCCTGGCTTTGATTGCGCTGGAAGTGGCGCGCCGCCTGGACATTCCACTACAGGGTGTGAACTTCCCTGGTCATTTCATGCTCCGTGTACCTGGCGCCGATCACCTACTCGATCCTTGCGGTGGGCGCCGCCTGTACACCCGCGACTGCCGTGACCAGCTCTATCGCCAGCTGGGCCCGGATGTCGAACTCAGCGCGTTACACCTGCAGACAGCCGATGCCGCCGACATGCTGCGACGCCTGTCTCGCAATCTGCGCCTGCTGCATATGCAGCACGATGCCCCGGAAGCAGCCCTCAAGGATGCCGAGCGTGTCCTGCAACTCGGCCCGCCGAACCTGGTCGATCACCTAGCTCGCGCGGATGTCTATCGGCAACTGGATTGCCCGCAGGGTGAGCGCTATGACCTTGAGCACGCGCTGCTGTTCTGCGAGGAGGAGGGTCTGCGCCTGCAGTTGAGCCAGCGTTTGCGCAGCCTGGCACATGTGCCAGCGGTGCATTGAAGCTGCAGACCAGGCGACTCGGACGAGCGAGATATCAGGCAGACGCCGCCAGACTGTGGAAACTGAAGTAATAACGCAGCGCGTCGATCATCTCGACGTAGTCGGCAGGCGGTGCCACCAGAGCGAACCCGGAGTCGTAGATGCCGGGCGTGACATCTTCACGGCACCACTGGCAGTTAGCGGAGAAGTCGATGAAGTGCATGCCATGCTGGCCTGGAATCTTCAGGCGCATGTCGAAGCGTGCGCCCACCAGCATCGGCAACTGACTGATCAGCATCAGACCGTCGAGGGAGACATTGCCGATGGAGCCCATCGGTTTGTCGGTGATGCGATTGAACACCTTCAGGTAGTAGGGCAACTGATGGCGTTCGATTCGGCGCTGGCTACGCATAGTGGCAAATCGCTACAAAGGAGCTTGAGTATGGCCCTACTACGGCCACTTAACCACCCTCAAGAACAGCGTTGGGCTATCCGCTCACGCAGCTGGCGACGAGCGGTGTCGGTTTCTTCATCACTGTAGTAGATGCGCTCGCCGCTGGCGTCCTTGCGATAGTAGCGAAAGCCCTCCGGCATCTGCGCCAGATGTCGGCGCAGATCACGACATTCACTGGCCCGCTCTTCGCGCTGCGCAGCTGCTGACGCCGCAGCCTGCTGTTGCTCTTCACGCCGTGCATCGTAGAAACGCTGACGGCGCTCCTCACGCTCACGCGTATGTTCGTCGCGCTCGATCACCTGCGGCCTCACCTGCACCGTTTCAGCCCCGGCAACGGGCCTTTGGCCGAAATGCACCCGCCCCTGCTCGTCCGTCCAGCGATAGATTTCCGCTGTGGCCAGCGTGGGCAACAGTGCAACGATCAACAACAAGTGGCGCATGTTCATCCTCCATGAGCGACATGGGCCAGCTTATACCGCGCCACGTCGTCGAGGAACGCCGGACGACCGAAGGCTCAGAGTGTAGCCGGACTGACCTTGGCCGCCGTCGCCGGGCTGTGATGCCCCAACTGCTCCAACGTCTGCAGCCGCGCGCGGGCACGGTAGGCATACTCGCTGGCCGGATAGCGCGTGATGATGAACTGGTACGTCTGCGCGGCATCGACGAACAGGCTCTCGCGCTCCAGGCATTGACCGCGCAGCAGGGAAATCTCCGGCTGCAGATAATTGCGCGAGCGGCTCTTGCGCTCGGCCTGCGACAACTCCAGCGCGACACGGGCACAATCGCCTTCGTGGTAGGCGCGATAAGCGTTGTTCAGATGATGGTCGAGCGAGACACGGGTGCAGCCCGTGGCAACCAGGGCCACGGCCAGAATAATCAGGGTACGCATGGGCAATTCCTCCAATGAGCACTGTATCGACAGCCCAGGTAAAAACTGAATAGCGGCAAGCCGACGACGAATTTTCTGGCTGCGCCTTGGCATGACGCCACTGGCTCCCCCTTGTCAGCACCAACACCACGACTGCTTGCCCTCCCGAACCAGCGCCAAATCCCCATCTGCGCTGACCCATATCAATGCCGTTCAGCGCAACAGGGTCTGTAATGCAGATTCCCATTCCAGACGAGGACGCTGCCATGAACGTTCAACGGCTGCTGGTCGTCATCGACGCCGAACACCAGCAACAACCCGCCCTGCAACGCGCAGTTGATGTGGCACGCAAGACCGGGGCCGAATTGCACCTGTTGCAGGTCGAATACCACCCAAGCCTGGAAGGCGGCCTGCTGGACAGTCATCTGCTCAACCGCGCCCGTGAAACCATCCTGCGACACAGCCACGAGGCCCTGCGCGCCAGCGTCGCTCACCTGAGCGATGAGGGATTCAGGATCGAAGTGGACGTACGCTGGGGCAAGCGCCGTCACGAAGAGATCCTTGCCCGCGTTGCGGTGCTGCAACCGGACATCCTGTTCAAATCGACGCACCCCAGCAGTGCCCTGCGCCGCCTCTTGTTCAGTGACACCAGTTGGCAGCTGATTCGCCGCTGCCCGGTGCCACTGTGGCTGGTGCACGACGCCGAGCCCCGTGGCCAGAGCCTGTGCGTCGCGCTCGACCCACTGCACAGTGCGGACAAACCCGCCGCCCTCGATCATCAGCTGATTGATACCAGTCAGATCCTGCAGGCCGAGCTCGGCTTACAGGCCCACTACCTGCACGCGCAGGCGCCGCTGCCGCGTTCGCTGCTGTTCGATGCCGAGGTAGCGCAGGAATATGAAGACTACGTGACCCAGTGCAGCCGAGAGCACCGCGAAGCCTTCGACACGCTGATCGCCCAGCACACCATCGATAGAGCACAGGCCCATCTGCTGGACGGTTTTGCCGAGGAAGTCATCCCGCGTTTCGTGCGTGAGCACAATATCGGCCTGCTGGTGATGGGCGCCATCGCCCGCGGCCATCTGGACAGCCTGCTGATCGGCCACACCGCAGAACGGGTGCTGGAACGTGTCGAGTGCGATCTGCTGGTGATAAAACCGCACGGCAAAGGGTAGTGCACAGGAACAATGACTACAGCCCGGCGCCGTAGTAGCCTCCCGGACATAGTTCACTAGGGAGTTCGTGCATGACCTTTCGCCGCACCAAAATCGTCGCCACCCTGGGCCCGGCCAGCAGCTCGCCGGAAGTGCTGGAGCAACTGATCCTCTCCGGTCTCGACGTGGCCCGTCTGAACTTCTCCCACGGCACGCCGGACGACCACAAGGCGCGCGCCGCACTGGTTCGCGAGCTGGCCGCCAAACACGGTCGTCATGTCGCGCTGCTCGGCGACCTGCAAGGCCCGAAGATCCGCATCGCCAAGTTCGAGAACAAGCGCATCGAGCTCAAGGATGGCGACCTGTTCCGCCTCTCCTCCAGCCACTCGCGCACGGCCGGCACCCAGGACGTGGTCGGCATCGACTACCCGGCGCTGATCCAGGACTGCGATGTCGGTGATGAGCTGCTGCTCGACGACGGCCGCGTAGTCATGCGCGTCGAACTGAAGGGTGCCGACGAGCTGCACTGCCGTGTGCTGATCGGTGGCCCGCTGTCGGACAACAAGGGCATCAACCGCCGTGGCGGTGGCCTCACCGCTCCTGCTCTGACCGAGAAAGACAAGGTCGACATCAAGGTCGCCGCCGAGATGGACCTGGACTACCTGGCCGTATCCTTCCCGCGCGATGCAGCGGACATGGATTACGCCCGTCGCCTGCTCACCGAGGCCGGCGGTACTGCCTGGCTGGTGGCCAAGATCGAACGCGCCGAAGCCGTGGCCGATGATGAAACGCTGGACGGTCTGATCCGCGCCAGTGACGCAGTGATGGTCGCTCGTGGCGACCTGGCCGTGGAAATCGGTGACGCCGAGCTGGTCGGTATCCAGAAGAAGATCATCGCTCACGCCCGTCGCCTGAACAAAGCTGTGATCACCGCCACGCAGATGATGGAGTCGATGATCCACAGCCCGATGCCGACCCGCGCCGAAGTCTCCGACGTGGCCAACGCCGCGTTGGACTATACCGACGCGGTGATGCTCTCGGCAGAAAGCGCCGCCGGCGAATACCCGGTCGAAGCCGTGCAGGCCATGGCTCGCGTGTGCCTGGGCGCCGAGAAACACCCGACCAGCCAGAAATCCAGCCACCGCATCGGTCGCCAGTTCCAGCGTTGCGACGAGAGCGTGGCCCTGGCAACCATGTACACCGCCAACCACTTCCCGGGCGTCAAGGCCATCATCAGCCTCACCGAGAGTGGCTACAGCCCGCTGATCATGTCGCGCATCCGCTCGTCGATCCCGATCTTCGCCTTCACCCCGCACCGCGAAGCTCAGGCTCGCGTGGCACTGTTCCGTGGCGTCTACACCGTGCCGTTCGACCCGGCCTCGCTGCCAGCCAACAAGGTCAGCCAGGCGGCGGTGGACGAGCTGCTCAAGCGCGGTGTGGTCGAGCCGGGCGACTGGGTCATCCTGACCAAGGGCGACAGCTACCACGGCACCGGCGGCACCAACACCATGAAGATCCTCCACGTCGGCGATCCGATGGTGTGATCCACCCGTGAATGCAAAAGGCCGCTCATCGAGCGGCCTTTTGCGTTTCAGCGGTCTCGCTTCATTTCTGGTTGTAGCTCTGGATCAGGTTGGCGTAAGCCGGCAAGTGGCCGCCAAGAATGCCGCCGAAGCCTTCGACATCGTTTCGCCAGTCACGGTGCAGCTCACCACCGACGCTGAACCAGTTGACCAGTTGGGCGCCGGCGTGGGCCATGCGTGCCAAGGCGGCATCGCGCACGGCGGTGTTGAAGGTGCCGGAAGCATCCGTCACCACGAAGACGTCATAACCGGCCTCCAGTGCCGAGAGCGTGGGAAATGCCACGCAAACGTCGGTGACCACACCCGCGATGATCAGTTGCTTGCGCCCTGTGGCCTTGATCGCGTTGACGAAATCCTCGTTATCCCAGGCATTGATCTGCCCCGGGCGAGCGATATAGGGCGCATCCGGAAACATGGCCTTGAGCTCCGGCACGATGGGACCATTGGGGCCCGTCTCGAAGCTGGTGGTAAGGATGGTCGGCAGCTTGAAGAACTTGGCGATATCGGCTAGCGCCATGACGTTGTTCTTGAACTCGTCAGGCGAATAGTCGCGCACCAGCGAGAGCAGACCCGCCTGGTGATCGATCAACAATACGACGGCATCGTCCTTGTCCAAACGCTTGTAAGTGAAAGCCATGGGAAAACTCCTGTACGGGTGATGAGGCTGGACCCCGAGACCATTGCGATCTCGAAGAATGTTCAGCCTAGTGGCCAAGGCCGCTGGCAATCGACCGCGCAGAGGGAAAATAGCTTTTCGAAAAAACCGAACAAAAACCCTCGACGAAGCCATTACCCTCATCCAATCGAATCGGGGAGAAGCCCGCACATGAAGCTTGATCTGCAGGAAATCGAAACCTATCTGCGTGTGGTGGAATTGGGTGGTGTAAGCCGGGCAGCGGAAGACCTGGCGCTATCCAAGTCGGTGATCAGCAAGCGTTTGAGCGATCTGGAACAACGTCTCGGTAGCAAGCTGCTGCACCGCTCGACGCGCAAGGTCACACCGACCGACACCGGCCTTGCTTTCTACCAGCAAGCCAAGCAGGCACTGCTGGAGCTGAGCGAAGCCGCCGAGGCGGCAGCCTTCAATGACAGTGGTCTATGCGGGCGCCTGAACATGCTGGCGCCGATGAGTTTCGGCACACTCTGGCTGGCGCCGCTGATCGCCGAATTCATGCGTCTGCATCCACAGCTGGAAGTCAGCCTGTATCTCGAAGATCGCATCAGCGATTTCGAGCGCGAAGGGTACGACCTCTGTGTACGGATCTCACGCATCGGCGATAGCGCGCTGATCGCCCGCAGGCTCGCCAGCAGCGCCCGGATACTCTGCGCCAGCCCGGAGTACCTGCAACGGCAGGGCACACCCGAGGATGTCGAGGCGCTGCGTGAGCACGACTGCATCGGCTACAGCAACGTCGCCTCACGGCAATTCTGGTCCTTCGAAAACGACGATGAGCAAGGCGAACTGGCGAGCGTGGCACCACGCGGACGTTTTTCCAGCAACAACGGCGAAGTCATGCGCGAACTGGTGCTGGCCGGCCAGGGTCTGGCGCTGCTGCCAAGCTTCCTGGTCCACCAGCAGCTGAAAGACGGTTCGCTGGTCGAGATCCTGCCTCAGGCGCGGCCCAAGCCTTACTCGATCTATGCCATGTACCCGCGCTCCCGGCGGGCTTCACGCAAGGTCGTGGCGCTTTGCGAGTTTCTCCAGCAGCGCCTGGTCGAACCGCCTTGGGAATAGATCAGTACGACACTGGAACCCCCGGTGCGCACGGCGCACCCTACGTGAAGCGAGAGAAATCCGGCTTCCTGCGCTGCATGAAGGCCGTCAACGCCTCGACAGCCTCCGGCGAGCGCAGGCGCTGGCCGAACAGGGCGCCCTCTTCCTCGATCACCTTGCGCAGTTCCTCGCGCCCCGGGGCGCGCATCAGACGTTTACTGTCGGCGACCGCAGATGGCGCCAGCTCGACAAAACGCTGCGCCATCTCGCGCGCCTTGTTCAGCGTCGCCGCGCCATCCTCCAGCGCCTGGTTGGCGATCCCCCAGGCTGCGGCCTGCTCCCCCGTGAAGGACTGGCCAAGCAACAGCAGCTCGGCGGCACGCGCATGCCCCAGCAGACGCGGCAGGATCAGGCTGGAACCGTACTCGGGGCACAGCCCCAGATTCACGAAGGGCATCCTCAACTGCGCATCGCGACTGACGTAGACCAGATCGCAATGCAGCAACAAGGTGGTACCGATGCCCACCGCCGGGCCGGCCACTGCGGCGACCACCGGCTTGCTGAACTCGAACAGGGCGCGCATGAACTGGAACACTTCGCTGTTCAATCCGTTGGGCGGCGCCTGGATGAAGTCGGCGACATCGTTGCCGCTGGTGAAGCACGCCTCGCCCCCGGTCAGCAGCACCACGCGCACGCTGGTGTCGCGCTCGGCCTCGTCCAGCATTTCGGCCATTCCGGCGTACATGGCACGGGTCAGCGCATTCTTCTTGTCCGGGCGGTGCATGCGCAGGGTCAACAGACCGCCGTTGCGTTCGATATGCAGGTGTTCGCTCATGCAAGGCTCCAATGGGTACGTCGTACGCACCGGCATCGGGCCTGGCCGGCCACGCACAGCCTACGCGCGAGTGAGAAAGACGTCGGCGAGCATCTGGCTGCGCGGCAAGCCGGCCATGTAGAGGCGCCGCGCAAAGCTGTCGACCATAGAAGGACGGCCGCAGAGTAAGGCGAGGGTCTGCCGTGAAACAAGGCGCAGTTCGGCCAAAGCAGCCGGCAACTGCGCCGCCGTTACCAGCTCCACCCGCAGGTTGGCGTGTTGCGCCGCCAGTGCCTGAAGCTCGCTCGCCAGATAGTGCTCGGCCGGCTCATGCGCCACGTGCAGCAGGCGGATGGCGCCTTGGTGCTCCTGACGCAGCGCTTCACGCAACACCCCGTAGAGCGGCGCAAGACCGGTACCGGCAGCCAGCAGCCAGAGCGGTCGCGCCTGCCAATCAACGTCGTAATGCAGGGCGCCACCGCGCAGCTCACCAAGGCGCAGCGCGTCGCCAACCTGCAGGCGCCGCGCTGCATCGCAGAATGCACCGGGCAGGTGGCAATCGATGTGAAACTCCAGGCAGTCGTCCTCGCCCTGCACACTGGCCAGTGAATAGGGCCGGGCAACGCCTTGTTCATTCCACAGCAGCAGATGCTGGCCAGGGCGATAGCGCAACGGCCTGGCCGGCTGCAAGCGCAGACGTAAAACCTGCGGGCTGGGCCAGTCCAGCGCGATCACCCTGGCCGCCAGGCCATCACGCTGCGGGTCGAAGGGTTCGACCTGCAGGTCGTCGACCACCTGGCACTGACAAGCCAGGCGCCAGCCCTCGGCACGCTTGTCGGCCGCCAGTGCCTCGGGCTGACGATCCAGCGGCTCACCGGCTACGCAGCGCACCAGACAGGCGTGACAACTGCCAGCGCGGCAGCTGTAAGGCACTGCTACACCACCTCCGAGCAACGCATCGAGCAAGTTGGTTTGTTGGACGACCTGCAACTGCAGGTCACCCACACGCAGTTCAGGCACTCGCATTCTCCCAGCTGGCATCGCAACGATTGCGTCCGCCGCGCTTGGCCTGGTAAAGCGCCTGATCGGCACGCTGCAGGGCTTCATCGAGATCGTCACCGGCGACCAGCAGCGTCATGCCGGCGGACAGGCTGAGATTGTCGACCTTCACGCCCAACGGCTCGGCCCTGGCGAAGGCTTCGCGCAGGCGCTCGCAGCAGGCGGTGAACTGGTCGGCATCGGTGTTGGGCAATAGCAGGACGAATTCCTCACCGCCGTAGCGGGCAATGATGTCGCCGTCACGCAGACAGGCACGAGCAACTGCGGCGAAGGTTTGCAGCACCCGGTCCCCGGCAGCATGGCCATGAGCATCGTTGATTCGTTTGAAATGGTCCAGGTCGATCAACGCCAGACCGTGATGCCGCCCGTGGTCCAGATGTTCCAGTTCGCGGGTGGCCAGACGCAGGAAATGGCGACGGTTGAACAGCCCGGTGAGTTCGTCGGTGGCGACCAGATCCTCGAGCTGGCGCATCATCCCGCGCAAGGTGTCCTGATGCGCCTGCAAGGCGAAGCGGCGTTGGCGCATGCGTTTGCGCATGGCCTGCACGTAGCTGGAGAAAAGACATAGCCAGACCAGCAGAATGAACAGCACCCACACCTGCAGCCAGGCCATGCCCGGGTCCACCAACTGCATGCGATAGGCCTCGATCAGCACCATGGCAGTGAAGCCGAAGAAGGCAAAGGCGGCGCAACGCACGAACACCCGCGGCGGCAACTGGAACACACCGAACAGCAGGATCAGCATATAGAAGACCATCATTACGCCGCGCGTGCTGTCGAACAGCGCCAGCAGCGGTGGCTGCCAGGCCAGTGCCACCAATACCTGAGCCTCGGTCAGGCTGGGGTCCTCACAACGCAGGTTGCGCCCGGAAAGAAACAGCCACAGAAATACCAACTGACTGCCGAAAACCCCTAATGTCAGCCAGGCGGCAGCGCTGACGGATCCTAGAAAAAGGCCATTGAATACGGCAAACCAGCAAACGAGCGCCATCATCGCGTAGGTCGCGAAGGCCATGGCGAAGCGTTTGAGCAGAAGGCTCTGCAGGCTGCGTTGCGTTCCCCGGCGAGTCGTTGAGCTCATGGGCTCCATCCCATACTGGCATCTGGCCGTACTCTACCCCTGTGATCACAAAAAGCCTAGGCCGCCGCAGGAAACCGCTGAAAACCCGGGATAAGCATCCATTGCAAGAAATAGCGGTGAAACCCTTCGCGTCATACTCGACTTCGCACGCAGGTAATGGATGGTCGATCAGACTGCCATTACCCCTGTTTTTCGTACCGTGATGACAATGCGCGACTCCGAGAATGCAGGAGGTCGCGTGACGCGCTCAGCCTGCGCCGGGGTTGTTTTGCAGGCGCCCGATAACCGCCCACTGTACGACCTCCGACCTTCGGCTGCTGTGCCCCTCACAGCCGGCTGCGGTATACTGCCGCGCCTTTTTGGGCGGCTCTGAAAATATCGTCAAGGTGATTTTCAAAGATGCCCTTCCGCCGTTGCGCCGGGTCGTTGTCCGGCGCTTCCTTGTAGATGTTCCCTGATAGAGGAGCGCCCCAATGACCGTGATCAAGCAGGACGACCTGATTCAGAGCGTCGCCGACGCACTGCAGTTCATCTCCTATTACCACCCCGTCGACTTCATCCAGGCGATGCACGAGGCCTACCTGAAGGAAGAGTCGCCGGCCGCCAAGGACTCCATGGCGCAGATCCTGATCAACTCGCGCATGTGCGCCACCGGCCACCGCCCGATCTGCCAGGACACCGGCATCGTCACCGTGTTCATCAAGGTCGGCATGGACGTGCGCTGGGACGGCGCCACCATGAGCGTCGACGACATGATCAACGAGGGCGTGCGTCGCGCCTACAACCTGCCGGAAAACGTGCTGCGCGCCTCGATCCTGGCCGACCCGGCCGGTGCCCGCAAGAACACCAAGGACAACACCCCGGCGGTGATCCACTACTCCATCGTCCCCGGTGACAAGGTGGAAGTGGACGTCGCGGCCAAGGGCGGCGGCTCCGAGAACAAGTCGAAGATGGCCATGCTCAACCCGTCCGACTCGATCGTCGACTGGGTGCTGAAGACCGTACCGACCATGGGCGCCGGCTGGTGCCCGCCGGGCATGCTCGGCATCGGTATCGGCGGTACCGCCGAGAAGGCTGCGGTAATGGCCAAGGAAGTGCTGATGGAGCACATCGACATCCACGAGCTGCAGGCCCGTGGCCCACAGAACCGCATCGAAGAGCTGCGCCTGGAGCTGTTCGAGAAGGTCAACCAGCTGGGCATCGGCGCCCAGGGCCTGGGCGGCCTGACCACCGTGCTCGACGTGAAGATCATGGATTATCCGACCCACGCGGCTTCACTGCCGGTGTGCATGATCCCCAACTGCGCCGCCACCCGTCACGCCCACTTCGTGCTCGACGGCTCGGGACCTGCCTCGCTGGAAGCACCGGATCTGGACGCCTACCCGGAAATCGTCTGGGAAGCCGGCCCGAGCGCACGTCGCGTCAACCTAGACACCCTGACCCCGGAAGACGTGCAGAGCTGGAAGCCGGGCGAGACCGTCCTGCTCAACGGCAAGATGCTCACCGGCCGCGACGCGGCGCACAAGCGCATGGTCGACATGCTCAACAAGGGCGAGCAGTTGCCGGTGGACCTCAAGGGTCGCTTCATCTATTACGTCGGCCCGGTCGATCCGGTCGGTGACGAAGTGGTAGGCCCGGCTGGCCCGACCACCGCGACCCGCATGGACAAGTTCACCCGTCAGATCCTCGAGCAGACCGGCCTCTTGGGCATGATCGGCAAGTCCGAGCGCGGCCCGATCGCCATCGACGCGATCAGGGACAACAAGGCCGTGTACCTGATGGCCGTCGGCGGCGCTGCCTACCTGGTGGCTCAGGCGATCAAGAAGTCCAAGGTCCTGGCCTTCGAAGAACTCGGTATGGAAGCCATTTACGAGTTCGAAGTCAAAGACATGCCGGTGACCGTCGCGGTCGACACCAACGGTGAGTCGGTACACATCACCGGCCCTGCGATCTGGAACAAGAAGATCGCCGAAAGCCTGGCGGTGGAAGTGAAGTAAGTCAGCCGCAAGCGACAAGCTTCAAGCTGCAAGAAGAAGCCCGGCCATGTGCCGGGCTTCTGCGTTTTCAGGCGCTGACATTGAACCGGAGCTGCCGGCATGGATCAGCCAGGCGGAACGATACCCGTCCTTACGCGGCCTAACACGGAAATCGTCGAGGAGTTGCCATGACCTTTTCCATCGTTGCCCACTGCCCACGCAGTGGCCAGTTCGGCGTCGCCGCCGCCACGGCGATGCCTGCCGTCGGCAAGCTGCTCAGCCACGCCGCCGCCGGTGCAGGCGCAGTGGCGACCCAAGCGCAGGTCAATCCCTATCTCGGCCTGGATGGCCTGGAGCTGCTGCGCCAGGGGCTTTCGGCAGTGCAAGCGCTGGAGCGACTCAAAGGCACTGATCCGTGCATGGAACTGCGCCAGTGCGCGCTGATCGACGCTCAGGGCGATACGGTCTGCTGGACCGGAGAGAAATGCATTCCCTGGGCCGGCTCGCTGGCCGGCGAACAGTTCTGCGTACAGGGCAATCGCCTGGTCGGCCCGCAGGTGCTGGACGCAGTTGCCGAAGCATTTCGCCGCACCGAGAAACGCCCGCTGATCGAACGCCTGATCGAGGCGCTGGCCGCCGGCGATCGATGCGGCGGCGACCGCCATGGCGAGTCGTCCGCCGTGATCTACGTGGTCGATCAGGAGGAGTATCCACTGTGGGATATCCGCGTCGACCATCACCTCGACCCGCTGGCCGAGCTGCGCCGTCTGCACAAGGTGTTCGCCCGCGACGTACTGCCGGAGATCCTCGCCATGCCCACACGCGACAATCCGGCAGGCCTGGCGGCGGAGGATTCGGTCTAGCGCGCCGCCGCACCGAAGCGCCGCCGATAATCGCCAGGCGACACCCCCACCAGGCGTATGAACACTTTGCGAAACGCACCACTGTCGCTGTATCCCACCTGCCAGGCCACCTGCTCGATGCTCTGGCGAGTGAACTCGAGCAGCTCGCGCGCCTTGCTCACGCGCAGCTGCTGGCAATACTCGGTCGGTTTCATGCCCGTGGCAGCGCGAAAACGGCGCAGGAACGTACGCTCACCCAAACCAGCACGGGCGGCCATGTCGGCCAGGCTCGCGTCCGCCGCCACCTGAAGCCAGCGCTGAACAGCAAGCACTGCGTCATCGCCATGATCGAGACTGGGTGCAAAACTGCTGAAATGCCGCTGCGACTCCCGGTTCAGATCGATCACCAGAAAGCGCGCGGTCTCCGCCGCAATGGTCGGCCCCATCAGCCGCGTCACCAGCGCCAGGCCAAGATCGGTCCAGGCCATCAGGCCCCCGGCGGTGATCAGATCGCCATCGTCGATGACCATACGCTCGGGAAGTACCCGGACGAGCGGAAAACGCGCCGCCATCTGAGCAGCCAGCGACCAGTGGGTGGTTACCGTTCGACCATCGAGCAACCCGGCTTCAGCCAACGCGAAAGCACCGACGCAGACCGACGCCAGCAATACACCCGCGCCATGCTGCTCACGCAGCCAGTCGCGATAACACGCGGCGAGCGGCTGCGTGGCATCGCCATCCAGACAAGGCGGCAAAATCACCACCTGCGGCGCCCCCTCATCCAGCGGCAGGCTATCGAACACGCGACGCACGCCCCCAGCGTCATCGGCCTGCCAGTGACTGACCCGCAGCCGAGGCACTGCCCGGCGCTGCTGACCCGTTGCCATCCTATTCGCCACGCTGAACAGATCCCCCAACCCATGCACCGCAGCGAGCTGCGCACCGGGGTAGAGCAATAATCCGATCTCCAGACAGCGCTCGCTCATTGTCAGTTTTTCCCCGCAGATTGTCGGCCCTGCCCATCCTCGCAAACGCGCCGAGGCGATAAGGTTTGCCGCACATCATCCCACGGAGAACACCATGAGCAAGCGCGCCCTGATCCTGATCGATATCCAGAATGACTATTTCGAAGGCGGCAAATGGACGCTCGAGGGCATGGACAGTGCCACCGCCAATGCCGCTCGCGCACTGTCGGCAGCGCGCAAAGCGGGCGACAAGGTGATCCATGTCCGCCATGAGTTCGGGAGCGACGACGCGCCCTTCTTCGCCCCCGGCAGCACAGGCGCGAACATCCATACGCTGGTGCACCCCCTGGCAGGCGAAGCGGTGGTGCTCAAGCATCAGGTCAATGCCTTTCTCGGCACCGACCTCAAGGCCCGGCTGGACGACGCCGGCATCGAGCAGGTAACCCTGGTCGGCGCCATGAGCCATATGTGCATCGATGCCGCAGCACGCGCCAGCAGCGATTACGGCTATGCCACCACCGTCATTCACGACGCCTGCGCAACGCGCGACCAGGCGTTCGAAGGCCAGGTGATTGAGGCCGCACAGGTGCATGCCGCGTACATGGCCGCCCTGGCTTTCGCCTATGCGAGGGTGGTTTCGACCGAGCAATACCTGGCGGGCTGAATCAGCCTGTCCCGAAGCGCTGCAGTTGCATCTCGCGCAGACGGCTTAGCGTGCGCCGGAAGGCGAAGCCGAGGTAACCCTGGGTGTAGAGCTCATCCAGCGCCACCTCGGCCTCGATATACAGCGGCACGCGGCGGTCGTAGCACTCGTCGACCAGGGCAATGAAGCGCCGTACAGCATCGTCGTTGCGCGACAGCGCGGGCAACTGCCGATCCCCGGCATCGACCCGTTCGGCGCCATCCTCGGTGCCACGGGCGATGCGTCCTTCACGCGGCTCACCGCCCAGGCATGGCACCTCGCCGAGCAGGATGGCCGGGAAACGCTCGCACAATTCGATGAAATCCACCGCCGCCAATGGTTGCTCGCACAGATCGTGAAAACGACACCACAGTGCCGCAGGGCAGTGACCGAGGCTCACCAGGCTGCGATGGGCCAGCTCCAGCGGTTCACGGCTGATGACCTGCCCGTCGCTCAAGCGGCCGAACAGCTCGCCCAGCGCCTGTGGCTGCTGCACCCAATAGCGTTGAACCTCGGCACCGGGATGCAGGCGATGATCCTGTTCACCCTCGACGGCAACGACCCGCATATGCGACTGGAGCGCAGCGATGGCCGGCAGGAAGCGCTCGCGGTTGTAGCCCTCGGCATAGAGCTGATCCGGCGGCTGGTTGGAGGTGGCCACCAGCACCACGCCCTGCTCCACCACCAGGCTGAGCAGGCGGCCCAGCAGCATGGCATCGCCGATATCGCTGACGAACAGCTCGTCGAAACAGAGCACACGCACCTCGCGCCCCAGCTCCTCGGCCAACAGACGCAGCGGGTCGGCATTGCCGGTCAGCTGGAACTGCCGGCGATGCACCCATTGCATGAAGTGATGAAAATGCTGCCGCCGCGCCGGCACACGAAGGGCGTTATAAAAGCTGTCCATCAGCCAGGTCTTGCCACGCCCGACCGGCCCCCAGAGATAAACGCCGAGTGGTCGTTCGCCACGCTGCACGGCCTCGAAGCACTGCTGCAGCGCCTCGACCGCACGGCGCTGTGCGGCATCGACCACGAAGCCGGCTGAAAGCGCACGCGCGTAGGCAGCACGAGGTGAATCCGGCAGGGTCTGCGGCGCGTTCAACGCAACACCAGCCGACCGTCATCGAACTGCCGTGGCCAGTCGCGACGGGTGAGTACCTGGCCCTGCTCGCGCACACGGCGCACTTCAGCCAGATCCAGTTCGCAGATCAGCCAGTGGCTGCGTGTGGGGCACAGCTCCTCGCTCTCGGCGACGATGCCGCTGGCCGGCATGCCGTAGTCCGACGGCACGTACAACGACGCGCGGCCATACCCCTCGTCCAGCGAGGGCGACCAGGGCGCCAGGCCGACGGTGGGCGAATGCAGCACGGCGATCTGATTCTCCAGCGCACGGGCCTGGGCGCCGATGCGTACGCGGTGAAAACCGGCCACGGTATCGGTGCAACTGGGGGCGAGAATCAGGTCGACGCCCGCCTCGGCCAGGGTATGGGCCAGCAAGGGGAATTCGTTGTCATAGCAGATCAGAATGCCGAGCTTGCCCAGTGCCGTGTCGAACACCTTGAGGCCGCTGCCCGCCGCGATGTGCCACTGTTCGAGCTCGAAGCGGGTCATGATCAGTTTGTCCTGGGTACCCAGGCAGCCATCCGGGCCAAACAGCCAGGCGCGATTGCGGTAGATGCCGTCGTCATCGAGCACCGCTACCGAACCGGGCTGCAGGTAGATGTTCAACCGCCGCGCCAGGTGCTCGCACAGTTCGAGCCAGCGTGACAGCAGCGGCTGGATACCCGCGATGGAACCGTACAGGTCGCCACGCTGGTCTTCCGGCAACTGCCCGGTCAGCACCAGCCCGGCGTATTCCGGCAGCAACAACAGCTCAGCGCCCTGACCAGCCGCCTCCTCGCACAGCGCGGTGAGGTGCTCGGCATAGGCCTCCCAGGTGGTGAACAGCTCGATGTGGTACTGGCAGGCGGCGACCCTGATCATGGGGCAAGCTCCTTCAACCAGAACGACATGGGCTTGGCCGATTCCTCGGTTTCGTCCAGGTCGCGCCAGTGGTAACGGGTGTGCAATTCGGGGTGATGGCGGTAGCCGCGCCTGATCCAGAAGGCGTCAAGCGGCTGATAGTCGGCAGGCCGTCGCGGGTGATCGACGGGACGCTGCACGGCGCAGAAGGCGCACCAGTCGAAACGCCCCAGCTTGCGTGCATGGGCCTCGCGCTCGGCGAAGAAGCGCACGCCCAGACCGCGCCCACGCCAGGCCGGCAAGAGCACCGACTCGGCGCAGTAGAAGATCCGCGCCGAGTCCCAGCCCGCAGCAATGAACGGCTGCTGAAACGCCTCGGTTTCGTCCTGCAGCGGCAACGCCGTGCAAGCGCCTACCACCTGACCGGCGTCGACGACCAGCACGCACAGGCTGTCGGCACTGCGCACGTAGGTAGCCAGGTACTCGGTCTCGTAGTCGAGGTCGCCAGCGTAGAGATAGGGAAACTCGCGGAACACCTGGATACGCAGGCGCGCCAGGTCGTCGATATGGGGCGCAATCTCGGCCCCGTGGAGCAACTGAATGTCCATGCGCAGTCGTTGGCCAACAGCAGGGTGACGCCGACGGCTATGCCGGCGGGAAGCGGCGAACTTATCATGCCCACCGGCAAACCACTAACCACGCAACGCAAGGAACTTAGCCATGACCGCCACCGAACTGGTTCAGGCCTACTACGCCGCCTTCAACGCCAGTGACATGCCCGCCTTCCTCGATTTGCTGGCAGATGACGTGGTGCACGACATCAACCAGGGCGAACGCCAGGTCGGCAAGGCCACCTTCGCCGCCTTCATGGACAAGATGAACCGCTGCTACCGCGAGCGCCTGGAAGACATCGTGGTGATGCAGAACGCTGATGGCAGCCGCGCCGCCGCCGAGTTCGTGGTGCACGGCGAGTACCTGGCCGACGACGAAGGCCTGCCGCCGGCCAATGGCCAGACCTACGTGCTGCCGGCCGGCGCTTTCTTCGAGATCAAGGACGGCAAGGTGGCGCGTATCAGCAACTACTACAACCTCAATGACTGGATCGCTCAGGTTTGCTGAGGCGCACGCAACGCACACGGGCACCTAATCTGTGAGGCGCCTGAAACATTCTGCAATGTCTTAATACAGCGTTAAGCCAGCCCCTCACACAATCGCGTCCAGGTTCATTACCGAGGTTCCGAGCATGGAACTACCCTGGGCGCAGCATGATCGTCCCGTTGCCCGTATCGGGCGCGGCGATCGTTACGAACTCCACCTGGCCTCTCCCGACAGCGCACGCCGCGTTGCCCTGGAGCGGTTCATCCGCCAGCGCTTCGAACTGCAGCACGGCGCACGCATCCGCCACTTCATGCCCTGCCTGTTCGGCCTGGAAAATCAAAGCCGGCAGTTGCTCGGCGCGGTGGGCGTGCGCAGCGGCAACAGCGGCCCGCTGTTTCTCGAGCGCTACCTGAACGAGCCGATCCAGACTGCCATCGGCACACGCCTGGGCCACAGCGAGCCCAGCCGGGGCGAGCTGGTGGAAGTCGGCAACCTGGCCGCCGACAGCCCCGGCGCCGCGCGCCTGCTGATCGTCGCCCTGACCGATCTGCTGGTAGCCCTGGGTTTTCGCTGGGTCACCTTCACCGGCACCCCAACCCTGCTCAACAGCTTCCAGCGCCTGGGCCTGACCCCGATCGCCCTGGGCGAAGCCGATCCGGCACGCATGGGCGAGGAGCTTGCTGACTGGGGCAGCTATTACGACAACCGTCCACTGGTCATGGCCGGTGATATCCATGGCGGCCATCAGCGCCTGCTGCAACTGGGCGCCTATCCGCGCCTCGGCCATCAACCGCTCTATGCCCCGGAGGAGATGCCCGATGTGGCCTGCAGCTGAATCCTTCTTCGCTCGCCTGGCCGAGTTCGGCGCGCACATCGCCCTGGCCGAGGGCGAACGCACGCTGACCTATGCCGAACTGCTCGGCGCGGTCGCGGCACGCGGCAGGCACCTGCGCGCCCTCGGCGTCCAGCGCGTAGCGCTGGCCCTGGACAACGGCATCGACTGGGTGCTGTGGGATCTGGCGGCGTTGCATGCGGGCCGGGTCTGCGTACCGGTACCGTCGTTCTTCTCTGCCGAGCAGCAGCGCCATGTGCTCGACAGTGCCGGCATCGATTGCCTGATCGGCAACAGCGCCCCCGGTTTCGCCACCGTCGAGAGCAACATTCATCGCCGCACGGTGACGCAGTCGGCCGCGCTGCATCCGGGCACCTGCAAGATCACCTACACCTCCGGCACCACCGGCCAGCCCAAGGGCGTGTGCCTGGACCTGAAAACGCAACTGGCAGTGGCCGGCAGCCTGGTCAAGGCCAGCGCCAGCCGCGAGGTGCAGCGGCACCTGTGCATCCTGCCGCTGGCGACCCTGCTGGAGAACATCGCTGGCGTCTACGCGCCACTGCTGGCCGGCGCCCGGGTCGAACTGATGCCCATGGCGCAGATCGGCCTGACCGGTGCCAGCGGCTTCGACCTGGCACGCTTTCTCCAGGCACTGCAAGTCGCTCAACCGCACAGCCTGATCCTGCTGCCGCAATTGCTGCTGGCGCTGGTCAGCGCCGGCGAACGCAAATTGCCAGTGCCGAGCTCGCTGCGTTTCGTCGCCGTGGGTGGCGGGCGGGTTTCCGCGCAGTTGCTGGAGCGCGCCGACGCGTTGAGTCTGCCGATCTTCGAGGGCTATGGCCTGTCCGAGTGCGCCTCGGTGGTGTGCCTGAACACGCCCGAGCAACGCCGCATCGGCAGCACCGGAAAACCGCTCGACCATCTACAAGTGACGCTGGCGGGCGACGACGAAGTGCTGGTCAAGGGCGCGCGCATGCTCGGTTATCTGGGTGAGCCGGCACCGCAAGGCGAATGGCTGGGCACCGGTGACCTCGGTCATTTCGAGGATGGCTTTCTGGTGCTGCACGGGCGCAAGAAGCATCGGTTCATCACCGCCTACGGGCGCAACGTCAACCCGGAATGGGTGGAGTCAGAACTGGTGCAGCAGTTGCCCATCGCCCAGGCCTGGCTGCACGGCGAGGCGCTGCCGGGCAACGTCGCGGTGCTGGTACCGCGCTTCCCCAACACCCCCGACGCGCAGTTGCAGGCAGCCGTGGACGCCGTCAACGAAGGTCTGCCGGACTACGCCCGCGTGCACCACTGGCTGCGCGCGGATGCCCCGTTCAGTGCGAGCAACGACCTGGCCACGGCCAACGGTCGGCTGCGCCGCGCCGCCCTGTTCACCCATTACCAAACCGCCATCGATGAGTTGATGGCAGAAGGAGTACACGCATGAGCTTCTACGAATCCCTGCTGGCCCAGACCCAGGCCGAGCGCGACTACCTGCTCGGCGCGCCGATCATCCAGCAGGCCATGACTGGCCAGGTTGCCCTGCACAGCTACATCGCCTTTCTCACCGAGGCCTACCACCACGTCAAGCACACCGTGCCGTTGCTGATGGCCTGCGGCGCGCGCCTGCCGGAACGTCTGGAATGGCTGCGCGAGGCCATCGCCGAGTACATCGAGGAAGAAACCGGCCACCAGGAGTGGATACTCAATGACATCGCGGCCTGTGGCGCCGACAAGGAAGCGGTGCGCCATGGCACACCGCACATGGCCACCGAACTGATGGTGGCCTATGTCTACGACCGCATCGCCCGGCATAACCCGGTGAGTTTCTTCGGCATGGTCAACGTGCTCGAAGGCACCAGCATCGCCCTGGCCACCCAGGCCGCCGGCATCATTCAGGACAAACTGCAGCTGCCGAACAAGGCCTTCAGCTACCTCAACTCCCACGGCAGCCTGGACCTGGAACACATCGAGTTCTTCAAGAAACTGATGAACCAACTGGACAACGACGATGACAAGGCCGCCGTGGTGCACACTGCCAAAGTCGTCTACCGCCTGTATGGCGACATGTTCCGCAGCCTGCCGCTGGCTGGCGAGGAGTAAGGCCATGCAGCCGACAGATTGCCGTGCCCTGCTGACCGGCGCCAGTGGTGGCATCGGCCTGGCCCTGGCGCATCGTCTGGCCAGCGAAGGCGCCCATCTGCTGCTGGTCGGGCGCCGGCTGGAGCCGCTGCAGCCGCTTCTGCAACGCTTCCCGCAGAACGTGCTACTGGTGCAGGCCGATATCGCCAGCCGCAGCGGGCGTGATGCACTGTTCGCCGCCGCGCAGAACTTCGGTGGGCTGAACTGCCTGATCAACGCGGCGGGGGTCAATCGCTTCGGCCTGCTCGATCAGCAGGATGAGCAGCAGATCGCCGAATTGATCGGCCTCAACGTCACCGCCACGCTGCAACTGACCCAGCGCCTGCTGCCGCTGCTGCGTGCGCAACGGCATGCGCTGGTGATCAACGTCGGCTCCACCTTCGGCGCCATCGGCTACCCCGGCTTCGCCGCCTACTGCGCCAGCAAGTTCGCCCTGCGCGGCTTCTCCGAGGCACTTCGGCGCGAGCTGGCCGACACCCACGTGCGCGTCCTCTACTTCGCCCCGCGTGCCACTCGCACATCGATGAACGCCCCCAGTGTGGTGGCGATGAACGATGAGCTGGGCGTGGCCATGGATGACCCACAGCAGGTCGCCGAGGCGCTGCTCCACACCCTCCGCAGCGAGCGGGAAGAACGTCACCTGGGCTGGCCGGAACGCCTGTTCGTCCGCCTCAACGGCCTGCTGCCGCGCGTGGTCGACCAGGCCCTGCGCAAGCAGTTGCCGATCATTCAACGCTTTGCCCGCCACAAGCACTGAGGAGATTGCCCATGAACGCATTTCGCACCCTGATCATCGCTGTCCTCGGCTTCACCGCCCTGCCCGCTTTCGCCCTCAGTGACAACGGCCAGGCCCAGTTGCAGCAGTTGCAGACACGCTGGGCCGAGATCAACTACCAGACGCCGGAGAAGCAGCGCGAAGCGGCCTTTGCCACGCTCGTCACGCAAGCCGATGCCGCATTGGCGAGCGAGCCCAAGGCAGCTGAGCTGCTGATCTGGCGCGGCATCATCCTCAGCACCCAGGCCGGCGCCAAGGGTGGTCTCGGCGCCCTGGGCCTGGTCAAGCAGGCCAAAGCCAGCCTGGAGCAGGCGCTGGCCATCGATCCAAAAGCCCTGGCTGGCTCGGCCTACACCAGCCTCGGCAGCCTGTATTACCAGGTCCCCGGTTGGCCGATCGGCTTCGGTGACGACGAACAGGCCGAGAAAATGCTCGAGCAGGCACTGGCGATCAACCCCGACGGTCTCGATCCGAACTATTTCTATGGCGACTTCCTGCAACGGCAGAAACGCTACGAGCAAGCCCGCGCCGCGCTGGAAAAGGCCCTGGCCGCAAAAGACCGTCCTGGTCGCGAGCTGGCCGACCAGGGCCGTCGCGCAGAAGCCACAGCGCTTTTGCAGCAGGTGACAGGTAAACTCCAGTAACCCTCTGCAGGAGTGACCATGCGCATTCTTCTCGTCGAAGACGATCAGGCCCTGGGCGAAGGCATTCGCACCGCGCTGAAACCCGAAGGCTACACCGTGGACTGGCTACAGGACGGCGCCAGCGCGCTGCATGCGCTGAGCCACGAGAGTTTCGAACTGGCCATTCTCGACCTCGGCCTGCCGCGCATGGACGGCCTGCAGGTGCTCAAGCACCTGCGCGCAGCGGCCAACCCGGTACCAGTGCTGGTGCTCACCGCACGTGACGCCACCAGCGACCGCATCGCGGGCCTCGATGCCGGCGCAGACGATTACCTGGTCAAGCCCTTCGATGTCGCCGAGCTCAAAGCACGCCTGCGTGCCCTGCTGCGGCGCAGCTTCCAGCGCCCGCAACCGGCACTGGAATACCGCGGCATCAGTCTCGACCCGGCCAGCCAGGTGGTCGAATACCAGGGCCAGGTCATCAACCTGCCACGCAAGGAATTTCTCCTGCTGCACGAACTGCTGATCCAGCCCGGTCGCGTGCTGACCCGCGACAAGCTGCAACAGGCGCTCTATGGCTGGGATGAGGAAGTGGAAAGCAACGCTCTGGAAGTGCACGTGCACCACCTGCGCAAGAAATTCTTCCCGGAGCTGATCCGCACCGTGCGCGGCGTCGGTTATCTGGTGGACAAATGAGGCTGCTGAAAACCTTCGGTTCCATTCGTACCCGCATGCTCGCCCTGCTACTGCTGCTGGTAGCGGCCAGCTTCGGGCTGATCAGCCACAAGATCTACAACGACTCGGTGCATGAGGTGCGCGAGCTGTTCGACGCTCAGCTGTCGCAGACTGCGCGCCTGCTCATGGGGCTGGTACGTCATGACCTGAGTGAAAGTGAACGCAACGAGATGCAGGCTGTACTCGACGAGGCGCTGCTGCTGCACAACGCGCGCAACCCGGACAACCTGCTCGGCCACGAGTATGAAGGCAAGCTGGCCTTCCAGATGCTCGATGACGATGGCGAGCTGCTGTTCCAGTCCGCCAGTGCCCCGCCCGGCTTGCTCAACGGTATGATCGCGCAGCTCGGCCTGGCGCTACCCCACGAAGACCAGCCCATGCGCGAGCGCCTGGTCCAGCTGGCCCGCTATCTGATCGGCTATCACACTCTGAATATCGGCGAGCATCGCTGGCGCGTGTTCGTGCTGCATGACAGTCGTGATCACCACTGGGTACTGGCGGGCGAGCGCGAAGACGTGCGCGGCGAGCTGATCGGCAAGATTGCCCGACGCAGCCTGCAACCGCTGCTGATCGGCCTGCCCATCGTCGGTCTGCTGCTGTGGCTGACCGTGGGTTGGGGTTTGTATCCGCTCAAACGCATGGCCGATGCCATTCGCGGCCGCGCCCCGGACAACCTGGCGCCGCTGGTCTTCCCGCCACTACCCAACGAGCTGGAGCCGATGGCCGCCGCGCTCAATCGCCTGCTGATGCAGGTCAACCAGTTGCTCGAACAGGAAAAGCGCTTCATCGCCGATGCCGCCCACGAGCTGCGTACGCCGTTGGCAGTGCTGCGCATCCACGCCCAGAACGCACTGGAAGCCCCGGATGCCGCCGACCGCGAAGAAGCGCTCAGGCAATTGGGCAGCGGCGTCGACCGCGCGACCCGGGTGGTCGCGCAACTGTTGACACTGGCGCGCCTGGACCCCAACGGCATCCGCCTGAACATGGATCACCTCGACCTGCTGGCCTTCCTGCGTGGCGAGCTGGCCGAGCTGACCCCGCTGGCGCTCAATCGCGGCCAGGAGCTGACTCTCGACGCTCAGGAACCAGGCGACTATTACCTGCCGGCAGATGCACCCAGCCTGGGAATCCTGCTGCAAAACCTGGTGGGTAATGCCGTGCAGTACACCCCGGCGGGCGGCTGCGTTCAGGTGCAACTGCAGGCTACCCCTCAGGACCTGCTGCTACAGGTACTCGACAGCGGCCCTGGAGTACCAGCAGAGATGCGCGAGCGCTTGTTCGAGCGCTTCTTCCGCGTCGGCGAAGGCCAGGGCGCCGGGCTGGGCTTGTCCATCGTGCGCCGCATCGTTGAATTGCATCAGGGCAGTATTGCCCTCGATGAGTCACCACTCGGCGGCCTGCGTGTCAGCGTGCGCTTACCCCGGCGTCCCGGCAGCCTTGCCTGAATGATCGCAACGACAAATATCGATGATCAGGTATAGCCATGGCCAATCACAAAGATAGAGACAATCCGTTTTATCAATCAAAGCGTTTCTCCGATCATGCACACCTGTTCAACAGCCACTACCTACAGGAGTAACTTCGCATGAGCCTGATCAAACGCTTCTTCCAGCAATCCCAACCGAGCCAGCAGCCGACCACCCCGAACGTGCAGGAGCACCCGAACTTCTGGATGTACCAGTGACTCAGCCACTTGCACCGACCACCCTCAGCGGCACCTGACGCCCGGCCTTCTGTGCCAGGTAGCGGGTGCAGCTGACACGAAGGAACGAGGCGAAATTGACCACTTCGCCGCGAAAATCCATGACCTCGTCATGCAACTTGGCGATCAGCTGGTTGGTGGTCATGCCATCGACTTCGGCGATTTCGCGCAGGATGTCCCAGAACTGATTTTCCAGACGCAACGTGGTGACCACACCGCGGATGCGCAATGAGCGTGCGCGCGATTCGTAGAGAATCGGGTCGGCCTTCACATAGAGTTCGCACATCGATCGTGCTCCTGAAAGGTAGGGCGGTGCAACCCGCCACGTATGGACTGGCGGGATTGCACCCGCCCTACGTCTTGCCCGTGCCATAGCCCGGTGCAGTCAGTGCGTGAATGCCGACGATGATGCGCCCGGATTGCATCCGGGCTCCGGCTGCTCATAAGCGGATTTCAGTCCCCAGCACCTTGAGAAACGCCGCCAGCCAGGCCGGATGCGCAGGCCAGGCTGGCGCGGTGACCAGCTTGCCCTGCACATGCGCCTGATCCACCGGGATTTCCACGTACTTGCCACCGGCCAACGCCACCTCCGGCGCACAAGCAGGATAGGCACTGCACTCGCGTCCCTCCAGCACCCCGGCGGCCGCCAGCAACTGAGCACCGTGGCAGACGGCAGCGATGGGCTTGTCGGCGCTGGTGAAGGCCTTCACCAGCGCGATGACGTCGGCATTCAGGCGCAGGTACTCGGGCGCACGACCACCGGGAATGACCAGAGCGTCATAGTCCTCGGCACGGACCTTGGCAAAATCGAAGTTGAGCGCAAAGTTGTGCCCCGGCTTCTCGCTGTAGGTCTGGTCGCCCTCGAAATCGTGGATGGCGGTACGCACTGTCTGACCAGCCACCTTGTTCGGACAGACCGCATGCACGGTGTGACCGACCATCTGCAGCGCCTGGAATGGCACCATGGTTTCGTAGTCCTCGGCGTAGTCGCCGACCAGCATGAGAATTTTCTTGGCAGCCATGATCGTCTCCTGAAGGTAGGTGGAACGAACGCCATTATTCGCCCCTATTTCCTCCGACAGGTAACAGCCGGGTACTACTCACTGCACAGACACCGACTTTGTGGAAGCCTCGCCCGCCGCGAACCAGAACAGCAGGGCCTGGCAAAGCTTCGCCTCGGGGCTCCTGCCAGACGCCGCATTGAGCGCTTTATATGATCACTACCGGGCTTTCAGTGCCCGCATGTGGTCTAGAGCGCGTATTTCTGCAGGTTGGCCATCATCTCCCTGAGCGCTTCGACGTTGTCGGCCGGGTGCGCAGCGCCCTCGAAATCGCAGACACGTTGCCACTGCGCCGCGACATCCTCGGGGCTGAAACCGACCTTGGGATCGAAGCCCGCGCCCAGGCTACGCTCCCAGCGCACCTTGCCCACCCAACCACCGCCGACCTCGAACAGGCCACCGGTGTCCTGACAGGCGGCGCTACCGAGGTACACCACCAAGGGGCTGACCAGCTCGGGTTTGAGCTGCTCGAACACCTGCGGCGGAATCAGTCCTTCGGTCATGCGCGTGGCACCGGTCGGTGCGATGGCGTTGACCAGGATGTTGTTCTTGCGCCCTTCGATGGCCAGGGTACGAGTCAGCCCGTACAGGCCGAGCTTGGCCATACCGTAGTTGCTCTGGCCAAAGTTGCCGTAGATGCCGGAGGTCGACGAGGTGAAGATGACACGGCCGAAGTTCTGCTCGCGCAAGTGGGGCCAGGCCGCGTGAGTGGTCTTGTAGGCACCTTCGACATGGACCCTGTAGACCAGATCCCAGTCGGCATCTTCCATCTTGTGGAAGCTCTTGTCGCGCAGAATGCCGGCATTGTTGACCAGCACATCGATACGGCCGAAATGATCGAGTGCCGTCTGCACGATCTTGTCGCCGTCGGTGACCGAGTCATGGTTGGCCACTGCAGTACCGCCGAAGGCGCGAATCTCTTCCACCACCTTGTCGGCTGCCGAAGCGTTGGCCCCTTCACCATGGGTGCTACCGCCGAGATCGTTGACCACCACCTTGGCACCATGACGAGCGAACAGCAGTGCATGGGCGCGGCCCAGGCCACCGCCGGCACCGGTGACTATGACCACTTGATCTTCGAAACGGATGGCATCGCTCATCGACAGCTTCCTCGGGCAGGTTGTGAATGCACCGAGTGTCAGGCAGCCCCGCACGCTTCACAAGACGCGCGCGGGCGCTGAATGACGGCCGATAATGTGACCTTATGCGCGCTCAGGCGACGCGAATCAGGGTCAGGTGGTTGTACAGGTGCAACACGTGCGCCTCGGCGTATTCGCCATGCTCCAACGCACCATAGGCGAAGTGTGGCTTTAGCGCGCCCTGGTGCTCGGAGAAACGCTGGAAGGCCATCTGCAGCCGCTGCAACGCCAAGGCTTGATCGGCGGGTTCGGTCAGAGCGGCTGCGCCGGGAATTGCTTCGTCCAGCGGATGACGCATGGCGCCGCGCACGCTGAACATGGCGAACGCGGCAGGCCCTAGGCTGTGGCGAAACCAGGCCGGTTTCAGTTCGGGATAACCGTCGATGGAATAATCGATGCTCTGCGCACAGTGATTGAACACTTCGCTCGGGCTCCAGCCGCGAATGCTCTGCAGCGTCTTGCCCTGCAGGTCTGCCAGCACCTGGCGTGCGCCCTCCAGGCTGACAGCCGCCGGCCGTGGCCCGGCAGGCAAGGCCCAGTAGCCGGCGCCGAGTGCGGCGGTTCCGCCGAACACGGCGCCTTTGAGCAGAGTGCGTCTACGCATGCGGGCTCCTGGCAGCACGAAACTGCAGGTAATGCTCGAGCACCGCAGCCGGCGCCTCCAACTGCGGATAGTGGCCGATGCCGTCGAGCAGAACGGTGTCGGCGTCTGCGATCAGCTCACGGTAACGCGCCACCATATGTGCACCGGAGATGGGATCGAAGGCGCCATCGATCACCCGCATCGGCAGCGCCGTGGCCTGCATCGCCGTGACCCAGCGCTGCCGTTGCTGGCGCCGCTCGGGCATGTAGCGAATAAGACGATGCATCACCGCCGGGCCGTTGTTGTACGCCACCAGTTGCCACAGTGCATCCAGTTCGGCTTCGCTGGCCTGGGTGTGCGGGCCGAAGATACGGGCAAAACTCTGCGCCAGCTTGCGCCGTGAGAACAACCGTCCGATCAGCGGACCAAGCGGCCCGAGCAGCAACTTCTGCACCCGCACCGGATGATGGGTTTCGGGGAACAGGCCGCCGTTGAGGAACACACAACTTGCCAACTGTACTTGCCCCTCCTGATGCCGTGCGATCAGCTCCTGGGCAACGCTGTCGCCATAGTCATGAGCCAGCACATGCACCGGGCGCTGCTCGCCGATATGGGCCAGCAGTCCCAGCTGCAGATCAGCCTGCTCCAGCAGGCTATAGGCATGCCCACGCGGCTTGGCCGAGTAACCGAAGCCAAGCATGTCGCAGGCGATCACACGGTAACGCTCGGCCAGCGGCACCCACAGGCGATGCCAGTCCCAGCTGGCGCTGGGAAAGCCGTGAATCAGCAGCAGCGGCTGGGCTTGTGTGTCTCCAGCGGTCCAGTAACGGATCCTGTGCCCACGAAAGTCCAGCACCTGGCTTTGCCCGCGCCATTCATCCAGGGCAATGCCTGGCAGCTCGCTCACTGGTCGTAACCCGGCATCTGCTGATCCAGCTTGCGCAGCAGCGCTGGCCAGGGCAGCGCGCCGCCCATGCCCTGCGGCGTTTTCATCACGCCGGCGATCATTGCCCGTGCGCCGTCGAGGATCTGCTGCGGAATGTGGATCAGCTCGGCACCGCCGCTCTGCGCCATGACCTGAATCTCGCAGGCGCGCTGCAGGATGAACATGCCAAGGAACGCATCGGCGATACCGCCGAAAGCGGTGAGCAGCCCATGGTTGGGCAGGATCATGAAGTTCTTGTCGCCCAGATCCGCCTGCAGCCGCGCTTTCTCGTCATGATTCAGCGCCACGCCTTCATAACCGTGGTAGGCCAGACTGGCGAGGACGAACAGTGATTGCTGCGACAGCGGCAGCAAGCCCTGCTTCTGCGCCGACACGGCGATCCCGGCAGACGTATGGATGTGCAGCACGCAACCGACGTCATGGCGCACCTCGTGCACGGCGCTGTGAATGGTGTAACCGGCCGGGTTGATGTCGAACGGGCTGTCCATCAGCTTGTTGCCCGCCAGGTCGACCTTGACCAGGCTCGACGCCGTGATTTCGTGGAACATCAGGCCATAGGGGTTGATCAGGAAATCTTCCGTACCCGGTACCTTGGCAGAGATATGCGTGAAGATCAGGTCGTCCCAGCCATAGAGGGCAATCAGCCGGTAGCAGGCGGCGAGGTCGACGCGTGCACGCCATTCGGCCTCGGAAACCAGATTCTTCACGGCAGGGAGTTTCAGCGGAGCATTCACGGCGGTCACCTCGATATTCTTGTTGGTCGGTGGTGTCCGCAGTCTAGCCAGGCGCGTCGCTGGCGGTAGTTGCCCTGGCAGCCATCTTGATGGCTTTGCGGGTCACGGCTCTGGCGCGCCGTGGTGCGATAGGCAGGTATTCGCCGCTTTTATCGCCGGTCAAAACAGCTCGGGGTAATCGCGAGCCAGCAACGGCCACTGTGCCTGAGCGGCGCTATCATCGGCCAGCAGGCGAAAGCCCTCGAATTGGAACTCCGGCGCCACGCTGCAGCCGACCAGCGTATAGGAGCCTGTCGAGCGCGCCGCCTGCCAGGCATGGGCCGCGACCGCGCGCTGCGGCATTTGCCCTTCTGCCGCAGGCCCAAGCAGCTCGCAACGCACAGCGTCGGGAGTGTCGGCGATCAACAACTGCAGGGGGTCGCCCTCGTGAAAATGCCACAGCTCATCGGCGTCGACCCGATGCCAGCGGCTGACCGTACCACCCGGCAGCAGGAACACAATGGCACTGGAAGCCGCCCGGCCCTGAGCATCGCGCTGCGCCGAAACGAACAGACGACGGTAGTAACCGCCCTCGGGATGCGCGGCAAGCCCAAGGCTGTCGATCAACTGGCGAGCGCGCGGGTGCACGTCAGGCCTTCAGCGCTGCCACGAAGGCTTGCAGCCAGGGTTCGGCATCGGTTTCAGGCGTGACAGTTTCACTGGAGTCGAGGCGCAGCATGTCCAGCACTTCGCGCAGGCCCAGCTCGGCATACAACTCACGCATCAGTTCACCGCCACCGCAGAAGGTGTCATAGCTGGAGTCGCCCAGCGCCAGCACTGCAGCCGGCTTGCCACTCCAGGCCGGCAAACGGTCTCTGATTTCGCTGTACAGCGGCAGCAGGTTATCCGGTAGTTCGCCCATACCGGTGGTAGACGTGACGGTAAGGAAGGCATCCGGCGCGAAGGCCAGCAGTTCCTCGATATTCACGTTCGCTTTATGCCAGGCATCCAGCCCGGCAGCCTTTAGCTGGCGCTCGGCGTGGCGAGCGACTTCCTCGGCCGTGCCGTAGACCGAGCCCGAGAGAATGGCGACTTTCATGACAACTCCGGAAACAGGAAAAACGCCGCGTATTATGCCGCAAGTGGACAGGCCGACCCGATGTTTTAGAATGCAGCGCATATCCATCGCGGAACCGGACTCATGATCAATGCCAAACTGCTGCAACTGGTAGTCGACGCCTCCAACGATGGGATCGTGGTGGCCGAGCAGGAGGGCGAAGACAATATTCTGATCTACGCCAATGCGGCATTCGAGCGCCTGACCGGCTACCCCTGCGATGACATCCTCTACCAGGATTGCCGTTTCCTCCAGGGCAATGACCGCGCACAGCTCGGCCTGCAGGCCATTCGCGAAGCGGTCAAGGCGAACAAGCCCTGCCGACAGATCATTCGTAACTACCGCAAAGATGGCAGCGCGTTCTGGAACGAGCTATCGATCACGCCGGTGCTCAACGAAAGCGACCAGCTGACCTACTACATCGGTATCCAGAAGGATGTCACCGAACAGGTCGAAGCCAAGCAGCGGGTGCGTGAGCTGGAGGCAGAGGTCACCGAGCTGAAAGCCGAGCTGGCGCGCCTTAAAAGCTGACGAACGGATAAAACTATCCCTCGCCAGCGCAGTCAGATGAGTTTGACCCCGTGCAGTCTCATCCCATGCAAACCGACCCGCTGCTCACTAAGGACGAACTGGATTTCATCCAGACGATCCTCTTCAAACCTCCGCAAAAGCGGCGCCCTCAGGCTGCGCCGCAGTTGGCTCTGGGCGAACGACTCAGCGAACTTCTGGCACGCCTGGGCAACGAAGAGCAACTAAGCCTGGACACGCATACCGACAATCAGCATCTGAGCTTTCCCCTGCACCTGATCCAAGACGGCCACAGCCAGTCGCGCCTGGAACTGGGCGCACCGCTGATCTTCGAACAAGGGGTGAACGAACGCCCATGGCGTCTCGTTCTGCCCACAGCGCTGGCACTGCTGGATGGCAGCGAGCAGCCCAGTGGCCTGAAGGCGCTGGAGCTATCGAACAACGGAATCCTGGTGGAATACAGCAGAACAGGCACGCCGGCCAAGGATCAGTTGCTGCAACTGCTTCTGCCCCAGGAGCGCCGCGTTCAACTGCGCGCGCGGCTCGCAAGGCGCGTCAGCCAGAAGCGTTACGCTTACAACCTGCAGACGCTGCATACGGAAGATGAACAGACCCTGCGTCAGTACCTCTTCGAACAGCACAACGAACGACAGTCGCAGCCTGCAGCGGTCAGCTGAAGCTCAGTAACCTGGGCCGCCTCAGGTATCGAGATGGCCAGCCAGAAACTGCTGCATACGACGCTGCATCAGGCGTCCTTCATTACCCAGGCAGGCAATGGGCGAACCGGCCAGGCTCTCCTCTGCCAGATCGGCACTGTCACCGGCCAGCAGCAGCGGACATGCCAGCCCCAGCGCCAGGCGCGCCAGTTGCCGCGGGAACTCCTCACCTGGCGGCTGATTGCTGAAGACCACCAGCGCCTGGGGCTGCATGCGTTCACAGACCAGGGCCAGGTCGGTCATGGGTACGCCAGGGCCCATCACCGACACGCCGACGTCCTGATTGCCTAACAGCAACGCTGCAACCAGCAACTCCAGTTCCCGACAGTGACCCGGCAGCGCCACCAGCAGCACGCGCTCACGCGAATCATCGCGCCCCAATTGCAGACGCTGCCAGCAGCGCCCACGCAGGAAACCGTCGAGCATCAGCCACTCGCCACGCAGGCCGACTTCGTCCTGGCGCAGCAGCAACTCCTGCCAGACCGGCATGAAAATGTCCTGGAACACCACCGGCAGCGGATAGCAGGAGAAAATCTGCCCATACAGACGCTCGAGACGAGGCTCATCGAAAGTCTGCAGCGCACTGCGCACCTGGCCCTGCCACTGACTCCAGTCGTCACTGCTGACTTCGTTGTAGGCCGGCGTGGTGACGCTGCGACTGCTGGCGCTCTTGGCCAGGATCGAGCCTACCTTGCTGACCGCGACGCCACGCTCGATCCAGGCGAGGATGCTGCGCACGGCATCGATATCGGCCTGTGAGTAGAGGCGATGGCCGCTGTCGGTACGCGTCGGTTGAATCAGGCCGTAGCGCCGCTCCCAGGCACGCAGGGTGACCGGGTTGACGCCGGTAAGACGAGAAACCTCGCGGATGGGGAACAGCTCTTCCTGCTTCAAAGCGCTGGACGCAAGCGATGTGACGGAGGCGAGTTCTGGCATGGCTTCGGGCATCACGGCAACGAATATGAGGGCATTGTAACCCAGCTAAGGCAGGCTTACATTGTGCAAGAACTGTACAAGGTAATTTCATGCACAACCTTGCCTGGCCATTGACCCTCTACTACGACGGCGACTGTCCGCTCTGCGCACGCGAAATCGGCATGCTTCGACGGCATGCGTCACCACAGCGACTGCTGCTGGTGGATATTGCCGCCGCTGACTTCGATCCGCTACCGCTGGGTGTATCCCTGAACGCGATGCAGGATCGTCTGCACGCACGCTGGGCCGATGGCGAGTGGTTGCTGGGCCTTGATGCCAGCTTGTGGAGCTGGGAGGCGGCCGGACTGGGAACCTGGGTCGCGCCGCTGCGTTGGCGACCGCTGCGTCCGCTGCTGGAGTGGGGCTATCGGTTGTTCTGCCGCCTGCGCCCCCATTTGGCGCGACTTCCGCACCCTGACGGTGCAACACGCTGCCGAAAAGGCAAGGTTTGCTCCGGCCAACGTCCGCCATCAGGCAGGGCTGGCTAATTTCCGCAAAACGGGAATAATCCTTGCTGCATTGTTCGTCGAGCACAGCACCCCGTGTTCGACCACGCCCAACGCCATACCCCGGCTGACGGCAACACTCGAGGAGATACACAATGTCCCCCGTTACCCTGATGGTGGCGCGCCGCGTTGCCAATGGCCGTTATCACGATTTCATCGCCTGGCTACGTGAAGGCGAACACCTGGCCACCGATTTCCCTGGCTACCTCGGCTCCGGCGTACTGGCACCGCCTGCCGGTGATGATGAGTTCCAGATCGTTTTCCGCTTCAGCGACGAACAGACCATGGCTTCCTGGGAGCACTCGGCCTCACGCCAGGCCTGGCTGCAGCGTGGTGCGGGCCTTTTTGCCCAACCGCAGGAAAAGCGTGCCGTCGGCCTTGACGCCTGGTTCGGCAGCGCCCATCGACAACCTCCGCGCTGGAAGCAGAGCGTGGCGATCTGGCTGGCGTTCTTTCCAGTATCCCTGGCCTTCAACCTGCTGCTGGGCCCCTGGCTGGCCGAGCTTTCGTTGATCACCCGCGTGCTGTTGTCGACACTGGCCTTGACGCCACTGATGACCTACTGGTTCATCCCCCTTTCCACTCGCCTGCTGGAGCCCTGGCTACAAGGTAACTACCCTCAGCGCCTGGGCAGACGAACCGCCAGCATCGGCAAGCCCTGAAAGCATCCATTTCTATCCATCGGCCAGCCTCGCGCTGGCCGATTTCGTTGTACAAACGGCCAATAGCTGTACAAAAACAACAATGCGTACAGGTAAAGCACAAAAAAGCCTTCTCCGCCTCATCATTAAAAAACTTTAAAATTCAGCGCGATAGGCAAATTCACTGAGCCTGATAGCAAAACCACATGTCGCACATGGTTGTACAACTTGCAACTCTGGTATAGCTTTATCCACGGCCTGGTGAGTACCGCCTGCCACTGGTCAGGTATCCCGAGGCCGTACGAGCCAGGCCTTCATTTCTTTCTCACGAGTTGCACATGAGCGCTGCCAGCTTTCCAATTCTGATCACCGGCGCCGGCCAGCGGGTCGGCCTCTACTGCGCCGAACGTCTGCTCGACGAAGGGCAGCCGGTGATCATCAGCTACCGCCAGATGCGTGACGATATTGCGCAGCTGCGTGAGCGCGGTGCTATCGCCCTGCAGGCTGATTTCAGTGAAGAGAGCGGCATCATGGCGTTCATCGAGCAGGTCAAGGCGCAGTGCAGCGGCCTGCGCGCGATCGTGCACAACGCCTCGCAGTGGCTGGCGGAAACGCCAGGCGAAGAAGCGCAGGTCTTTCGCCAGCTGTTCAGCGTGCACATGCTTGCGCCCTACCTGATCAACCTGCATTGCAGCGAGCTACTGCTGCAGTCGCAATACGCCGACATCGTGCACGTGAGCGACGACGTGGTGCGCAAGGGCAGCGCCAATCGACCCGCGTACTGCGCAAGCAAGGCGGGCCTGGAAAGCCTGACGTTGTCGTTCGCCGCGCGCTTGGCGCCACGCATAAAGGTCAACACCATCGCTCCGGCGCTGTTGATGTTCAACGATGGTGACGACGACGCCTACCGGGCCAAGACCTTGGCCAAATCGGCGCTGGGCATAGAACCCGGCCCGCTGGCCTTCTACCAGACCCTGCGCTACCTGCTGGACAACGCCTACGTAACCGGAACGACCCTTACCCTCAACGGCGGCCGCCACCTCAAGTGAGGCGACTGCTCAGGACACTGCCATGAGCCAACCCCTTTCCCAGCAATACCGCGAAATTCTCGTAGGCCTCGGTGAAAACCCGGAGCGCGAGGGTCTGCTCGATACGCCCAAACGCGCGGCCAAAGCCATGCAGTACCTCTGCCATGGTTACCAGCAGTCGCTGGAGGAGATCGTCAACGGTGCGCTGTTCGAGTCCGACAACGACGAGATGGTGATCGTCAAGGACATCGAGCTGTACTCGCTGTGCGAACACCATCTGCTGCCCTTCATCGGCAAGGCGCATGTCGCCTACATCCCCACCGGCAAGGTGCTCGGGCTATCCAAGGTGGCGCGCATCGTCGACATGTACGCGCGGCGCCTGCAGATCCAGGAAAACCTCACCAAGCAGATCGCCGATGCCATCGCTCGCGTGACCAATGCCGCTGGTGTGGCGGTGGTGATCGAGGCCAAGCACATGTGCATGATGATGCGCGGCGTTGAGAAGCAGAATTCGGTGATGAGCAGCTCGGTGATGCTTGGCGCCTTCCGCGAGTCCTGCAACACTCGCCACGAATTTCTGCAATTGATCGGACGGAGCAACTAATGCCGCGACTGGAACCCGGAATGGCGCGCATCCGCGTCAAGGACCTGCGCCTGCGCACCTACATCGGCATCAAGGAAGAAGAGATCAACAACAAGCAGGACGTGTTGATCAACCTGACCATCCTCTACCCCGCCGTCGATGCGGTCGAGGTCAACGATATCGAGCATGCGCTGAACTACCGCACCATCACCAAGGCCATCATCGCTCATGTCGAAGGCAATCGCTTCGCCCTGCTCGAACGCCTGACTCAGGAGATTCTCGACCTGGTGATGACCCATCAGGCCGTGCGTTACGCCGAAGTGGAAGTAGACAAACCCCATGCCCTGCGTTTCGCCGAGTCTGTCTCCATCACGCTCGCCGGTCATCGCTGACAGCCGCTTTCAGCGGCTTGCCGCTCTCCGGCGAGGCTCTTATCATCGCCGCCACCCATTCCCGGAGAGCCCACCATGACCGAGCAAGAACGCCTCGAACTGGAAGCTGCAGCCTTTCGCGCACTGGTGCAGCACCTGCGCAGCCGTCCTGACGTGCAGAACATCGAACTGATGAATCTGGCTGGTTTCTGTCGCAACTGCCTGTCCAAATGGTACAAGGCCGCCGCCGACGACCTTGGTGTCGACGTCAGCGCCGACCAGGCCCGCGAGACCGTGTACGGCATGCCCTATGCCGACTGGAAGGCCAAGTATCAGCAAGAAGCCTCGGCCGAGCAGAAAGCCGCATTTACCAAAGGAAAGCATGAATGACCGCGCTCAACGAGCTGCGCAAGCGCCTGCAACAAGACGACTACGCCTTCAGCGAAACCCTGGCCTTCGTCGCCGAGCACTACGACTATCAACCCAGTGCCTTCCGTAACGGTGATGTGGAGAACGCTGCCGGACAGAACGAAGGCTCCTGCAAGACCCTGGGCCTGGCCCTGCTGGAAGGCTTGAGCAAGGACGAAGCGCTGCGCGCCTTCGGCGAGCACTACCGCAGCGTGCTGGCCACGCCACAAGGCAGTGATCACGGCAACATTCGCGCACTGATGAACCACGGCCTGGACGGCGTGAAGTTCGAGCAGCAACCGCTCAAACCCAGAATCTGAATCTGTAGCGCAAAAAACTGCGCAACTGTCGGCAAAGGCTGACAGACATCACATTGCCATCACGCTATGCTGCGCGCCATCACAACATGGAACACGAGGGAACGTGTTCTGCGCGCAGCTGCCGCCCTTCCCTCCTGTTTCGCGCTCGGCATGGAGTCGACCGATGCAGCAAACCCTGGTATGGAAACCGTGGTGCAATCCTGGCGTGGAAACCCTGCGCCTGAGTCAGGATGCCAATGGCATCCAAGCCACCAGCCATCTCATGCAGGTCATCAAGGGCAACAGCATCGTTGCCAATTACATGATCGATTGCGATCCGGGCTGGCGCTTCCGCCGCCTCTGGCTCAAGGTCGACAACCATGGCCAGCGCAACCTCTGCCTACAGCGTGATCTGCGTGGCAACTGGCTGCTCAACGGTGAACCGCGCGCTGATCTGCTGCAATGCCAACATGTCATGTTCTCGGCCTCGCCCTTCACCCACACACCTGCCCTGCAGCGCAGTGCGCTGGAGACTGGCCAGAGCGATGAGATGCAAGTCGCCTATATCGACATGCTCAGCCTCAAGGTGGAACCACGCCGGCAGCGCTACCAGTGCCTGCGTCGCCACCCAGGTGAAAGCCTCTACCGCAGCCAGGCAGAAGGTCATGCTCATGAAGAACTGAGCGTCGACGACCACGCGCTGCTGCTCAAGGCCGACCAGCAGTACCTGCGCTTGAGCCAGCGCGACCTGAAAGTCAGCGCACTGGTGTAACGGCGCACCCTACGGCCGGTACCACTCAGATCGGCAGTTGCCCGAACGCCCAGCGCAGTATGAAGAACACCAGCAATCCACCTCCAATGGTTGCCAGCAGGTGCCGCGTGAAAGCGGCGATGGCAATGGCAACCAGGCCCGCCAGCAGGTAGGCGTTGTTCCAGCTCAGCGACCAAGTCTGCCCGTCCGGCATGAGCATGCCGGGCACGACAATGGCCGTCAGCACTGCAGTCGGCACGTAATGCAGCCCCTGCCTGATCAATGGCGGAAAACCCAGATCAGGGAACGCAAACAGGCTGTAGCGGGTGACGAAGGTGATCGCCAGCATGCCCAGGATCAGCAACCAGATATCCATCAGACCAACTCCTCCTGCAGTACCGGCTTGCGCCGTTCCAACCACACGCCGACGACGATGCCACTGGCCGCGGCAGCCATTAGCCCGAGCTTGTACGGCAGTTCATGACATGCCAGCGCCACACCTGCAGCGACCAGGGCCGCCGCGACCTGCGGCTGATTGCGCAGCATGGGCACGACGATACCGATGAAGGTCGCCAGCATGGCGAAATCCAGCCCCCATTCACCGATGTTCGGCACCGCCTGGCCAAACAGCACGCCGACCAGCGTGCACAGCTGCCAGTTGCAGTACATGGCCAGTGCCGCGCCAAGAAAGTACCAATGGCGATAGGGTTCTCTATCGCCGCGCGCATAGCGCTGTACCACCACCGCGTAGGCCTCGTCGGTAAGCCAGAAAGCCAGTGGCATGCGCCAGCGCTTGGGCAAATGGCGCACGTATGGCTGCAAGCTGGCGCTATACAGTGCATGGCGCAGATTGACCACGAAGGTGGTCAGCAACACCACCGCAATACCGGCGCCGCCGCTCAACAGGCTGATGGCGATGAACTGCGCTGAGCCTGCGAATACCAGCAAGGACATGCCCTGCGTCTGCCAGGGATCGAGCCCGGCAGCACCTGCCAGGCTGCCGAAGATGATGCCGAAAGGAATGGCGCCGAGCAGCATCGGCAGCATATCGCGGGCGCCCTGAGTGAACTCTTTATGACGAGACATGGAACCTCCTTGAGCAGGCGAGCTTAGCCAAGCGCCTCGAGCAGGTCTTGAACGTTCTTGCTCTAAATGAAAAGAGGCTGGGCCAACGAGGGCATCTCTTCTATTGTGTGACGCCCTCTCCACGGATCACCTCAGCTGGATGCATATGGATCTGCGAACTTTCATCGTCACCACGGCCCACATTAGCGAATTTCCCAACCCGATCACTTTCACCGAGGGTGCGCCGCTCACGGTTGGCGAGGCGTATCAGGGCGACGAAGGCTGGGATAACTGGTTCCTCTGCACCACACCTGGCCAGGAAGCTGGCTGGGTTCCCGGCCAGGTCATCGAACGGCTCGATGACCTGCACGCCCGCGCACGCGCGGCCTATACCGCTCGTGAACTCGATGTACGTGTCGGTGAGCGGCTGAGCGCGTCGCGCAGCCTCAATGGCTGGTTCTGGTGTACACGCGAAGATGGCGTGGAATCAGGCTGGGTGCCTCAGGCCAATCTCACCGAATACACGCCCAACTGTGTCGTACAAGAAGAAGTCAGCGGCTGCGGTATTGCCGCAGCAGCCAACATTCTCGGCACGACCTACGCCGCGATGAAGGCAATCGCCAACGCCATGGGCATTGATGCCGAGGACGAATCCTTGTGGTCCGACAGCCAGTACGTCAGGCGTCTGCTGGCCACGGGAGGTGCGACGGCCGCCCCAGGCGAAGCGCCCTTCGTATCGTGGGAGCGCCTGCCGGATCTGGCTCTGCTGGCCATCAAGCACCACCAGGAGAACGATCGCGACTTCTGGCACTGGGTGGTCTTCGAACGCTCGCTAGGTCATATGCACGTATTGGATTCGGCCAGCTACCTGCCCTCGAACGTCCGCACCGACTTCGGCGCCATGCAGCCAAAGTGGTACATCGAAGTGAACAGGCCCGGCGCTCAGCGTCCCGTGCAAGATGCGTCTGCGTCATCTCGATGAGGAGGATGCAGCCGCGACCTCTGGCCACGTCCAGCTAACGCTAATCCATCTTATTTAAATTACGTTAGCCTGCTAATCTTGGCGCCCCGCTTTCCTGCCGTTCGGATTGTTCATCGATGTCGCCGCTCCAGCGCTGCCTGCTGCCCTTCATGGTCCTGACTCTGATCGCTTGCGAGCAGCAACCGCACTTCACTGCGCCAGAACCTGGCGAGGCCCTGTCTGCCGGTGCGGCGACGGTACGCAAGTTCGATCACAACGCCTTCTCCCTGCCCTCGGCCAACCTCGCGCCAAGCCGTCGCCTGGATTTTGCAGTGGGCAACAGCTTCTTCCGCAATCCCTGGGTCACGGCGCCAGCCACCACCACCGCTCGCGATGGCCTGGGCCCGCTGTTCAATACCAACGCCTGCCAGAACTGCCACATCAAGGATGGCCGTGGCCATCCACCGGGGCCGGATGCAGTCAGCGCCGCCTCGATGTTGGTGCGCCTTTCAGTGCCGGCCGGCCCCGAGCATGCCGAAATGCTGGTGCGCCAGGGCGTCGTCGCCGAACCCAGCTACGGCACCCAACTGCAGGACATGGCCAATCCTGGCGTAGCGCCCGAAGGCAAGGTCCGCGTGACTTACAGCAACGTGCCCGTGCGCTTCGCCGACGGCACACGGGTGGAGTTGCGCAAGCCGCAGTTGGAAATCAGCCAGCTCGGCTATGGGGCCATGCGCGCCGATACCTTGTTCTCCACACGTATCGCCCCGCCGATGATCGGCCTCGGCCTGCTCGAAGCCATTGCCGAAGCGGATATCCTGGCCGGCGCCGACCCGGACGACGCCGATGGCGATGGCATCTCCGGTCGCCCCAACAGGGTCTGGGACCGTCAGCAGCAGCGCAGCGTGCTCGGCCGTTTTGGCTGGAAGGCTGGTCAGCCCAATCTCAATCAGCAGAATGCCGATGCCTTCGCCAATGACATGGGCCTGACCAGCTCGCTGATCCCTCACGACAACTGCACGGCGGCACAGGGCGATTGCCTGGCCGCGCCCCATGGCGGCGAACCGGAGGTCAGCGACAATATCCTGGCCAGCGTACTGTTCTACAGCCGTAACCTGGGCGTGCCGGCGCGGCGTGACGTCGACGCGCCCGAGGTGCTCAAGGGCAAGAACCTGTTCCATCAGGCCGGCTGCCAGAAATGCCATACACCCAGCTTCACCACGTCGGCCGATGCGGCGGAGCCGGAACTGGCCAACCAGTTGATCCGTCCTTATACAGACATGCTGCTGCACGACATGGGCGATGGATTGGCCGATGGCCGCGATGAATTTCTCGCCACCGGTCACGAATGGCGCACGGCGCCGTTGTGGGGCATTGGCCTGACGCAAGCAGTCAATGGTCACACTCAGTTCCTGCATGACGGCCGTGCGCGCAACCTGCTGGAAGCCATTCTCTGGCACGGTGGCGAGGCCGAAGCGGCCAAGCTGCATGTGCTGAAATTCGATGCCGACGAGCGAGCAGCGCTGCTCGCCTTCCTGAATTCCCTCTGAGGAGCCTGCGATGTTGCACAAAACCCTGATCGCCTCTCTGCTCGGCCTGGCCCTGGTCGGCTGTGGCCAGCAGGACCCGCAAGCCAAGGTCAGTGCCGCGCTGACCGATGGCGTCCTGTTACCGGCTTACAGCAGTTGGCAGGAAGCTGACCGTCAACTGGCGGCGAGTGCCGAAGCCTTCTGCGCAGGCAGCACCGATCTGAGTGCCGCTCGCCAGGCCTTTCTCGGGGCACAGAGCGCCTGGGCCGGCCTGCAGCCATTGCTGATCGGGCCGCTGGCCGAAGGCAACCGCGCCTGGCAGATCCAGTTCTGGCCTGACAAGAAAAACCTGGTACAGCGCCAGGTCGAAGCCCTGCTGAAGAACAAGCCGCAGCTGAGCGCGGATGACCTGTCCAATGCCAGCGTGGTGGTTCAGGGCCTCACCGCCTACGAATACATGCTGTTCGACCCCAATCTGGACCTCGCCCAGGCCGAACAGAAAGCGCGCTATTGCCCACTGCTGCAAGCCATCGGTAAGCACCAGCAGGCTCTGGCGGCGCAGATCGTCGGCGAATGGCAGGCCAAACCTGGCATGGCCGAACAGCTGAAGACATTCCCCAACGAGCGCTACGCCGACTCCAACGAAGCGATCGCCGAACTGCTGCGCGTTCAGGTCAGCGCCCTGGATGGCCTGAAGAAGAAACTCGGCGCCCCGATGGGTCGGCAGAGCAAGGGCATCGCCCAGCCTTACCAGGCCGAAGCCTGGCGTAGTGCCAGCAGCCTGGCCAACCAGGGCGCCGCACTGGCCAACGCCGAATTGCTGTGGCACGGCAGCAACCGTGACGGTATTCAGTCACTGCTGGGCGACGACCAGGCTGACTTGGCAAAACGTATCGACGCCGCTTACCAGGACACCCGCCAACGCCTGGCAGCACTCGACAGCCCCCTGGGTGAGCTGCTCGCCGATGCAGCCGGTCGCACTGCCCTGAACGAGCTTTACGACAGCCTCAATCGCCTGCACCGCCTGCAGGAAGGCGAACTGGCCAAGGCGCTCAACGTGCAGATCGGCTTCAACGCCCACGACGGGGACTGAGCATGCAACGCAGGACCTTCCTCGGCCTCAGCGCCGCGGCTGCCAGCCTGGCGGCGGCCGGCGCCTTCGGTGGCTGGACGCTATTGGGCCCATCGGGACAGCCGCTGCTTTTGTCGGCCCGTGACGACGGTGACGGCAAACACTATGCGGTCGGCTATCGCCTCGACGGCGAACGCGCCTTCGCCATACAGGTGAACGAGCGCTGCCACGATGTGGTGCCGCACCCGAGCTTGCCCATGGCGCTGTTCGTCGGCCGCCGCCCGAGTACCGAAAGCTACCTGATCGACACGCGCGACGGTCGCCTGCTGCAGACGCTCAGCTCGCCGACCAGCCGCCACTTCAACGGCCATGCGGTGTTCCACAAGGGCGGTGAGTGGCTGTACGCCACCGAGAACGACACCACCGAGCCAGGCCGGGGCGTCATTGGCGTTTATCGCCTGCAAGGTGAGCATCTGCTGCGTGACGGTGAGCACAGCAGCCACGGCGTCGGCCCGCACCAGCTGCTGTGGATGCCCGATGGCGAAACCCTGGTGGTGGCCAATGGCGGCATTCGCACTGAAGCGGAAAGCCGCGTGGACATGAATCTCGACGCCATGCAGGCCAGCCTGGTGCTGATCAGGCGCGACGGCAGCCTGGTCAGCCAGGAGTACCTGGCCGACCAGCGCAACAGCATCCGCCACCTGGCCGTGGCCCGGGACGGCACGGTGGTCAGCGGCCAGCAGTACATGGGCGACCTGCATGATCAGGTGCCGCTGCTGGCGATCAAGCGCCCCGGCCAACCGTTCCAGCCTTTCGCCCTGGGCGAGACGCAACGCGTGGCCATGAACCAGTACACCGCCAGCGTGGCGATCCACGATGAATTGCGCCTGTTGGCGATGACCGCACCGCGCGGCAACCGCTTCTTCATCTGGGATCTGGACAGCGCCCAGGTGCGTCTGGATGTGCAATTGCCAGACTGCGCAGGCGTCGGCGCGGTTGCCGACGGTTTCGTGGTCACTTCGGGCCAGGGACGCTGCCGGCTGTACGACTGCCGCGGTGAGCGCATCGTCACCAACGCCCTGCAGCTACCCGCCGGCTTGTGGGACAACCACTTGCGCCTGGCCTGACGGGCTCAGGCGCTGCCGCGCTCGATCAGTTCGAACCCGACGTCCAGCCGCAGTGGCTGGCGTGCCGCCGCCGGTTCGGCGAAGCGTGCCAGCAGGGCATCGGCGATAGCGCAGCCGATGCGCGGTCCGTCCACCCGCACGGTGGAAAGCGGCGGGTATGTGTGCGCCGCACTGGACAGGTCGCCGAAACCCATCACGGCAAGATCTTGAGGAATGCGCAGGCCACGGCTGAGCGCCTCGGCCATCACGCCTTGTGCCACGGTGTCGGAGCTGCAAACCACCACCTCGCCAGCGGCACCCTCCTGCAGCAGGCGCGCCAGGCCTTCGCGGCCAACCGCCAAGGTCGCCGGCGCAGGCAGGATCTGAGCCGCCACCGGCGCTGCAACGTGCCCCTGCAGCGCGCCGACCAGACTGCGATAACGACGCATGCCACGCGGGTCATCGATGCCCACCGCCGAGACCCGGCGGTAGCCCTTGCCGATCAGATAGCGCGCCACCGCCTGGCCCACGGCCTCGTGCGAAAAGCCGACCAGCATGTCCACCGGGTGCTCACACAGATCCCAAGCCTCGACCAGCGGGATACCGACTCGCGCCAGGCGCTCACGGCTCGCCAAGGTGTGCTCGGTGCCAGTCAGCACGATACCGTCCGGTCGACGACCCAACACTGCCTCGAGCAAGGCTTCCTCCTGCTCGGGGCTGTAGCCGGTAAGGCCCAGCAAGGTCTGGTAACCGGCAGCCGCGAGGCGGTCAGTCAGCGCCTGCACGGTGTCAGCGAAAATCGAGTTGGCAATGGTCGGCAGGAAGATCGCCACCAGCCTGCTGCGACTGGACGCCAGAGAGCCTGCCGCGAGATTGGGCACATAACCGGTCGCCCGTACCGCCTCCAATACGCGCTTGCGGGTGGTATCGGCAACCACTTCGGGGCGGCCCAGTGCTCGCGATACGGTGATCGGCGACACCCCCGCCACCCTGGCGACATCGATCAGTGTCGGGACCGCACTGCTGCGGATGCCAGCAGGTTTCCTGCTCATGTCACGCCTCCAGTCATTCGAGCACCTCGCATCATAGAGGCACTTCATCTCAGCCGAGATACGTTATCATACAACTTTAGTCATATAAGCTCCGCGAATGCCGGGCCTGCACCTGCCTGAGACCACTCGCGCGATGTTCAAATACACTGTACGAACACAAGAAAACACCGTATTAGAGCCTACCGAGCTGTAGTTTCCCTTACTAATCATGAGTGTTTTACAGGTTGGAGCTGCTCAGTGAAACGCAGACTGAAGACCTCAATTTCCCCCCACTGTCGCGTTGACATTACCTGGGATGGTGCTGATAATCGGCCCAAGTCATACGACAACGTATGACAAACCAATAACAACAAGCAACAAGAGTCCAGGCCCCGCCATGACCACGATCTCCAGCGAACTGCGCCCCTTCAATCGCCTGCTGCTGACCGGCGCTGCCGGCGGGCTGGGCAAGGTACTGCGCGAACGTCTGCGCCCCTACGCCACTGTCCTGCGTCTGTCCGACATCGGCGAGATGGCACCGGCTGCCGGCCCCCACGAAGAAGTGGTGCGCTGTGATCTGGCAGACAAAGCCGCCGTGCATCAACTGATCGAAGGCGTCGACGCCATCCTGCACTTCGGTGGCGTCTCGGTCGAGCGCCCCTTCGAAGAAATTCTCGGCGCCAACATCTGCGGCGTATTCCATGTCTACGAAGCGGCCCGCCGCCATGGTGTGAAGCGCGTGGTGTTCGCCAGCTCCAACCACGTCATCGGTTTCTACAAGCAGGACGAACACCTCGACGCCAACTGCCTGCGTCGCCCGGATGGCTATTACGGCCTGTCCAAGTCCTATGGCGAGGACATGGCCAGCTTCTACTTCGACCGCTACGGCATCGAAACCGTCAGCATCCGCATCGGCTCCTCGTTCCCCGAACCCGCCAACCGCCGCATGATGAGCACCTGGCTGAGCTACGACGACCTTACCCACCTGCTCGAACGCTGCCTCTACACCGAGAACGTCGGCCACACCGTGGTTTACGGCATGTCGGATAACCGCGATGTGTGGTGGGACAACAGCAAGGCCGCGCACCTGGGCTTTACGCCCAAGGACAGCTCGGAAGTCTTCCGCGACAAGGTTCAAGCGCAGCCCATGCCGGCCGCTGACGATCCGGCGCGCATCTACCAGGGTGGGGCCTTCGTTGCCGCCGGCCCGTTCGGCGACGACTGAACAGCCCCCTCGACGCCCCAAGCCATAACAACACGTAGAGCGCCACAGCCATGACAGCCGAACTGATTGTCGATGCGCGCAACGCCACGGGTGAAAGCCCAGTGTGGAACGCTGCCGAACAGGCTCTTTACTGGGTCGACATCCCTGCCGCCCGCCTGCACCGCTGGTCCGCGGCCGACGGCAAGACGCAGAGCTGGCAGGCCGACGAGATGCTCGCCTGCATCGCCATGCATCCTGCCGGCGGCTGGATCGCCGGTATGCAGAGCGGCATCTTCCATCTGCGTCCGCAAGACGATGGCAGCGTACAGGCAGAGCGCCTGGCACAGGTCGAACATGCCCGCCCGCAGATGCGCTTCAACGACGGTCGCTGCGACCGCCAGGGTCGCTTCTGGGCCGGCACCATGCTGCTGGATATGGCCGCCGGTGCCCGCGTCGGCGCGCTGTATCGCTACGACGGTCAGTTGCAACAGGTGCTCGACGAATTCATCGTGCCCAATGGCCTGGCCTTCAGCCCCGACGGCCGCATCATGTACCTGTCTGACTCGCATCCAAGCGTGCAGAGCGTCTGGGCCTTCGACTACGACATCGACAGCGGCACGCCGCACAACCGCCGCCTGTTCATCGACATGACACAGCACCCGGGCCGCCCCGATGGCGCGGCGATGGATGTCGACGGCTGCTACTGGATCTGCGGCAACGACGAAGGTCTGGTCCACCGCTTCACCCCCGACGGCCGCCTGGATCGCTCGCTCGCCGTGCCGGTGAAGAAGCCCGCCATGTGCGCCTTCGGTGGCGCCAATCTGGACACCCTTTACGTGACCTCGATCCGCCCCGGCGGCGATCTCTCCGACCAGCCACTGGCAGGTGGTGTATTCGCCCTGCAGGCCGGTGTGCGTGGCATCGAGGAGCCTGCCGTCCAACCCTGATCCGATTCACCCCGGGCCGCTCGCGGCACCGGACTCAAGCTGCTGTAAACCAACAACAACAAGACGGAGTTTTCCGCATGAACCTCAAACGTAAGTTGCTTCTCGCCACACTTCCGCTAGCGCTCGGTCTGTCCTCCTTCGTACAGGCCGAGACGACCCTGAAGATTGCCGAAATCCACCCTGCTGGCTACCCGACCGTGGTCGCCATGGAAAACCTCGGCAAGAAGCTGGAAGCTGCCACCAACGGCGAGATCAAATCCCGCATGTTCGCCGGCGGCGTTCTCGGCTCCGAGAAGGAAGTCATCGAGCAGACCCAGATCGGCGCCGTCCAGCTGACCCGCGTCAGCCTCGGTTCGGTCGGTTCGGTAGTTCCGGCCACCAACGTCTTCAACATGCCGTTCGTGTTCCGCGACGTCGACCACATGCGCAAGATCATCGACGGTGAGATCGGCCAGGAAATCCTCGACGCCATCACCAACTCCGACTTCAACATGGTCGGTCTGGCATGGATGGACGGCGGCAGCCGCAGCCTCTACACCAAGAAGCCGATACGCAGCATCGAAGACCTGAAAGGTATGAAGATCCGCGTAATGGGCAACCCGCTGTTCATCGATACTCTCAACGCCATGGGTGCAAACGGCATCGCCATGGACACCGGTGAAATCTTCAGCGCCCTGCAGAGCGGCGTGATCGACGGCGCCGAGAACAATCCGCCTACCCTGCTCGAGCACAACCATTTCCGCTCCGCCAAGTACTACACCCAGACCCACCATCTGATCCTGCCCGAACCGCTGCTGATGTCCAAGACCACCTGGAACAAGCTGACGCCGGAACAGCAGGAACTGGTCAAGAAACTGGCCAAGGAAGCACAACTGGAAGAGCGCCAGCTGTGGGACGAGAAGAGCGCCAGCAGCGTAGAGAAACTCAAGGCTGAAGGCGTCGAATTCATCGAGGTCGATACCAAGCCCTTCTACGATGCTACCGCCCCGGTTCGTGAGAAGTACGGCGCGCAGTTCGTTGAGCTGATTCAGCGTATCGAAGCCGTTCAGTAATCCACGCGCAAGCGCGCGGCGCCGGCACCTCGCCTGCGCCGCGCAACCGGTGAAGCCTCATGAAAAACCTGGTTCTGGGCGTCAACGACGCCATCTACCGTGCCTGTATCGCGACCGCCGGCCTGGCGATCGTGATCATGGCTTTGATCATCCCCTGGGGCGTATTCAGCCGTTACGCGCTGGGTCAAGGACTGGGCTGGCCCGAGCCTATTTCAGTGCTATTGATGGTGCTGTTCACCTTCGTCGGTGCCGCTGCTGGCTACCGTGCGGGGGCCCACATGGCTGTGACCTCACTGACCGATCGCCTGCCACAAACACTGGTGCCGCTGATCACATTGTTCGTACGCCTGATCATGGGTGGCATCGCGCTGTTCATGCTGATTTGGGGTTACAAACTCTGCGTAGCGACCTGGAACCAGTACCTCAGCACCCTGCCCTCGGTACGTGTCGGAATCAGCTACATGCCAATCCCGGTGGGCGGTTTCATCACCCTCCTGTTCGTCATCGAACAACTGCTGTACGGCGATCAACACAAGCGCCGTGCCGTCGACTTCGAACACACTGAAGATTCCAAGGAGGCCGCGTAAATGGATGCCGCCATTCTTTTGGGCAGTTTCATTGTCCTTATCCTGCTACGCGTCCCCGTTGCTTATTCGCTTGGCGTTTCCGCACTGATCGGCGCCTGGTGGATCGATATCCCCCTGCACGCCGTGATGATCCAGATCGCCGGTGGCGTGAACAAATTCTCCCTGCTGGCCATTCCGTTCTTCGTCCTGGCCGGCGCAATCATGGCCGAAGGCGGCATGGCCCGGCGCCTGGTGGCGTTCGCCGGGGTGCTGGTCGGCTTCGTCCGCGGCGGCCTGTCGCTGGTCAACATCACCGCTTCGACCTTCTTCGGCGCCATCTCCGGCTCCTCCCTGGCCGATACAGCCTCTGTCGGTTCGGTGCTGATCCCGGAAATGGAAAAGAAAGGCTATCCGCGCGAGTTTTCCACCGCCGTGACCGTTTCCGGTTCGGTGCAGGCACTGCTCACCCCGCCCAGCCACAACTCGGTGATCTACTCGCTGGCCGCTGGCGGCACGGTGTCCATCGCGGCTCTGTTCGTCGCCGGCATCGGCCCGGGCCTGCTGCTCAGCTTCACCATGGCCGCGCTGTGCCTGTGGTTCGCCAAGAAGCGCAACTACCCCAAGGGCGAAGTGATTCCGCTGCGCCAGGCACTGAAGATCTGTGTCGAGGCACTGTGGGGCCTGATGACCATGTTCATCATCCTCGGCGGCATTCTCAGTGGCGTGTTCACCGCCACCGAATCGGCGGCTGTCGCGGTGGTCTGGGCGTTCTTCGTGACCATGTTCATCTACCGCGACTACAAGTGGCGTGAACTGCCGAAGATGCTGCACCGCACCGTGCGCACGCTGTCGATCGTGATGATCCTCATCGCCTTCGCCGCCAGCTTCGGCTACATCATGACCCTGATGCAGATTCCGTCGAAGATCACCACGGCGTTCCTGGCCTTCTCGGACAACCGCTACGTGATCCTGATGTGCGTCAACTTCATGCTGCTGGTGCTGGGCACGCTGATGGACATGGCGCCACTGATCCTGATCCTCACGCCGATTCTGCTGCCAGTGGTGACGTCCTTCGGCGTGGACCCGGTGCACTTCGGCATGATCATGCTGGTCAACCTCGGTATTGGACTGATCACGCCACCGGTAGGTGCGGTACTCTTCGTCGGCGCCGCAATCGGCAAAGTCACCATCGAAAACACCGTGAAGGCGCTGCTGCCGTTCTACATCGCGCTGTTCGCCGTGCTGATGGCCGTTACCTACATCCCTGCCATTTCGCTGTGGCTGCCGAGCGTCGTGCTCTGACAGCAACCGGGCATTGAACGACAACGCCGCCCAATCGGGCGGCGTTTTGCTTTAGGGCCTGATTTTCAGGCTATGACAACAGGATTTCGTCATGCAAGGTTCCACCCCATTTGCGCGTCACATCGCCGTCCTGATCCTCGCAACACTGGCTTGCTCGTTCGCGGGTAACCACATCGCTGCGCGGATCGCCTTCGACCACGACACCGGGCTGCTGCTGGCCATGCTCGCGCGTGCCGGCGTGACCCTAGTCGCGCTGGCCGCTCTGGTACTGTGGCGACGTGAATCGCTGAAACTGGGTCGCGCCACCTGGAGCTGGCAGATCTTGCTGGGCCTGCTGATCGCCATCCAAAGCTTCTGCATCTACTCGGCCGTGGCGCGCATTCCCGTGGCCCTGGCGCTGCTGGTAGTCAACCTCTCGCCAATTCTGCTGGCACTGCTCACCTGGGCGCTCGGCGGTGCAGCGCCAACCCGACAGGCGCTGGCCATCATGGGCGTGATCCTCTTCGGCCTGGTGTTGGTGCTCGACGTTCCTGGCCGCCTGGCCAGCAGCGATGCGCCGGACGGCGAGTGGATGGCAGGCATCCTGTTCAGCCTGACGGCTGCCGCCGTTTTCGCCGTGGCGCTGTGGATCACCGAAAATCGTCTGTCGAAAATCGCTGGCTCGGTACGCAGCATGCTGACCCTGGCCGTGGTGTTCAGCGCCTCGGCCCTGCTGGGCAGCAGCGGCCTTATTCCTGGCGGTTTGAGCCTGCCCAATGCCAGTACCGGCTGGATCGCACTGGCCTGCCTGGTCCTGCTCTATGGTGCAGCTTTTTCAACCCTGTTCATCTGCATGCCGCGTCTGAATATCGCGCGCAATGCACCGGTGATGAACATGGAGCCGGTGGCCGGCATGATCCTGGGCTGGCTGATTCTGGGGCAGGTATTGGGAGCCCTGCAGGTGATCGGCGGTTTGATCGTGGTCGGCGGTATCGTCGCCCTGGCCTATCGGCGCTAGAGCGCGCCATGTGCGCTGATTTTTCTCACCGCCAAAAGACACTCGGCGGCCCAAGGCCGCCGAGCGTCTGCAGGGAGTTTCAGCCGTGCAGCGCTTCCGCCTCGGCCGCTTCGTGCGCCTGACGCAGGCGCTCGCGGCTGTTGGTCAGGTGCAGGCGCATCGCAGCCCGCGCCGCCTCGGCATCCTGGCGCGCGATGGCTTCGAAGATCTGCTCGTGCTCGCGCTCCAGACGCGCCATGTAGTGGGTCTGGTCGTCACGCGCCAGGCTAGCGGAATTGACCCGAGTACGCGGGATGATGCTGGTACCCAGGTGACTGAGAATATCGGTGAAGTAGCGGTTGCCGGTCGCCTCGGCAATGCGCAGATGGAATTGGAAATCAGAGGACACTGCATCGCTGGCATGCATCGCGCTCTCGTTGATGGCATCCAGTGCCTCGCGAATAGCCTTCAGCTGTACATCATTACGGCGCTGAGCTGCCATCCCGGCAGACTCCACCTCAAGACTGATACGCAGTTCAAGAATGGCCAGCACGTCGCGCAAGGTGACGATGGTTGCCGGATCGATGCGAAAACCACTGGCACTGGGCGTATCCAGCACGAAAGTGCCGATGCCGTGACGGGTCTCGACCAGACCCGCTGCCTGCAAGCGCGACAAGGCCTCGCGCACCACGGTACGGCTGACGCCCTGTTCTTCCATGATCGCCGACTCCGTCGGAAGCTTCTCACCGCGCTTGATCAGCCCATCGCGAATGCGCTGCGACAGATCGGCTACCAACTCCTGGGCCAGGCTGCGGTGCTTGCGACGAGCACGAGGTTGAGCGTTTTGCGTTTCCATGGCGGACGAATTCTCGATTTAGGACTTGAGGCTTTGCAGCAATGATAGCCTAGCAGTTGTACGATGACACTATGAATTCCCGACAATTACAGCCCCCGGAGCGTCAAATGCCAACGACTCTGCTGACCCTGAGCGATAGCCTGACCCAGTTGACCCTTGCCCCGGAACTGGGCGCAAGCCTGGTCAACTGGGTGCGCCTGAGCGACGGCCTGCCGCTGCTTCGCCACAGCGACGAACAGGCGCTGGCTGCCGCCAATCCCAGACGATTGGCCTGCTACCCGTTGCTGCCCTGGTCCAACCGTATTGGCGGCGGCGGTTTCGCTACCCCTGACGGCTGGCAAGCGCTTGATGCCAATACCGAACACGAACCTCTGCCGATACATGGCAGTGCCTGGCAACAACCCTGGCAGATAGTCAATGCGACGTCCGACAGCGCCGTCCTGGAACTGCGTAGCCAAACACCTTTTCCCTATCGCGCCACGCTCCACGTACAACTCACTGACGGCCGCCTGCGCCTGACGTTACAAGCCACACATCTCGGCGAGCAGCCCACCTGGTATGGACTCGGCCTGCATCCTTATCTACCGCGCACTGCACACACGCGCGTGCAGGCGCAAGCAGGCGGCGCCTGGTTGTGCAGCGAGGACAAACTGTCCAGCCAGTGGATTGAGTTACCGCGGACCTGGAACTTCGACGAGCCCGGCTTGTTGCCGCAGCAACTTGTCGATAATGCGTTTACCCAATGGCCAGGGCGTGCTCGCATCATTCAACCAGACGCAGGTTATCAGCTCGTCTGCGAGGCGCAGGGCAGCGATATGTTTCTGTTGTTTTGCCCGCAAGCGCAGAACTTCTTCTGTTTCGAGCCCGTCACTCACCCGGTCAACGCCCACCATTTGCCGGGGCAACCAGGGCTCAGATTACTGGCAGCGGAGCAAAGTGTTCAGATGAGTTTCAGCCTGCATTACCAGACGCTTGCAGACTGATCACTGGACATTCAAAGGGCATTGGCGATAATACCCGCCAGTTGCCCAATGCAACTTTTCTCGGAAAAAAGTTACAGATAGTTAAGTAACTGAAGAGAAAGGAGAAAGATGCAAAGCGTGAAACTTTGCAAACTGTTCTCCCGGCCAACCAAGGCAAAGCACTTTAGATTGATCCCTCAGCGCAACAGTGAAACCTGGTGTTTCGGCTGTTGTGTGGGTCGATCACAACCTACAGGTAAAAACAGTGACGAAAGACGAACTGCGCGCCGAACTCGAGCGCCAGGCGCAGCGTTACAAGGATGTATACGGCGGAGAAGTCATCACCTACGCCGCCCAGCCGGACCCCGACCGCAAACCCTGGCGCAAGAAGCCCAGCCTGCTCGACCAGGCCTTCGAGAAAGAAATCGAGAAAATCGAGAAAGAACGCCAGGACAAGCAGGACGCAGCCGACGAAACCGCCGGCTAGTGACACGCTGCTCCAGGCTCCCCGTAGCCGGGGAAGTTCTGGAACAGGCTTTCTACCGTCACTCCCGCGAAGGCGGGAGTCCAATTGCTCTTGAACCGCCTCCGCGGGAATGACGGCTTTTCCAGCACTTACCTAACGCTTCCTGCTACCCGTCAGCGAGCCCATGAGCCCCCGTACCAGTTGCCGACCAATCTGGTTGGCGGCCTGGCGCAGCGCGGTCTTCATCGCGCTGCCAATCAGATCACTGGCCATATCGCCCAGCCCCGGCTCCGCCTTCCGCTTCTCTGCCGGCTCGACTGGCTCGACATTGCGAGGCTGCTCGGCACGCGCGCTAAGCAACTCATAGGCCGACTCGCGATCGACAGGCTTGTCGTAGCGCCCAGCCAGCGGCGACTGACGCACCAATGCCGCACGCTCGGCCTCATTCAGCGGGCCGATACGCGACTGCGGTGGCGCGATGGCCACGTGCTGAACCATGGCCGGTGTGCCTTTTTCCTCCAGCGTGCCAACCAATGCTTCACCAATCCCCAGTTCGGTGAGCACGCTGAGCGCGCTGAATGCCGGGTTCGGGCGAAAGCCATCGGCCACTGCGCGCAGGGCCTTCTGCTCCTTGGCCGTGAACGCGCGCAAGCCATGCTGAATACGCAGGCCGAGCTGAGCCAGGACATCGTCCGGCAGATCGCTCGGAGACTGGGTGACGAAATACACCCCGACGCCCTTGGAACGAATCAGCCGCACCACCTGCTCCAGGCGCTCCTGCAGCGCCTTGGGCGTACCCTGAAAGAGCAGGTGCGCCTCGTCGAAGAACAGCGCCAGTACCGGTTTGTCGGCGTCACCGCGCTCCGGCAGTTGTTCGAACAGTTCGGCCAACAGCCACAGCAGGAAGGTTGCATACACCTTGGGCGCCTCATGAACCAGGCGGGAGGCATCGAGCAAGTGCACGCGCCCGCGACCATCGCGATCAGGGTGTAGAAGGTCTTCGAGTTGCAACGCCGGCTCGCCGAACAGGGCCTCGGCACCCTGCTGCTCCAGCCCTGCCAGGCGACGTAACAACGCCTGTGCCGAGGAGCTGGTGAACAATGCACTGTCCTCCCCCAGCACGTGCGGATTGTCCTTGAGGTAGCCGAGCAGCGCCTTCAGGTCTTTCAGGTCGAGCAGCAGCAAGCCTTCGCGGTCAGCCACCTTGAACGCCGCGTAGAGCGCCGCCTGCTGGCTGTCAGTCAGCTCGAGCAGTGCGCCAAGCAGCAGCGGCCCCATCTCGCTGAGGGTGGTACGCAGCGGGTGGCCGCTCTGACCGTGTACGTCCCACAGCGTCACCGGATAGGCCAGCGGCTGATGATTCAGCCAGGGCATGCTGGCGATGCGCTCGGCGACCTTGCCTTGCGGCGCACCGGCAGCGCCCAGACCACACAGATCACCTTTTACATCAGCGGCGAACACTGCCACCCCGGCGTCGCTGAACGTCTCGATCAACCGTTGCAGGGTCACCGTCTTGCCGGTGCCAGTAGCGCCAGCGATAAGACCGTGACGGTTGGCCAGGCGCAAAGGCTGACCTACCGCCTGACCATCACTGCCAGCACCCAATACGAACTGTGAATTCAAAGGCATCTTGCCATCCCCTGGGTTAAAGCTTTACTGCAGTTATACCGATACAAACAGCAGAACAAACAGTTATTCCATCTGCCGCAACAGCCCGCGAAACGCTCTTGAAAGCGCAGCCGCGGAATACAAGACTGGTTCCAGAGCCATCCGGACGCAAGACAACATGAGCAAAAACCTGCAGTTCAGCCACAAGATTCTGCTCGCGGCCTCCCTGGTAGTGATTGCCGCCTTCTCGCTGTTCACCCTCTACAACGATTACCTGCAGCGCAACGCCATCCGCGAGGACCTGGAAAGCTATCTGCATGAAATGGGTAACGTGACCGCCAGCAACATCCAGAACTGGTTGTCCGGACGCATCTTGCTGGTGGAAAGCGCAGCGCAGTCGATCAGCAACGACAGCGAGCCGGATCGTGTGGTCAACCTGCTGGAGCAGAAAGCGCTGACCTCTTCCTTCGCTTTTACCTACCTGGGCACCAAAAGCGGCGGTTTCACCATGCGCCCGGACGAGCAGATGCCTGCCGACTACGACCCACGCACTCGCCCCTGGTACAAGGATGCCCTGGCTGCCGGCGGTACCACCCTTACCGAGCCTTACGTCGATGCCGCTACCGGTGAACTGATCATCACCATCGCCACCCCGGCCAGGCCAGCTGGTGTGGTCGGTGGCGACCTGAGCCTGCAGACCCTGGTCAACATCATCAATGCACTGGACTTCGACGGCATCGGCTATGCCTTCCTGGTCAGCGCCGATGGCAAGGTTCTGGTGCACCCGGACAAGAGCCTGGTGATGAAGAACCTCAAGGACATCTACCCGCAGAACACGCCACGCATCAGCAGCGAATTCAGCGAGGCGCAGCTCGATGGCAACACCCGCATTCTGACCTTCGCACCAGTCCAGGGCCTACCCTCGGTCAACTGGCACATCGGCCTGTCGATCGACAAGGCCAAGGCCTATTCCATGCTCACCGAGTTTCGCGCCTCGGCGATCATCGTCACGGTGATTGCCGTGGTGCTGATCATTGCCCTGCTCGGCCTGCTGATCCGTGTGCTGATGCAGCCGCTGACAGCCATGGGCAAGGCCATGCAAGACATCGCCCAGGGCGAAGGTGACCTGACCAAGCGCCTGGCGATCCAGTCCAATGACGAATTCGGCGCCCTGGCGCGTTCTTTCAATCAGTTCGTCGAACGCATCCACAGCTCCATCCGTGAAGTGTCATCGGCCACCGTCCAGGTCAATGAAGTGGCCAAGCTGGTGGTCAATGCCTCCAACTCCTCGATGGCCAACTCTGACGAGCAGGCCAGCCGCACCAACAGCGTGGCAGCCGCCATCAATCAACTCGGCGCGGCGGCACAGGAAATTGCCCGCAACGCCGCCGATGCTTCGAGCCAGGCATCGGATGCCCGTCATCAGGCAGAAGACGGCGGCAAGGTAGTGCAGCAAGCGATCCGTTCGATGAGCGAGCTGTCGAACAAGATCAGCGACGCCTGCGCCAAGATCGAGATGCTCAACAGCAAGACGGTGGACATTGGCCAGATCCTCGAAGTGATCAAGAGCATCTCGCAGCAGACCAACCTGCTGGCGCTCAACGCCGCCATCGAAGCCGCGCGAGCCGGTGAAGCCGGGCGCGGCTTTGCCGTGGTCGCCGACGAGGTGCGCAACCTGGCGCACCGCACCCAGGAGTCAGCGCAGGAAATCGAGAAAATGATCGAGGAACTGCAGGTCGGCTCGCGAGAATCGGTCACCACCATGACCGAGAGCCAGCGCTACAGCGAAGACAGCGTGGACATCGCCAACCAGGCCGGCGAGCGACTGGGCACGGTGACCGCCCGCATCGGCGAGATCGATGGAATGAACCAGTCGGTGGCCACCGCCACCGAGGAACAGACCTCGGTGATCGAGTCACTGAACATGGACATTATCGAGATCAACACCCTCAACCAGGAGGGCGTGGAAAACCTGCAAGCCACCCTGCGCGCCTGCGGCGATCTGGAGCAGCAGGCCGCGCGCCTCAAGCAGATGGTCGACAGCTTCCGAATCTGAAACAGCCAGTGACAAGAAGGGCGCCGCAGCGCCCTTCTCCATTATCGCTCATGCTCAGGCTTGTCTTCGGCCTGCTCCTGCAGTTGACGCCACAGTTCGGCCGCATCGGCGAACTCGGTCCCATCCTCTTCGCTCAGGGCATCGGGGTCGTATCGCCGTACACAGCCTTCACCCAAAGTCGGCGGCGCCTTCGAAGTCGCCTTGTCCAGTGGATCGGTCATGCCGTTCGAGCCTCCATCAACCGGCCTCCAGGGAGCCCTGCTCGTGCTGGGCGAACTCCTTGACGGCGCGCAGTACGTCGCAACGACTGATCTGTCCTACCAGCCGACCGTGCTCGATCACCGGTAAACGTCGCCGCCGCCCCCGCAGAAAACGCTCGGACACTTCGATGATGTCAGCCTCCGGGCTCACCGTCTCGACCTCGGTGGTCATGTAGGTGCTGACGGTGCCGCCGACGGCTTCGTAGTAGGCACCGGAGAGAATGCCACGCAAGCAGTCACCCTCCGACAGCAGGCCTATCAGGTGGCCCTGGGAATCGACCACCGGAGCCCCGGAAATCCGGTGTTCCAGCAACCGATTGATGGCGGTGAACAGATCGGTATCCGACCTGAAGGTCACCAGATGGCGAGTCATGTAGTCGCGCACCTTGATGGACTTGAGCATGGGCGTTCTCCTCTGACGTACATCGGGCTGGCCCACGCAGCAGGATCAGTCGAACACCACCGTCTTGTTGTCGTGCACCAGCACTCGGTCTTCCAAGTGATAGCGTAGCCCACGCGCCAGCACCATCTTCTCCACATCCTTGCCCAGGCGCACCATTTCCTCGATATCGTCGCGATGGGTCACGCGCACCACGTCCTGCTCGATGATCGGTCCGGCATCCAGCTCCTCGGTGACGTAATGCGAAGTGGCGCCGATCAGCTTCACGCCGCGCAGCGAAGCCTGGTGGTAGGGTTTGGCGCCGACGAACGACGGCAGGAAGCTGTGATGGATGTTGATCACGCGCTGGGCAAATTCGGCGCACAACGCCGGTGGCAAAATCTGCATGTAGCGCGCCAGGACGATGACATCGGCCCGATGTTCCTTGACCAGCCGCTCCACCTCGGCGAAGGCCGGCGCCTTGTCCTTGGGATCGACCGGAACATGGAAGTAAGGAATGCCGTGCCACTCGACCATGCTGCGCAGATCGTCATGGTTGGCGATTACGCAGGGAATCTCGCAATCGAGTTCATTGCTATGCCAACGGTGCAACAGATCAGCCAGGCAGTGCGACTCGCGACTGGCCATCAGCACCACGCGCTTCTTCTGCGCCGAATCGGTGATACGCCACTCCATGGAGAACTCGCGGGCAATGGGCGAGAACGCCTGCTTGAAACCATCCAGATCGAACGGCAGCGAGTCGGCACGGATTTCGTGACGCATGAAGAACCAGCCACTCTGTGTATCGGAGTGGTGACTGGCTTCGGTAATCCAGCCGTTATAGGTAGCGAGGAAATTACTGACTTTGGCAACGATGCCGACGCGGTCAGGGCAGGAGATGACCAATCTGAACGTGCGCATAACTAAACCCCACTGGCGGCGCAAAAAGTCGGCCATTCTAACGATTTGCCGGCAAAACTGCAGCAGCCACGCACCTGCAAAAGCACGCGACCGGGCACCCGGAAAGTGCCCTATTTGAGCGCACCGAAAACTTCAGGGCCTAGTTGCAGTAGCCGATTTAATTCAAGCCTGAGCGACACATAGGGTTGCAGTACACTTCAGTTATTTTGTGGCCTGCTGTTTACTTGCTAAAAGTGCATGACTATTATTAGGCCACTGTTGACTACCACAGACTTATTCACGCCAAGGTAATGCCCATGTCGCTGATCAACGAATACCGCAACATCGAAGAAAGCATCAAAGAGCTCCAAGAGCGTCTGAAGAACATGTCGCAAGACGACAAGCTGAAGAAAGAGCTGGAATTCGAAGGCAAGCTGCGCACCCTGATGGGCGAATATCAGAAGTCGCTGCGCGACATCATCGCCCTGCTTGATCCTGAAGCCAAAACCGGCAAAGGCGTACGTGCCAGCAAGCCTGTTGCTGCCAAGCGTGCGCGCAAGGTCAAGCAGTACAAGAACCCGCACAGCGGCGAAGTGATCGAAACCAAAGGCGGCAACCACAAGACGCTGAAAGAATGGAAAGCCAAGTGGGGCGCCGACGTCGTCGAAGGTTGGGCCACTCTGCTGGGCTAATTCCTGAGCGACACCCAAAACGCCAGCCTTGCTGGCGTTTTTTTATTGTCGATATTTTTCAGGCTTAACCGTTTTAGGCAATTGCCTGCACCGGCAATTACGTTGAACGAACGAAAAACTTCCACTCCTACATTTTGCTTACACAGTACTGACGAGACCATCGTCTCTGTGCATTACCCTGGCAGCCTCTTGTCCGGTTCAAACGCCAGCGGAATTCACGGCAAAACGCGCCTGCAGCGCCTGTGCATACGCCTGCCACTGCTGCAGAAGTTGCAATTGGCTCGCGCTGCAGTCCGTGCGCAACTGCTCCAATGCCGCGTGAAATTGCGTCAGGGTATTGGGCGCACCGAACTCTGGATCGCTCAAACGCTGCCGGCAGAACTCTTCCCAGCGCTGGGATTCAGCGGCTGACAGACTTGAAGGGAAATTGCGCGCCCGATAACGAAACAATAACTCTGGCAGTCGCGCATCATCGAATGGCCATTTTTTGCCGTCGGCCAATGCTTCAGGTTGAGCGCCACGCACCTGCTCACACAAACGACGGTCACGATCACCGATAAACCCATCGTAAAGCTGTTGTTCGGGGTCGTCACTGCCTGCGAAGGCTTCTTCACGATAAATGGCCGCTAATTTGTCCTGCCACAACGACTGTTCATTCTTCAGTACTTCGACATTACGCTGACAGATCGACCAGTCCAGTTGCAGGCGTTGCCGATCCGCCTCGCGCAGCACCGCAAGCGGTGCCACTACCGGACAGCGATTGATATGCAGCAGCTTGAGCGGCACCGGCAACTCGCCCTCGGCGAGGTCCTCGCGGCGCGTGTAGAGACGACTGCGCAGCGTGCCGGCATCCAGATTCAGCAAGGGCGACGGATCGGCCTGCAAATCACAGACGATCAGCGCATTGCGATTGCGCGGATGCCAAGCCAGCGGCAGCACGGGCGCCAGATAATGACGTGCCGCGGAGAAGCGCCCAGAGATGTGCAACAGCGGCTGCAGCAGGCGAATCTGATCCAGTACCCGCTGTTTGCTACGCAGTTGGTAGAGAAAGTCGTAAAGCTTCGGCTGTCGGTCGCGCAGCAGCCGTGCAAGGCCGATAGTGGCGCGCACGTCGGACAGCGCATCGTGAGCCTGCCCATGGTCGATGCCATTGGCCTGGGTCAGGCGCTCCAGTTTGAGCGACACCCGCCCCTCTTCCTCGGGCCACTCGATGCCCTCGGGACGCAGCGCATAAGCGGTGCGCACCAGATCGATCAGGTCCCAGCGGCTATTGCCCCCCTGCCACTCACGCGCGTAAGGATCGAAGAAGTTACGGTAGAGGCTGTAGCGCGTCACCTCGTCATCGAAGCGCAAGCTGTTGTAGCCGGCGCCACAGGTGCCGGGCGCAGAGAGCGCGGCATGCACACGGGTCATGAACTCGCCTTCGTCGAGCCCTGACTGCTGCAGGCGCTGGGGGTCGATACCGGTCACCAGACAAGCAGCCGGGTGCGGCAGAATGTCATCGCTGGGGCGGCAGTAGATGTTCAGCGCCTCGCCGACCTCGTTCAGCGCCTCATCGGTACGAATACCCGCCACCTGCAGCGGACGATCACACCGCGGATTGATACCGGTGGTCTCGTAGTCGTACCAGAAGATGCTGGAAGTCATTTGGTGGCTCCGTACCGGACGTAAGGTTGTCGGCAGTCTATCATCCACTTCCGGGCTCGCCGCTCCCGGCCAAACCATGAACCAGTGCACAGCCGCTGCGCCGCCAGACACGCCGCACTTGTCGGGCAGCTGCCGTAACCACTAGCATTGGCAGCCCTCACACTCTACCTACAAGGATGCAACCATGAGTGACGCGATCACCCCCAATCCCTATGCCGCTCCCACCAGCGACCTGCAACAGACCTCGCCTAACCAGACACCGAGCATCGAAGAAGCGCTGGCTCGCGGCTATGACTTCAGCATCGGCGAGCTACTGAGCGAATCCTGGAGCAAGGTCAAGGGCACCAAAGGCATCATCATCGGTGGTTTCCTGGTGTTCTACGTGGTGCTGCTGGCCGCCACCTTCATCCTCGGCGGCGTCGTCGGCATCTTCGGCGCCCTGAGCGAAAACATGCTGCTGATGATCGTCGGTGAAATCCTCATCTCGCTGCTGGCCTCGGCCCTGGCCTACCCCTTCATGGCCGGCATCAACATGGTCGGCATTCGTCGCGCCGCCGACCAGCCACTGAGCTTCAACGAGATTTTCAGCCACTTCGGGCGCACCGTACCGCTGATCATCACTGCCGTGGTGATGATGCTGCTGATCTATCTCGGCATGATCCTGCTGCTGATCCCGGGCATCTACCTGGCCGTTGCCTACCTGCTGGCCATTCCGCTGGTGGTCGAGCGTGGCCTGTCGCCGTGGCAGGCACTGGAAGCCTCGCGCAAGGCCATCACCCAGCACTGGTTCAAGGTCTTCGGCCTGTTCCTGCTGCTCGGTTTGATCGTCATGGTCAGTGCCATCCCGCTGGGTATCGGTCTGGTGTGGAGCATTCCGCTGATGGTCGTGGCCATGGGCGTGCTGTATCGCACCATCTTTGGCGTGCTGCCTGCCGCCCAATAACAGGCCGCTGAAAAACTACCTGCGTTGGCAATACTGCGTTAAAAACGACCTCAAAATGCTCATTTACAATACGTAAACTCCGCTTTTTCGGTCGTTTTTGCCTTGTCTTGCCTACCTCGCCTACGTTTTTCAACGTCCTTATAAGCCAATGCAGCTCGGGCCAGCTCACTGGCCCGGTTGCGTTCGTGGCCCGCTGCTCGCTAGCATCGGGCTTTCCTTGATGCAGTCCGCCGATGCACTCACGCTCACGCGCAAGCCTTCCGCTCAACCAGCTGCCCCTGGACACTCGCTACCAGGTCGAAACGCCGGAAGGTATCGATCTGCATTTGCGACCGGCCGGGCTGGTGCCGCGCGCCCTGGCATTCGCCATCGACCTGGCCATTCGCGGCCTGATCCTGATGGTGATGTTCATCATTCTCGGCCTGCTCGGTCAGTTCGGCATGGGCCTGGGTACGATCCTGCTGTTTCTCGTGACCTGGTGGTACATGGTGCTGTTCGAGGTGTTCAACCAGGGCCGCTCTCCCGGTAAGCAGATGCTCGGCCTGCGCGTGGTTCACGATGACGGCACGCCAATCGGCTGGGCCGCTTCACTGACGCGCAACCTGCTGCGTTTCGTCGATATCCTGCCATTTGGCTACACCCTGGGCATCATCAGCTGCCTGAACCACCCGGCATTCAAACGTCTTGGCGATATCGCCGCCGGCACCCTGGTGGTCTATCGCGATGCGCCGTTGAGCAAACCGCTGCTCGCCGACGCAGAACCTCTGCCAGCACCCTTCCCGCTCAGCCTTGACGAGCAACGCGCCATCCTCGGCTTTGCCGAACGTGGTGGCCAGCTCTCCGCAGCACGCCGAGCCGAGCTGGCGGCGCTGCTGGCCGATCCGCTACAAGTGCCTGCCGAACAGGCCGAGCCGCGCCTCAATGGCATCGCGCGCGGCCTGCTGGGGAGCGCACCGTGAAACAGAGCCTGTTCGAAAGTCGCCATCAGCCGGACTGGGATGCCTTCAACAGCCAGCTCGAAGCCCTCGAGCGCGGCAAGGCCAAAACACAGACCTATCAAGGCTTCGCCGCCAGCTACCGGCAGCTTTGCCAGCATCTGGCCCTGGCTCAGGCACGCGGCTACAGCAGCCACCTGATCGACCAGCTTCAACAGTTGGCCATGCGTGGCCATCAGCAGTTCTACCGCCATCGCAGCCACCTTGGCGCGCAGATGGTGCGCTTTCTGTTCGGCGGTTTCCCGCGCCTGGTGCGCAGCGAGTGGCGCAGCGTATGCGTGGCCAGCCTGCTGTTCTTCGGCAGTCTGGCAGTGATGGGACTGCTGACCTATCTCTATCCCGACCTGATTTTCAGCCTGGTCAGCCCCGACCAGGTCAGCGAAATGGAAGGCATGTACGATCCCGACGCACGCCGTCTCGGCCGTTTCAGCGAACGCGGCTCGGGCGACGACTGGGTAATGTTCGGCTTCTACATCATGAACAACATCGGCATCGCCTTTCAGACCTTCGCCAGTGGCCTGCTGCTCGGCCTCGGCAGCCTGTTCTTCCTGCTGTTCAACGGCCTGATGATCGGCGCCGTGGCGGGCCACCTGACGCGCATCGGCTATGGCGAACCGTTCTGGTCTTTCGTCATCGGCCATGGTGCCTTCGAGCTGACCGCCATTGCCCTGGCTGGCGCGGCTGGCTTCAAGCTCGGCTGGGCACTGCTCGCCCCCGGCCGCCTGCCCCGTGGCGAGGCCTTGCGCCTGGCCGCAGGCAAGGCGATACAGCTGGTGGCCGGGGTGATCCTGTTCCTGCTGCTGGCCGCCTTCATCGAGGCCTTCTGGTCCTCCACCACCTTCGCCAGCCCGAACATCAAGTACGTCGTCGGTGCCGGGCTCTGGGCGCTGGTTCTGGGTTATCTGCTACTGGCCGGTCGGAGGCAGCATGCGCCTGACTGAAGCCAGCGTTGCCATCCGCCCGCGCAGCGCCTGGGAAGCCATCGATCTCGGCGTGCTGCTCGCCCGTCGTCACGCCGGCCTGCTGATGGCCACTTGGGCGCTGGTCACACTGCCGCTGTTCGCCCTGCTCTGCGCTTTGCTCTGGCAGCATCCGGGCTGGGCCATCTTCGTCTTCTGGTGGCTCAAACCGGCCTATGAGCGCCTGCCGCTGTACATCCTTTCGCAAGCGCTGTTCGGCAACACACCCTCGCTGAAACAGGCCCTGCGCGCCCTGCCGAAACTGCTATGGCCACAATTGTTGGCCAGCCTGACCTGGCGCCGCCTGAGCCCGACGCGCAGCTTCGATCTGCCCGTGCTGCAACTTGAGGGTCTGGCCGGTCAGGCACGCAGCCAGCGCCTGGTGGTACTCGGTCAGCGCGACAGCGCCGCTGCCACCTGGCTGACGCTGGTGGGCATGCATCTGGAGGTTGCCCTGTGGATGGGCCTGGTCGCCCTGTTCTATCTGATGCTGCCACAACAGGTGGAGCTGGACTGGACCTGGGAAAGCCTGATCGCCGCCAGCAGTGGCCAGTGGATGTGGCTGGAGCACCTGTCCAATCTGCTTTATGTGCTGCTGCTGATCATCTGGGAGCCAGTCTATGTCGCCTGCGGCTTCACCCTCTATCTCAACCGCCGCACGGCCCTGGAAGCTTGGGATATCGAGCTGACCTTCCGCCGCCTGCGCCAGCGCCTGACCGGCAGCGCCTATGCCTTATTGCTCGGTTGCGCCGTGCTGTTGACGCAGCAGCCAAGCAACGCATGGGCCGACACGCAGCCAATCGTCAGCGCGGAGGTCGAGCAGCCCGACCCGCAGGGCCCGGACGCACCCCGCCTGCTCCAGCAGCCGCTGACCAGCCAAGCCGCCCGTGCAAGCATCGAAGCGCTGCTCGACGAGCCGCCCTTCCAGCACCGCGAAACCGTCACGCGCTGGCGCCTGGGCGAAGAGAAGCCGGCTGAGGAACCCAAGCCGGAAGACGTCGAAGCCTTCCTGGACATGCTCAGAAACCTGCTCAAACTCGGCGAATGGTGGAAGAGCCTGGATGTCGTCGCGCAGGTTTTCGAAGTGCTGCTATGGGCAGGGCTGGCCGCGCTGCTGGTCTTCGTTCTGTGGCGCTACCGCGAGTGGCTGCAGGCCTTTGGCGAACGCATCGGCCTGCCGACACGACGCCGACAGATCGCGCCGCAACAGCTGTTCGGTCTCGAACTCGCGCCAGAAACGCTGCCCGACGATGTCGCCAGCGAAGCCGAGCGACTCTGGGCCAACCAACCACGCGCCGCCCTCGGTTTGCTCTACCGCGCCCTGCTCAGCCGGCTTTTGCACGAGCACCGCCTGCCCCTGAAGCAGTCGCACACCGAAGGCGAAGTGCTGCACCTGGTCGCCGGCCTCGGGCAAGAGAACCTGGAAGACTACAGTCGCCAGCTCACCCTGCATTGGCAGGCCCTGGCCTATGGGCATCGCCTGCCTGCCGAATCGCTGCGTCAGGGCCTGTGCCAGGGCTGGCGCAGCCTGTTCGGTCAGGAGCGTGCAGCATGAGTCGGCGCGCCGGTTTCATCCTCGCCATGGCCCTGTTGCTGGTACTGGGACTGCTCGCCAGCTACCTGATGGGCAAACTCGAACCCTACGAGGACGTGATCGAGCACGGCCCGGCCCCCGAGGTTGCCAGCAGCCCTTACCTGGCAGCCGAGCACTTCCTGCGCAAACAGGGCATTGCCGCACGCCGCGCCGAAGGCCTGGATGTGCTCGATGGCCTGCCTAGCGAAGGCCAGACCCTGATGCTGCTGGCCGACCGCGGCAACATGACGCCACGTCAGGTCGAGCGCGTGCTGCAGTGGACGGCGAGTGGCGGCCATCTGCTGTTCATCGCCGAACGCCTGTGGGACGAAGAGGAAGGCAAGAGCGGCGACCTGCTGCTCGATCTGCTCGGTGTCCAGCAATACATGACTGACGAGCTGGACGACGAAGAGGCCAGTGAGCCCGAGTCAGACAGCGAAGCGAGCGAGGCCTACCCGCAACTCACCAAGCTCTACCTGGAGAACGAGCAGGCCCCGGCCTACATCGCCTTCGACACCGACTTCCACCTGTACGATGCGCAGAACCGCGCGCACGCCTGGGCCAACAGCGACGCTGCCACGCACCTGCTGCAGCTGTACCACGGCGACGGACTGATCACCGTACTGAGCGATCCGTGGATCTGGCAGAACCGCAACATCGACGACTACGACCACGCCTGGCTGCTCTGGTACCTGGGCCAGGACAGTGCGGTGACCCTGCTCTACCATGCCGACAGCGACGGCCTGGCCCGCCTGCTGCTGCGCCACTTCCCACTGGCACTGCTGGTGCTGGCGCTGCTGATCATCGCCACCCTGTGGCACGTCGGCATGCGTCATGGCCCGCTGCAGGCACCGGCCAGCCGAGCACGGCGCCAGCTCGAGGAACACCTGCGTGGCAGCGCCGACTTCCTGCTCCGCCGCAGCGGCCAGCACAGCCTGCTCAAAGGCCTGCAACAGGACATCAATCGCCGCGCCCGCCGCCGTCATCCCGGTTTCGAGAAGCTCGCCGTCGCCGAGCAGTGGCAGGTTCTTGGTCGCCTGACCCGCCTGCCCGCCAAGGACATCAGCCAGGCCATGCGCCCATTGCCGCCGCAGCGCCTATCCGCCAGTGAATTCACCCGCCAGGTCGCCCACCTGCAAACCCTCAGGAATGCCCTATGAGCGAGACCCCCGAGAACGACAACCTGCCGGCGCAGGAAATCCCGGCCGCCGCGCCGAGCAACCCGCAAACGCAGCAGCGCCAGCGTGCCAGCCAGTTGGCCCAGGCCCTGCGCGCCGAGCTGCGCAAGGCCGTGATCGGCCAGAGCGCGGTGATCGACGATGTGCTCACCGCACTGATCGCCGGTGGCCACGTGTTGGTCGAAGGTGTACCGGGGCTGGGCAAGACCCTGCTGGTGCGCGCGCTGGCGCGTTGCTTCGGCGGTGAGTTCGCGCGCATTCAGTTCACCCCGGATCTGATGCCCAGCGATGTCACTGGCCATGCCGTGTACGACATGCAGAGCGAACAGTTCAAACTGCGCAAGGGCCCGGTGTTCACCAACCTGCTGCTGGCCGATGAAATCAACCGCGCACCGGCCAAGACCCAGGCCGCTCTGCTGGAAGTGATGCAGGAGCGCCAGGTGACCCTGGAAGGCCGCGCCCTGCCGGTGCAGCTGCCGTTCATGGTGCTGGCAACCATGAACCCGATCGAGCAGGAAGGCACCTACCCGCTGCCGGAAGCCGAGCTGGACCGCTTCATGCTCAAGCTGCGCATGGACTATCCGCAGCAGGATGAAGAGCTGAACATGGTGCGCCAGGTGACTCGTTCGGCCAAGGCCGACATGCTCGAAGTCAGCCCGCTGCGTACCCTGCTGCAGGCCAAGGACGTACTGGCCTTGCAGAAGATCGCCAGCGATCTGCCACTGGATGAGCAGGTGCTCGATTACGCCGTACGCCTGGCCCGCGCCACGCGCAGTTGGCCGGGCCTGGCCATGGGCGCCGGACCACGTGCCTCGATCGCCCTGGTGCGTGGCGCCCGTGCTCGCGCGCTGCTGCGCGGCGGTGATTTCGTCCTGCCGGATGACATCAAGAGCTGCGCCCTGGCCGTGCTGCGCCATCGCGTACGCCTGGCGCCGGAACTGGATATCGAAGGCCTGTCGGTGGATCAGGTGCTGCAACAATTGCTCGATCAGGTGCCGGCACCGCGTCTATGAAACCTTCGCGACTGCTCCTCGGGCTGCTCGGCGGCCTGTTCGCCGCCGCCGTACTGCTCGGCGCCTTGCCCCTGCTCGGCATTCGCCTGGCAGACAGCCTGATGCCAGTCGCCTGGGGATTGTTGCTGGCGTTGGCACTGATCGCCGCCGTCGATGCCCTGTGGCTGCGCCGCCAGCACTCGCCGCGCCTGGAGCGCGTGCTGCCCGGCAACCTGCCGCTCGGGCGCTGGAGCGAGGTGCAACTGATCGCTCATCACGATTTCGCCCAACCCCAGGAAATCGAGGTCTTCGACCATGTGCCAGAAGGCATGGCCTTCGACTTCCTGCCGCAACGCATCACTCTGCAGCCTGGCCAGCAGACGCGGGTCAGCTATCGTCTGAAACCGCTGATCCGCGGCCACTTCCACTTCGCCCTGTGCGAGCTGAAACTGCCTAGCCCGCTGCGCCTGTGGCAGGCCAAGCGTCTGCTGCCGCTGACTGACGAGAGCCGCGTCTACCCCGATTTCGCGCGTCTCTACGGCGCGCAGCTCAAGGCGGTAGACGACTGGCTGAGTCAGTTGGGCGTGCGTCAGCGCCCACGTCGCGGTCTGGGCCTGGAGTTTCATCAGCTGCGCGAATTTCGTGATGGCGACACCCTGCGCCAGATCGACTGGAAGGCCACTGCCCGCAAGCGCACACCCATCGCCCGCGAGTATCAGGACGAGCGCGATCAGCAGATCGTCTTCCTGCTCGACTGCGGCCGGCGCATGCGCAGCCAGGACGACGAGCTGTCGCACTTCGACCACGCGCTCAACGCCTGCCTGCTGCTCAGTTACGTGGCGCTGCGCCAGGGCGATGCCGTTGGCCTGGCGACCTTTGCCGGTAACCAGTCGCGTTACCTGGCGCCGGTCAAAGGCCAGGCGCAATTGAACGTGCTGCTCAACGCCGTTTATGACCTAGACACCAGCCAGCAACCGGCCGACTTCAGCGCCGCCGCCGATCTGCTGCTGGCGCGCCAGCGGCGTCGTTCCCTGGTGGTGCTGGTGACCAACCTGCGCGACGAGGACGATCAGGACCTGCTCGCCGCCGTGCGTCGCCTCTCGCGCCAGCATCGCGTGCTGATCGCCAGCCTGCGCGAGGAAGCGCTGGATCGCCTGCGTCAGACACCCGTGGAGCAATTCGATCAGGCCCTGGCCTACTGCGGCACGCTGGACTACCTCAATGCCCGCGCCGACCTGCACGAACGCCTGGCAGCCCACGAAGTACCGGTGCTCGACGCCCGCCCGGGCGAACTGGGCCCGGAGCTGGTGAGCAACTACCTGGCCTGGAAGAAAGCCGGCGCACTCTAAGACCTGTTGGCGTTTGCGCGCGACCGCGCCGAAAGAGGCAACTGCTGGCGTCTGAGGCTGTCGAACCCAATGCTGCAAAGGCCCTGGCACCGGCTTTCCCACACAGATGTTGCGTGGTTATGGCCGTGGCCGGGTGCTATGATCCCGAGTCTGCGGCGCAAAGAGTACAAACTCGACGCCGCCTGTAGGCCGCCCGTGATCGGCCTTGCGCATACCGCACACGACCTGAGTAGGAGATAGACCATGGCTTTTGAATTGCCGCCGCTGCCTTACGAAAAGAATGCCCTCGAGCCGCACATTTCCGCCGAGACCCTCGAATTCCACCACGACAAGCACCACAACACCTACGTCGTGAACCTGAACAACCTGGTGCCGGGCACCGAGTTCGAAGGCAAGAGCCTGGAAGAAATCGTCAAGACTTCCTCGGGCGGTATCTTCAACAACGCCGCTCAGGTGTGGAACCACACCTTCTACTGGAACTGCCTGTCGCCGAACGGCGGTGGCCAGCCTACCGGTGCCCTGGCTGACGCCATCAACGCTGCCTTCGGTTCCTTCGACAAATTCAAGGAAGAGTTCAGCAAGGTTTCCATCGGCACCTTCGGTTCCGGCTGGGGCTGGCTGGTGAAGAAAGCTGACGGCTCCCTGGCCCTGGCCAGCACCATCGGCGCCGGCTGCCCGCTGACTTCCGGCGACACGCCGCTGCTGACCTGCGACGTCTGGGAACACGCTTACTACATCGACTACCGTAACCTGCGTCCGAAGTACGTTGAGGCGTTCTGGAACCTGGTGAACTGGGACTTCGTCGCCCAGAACTACGCGGCCTGAATCACAGCCCCGTAATACGAAACCCGGCCTCAGCAGGCCGGGTTTTTCATTTCTGCATCTCGCCTGCGCAACTAGGTTCTGTACGAAAAGTCGTCGAGCGAAGGTCAGGCAATACCGATGGCGGCCCCGCAAAAACCGGTGAGGAAGCGCAGTTTACGAGTGGTAAATGAGCATTCGACCGGGCTGGCGTTCCAGCCGGTTTTTAACGAAGCATCACCGAGCGCAGGCACTTTTCGTACAGAGCCTAGAGCAATCTGCGCGGTGAAAACTCCACCCCCTGCTCCTCCACACGATTGACCGCCTGACTCAGTACGCGGTCGGCACGGACCGGCCCGAGAAACTCGCAGAGCCCGATATAGAGCAGGTTCAGCAATTTGCGCAGTTGCTCCAGCCCCAGGTTGGCGATACCGTCGCCCCCGCCCTGCTCCAACCAGATACGTAAACGCGCCGACAGTTCGGAGCTCACCCCCATACCGGACAGGTTGCCGGCGGCAAAGCGTCTTAGCGCCGCCTGCTGCGCGCTATCGAGTTGCTCCAGCAAGGCCTGGTTCAGGGCCAGGAAGGTGGTTTGCGCGGTACTATCCGGGGTCGCCACCTGCCGCACAGCCTCGTTGCGTCCCTGGCGCCAGGCAGCCAGTTGCTCCTCTGGGTCAGGCAGCAGCTGCGAGGGCGGTCCCGTCAGGGCGCCAACCAACTCTCGGTAAAGACGTGCGCGTTCGAGCTTGCGCTCGGTACGCAGCACCACCTCGGCCAGAAATTCATTGAGGGCGAACGGCGGTTGCTCGGCGTATTTGTTCTCCCACAGCGCCAGCAACGGCCAGACCTCTTCATCCGAAAAGTGTCCAGCCAGGCCGGTGTAGATCGCGCGACGACGCAGGCTCAATCTCATCCTCAGCCCCTCCTCGACCATTGCTCGCTGTCGAAGGTCTGCGTCAGGTTGAACTCCGGATAACCGACCTCGGCATGTTCGGCAAAATCCAGCCCGCGCTGCTCATGCTGGGTCGAAACCCGCAGCCCCATGATCTTGGCCAGCAGGAAGTAGAACACCAGGGCAACCGGAAAGGCCCAGAGAAAAGCTGCCGCAGCACCCAATGCCTGCACCGCGACACGCTCCCAGTTGAACAGGTCGCCCTGATAGAACAGGCCTGCCGCCAGCGTGCCCCAGATGCCGGCGAACCCGTGGACCGGAATCGCGCCGACCACATCATCGAGCTGCAGGCGATCAAGCAGACGCATGCCGTAGACCACGACGAAACCGGCGACAAGACCACTGAGCAGAGCGAAACCCGGCGCCATGCTGGCGCAACCGGCGGTGATGCCGACCAGCCCGCCAATCGAACCATTCACCGTCGTGGTCAGCAATACCGGGCTGGCCGTGCTGCGTTGTGCCAGCAGAGCGCCGAGCGCACCAGCGACCGCAGCCAGATGCGTATTCAAGGCGATCAACCCAAGACTGCTGCTGACTTCCAGGTTGCTGCCGGCGTTGAAACCGAACCAACCCACCCAGAGGATGAAACCGCCCAATGCCACCAGACCAAGATTGTGCCCCGGGATCAAGCGTGCCTTGCCATCAGGAGCGAAACGCCCGAGACGCGGGCCCAGCACCAGAATCCCTGCCAGCGCGCACCAGGCACCGACGCTGTGCACCACGGTCGAGCCGGCGAAATCGATAAAGCCCAGCTTGGCCAACCAACCCTGACCGCCGTACAGACCGCCCCACACCCAACTGCCGAATATCGGATAGATCACTCCACTGATCAGTACCGCGCCAATCAGATAGGCGCCATAGCGTGTGCGTTCGGCCATGGCACCACTGGCGATGGTCGCAGCGGTGGCGGCGAACATCATCTGAAACAACAGGAAGGTGTAATCCCAGGGCTCGCCGTCATTCAGCGCGAAGTGACTCATGCCGAACCAGCCCGTGACATTGGCACCGAACATCAGGCCGAAGCCGAACAACCAGAACACGATGCCGCCCACGCAGCAGTCCATGTAGTTCTTCATCATCACGTTGACGGCGTTCTTGGCCCGTGACATGCCGCTCTCCAGCAAGGCGAACCCCGCCTGCATGAAGAACACCAGCACGCTGGCCAACACCAGCCAGGCTGTATTGGCGGCCTCTTCGCTGGCGGCATGGGCCTGTGGGGCAAAGCTGACAGCGACGAGCAACAGCATGAGCGTTTTCATCACGAGTCCCCTCCTGGTCGATGCCCGGCCTTCGCAACTCTTGTGCCAGCGGCGAAGCAGGCGACAGGTGGCGCGTCACAGGGCGTAACAACGACGGAAAGTCAATATGACAAAAGGTGTTCAAGTACGGCGCAATCGCACCGACACAGAGCAGTGAGTCGGCCTCCAAGCGGCGATTCGCACCAGGAGCGTTCCTTGTGGAATAAATAGTGCCACCAGGCATGATGGCCCTTTGACGGCCAGGCCTAGATTGCCAATACTCTCGTCTGACTGACGCTGCAAGCATCGACATAAGGAATTGCCTTTGAAGCTGGAATTGAAGAACAGCTTGTCACTCAAGTTGCTCCGCGTGGTGCTGTTGTCAGCACTCGTAGTAGGGGTGGTATTGAGTTGTGCGCAGATTGTCTTCGACGCCTACAAGACACGTCAGGCGGTGGCCAACGATGCCCATCGCATCCTCGGCATGTTCCGCGATCCTTCGACCCAGGCGGTATATAGCCTGGACCGCGAGATGGGCATGCAGGTGATCGAGGGGCTGTTCCAGCACGAATCGGTGCGTCACGCCTCCATTGGCCACCCCAACGAACCCATGCTGGCCGAGCGGACTCGCGATCTGGCGCAGATGCCGACTCGCTGGCTGACAGACCCGATCCTCGGTCAGGAGCAGTTGTTCGCCACCAAACTGGTCGGCCGTGGCCCTTACAGCGAGTATTACGGTGACCTCAACATCACCCTCGATACGGCCCCTTATGGCGAAAGCTTCGTCACCAACTCGGTGATCATCTTCATCTCAGGGGTGCTGCGCGCCTTGGCCATGGGCCTGGTGCTCTATCTGGTCTATCACTGGCTGCTGACCAAACCGCTGTCGAAGATCATCGAGCACCTCACCAACATCAATCCCGACCGCCCCAGCGAACACAAGCTGCCCATGCTCAAGGGCAACGAGAAGAACGAGCTGGGTTTGTGGATCAACACCGCCAACCAGTTGCTGGCCTCCATCGAGCGCAACACCCACCTGCGCCGTGAAGCCGAGAACAGCCTGCTGCGCATGGCTCAGTACGACTTCCTCACCGGCCTGCCCAATCGCCAGCAGCTGCAACAGCAGCTCGATCAGATTCTCGAAGATGCCGGCCGCCTGCAGCGTCGCGTCGCCGTGCTCTGCGTCGGCCTGGATGACTTCAAGGGCATCAACGAACAATTCAGTTACCAGAGCGGCGACCAGTTGCTGCTCGCACTGTCCGACCGCCTGCGCAGCCACAGCGGCCGTCTCGGCGCACTCGCCCGCCTGGGCGGTGACCAGTTCGCTCTGGTTCAAGCCGACATCGAACAACCCTACGAAGCCGCCGAACTGGCGCAGAGCGTACTCGACGATCTGGAGCTGCCCTTCCTGCTCGATCAGCACGAGGTGCGCCTGCGCGCCACCATCGGCATCACCCTGTTCCCGGAAGATGGCGACAGCACCGAAAAGCTGCTGCAGAAAGCCGAACAGACCATGACCCTGGCCAAGAGTCGTTCGCGCAATCGCTACCAGTTCTACATCGCCAGCGTCGACAGCGAAATGCGTCGCCGTCGTGAGCTGGAAAAGGATCTGCGCGATGCTCTGGCGCAGAACCAGCTGCACCTGGTCTATCAGCCCCAGATCGACTACCGCGACCATCGCGTGGTCGGCGTCGAAGCGCTGCTGCGCTGGCAGCACCCGCAACATGGCTTCGTCGCGCCGGACCTGTTCATTCCGCTGGCCGAGCAGAACGGCACCATCATCCCCATCGGTGAATGGATTCTCGACCAGACCTGCCGCCAGCTGCGCGAATGGCATGATCAGGGCTTCAGCGATCTGCGCATGGCCATCAACCTGTCCACCGTGCAGTTGCACCATGCCGAGCTGCCGCGCGTGGTCAACAACCTGATGCAGGTCTACCGCTTGCCGCCCAAAAGCCTGGAGCTGGAAGTCACCGAGACCGGCCTGATGGAAGACATCAGCACCGCAGCCCAGCACCTGCTCAGCCTTCGCCGCTCCGGCGCGCTGATCGCCATCGACGACTTCGGTACCGGCTATTCCTCGCTGAGCTATCTGAAAAGCCTGCCGCTGGACAAGATCAAGATCGACAAGAGCTTCGTGCAGGATCTGCTCGAAGACGAAGACGACGCCACCATCGTTCGCGCCATCATCCAGCTGGGCAAGAGCCTGGGCATGCAAGTCATCGCCGAAGGTGTGGAAACCGCCGAGCAGGAGGCCTACATCATCGCCCAGGGCTGCCATGAGGGTCAGGGCTATCTCTACAGCAAACCGCTGCCAGCGCGCGAGTTGACGCTGTTCCTCAAGCAGTCGAGACGCCTGAGCTCAGCCGCAACGCTCTGACACGACCACCAACGAAAACGCCGCGATCAATCGCGGCGTTTTCGTTCGCGCCCGGCAAAACAACTCACCAGTGCTGTACACCCAGCAGCCAGGCCGTGGCCAGTGCGCCGACCACGCACAGTACAGCGCCACCAGCGGCTCGCCAGTAGAAGCTGCGGGCCAGCTCGTCCTCTCCGCTGTTGGAGAGAATGAACGGCTGGCGCTCAACGGGCTTGGCCATCTGATGCCGCGCCGGCTCGGACGCCTTTTGCCGGTGCCGATCTTCGGCTTCCAGTTGCGCCGCCAGACGCACGCGACTCCACTCCTGCTCGTCGAGCTCGCCGTTGCCGTCACTGTCGAAACGCCGCAACAGGCCGACGTAATCGCCCTTCCATTCGCGGATCACTTCGCCCTGAGCGGCATGCCTGTCGAACCCCTGCTGCGCAGCGCCGCGGGTGCGAAAATCACCGATGGCATACAGCGGCTGGCCGACGTGAAAGCGCTCTTCACTGTAGCGATAGCGCTGGCCGCTGGTGAGAAAACCGAACAATCCGGTCTTGGCCGGCCCCAGCGGATGCCGCAGGTTGCCCTCCCAGACTTCACGCACCGCCGCACGAATCTCTGCACCACGCGGGTCGATCAGGCATTCGCCGGTACCATCGACCAGGCGCAACCAGGCGTCACTGGCGCCACTCTCGATCACCCGCCAACTGCGCTTCTTGCCGCTGGAGCGATATTCCTCGATACGAAAGCGCCACCACAGGCAGGGTTTGCCGGTCAGCGGCCCACGCAACTGCATGTCCGGCAAGGCTTCGAGCACACCATAGAGTTCGACGTAGCCCTGCGCCGCCGAGCGAATCTTCGAGGTCGGCGTGTCGAGCAGATGGCGCGCCTGCGACCAACCCCGCAGGCACCACCAGGCACCGCCCAGGCAGGCACCGAGGGTGAAGGTGAGCGTGAAGAAGAAGCCAAAAGGGTCGACCTGCATCATCGGCAAGTTCTCAGTTGAACAGTGACTTCATGTCCACATCGGCTTTCTCCGCCTCGCTGAACACCAGCAGCTCGGCAGCCTGGAAGTTGAACATGCGTGCGATGAGCACGTCGGGGAACTGCTCGATGCGCACGTTGTTGAGGTTGACCGCCTCGTTGTAAAGCTCGCGGCGGTCGGCGATGCCATTTTCCAGGCCGCTGATGCGCTGCTGCAGGTGCTGGAAGCTGTCGTTGGCCTTGAGCTCCGGGTAGTTCTCCGCCAGCGCGAAAAGCTGACCGAGGCCCGCGCGCAGACCGCTTTCGGCCTTGCCCAGGGCGCCGACATCATGTTGTTCGCGAGCACTGGCAACGGCGCTACGCGCTGCAATCACCCGCTCCAGCGTCGAGCCTTCGTACTGCATGTACTGCTTGCAGGTTTCCACCAGTTTGGGCAATTCGTCATGCCGTTGCTTGAGCAGCACGTCGATGTTCGACCAGGCCTTGCTCACGCCATGCTTGAGGCGTACCAGTCCGTTGTACAGCGACACCGCGTAGGCGCCGAGCAGGACGAGGACAACGATGATGATCACGGCGGTCAGGCTCATGCAGTTTTCTCCAGGCAGAACTGCGAATCGGGTGCTGGCATTCTAACGGCAACGAGGTGGCTCGGTAGCGATATCCCGCACAGCGACGAATAATGGCCTTTACACATAATGCGAAACATTTGCATTATGTTGCAGTTTTTCAGGTACTTCTGGGTACCATCCACATTTCGTACATGCAAAGGACCCCGCCATGATTCGTATGCCTCTGGCCTCCGCCAGCCTGCTGGCCATCGCCATTTCCCTCGCTGGCTGTGGCGAAGACAAAGCCCCCGCGACCCAGGCAGCTGCACCTGCTGCCACCACCGAGAGCACGGCGCCAGCCACTGCGGCGAAGGTCGACGAAGCAGCGGCGAAGGCCGTGGTCAACCATTACGCCGATCTGGCCCTGGCCGTGTTCAGCGACGCCGCCAGCACCGGCAAGACCCTGCAGACTGCCGTCGATGCACTGCTTGCCGATCCCAGCGAAGCGACCCTGAACGCTGCGCGCGAAGCCTGGCTGGCCGCACGCGTGCCGTACATGCAGACCGAAGTGTTCCGTTTCGGTAACCCGGTGGTCGACGAGTGGGAAGGTCAGCTCAACGCCTGGCCGCTGGACGAAGGCCTGATCGACTACGTGGCCGAAGACTACCAGCACGCCCTGGGCAACCCGGGCGCGCAAGCCAATATCATCGCCAATACCGAGATCCAGGTTGGCGAAGACAAGGTTGACGTCAGCGAAATCACTGGCGAGCTGCTGGCCAGCCTGAACGAGCTAGGCGGCTCCGAAGCCAACGTCGCCACCGGCTACCACGCCATCGAATTCCTGCTCTGGGGCCAGGACCTCAACGGCACCGAGCCAGGCGCCGGCGAGCGCCCCTACACCGACTATGTAGTGGGTGAAGGCGCTACCGGTGGCCACAACGAGCGCCGCCGCGCCTTCCTCAAGGCAGCTACCGACCTGCTGGTGAGCGACCTGAACGACATGGTCGAGCAGTGGAAAGACGGCGTGGAAGGCAACTACCGCAGCGAACTGGTCGCCGAGTCGGCCGACAACGGTCTGCGCAAGATGCTGTTCGGCATGGGCAGCCTGTCGCTCGGCGAACTGGCGGGCGAGCGCATGAAGGTCGCGCTGGAAGCCAACTCCACCGAAGACGAGCACGACTGCTTCAGCGACAACACCCACAACTCGCACTTCTACAACGGTAAAGGCATTCGTAACGTCTACCTGGGCGAGTACAAGAAGGTCGACGGCAGCATCCTGACCGGCCCAAGCCTGTCCGAGCTGGTGGCCAAGGCTGACGCCCAGGCCGATGCCACCCTCAAGGCCGACCTGCAGGAAACCGAAGCCAAGCTGCAGGTGCTGGTCGACAGCGCCGAGAAGAACAACGTGCACTTCGACCAGTTGATCGCGCAAGGCAACACCGAAGGCCAGCAACTGGTACGTGACGCCATCGCTGCGCTGGTCAAGCAGACCGGCGCCATCGAGCAGGCTGCGGGCAAGCTGGGCATCAGCGACCTGAACCCGGACACCGCCGATCACGAATTCTGATCGATGTAGCGGGCTGAAAAAGCCGGCGCCTCCGCAAGGAGCGCCGGCTTTTTTATGGCAGCTGTTACCGTTCGGTAGGGTGCGCCGTGCGCACCGGAGAAAGGTTCGGGCTGCTGGTGCGCACGGCGCCCCCTACGAACCCCGTACCACGCCACTGCGGTACTCACCCGGAGTCACGCCATAGACCTGCTTGAACTGTCGCGACAGGTGGCTCTGATCGGCGAAGCCCAACTGCATCGCCACGCTGACCGCCGCACAACCGCCCTTGAGCATCGCCCGCGCCTGCTCGAGGCGCCGCTGCTTGAGCCAGGCATGCGGCGGCAAACCGGTCGCGCGGCGGAACACTCGAGCGAAATGAAACGGTGAAAGATTGACCGCAGCCGCCAGTTCCTCCAGCGTGGGCGGCTCGATCAGCCGCTCGGCGAGCATCTGCTTGGCGCACGCCACTGCCCAGGGCTCGCGTCCAGGGGCAGGCGGTTCGGCAAGCTGTGCATGATGCTGAAACAGCAGCAGGATCGCCTCACGCCAGGCCAGTTGCTGCTGCAGCGCCTCAGCACCGCCCTCGAGCAGCTGATGCAACTGCAGAAAGGCCGCGTGCAAACGCGGATCATGCAGCACGCTGAAGGAAAACGACGGCATACCGGCCTTGGCCAGGCCCAGCTCCTGCAGCGCCCCCAGTACCTGGGCGTTATCAGGATAGAAACCGCGATAGCGCCAACCGTCTTCGTGCGCCTTGGAGCCGGTGTGCACTTCGTCAGGGTTGATCAGCACCATGCTGCCCTGAGGTGCCAGGTGATCACAGCCGCGATGATGAAAACGCTGGGCACCATGTTCTATCACGGTGAACACAAAACCTTCATGCACGTGAGGTGCGAAGCGTTGTTCAAGGTAGCGCGCCTGCAACAGCTCGACGCCGCTCAATGCGGAGGCTTGCCAGAAGCGGGTCTGCTCGCGACTGTGCATGAGAGTCAGGCGCTGAAGCCCGCCTCCATGGCCTCACGCAGCGCCGGCCATTCCATATCGGTGATGCTGTACAGCAGGGTGTCATCGAGACGGCCGTCGGCCAGACGGCGATGGTTGCGCAGCAATCCTTCACGAACGGCACCCAGCTTCTCGATGGCGCGTTGCGAACGCAGGTTGCTGGCGGCAGTTTTCAGTTGCACGCGGACCATGCCCCAGTTTTCGAAAGCGTGCCTGAGCATCAAATACTTGATGCTGGTGTTCAATCCGCGGCCATGCTGGTGTCGGTCGAGCCAGGTCCAGCCGATTTCACAGGCCGGAAGGGCATTCATGAAGTCGGCGAAGCGGGTGGTGCCCACCAACTCGTCACCCAGGCGAATGACGAACGGCAGTGCACGCTGCTCGCGCATATCGGCCAGAGCGCTGCGGTACCAATCCAGTCGCTGGGTACCGCTCATGTACAGCAGTTCCTCCCGGTTGGCTTCGGCCAGCGCCACCAGCGCGGGGATATCGGCGTCGGAAAGCGGTTCCAGGCGCAGAGCGCCACGTTGCAAAGTCACCAACTGCGGCTTGAACATAGGGCTTCCTCAGGGTCCTTCCTTGGGCAGAATCGCAAACGGGCCAAACTATCAGCCCCCAGGCTTTGGCACAATCGAGTCCTGTCGCAAAGCACGCCTGCCTGGCTGCGACCTTGGTCGCAGCCGACAGCGCCCGGCTTTGTGCAACACTGATCAGCATCGGCCTCGCCTCGGCGGCCTGGCTCATTTCGTTTCACTGCACGCTTCGGAGTCTGCATGTCGCTGTCCCCCGGGCTGATCGCCGCGGTCGCTCTCCTCTACATGGCCATTCTGTTCGCCATCGCTTTCTATGGCGACCGCCGCAGCGCACCCATGCCGCCGAAGATTCGCGCCTGGGTCTACTCACTGTCGCTGGCCGTGTACTGCACCAGCTGGACCTTCTTCGGCGCCGTCGGCCAGGCCGCCGAACAGTTATGGTCGTTCCTGCCGATCTACCTCGGCCCGATCATCCTGCTGCTGACCATGCCCTGGGTGCTGCAGAAGATGGTGATGATCAGCAAGCAGGAGAACATCACCTCCATCGCCGACTTCATCGCCGCGCGCTACGGCAAGTCGCAGTCGCTCGCCATCGTCGTGGCGCTGATCTGCCTGGTCGGCGTGCTGCCTTATATCGCACTGCAGCTCAAGGGCATCGTCCTCGGGGTCAACCTGCTGATCGGCGAGCACGCACTGGACACCGGCACCAGCGCGCAGGACACGGCGCTGATCGTGTCGCTGGCACTGGCGCTGTTCACCATTCTGTTCGGCACGCGCAACCTCGACGTCACCGAGCACCACCGCGGCATGGTGCTGGCGATCGCGTTCGAATCGCTGGTCAAGCTGCTGGCCTTCCTCGCCGTGGGCGCCTTCGTCACCTTCGGCCTGTACAACGGTTTCAATGACCTGCTCGAGCAGGCGCACAACACCGCCGAGCTGGACGAGTTCTGGAACGAGGCGGTGAACTGGCCGGCGATGTTGGTGCAGACTGGCATGGCGATGATCGCCATCGTCTGCCTGCCGCGGCAGTTCCATGTCACCGTGGTGGAGAACATCGAGCCCAAGGACCTGCGCCTGGCGCGCTGGGTATTCCCTGCTTACTTGGTGCTGGCCGTTTTGTTCGTCGTGCCCATCGCCCTCGCCGGCCAGATGCTGCTACCGGCCGGCGTGACACCGGACTCCTTCGTCATCAGCCTGCCCTTGGCCGAAGCCCATCCAGGCCTGGCGGTACTGGCCTTCATCGGCGGCGCGTCGGCAGCTACCGGCATGGTGATCGTCGCCTCGGTGGCACTGTCGACCATGATCTCCAACGACATGCTGCTGCCCTGGCTGCTGCGCCGGCAGAGTACCGAACGGCCGTTCGAGGCCTTCCGCCACTGGATGCTCACCGCGCGCCGGGTCAGCATCGTGCTGATCCTGCTGCTGGCCTACGTCTGCTACCGCCTGCTCGGCGAGGGCGCCAGCCTGGCCACGATCGGCCAGGTCTCGTTCGCCGCCATCGGCCAACTGGCCCCCGCCATGTTCGGCGCACTGGTGTGGAAACAGGCCAACCGCCGCGGCGTGTTCGCCGGCCTGATCTTTGGCGCCATGCTCTGGTTCTACACCCTGGTGTTGCCGCTGGCAGCGCGTGGCATGGGCTGGTCGCTGGACAGCTTCCCCGGCCTGACCACCCTGCTCTACGCCCCCATCGGCCTGCATGTCGACCCGCTGACGCGCGGCGTGGTGCTGTCGCTGGCTGGCAATATGCTCCTGTTCGCCTGGGTTTCCTGGTTCTCGCGCACGCGCGTTTCCGAACACTGGCAGGCCGGGCGCTTCATCGGCCATGACCTGGGCACCAAACCCAGTAGCCGCAGCCTGCTGGCGGTGCAGGTGGCCGACCTGCTGATACTGTCCAGCCGTTTCGTCGGCGAAGAACGCGCACATCAGAGTTTTACCCGCTTCGCTCTGCGCCAGGGCAAAGGCAAGGACTTCGACCCTAACCAGCCGGCCAACAGCGAATGGATCGCCCACACCGAGCGCCTGCTCGCTGGTGTCCTTGGCGCCTCCTCGACCCGAGCGGTGGTCAAGGCCGCCATCGAAGGCCGCGAGATGCAGGTCGAGGACGTGGTGCGCATCGTCGACGAAGCCAGCGAGGTGCTGCAGTTCAACCGCGCCCTGCTGCAGGGGGCGATCGAGAATATTACCCAGGGCATCAGCGTGGTCGATCAGAACCTGCGTCTGGTGGCCTGGAACCACCGCTACCTGGAGCTGTTCGAGTACCCCGAAGGCTTGATCTACGTCGGTCGACCGATAGCCGAGATCATCCGTTTCAATGCCGAGCGCGGCATGCTCGGCGGCGGCGACCTCGAAGAGAACGTCGCCAAACGCCTGTACTGGATGCGCCAGGGTACTGCGCACAGCTATGAGCGGGTCTTCCCCAACGGCCGGGTGATCGAACTGATCGGCAACCCCATGCCGGGTGGCGGTTTCGTCATGAGTTTCACCGATATCACCGAGTTCCGCGAAGCCGAGCGCGCCCTCAAGGAGGCCAACGAAAGCCTCGAACGAAGGGTCGCCGAACGCACCTTTGAGCTGTCGAAACTGAACCAGGCACTGACCGAAGCCAAGGCCCACGCCGAAGCCGCCAACCAGTCGAAAACGCGCTTCCTCGCCGCGGTCAGCCATGACCTGATGCAACCACTCAATGCAGCCCGTTTGTTCTCAGCGGCGCTGGCCCACCAGGATGACGCACTGCCCAACGAAGCTCAGGAGCTGGTCCGACATCTGGACAGCTCGTTGCGTTCAGCCGAGGACCTGATCACCGACCTGCTGGATATCTCGCGCCTGGAGAACGGGCGAATCACCCCGGATCGTCACGCCTTCGCCCTCTCCAGCCTGTTCGATACCCTCGCCGCCGAGTTCGGCGTGCTGGCTGCCGAACAGGGTATCGACCTGCGTGTGCACGGCAGCCGGCAGTGGATCGACAGTGACATCAAACTGCTGCGCCGGGTCTTGCAGAACTTCCTGACCAACGCCTTCCGCTACGCCAAGGGCCGCGTGGTGCTGGGCGTGCGCCGTGAAGGCGGACAGTTGCGCCTGGAGGTCTGGGACCGCGGCATGGGTATCCCCGAAGACAAGCGCAAGGTGATATTCGAAGAGTTCAAGCGCCTGGACAGTCACCAGACTCGTGCAGAGAAAGGCCTGGGCCTGGGGTTGGCGATTGCCGACGGTCTTTGCCGCGTGCTCGCCCATCGACTGGAAGTGCGTTCCTGGCCAGGTAAAGGCAGCGTATTCAGCGTCAGCGTGCCGCTGGCGAGAAAACCGGCGCCGAAGCCGCAAGGCCCAGCCGCACCGGCGGTGGATGGCCACCCTCTGCAGGGCACCCAGGTGATCTGCATCGACAACGAAGACAGCATCCTCACCGGCATGCACAGCCTGCTGTCACGCTGGGGCTGCCAGGTGTGGACGGCGCGCAATCGTCTGGAGTGCGAGTACCTGCTCAGCGAAGATGTGCATCCGCAGCTGGCGCTGGTCGACTACCACCTCGACGAGGGCGAAACCGGTACCGAACTGATGGCCTGGCTACGCACGCGCCTGGGCGAACCGGTGCCAGGCGTGGTGATCAGCGCCGACGGTCGCCCGGAGCTGATCGCCGAGGTGCATGCCGCCGGCCTCGACTACCTGCCCAAACCGGTAAAACCTGCGGCCCTGCGCGCCCTGCTCAGCCGTCATCTGGTGTTGCGCGGTTAGGGGGAGTTGGCGACGGCTACTCCCTTGGCTCTTGTAGGCCGTGTCAATGGCGGGTTGCACCCGCCCTACTCGACTGGTGTTGCGCGGTCAGGGGGCAGTTGACGACGGTGCGCGCGCCCCTACTCGTCACAATCGCCTATGACTGCAGCTCACTCGTCCAGTTCGTCCAGCGCAGGCAGATCGGCAGAGCGTTCGAGCAACTCGCCCGGCAGGCTCTTGCTCGCGCGGGCGCCGAGCAGCTTGAGGTTTTCCACACGGCCAATGAGGTTGCCGCGACCGTCCACCAGCTTGTTGCGAGCACTGGCGTAAGCCTTGTCCAATTGCTGCAGACGACTGCCCATCTCGTCCAGATCGGCGACAAAGGCAACGAACTTGTCGTACAGCTGACCAGCACGTTCGGCAATCTCGCGCGCGTTCTGGCCCTGGCGCTCCTGGCGCCAGAGGCTGTCGATCACCCGCAGGGTAGCCAGCAAGGTGGTCGGACTGACGATCACCACCTGCTGCTCGAAGGCGTCCTGGAACAAGTCCGGCTCGGCTTGCAACGCCGCGGCGAAGGCCGCCTCGATCGGCACGAAGAGCAGGACGAAATCCAGGCTGTGCAAACCTTCCAGGCGCTGATAATCCTTGCCGGACAGGCCCTTGAGGTGACTGCGTAGCGAGATCAGATGTTGCTTCAGCGCCTGCTGGCGAATCGGCTCGTCCGCAGCCACAACGTACTGCTGATAGGCGCTGAGGCTGACCTTGGCATCAACGATCACCTGTCTGTCGCCCGGCAGGCGGATCAGCACATCAGGCTGAAAGCGCTCGCCACCAGCGCCCTTGAGGCTGACCTGAGTGTGGTACTCACGCCCCTTTTCCAGGCCGGCATGTTCCAATACCCGCTCCAGCACCAACTCGCCCCAGTTGCCCTGGGTCTTCTGGCCCTTGAGTGCACGGGTCAGATTGGTCGCCTCGTCGCCCAGGCGCTGATTGAGCTGCTGCAGACGCTCCAGCTCCTTGCTCAGGGAAAAGCGCTCGCGCGCCTCTTGCTGGTAACTCTCGTCCACGCGCTTCTCGAACGCCTGGATACGTTCCTTGAGTGGGTCGAGCAACTGGCCGAGGCGCTGCTGACTGGTCTCGGCGAAACGCTGCTCGCGTTCATCGAAGATCTTCGTCGCCAGCTCGGAGAACTGGGCACGCAGCTCGTTGCGCGCGCCCTGCAAATCATCAAGGCGCTGTTGCTGATTGTCGCGGTTCTCCTGCAATTCAGCAGCCAACGCCGCACACTCGGCAGTGAGGCGGCGCAATTCGGCTTCGTTGCGTTCGCGTTGCTGGTTCCAGGACTGCGCGGCCTCACGCGCAATCTGCCGCTCCTGTTGCAGCCACTCATTCTCACGACGCAAGCCGGCCAGCTCGGTCTGCTGTTCCACCTTGATCTCGCTGACTTCGGCCAACTCAGTGCGACAGGCATCGAGCTGAGCCAGCAAACCGGCCTGGCCCAGTTGCACATGCTCCAGTCGTTCCTGCAGCAGCGCCTGCTCGCCTTGCTCGCGAGCCAGCCTGCGCTGCAAGGACCAAAGGCCAGCTATTAACGGAACCAGCGCAACGACGGCGCCGACGGCAAGAGACAGGGGATCGATTGGCATAGACGCTCCATGTTTGATCGCCATGCAGTATAACCAGCCGACGTTTTACACGAAGCCAGCACGCAATCAGCGCGACAGACGCTCCAGCTCAAGCTGAGCACTACGGTCGCCCGCGCGAGCAGCCTGGCGCAGCAGTTCATAACCGATGCGGCGATCACGGGTATTACCGCAATCGCGACAGAGCAATTGGCCCAACCGGCTTTGCGCCTGCACACAGCCTTTACGGGCAGGCTGCTTGAGCAGGTTGCCGGCGATGCGTTTGACGCTCGGCGTTTGTCCCAGACGTGGACTGTCGAGCAACCAAAGCGCAACGCGCATGGGCAGACGAGAAGAACCGGAACGAGTTGCGAGGGCTGAAGAAGGCAAAGCGCGAGGCATAAATAAAGGAGGGTGACTGCCGGGGCGCGCCACTCTACTCCTTTTTTCTCGAAGGTAAAGTCTTGCCTGCCGGATCGATTGCGGCGGTAGAAAAGAGTTCCCTCACAATCCACAGAAGCTGTGGATAACTCCGTGAACAACTTGGGCGAAAGAAGTCACAGGCCTGATGCTGTGGGGCTCTCAGTCAAACTGTCGATTTTTTCACCAACGAAAAAATTCATATTTTTCATTGACTTAAAAATCAACCACGAAAAATCAAACGTTTAGCGGCGTTTCTGACAGTGATATGGCAGCCTGCTTCAGCATTGTGCACAACTCCCTGCGACAGATCCGCGCAGCGCTCTGTTTCGGGGCATCTGCCGCGCCAATGCAGACGTTACGCGGGGCGCGGCAATTGCCCCTGCACCAGGAATTGCTCCCGGTGAAACAAGCGCGGCTGATCCGGCGTCTGCGCATGCTTGAACGCCACATACTCGCCCGTGGTTTCGCACAACCAGGCCGTGAGATTGCGCGGGCGCTTTTCCGCGAACGCAGCCGGCACGTACAGCGCGACATTGCTGCCACCGTCAGGACAGCGCGCCGAACGGTACTCGAACGCCTCGATACCGACCGCACGCATTACCGCCCCCAGGCGCTGAGATACTCGGTAATCGCTGGGGTGGGCCAACAGTGCGTCATGTTGATCGAAAGGTGGCTGTTGCAACTGGATACCGCGCTCGACGCGGTAACGCGCCTCGAACGTGGAGTGCTCGGAGAGAATACGGCCACTGGGCGGCGCGGTGACCATGCCGCTCCACAGTACGAAGCGGTAGTAAGCAGCCTCGGCCATCGCCGTTTCCAGGCGCATGGCCGCGTAGAACAGACTGGGTTCGTGCGCGGTGCCGAACCGCGAGCCCCAACGTAGCGGTGGATAACGAAACGGCGTCTTGAGCAGATAGTGCAGTGGCTCGGCAGCCTCCGGCAGCGGCGGCTTGCTGCTCTCAAGCAGTTCTTCGAGCAGGGCCTGTTCGGCCAGATTATCCACCAGTTGCAGTGTCGCGACCTGCGCCTGGCTCTCCACCATGCGCAGCAGCTTGCCGCGTAACGGTCGAACCTGCCGTTCGCCGTCGCATAGTTGCCAGATATCCATGGTGATCCCTCCCTGCCTCATATCACTGCCGCGAACCGCGTCGATAATCGGTGCGCATGGCGCCCCCTACCTGTGCTCAGACCTTGCCACGAATGGCGTCCAGATATTCGACGACGCGCACCAGCCCCTGCACCTGACTCATCTGCTGCAGCGGCACACCAGCCAGATGGTGATTCTCGGTGCGCAGGAAATGGCGCATGTCCTGCTGATTGCCGCCAAACAGGGCAAACAGCGCGCGATAGGCGCGAATCAGCAACAGCGCCAACTCGCCGGTCTTGCTCTGCGGACGCAAACCGCCCTGCTCGCTCCAACGGCTGACGGCACTGCGGTGAACGCCGACGATATCGGCCAGCTCCTGCTGCGTCAGCCCCAAATGCTCACGGGTATTGAGCAGGGCTTTGGCCAGTACCGCATCGGCATCGGGCTGAGAGCGAGTCACGGCACTCATCACATCCTCCTTCGCTCGTTTACGACAAAATAAATATTAAAAGCTGTAAATACACAATAGCATGGAAAGCCGCTTGGCACTCACTCGAGCATGGGGTACCGTCCAGTGGACCGCACCGAGCAAGGAACACTCATGAGCCGCCGGCGTTTCTGGCTGAGCACCTGCGTAGCGATACTGGCGCTGCTGTCGCTACTGGCCTGCTATGTCGGCTACCGCATGCAGCACCTGCTCGAGCAACAGCACATCGAGCTGGACTGGCAGCGACTGGGTCTGTCCTGGCGCGGCCTGCAGTTTCAGGGTGCAAGCCTGGTCCAGCACCGTGACGGCGAGCTGCAGGTGCAAAGCGGTCAGTTGCGTCTCTACTGGCTGGCCCGTGAAGCACCTCGCTACCGCCTGGTTGCCCAGGATTTGCGCCTGTCATGGCAACCCACCCTGGGAGAGTCCGAGAGCCGGAACGACAGCGATCTGACCAGCCTCCTGCAAACCCTGAGCAATGCCCTGCCATGGCTTCCACGGCACATCGAACTGCGCAACGCCCAGGCGCAACTGCCCTGCAGCAGCGGCCGCTGCGCACTGCAGGGCGACATCGATCTGCGTTTTCTGGACGATACCTTGCAATTGCAGACGCTGCTGCTGCGCGGAGCACACAGGGCGCAGTTGCAAGCCCAACTGACCGGACTGGGCAGCGAGCTGAACAGCCAGCGACAGCTGCAGATGAACCTGCACCTCGACGATCAGCCGCAGATCGCCCTGCATAGCGACTTGCAGGCTCAGGCCGATGCCCTGCAATGGAGCGGCGAGCTTGAGGTTACCGCGCTGCAGGACATGGCCTGGCTCGCCGAGTGGCTGGGCGAGTGGACGCGGCTCGACGCTGCCGCTCTACCGGCCACGCCCCGCCAAGCCGGCATGAACGCTCAGTGGCAACTGCAGGTGCCGCAGAGCACCGCTACGCTCAGCAAACTGCTGGAAACCTCCGGATGGCTGCAGGTCGACACGCACATACCGCACCCCTGGCCGCTTCCCGGTGTCGGCCTGGTCAGTGGTGAACTGGCGCTCGATCTACGCAACACCCTGGGAAGATGGCAGGCCCGTCGCTTGAACGGCCAACTGCAGCTCGACACGCAGGACGCGCCCTGGCTGGCGTCACTGCCGAACGGGCTGCGGCCGCAGCAATTGCAGTTGCACCTCACGCCACTGGACAGCGATGTCGATGAGGCGCTGGCCCTGCAGTTGAAGGTCAGCGGCCAAGGCCCGCTGGAACTGCAGGCGGATGCCGAGCTCGCCCTGCACCAATCCCCCGACTGGGCACTCGAAGTCCGACACCTGCAGCTCGAGTCTCGTAGCACACGCGTGGACCTGGATGACAGCCGTCTCGATGACCTGCGCCTGAACCTTGGCCTTCAGGGCCGCGTCACGGCGCAGCAATTGCAGCTCACCCTGGCCGACAGCTCCCGTATCGACATCCAGCGCCTGCGCAGCGCCGAGCTGGACCTGCAACAAACCCAGGCGACGCTGGCCGGCCTCAGCCTGATCGGTGCCCCGAGTGCACCCACTCTGTCCGGCCCGCTGGGTCTGCGTATCCAGCGCCTGCACCATCCCCAATTGCAGGCGCAAGGCTGGCAATGGCAGGGACGCATACAGGCCGACAACGGCAGCCAGACCCTCGACGGTGCACTACTGGCCGATTCGGGCCTGAGCATGGCGCTGCGCCTGACCAACACGGCCAATGCGCTGAACATCAACGCCACTCTGGACGAGTTGTTCCTGCGCGCCGGCAATCCACTGGCACAAACCCTGTTCGACTGGCCGCCGCTGCTGGCGCTGGACAACGGCCGCGTTCAGGCCGAGGCCGACCTGCAAATACCCAGCAGCAAGCCCTTGCAACTCAGGGCCAGCCTGACAGGCAAGGGCTTGGCCGGCATCTATGACCGCACCACCTTGAGCGGTCTCGATGCCGAGCTGCAGCTGCAGTTGACCGGTGACCGACTTCGCCTCGACCTGCCTCGGTTGAGTGCCAGGCAGCTCGACCCCGGCATCGAGCTCGGCCCTTTGCAGCTGCAGGCCAGCTACCGGGCCAGCCTGCAAGAGCCGCTGGCGGGCAGCCTGACCCACCAGCGCGCCGAACTGGGCATTCTGGGCGGCAGCCTGAGCCTGGCGCCCGCAACCTGGGCGCTGGAGCAACCCAGCCAGTTGCTGCCCCTGCAGCTCAGCGGCCTGGATCTGCAGGAACTGTTTCGCGCCTATCCGGCCGAAGGGCTGGCCGGTAGCGGGCTGATCGACGGCACCCTGCCGCTGCGCATGGATGGAGCCATCAGCATCGAGAAGGGCCTGATCGAAGCGCGGTCACCGGGTGGGCGACTGAGTTTTCATTCACCACGCATTCGCGCCATGGGTCAGGCCAACCCCGGCATGAAGCTGGTCACTGACGCACTGGAAGACTTTCACTACGATCAGCTAAGCAGTAGCGTCGACTATGATCCGTCCGGCAAACTGCTGCTGGGCATGCGCCTGCACGGACAGAACCCGGCCATCGAGAAAGGCCGGCCCATCCACTTCAACATCAATCTGGAAGAAGACATTCCGGCCTTGCTGGCCAGCCTGCAACTGACCGACAAGGTAAGCGGCATCATCCAGCAACGGATTCAGCAATGGATGCGCCAGCGTGTCCCTCAAGAACCAAAGGAGTAGCGCCATGCGCACGTACCGCCTCCTCACAGTCCTGAGCCTGGGGCTGCTGTGCCAGGCCTGTACCCCGACGGTACAACTGGCGATGCCGAACGAACCGATCAACATCAACCTGAACGTCAAGGTCGAGCACGAAATCTACATCAAGGTGGACAAGGCTCTGGACAGCGTATTCAACGAAGACAGTGGTCTGTTTTGAGACCGCCATGTCGGTATGAACAGGTTCTATGGAGAGAGACGATGATTCGATACATTTCGACCCTGCTGCTGGCGCTGACCCTCAGCCTGCCGGCCTACGCACTGAACCTCAACCAGGCCATGAGCGCCCTCGGCGATGCCAAGGCCAGCGGCCAGTTGGGCGAACAACCCAATGGCTACCTGGGCGTGATCAAACCCGGCGGCCAAGCCGATGAAATCGCCCGCCTGATAAACCAGGCGCGTCGCGCCGAGTATCAGAAGGTGGCGCAGGACAATGGCATCAGCCTGAACGACGTGGAAGCCATCGCCGGCAAGAAGGCCATCGAACGCACGCCCAAGGGGCAGTTCATCCAGTTGAACGGCCAGTGGCTGCAGAAGTAGCGGCCACGCTCACGCACCGGGAGCGCGCAGCGCCCTGTAGAAACGAAAGAACCCGCCTAGGCGGGTTCTTTGCTGTGCAAGCGCAGTGATCAGGCGCCGGCTTTGCTCACGGCATCCTTGATCAGGGTCTGCAGCTCGCCCTTCTCGTACATCTCGGTGAGGATGTCGCTACCGCCGACCAGCTCACCGCCGACCCACAGCTGCGGGAAGGTCGGCCAATTGGCGTACTTCGGCAGGTTGGCACGGATTTCCGGATTCTGCAGGATGTCGACGTAGGCGAACTTCTCGCCGCAACCCATCACCACTTGGGCAGCACGGGCGGAGAAGCCACACTGCGGCGCATTAGGCGAGCCTTTCATGTACAGCAGAACGGTGTTGTTGGCGATCTGCTCTTTGATGGTTTCGATGATATCCATGGGGGCACCTCAGCATAGACTTCGCGACCCAACGGTCGCCACGGTGGCGCGATTGTAGCGAAAAGCCGAGCATAATGCTCGGCCTTGCCGAGCATCCCTAGAACTGTTTACGACCTAGCGAGCTAGAGCCATGCAAGGCAAAAACAGGCGAGGACGCGGAGTTTACAAGTTGTAAATGAGCAGTCCGAGCCTGTTTTTAACGCAGCAGGGCCGACGCGCAGCAGGTCGTTACGCAGCGACCACCTCCACCGGCACACCATTAAGCACCGCATTGCCGGACAGCGCATCGAGCTGACGCTCGTCGGTCAGGTCATTGGCGCTGGCACCCGGCTGCGAACGGGCGATATCCATCTGCACACCGGGTCGAGCGTGGCCCCAACCATGCGGCAGGCTGACCACGCCAGCCATCACCTCATCGCTGGCCGCCACTTCCACCTCGATACTACCCACCCGCGAGCGCACCTGCACACGCTGGCCATCGGTCAAACCACGGCTGGCCAGATCAGCCGGGTTCATCAGCAACTGATGACGCGGCTTGCCCTTCACCAGGCGGTGATAGTTGTGCATCCAGGAGTTATTGCTGCGCACGTGACGACGGCCGATCAGCAACAACTCATGGGCAGCCGGCTGCTGCTGATCGGCAAAGCGCGCCAGATCGGCCAGCAGCAGCCCGGGCGCGACCTGCACCGCCTTGCTCGGCGTTTTCAGGCGCGCAGCAAGATTCGGCTGCAAGGGCCCCAGGTCGAGCCCATGCGGATGCTCGCGCAAGGCCGCCAGGCTGAGTTTGCGCTCGCTACCATCACCGTAGGGGCCGAAACGCAGGCCCATGTCGATCATCTGCTCAGGCGCCATGGTCGGTTTCAACTCGAGGCCATTACGCGCGGCGAAGGCCTTGGCCAGACCGACGAAGATTTCCCAGTCGTGCAGTGCGCCCTCCGGCCTGGCCAAGACTGCCTCGTTGAAACGGGTGACGTTACGCACGGCGAACACATTGAAGGTGGTGTCGTAGTGATCGTGCTCCAGCGGCGCGGTGGGCGGCAGGATCAGGTCGGCATAACGGGTGGTCTCATTGATGTAGAAATCCACCGAAAGCATGAACTCCAGACCGTCCAGCGCCTGTTCCAGCTGACGCCCATTGGGCGTGGACAGCACCGGGTTGCCGGCCACCGTGACCAGCGCGCGGACCTGCCCTTCGCCGGGGGTGAGCATCTCTTCGGCCAGTACCGAGACCGGCAACTCGCCGCCGTATTCCGGCAGGCCGGAAACCCGGCTCTGCCAGCGGTTGAAATGCCCGCCGGAGGTGCTCGCCACCAGATCCACCGCCGGCGTCGTGCAGAGCACGCCGCCACTGCGATCGAGGTTGCCGGTCACCAGGTTGATCACCTGCACCAGCCACTGACACAGCGTACCGAACGCCTGTGTGGAAACCCCCATGCGGCCGTAACACACCGCCTTGTTCGCTGCGGCGAAATCCCGCGCCAGTTGCCGAATGGTTTCGGCCGGCACTCCACAGCGCGCGCTCATGGTTTCGGCATCGAAGCCGGCTATCGCCTCGCGTACCTGCTCCAGCCCTTCCACCGGCAGATGGCTGTCACGCGTCAGGCCTTCCTCGAACAGGGTGTTGAGCAGCGCCAGCAGCAGCGCCGCATCGCTGCCGGGGCGCACGAACAGATGCTGATCAGCGATGGCCGCGGTCTCGCTGCGCCGTGGGTCGACCACCACCAACCTGCCGCCACGTGCCTGGATGGCCTTCAGGCGCTTCTCCACATCGGGCACAGTCATGATGCTGCCGTTGGAAGCCAGCGGGTTGCCGCCCAAGATCAACATGAAGTCAGTGTGATCGATGTCGGGAATCGGAATCAGCAGGCCGTGGCCATACATCAGGTGGCTGGTCAGGTGGTGCGGCAACTGGTCAACCGACGTGGCGGAAAACCGATTGCGGGTTTTCAGCAGGCCGAGAAAGTAGTTGCTGTGGGTCATCAGCCCGTAGTTGTGCACACTGGGATTGCCCTGATAGACCGCCACGGCGTTCTGCCCATGTGCCGCCTGGATTGTGCTCAGGCGCTCTGCCACCAGAGCAAAAGCTTCGTCCCAACCGATGGCCTGCCACTGCTCACCAACGCGGCGCATGGGCTGGCGAATGCGATCCGGGTCATTCTGAATATCCTGCAGCGCCACAGCCTTGGGGCAGATATGGCCGCGGCTGAAACTGTCCTGGGCATCGCCCTTGATCGAGCGAATCTGCGTTGCGCCGTCTGCCTGGGTTTCGGTTTCGATGGCGAGTCCACAGATGGCTTCGCACAGATGACACGCACGGTAATGGAGGGACTTGGTCATGGCCTGGCCTCTTGTTCTGATCCGAGACGACCGGTCAGGTCGCGGGTCTTGAACTATGGGCCGAGCGCGGGAGCGACGCCAGCAGCGTTCGTCTCATGAATCGGCAGGCATCAAGCCTGCCGATTCAGGCAATTACCGATCCGTTCAACGGATGGAGGTAACGGTGCCTTTCTTGCCGGTAACGCTGACGTTAACGGTTTTGTATACGAAGTAATCTTGAACGTTAACTTCGTAACGCGGGGCGACGATCAGGTCGGCGCCCGAAGCCTTGACAGCCTTGTAAGCAGCTGCGGACTTGGCAGAAGCAACCGGGTCGAGACCCAGCGCGAAACCACCTTCACCACCACCGTACGTCACGCCGTCGGCGAACTGAGTATCACCACCGAGCTTGAACACACCGAACAGGATGTTCACCGAAGATTGGCCAGAGATGGATTCGCCTACTTTCACGTCGGCTTTCAGGTTGGTTTTAACGGCACCATTCAGTGGTGCGGTCGGCTGGCTGACGTTCTGGCTGGCACAGCCAGTCAGCAGGACCAGGGCGGACAAGGTGGCAGCATAGGCTACGTGTTTCATGCAAAACTCCTTTGCACAGATATTCCATGGATGTCCCCCATTGCGGGGGGCAATGCATTGCCTCGGAAAGGCGGCGGTATCCTAGAGGCCCATTCTAGAGCGGCGCAATCTATAATTTCAGTTTTATGACATCGCTTACGCCGAATTGGGAAAAGGCTTACAAAACAGGATCAAGCAAGCCTGCGGGCGGCAATTTGCGCCGTCTCGTCATTTCCTTATAAGATCGCGCCTTCCCCTGTTTCGTCGCACCCTGCGGCCTCCTGCCGCAAGTTCTGCTGTTTTTGTCGGTTTTATCCCCGACTGCGGGCTTGCGAACTGTAGTGATAAAGGTAGTTAACGATGAGCGTCAGACACTTTCTCTCGATGATGGATTACACACCGGACGAACTGGTGGGACTGATCCGCCGAGGCATCGAGCTGAAGAATCTGCGCAACCGTGGCGTACTCTTCGAGCCGCTGAAGAATCGCGTACTGGGCATGATCTTCGAGAAGGCCTCGACGCGCACCCGCCTGTCCTTCGAAGCCGGCATGATCCAGCTCGGCGGCCAGGCCATCTTCCTCTCGCCGCGCGACACCCAACTGGGTCGTGGCGAGCCGATCGGCGATGCTGCCATCGTCATGTCGAGCATGCTCGACGCGGTGATGATTCGCACCTTCGCCCACAGTAACCTTACCGAGTTCGCCGCCAAGTCGAGGGTGCCAGTCATCAACGGCCTGTCCGACGACCTGCACCCCTGCCAGTTGCTGGCCGACATGCAGACCTTCCTCGAACACCGCGGCAGCATCGCCGGCAAGACGGTGGCCTGGATCGGCGATGGCAACAATATGTGCAACTCCTACATCGAAGCGGCGATGCAGTTCGACTTCCAGCTGAAGGTCGCCTGTCCTGCCGGCTACGAGCCGGACGCGCGCTTCCTCGCTCTGGCCGGCGAGCGTGTGCAGGTCGTGCGCGACCCGCGCCAAGCCGTGGCCGGCGCCCACCTGGTCAGCACCGACGTGTGGGCCTCCATGGGTCAGGAAGACGAAGCCGAGCAGCGCATGGCGTTGTTCCGTCCTTACCAGGTCACCCGCGAGCTGCTCGACACCGCCGCCGAAGACGTGCTGTTCATGCACTGCCTGCCGGCGCACCGTGGCGAAGAAATCAGCTTCGACCTGCTCGACGACCCGCGCTCAGTGGCATGGGATCAAGCCGAGAACCGCCTGCACGCCCAGAAGGCGCTGCTGGAGATGCTAGTCGAGCCGGCGTACCACCACGCATGAGCCAGCCCCTGCTGCAGCTACGCGGACTGAACTGCGGCTACCACGCGCACAAGGTGGTGCAGGATCTCGACCTGCACCTCAACGCTGGTGATATCGGTTGCCTGCTCGGCCCATCGGGTTGCGGCAAGACCACCACACTGCGCGCCATTGCAGGTTTCGAGCCGATCCTGGAAGGCGAGATCGAACTGGCAGGTGAAGTGATTTCCCGCGCCGGTTTTACCCTGGCGCCGGAGAAACGCCATATCGGCATGGTGTTTCAGGATTACGCCCTGTTCCCCCACCTGAGCGTGGCGGAGAACGTCGCCTTCGGTATCCGCAAACAGCCCAACGCCGAGCGCGCCACTCAAGAGCTGCTGGAGCTGGTCAAACTCGGTAACCTGGCCAAACGCTACCCGCACGAGCTGTCCGGTGGTCAGCAGCAGCGCGTCGCCCTGGCCCGCGCTCTGGCGCCGGAACCGAAATTGCTGCTACTCGACGAACCCTTCTCCAACCTCGATGGCGAACTGCGCAGGCGTCTGAGCCATGAAGTACGAGAAATTCTCAAGGCACGTGGCACCAGCGCCATCCTGGTCACTCACGATCAGGAAGAAGCCTTCGCCGTCAGCGACCACGTCGGCGTGTTCAACGCGGGTCGTCTGGAGCAGTGGGACACACCGTTCAACCTCTATCACGAGCCGCTGACGCCTTTCGTCGCCAGCTTCATCGGCCAGGGTTACTTCATTCGCGGCCAGTTGCTCGGCCCGGAAACGGTGCAGACCGAACTCGGCATGATCCGCGGCAACCGTGCCTATACCTGGGCTCAGGGTAGTGCGGTGGACGTCTTGCTGCGCCCGGACGACATTGTCCCGGACGAGCGCAGCGAGCTGAAGGCGCGCATCGTTGGCAAGACCTTCCTCGGCGCTGCGACGCTCTACCGCCTGCAACTGCCGACCGGCAGCCAGTTGGAATCGATCTTCCCCAGCCATGCCGACCACCAGCCGGGCGACGAAGTGGGCATCCGCGTCGCCGCCGATCATCTGGTGGCCTTTCCGGCTCTCGGCAGCGTCGCCGCACAATTGCAGCTGAGCGAATCAAGTGGCGTGCGCCGGGTCAGCAGCAACTGATCAGAGCATCAGCTGGCCGCTGGCGATATGCCGCGCGTGGCCAGCGATCCTCACCCGTTCGCCCTCCAGACGACAGAGCAGCTCACCACCGCGCGCCGAACACTGGAAGGCACTCAGCGTGGTACGCCCCAGACGCTCGGCCCAGTACGGCACCAGCATGCAGTGCGTCGAGCCGGTCACCGGGTCTTCATCGATACCAATGCTCGGCGCGAAGTAGCGCGAGACAAAGTCGTGCTTTTGCCCGCCGGCAGTCACCAACACACCGAGCCCAGGCAGGGTGGCCAGCGCCGGCAGATTGGGCTTCAGCTCGCGAAGCTCGGCCTCGGAGCCCAGCACCACCATCAGCTCCTGCACGCTGCCATCGCCGTTGCGCAGTGCCAGCACCTGCTCGACCTGGCGCTCCAGCGCACATTCGGCCTGATCGTGTAGAGGCTGCACCACCAATTCCACGCGCCGCACCGGGAAATCCAGCTCCAGACGATCGCCCTGCCGGGTGACCTGCAGCGCTCCGGACAAGCAGTTGAAATCCAGCACCTCGGCCGGTTCCCGATAGACGTCGAACAGCACCTTGGCCGCAGCCAGGGTGGCATGTCCGCAGAGCGGTACCTCGCTGACCGGGGTAAACCAGCGGATATGCCAGGCCCTGCCCTCCTTCACCACGAATGCCGTCTCCGCCAGATTGTGCTCGGCGGCGATGCGCTGCATCAGCGCCTCATCGAGCCAGCGGTCAAGGCGATAGACAATGGCAGGGTTACCGGCGAAGGGCTGATCGGTGAAGGCGTCGATCTGGTGAAATTCGAGGGACATGGGGCGTTCCTGGCCATAGTTGTGAAAGCAGAGCATGCCCAGTTAACCGAAGCCGAACCACGTACAGACGGTCTGTATTTTCCCCGAACAGTAAGGCTCAACGGAGGCCGTAACGCCGTAACAGTTCGTCCATGCGCCCGTCCTCGCGAAAGCGCAGCAGCCCCTGCTCGAACAGCCGTGCATAACGCGCGCTATCAGCCAGCCCTGGGGCGAATGCCAGGTAGATGGGTATATCTGGCTGACGGCAACCCACTTCGACGACATCGCCGTGCAGATAGTGTTCACCGAGCAACGCCTGCATCACCCAGGCATTTTCTACCAACACATCGATGCGATCGTGACGCAGCTTGCGCAAATTGCTCTGCAGCGCGCGGTCGCCAGTCATCAGTTGCACCCGAGCCAGGTCATGGTGCTCGCGCAGATACAGATCGAGTTCGGCGCCATAGCTGTAGCCGTTGATCGCGCCAAGACGTACGGCCTGCAACGACTTCAGCCCCTGGTAACGCCAGGTTCCGCCGCGCAGAGCGTAGAAGCACATGCGCGACACACCGGGAGCCGTGGGCGTGAAGATGAAGTCCGGCGCATCCTGCACCCCGGCGCCGATCAACGCCCCCAGCTTGCCGCGCCGGGTATCGTGCACCGCACGCGCCCAGTTGATGACGCGGTACTCCACCTCGATGCCGGACTCGGCAAATATCTGCTCGGCCAGCTCGACAAAAATGCCGCTTTGCTCGGCATCAGCGGCACAGTTGATCGGGCACCACAGATCACCGGCGATCACCAGTTTCTCGGCCCGTGCCAACCCACTGCCAAGCAGCAGCAACAGCAACACGCAAGCGCCGCTGCGTCGCCACAGAGCGTGCCGCTTCACGCTTCGCTGCGCACCCGTTTCACCGCATCCAGCCAACCGGCATAGAGACGCTCGCGATGCGCCTCGTTCATTCGCGGCTCGAAACGCTGCTGCCGATGCCAGTGGCTGGCGATGGTGTTGAGGTCCTGATACAGGCCGAGCTTAAGCCCCGCCAGGTAGGCGACGCCGAGCGCAGTAGTCTCGGTGACCTCGGGACGCTCGACGCTGACGCCGAGGATGTCGGCGAGAAACTGCATGACCCAGTTGTTCTCCACCATGCCGCCGTCGACACGCAGCGCGCTGGGCGCCGCAGCACCATCCTGGCGCATGGCTTCGAGCAGGTCGCGAGTCTGGTAGCACACCGATTGCAGACCGGCGGTGACGATCTCCTTGATCCCGGTGTCGCGGGTCAGGCCGAAGATGGCACCACGTGCCTTGGGGTCCCAATACGGCGCGCCCAGGCCGGTGAAAGCCGGTACCAGATAGACGCCGCAGGCTTCGCCGGTCGCTTCGGCCAACGCCTCGCTCTCGCGCGCATGGCTGATCAGCTTGATACCGTCACGCAGCCACTGCACCGCCGCGCCAGCGACGAAGATGCTGCCCTCCACCGCATAGGTGACCTTGCCATCGAGGCGGTAGCCGACCGTGGTCAGCAGGCGATTCTTCGAGCTCACCGGCTGATCGCCAGTGTTCTGGATCATGAAGCAGCCGGTGCCGTAGGTACTCTTGACCATACCCGGCTCGAAGCAGGCCTGGCCGATCAAGGCTGCCTGCTGGTCGCCCGCCATACCCAACACCGGGATGCTGGCGCCGAGCAGTTCGCTGTCGGTGTGACCGAACTCGGCAGCGCAATCGAGCACTTCGGGCAGCAGGCTGGCGGGGATTTCGAACAGCTTGAGCAGCTCCTCGTCCCACTGCTGGGTATGGATATTGAACATCAGCGTGCGCGAGGCATTGCTGGCGTCGGTGCGATGCACCTTGCCATCGGTCAGGCGCCACAACAGGAAGCTGTCGACGGTGCCGAAACGCAGCTCGCCGCGCTCGGCCCGCTCACGGGCGCCGGGTACGCTCTCCAGGATCCAGCGCAGCTTGGTGGCAGAGAAATAGGGGTCGATCAGCAGGCCGGTCTTGGCCGAGACCATCGCCTCATGTCCTTGATCCTTGAGCCCGGCGCAGTAGTCTGCGGTACGGCGATCCTGCCAGACGATGGCCGGATGGATCGGCGTGCCGCTGACGGCATCCCACACCAGGGTGGTTTCGCGCTGATTGGTGATACCGATGGCGGCGATCGCTTCCGGCTGCAAGCCACTGCTGGCAATCGCATCGCGGCAAACCTTGAGCGTGGACAGCCAGATTTCCTGTCCATCGTGCTCGACCCAGCCATCCTGCGGAAAATACTGCTTGAACTCCTGCTGGGCACGCGCAACCGGCAATCCCTGGGCACTGAAGATGATGGCACGGGAGCTGGTGGTACCCTGGTCAATGGCTAGCAGGTATTGGGTCATGCAAGATTCCTTGTTGTTATCGGTAACGTTCGCTGCTGTTGACCGCAGAGTGGCTTGTTTTTACTGGCAGCATACTGCGCGGTTCAGGCTTTGCCGATAGCGGCGAACTGTCCCTGGGTATGCTGGGCCAGGGTCTCGGCCGAGAGTTCCAGTTCCAGCCCGCGCCGGCCGCCGCTGACGTGAATGGTTGGGTGCTGACGTGCCGATTCGTCGATAAACGTGCGTAAGCGCTTCTTCTGCCCCAACGGGCTGATGCCGCCGACCAGATAACCCGTGGCGCGCTGCGCGGCGGTCGGGTCGGCCATATCGGCTTTCTTGACACCGGCCGCTGCGGCCAGCGCCTTGAGATCGAGACTGCCGACCACCGGCACCACCGCCACCAGCAGTTCGCCTTTCTCGGACGCCGCGAGCAGGGTCTTGAACACGCACTCGGTCGCCAGACCGAGCTTTTCCGCCGCTTCCAGCCCATAAGACGGCGCCTTGGGGTCATGCTGATAGCTATGCACACGGTGTTCGGCCTTGGCCTTCTTCAACAGATCGATTGCTGGAGTCATGTTCGAATGTGAAAACGCTGTGAAAGATACCCTACATTAACAGGCCGAAATCCTCCGTATCTACAGCCTATAATGGGTGACCCTCACAGGAAGCGCTCATGAATCTCGCTCCCCGCCAGCACGACATCCTCAACCTCGCCCGCGAACGCGGCTACGTCAGCATCGACGAGCTGGCTCAAGCGTTCGCCGTTACCCCACAGACCATTCGCCGCGATATCAACCAGTTGGCCGAGCACGGTCTGTTGCGCCGCACCCATGGTGGCGCGGCGTGCGAATCGTCGAGCATTCAGAACACCGCCTACGGCATGCGCGCCGGGCAGATGCGCGAGGAAAAACAGCGTATCGCTGAAGCCGTGGCGGCACAGATCCCGGATAACGCCTCGCTGTTCATCAACATCGGCACGACCACCGAGGCCATCGCCCGCGAACTGCAGAACCACAAGGGCCTGAAGGTCATCACCAACAACCTGCACGTCGCCGCCCAGCTCAGCGCCAAGGCCGACTTCGAAGTGTTGGTAGCCGGCGGTACGGTGCGCAGCGACGGCGGCATCGTCGGTCAGGCCGCGGTGGATTTCATCCAGCAGTTCAAGGTCGATTACGCCATCGTCGGCATCAGCGGTATCGACGACGATGGCAGCCTGCTCGATTTCGACTATCAGGAAGTGCGGGTTTCCCAGGCCATCATCGACAACGCTCGGCAGGTTCTGCTTGCAGCCGACTCCAGCAAGTTCGGCCGCAACGCGGTGGTGCGCCTGGGCTCAATCGCGCTGGTCGACCGCGTCTTCACCGATAGCGCGCCTTCTGCAGCCATCATCCGCCTGCTGCACAGCCACAAGGTCCAGCTCGACCTGGTCTGATCAGCGCGGTTAGCAGGTACTCACGTAGGGCGGGTGAAACCCGCCAACATGCCGATGGCGGGTTACACCCGCCCTACGACTGATCCCCTTTGTGCATGACCGCCCAGCGCGCCGGGCTAGCGAAACTGCGCATTTTCGTCTAGCATATTTTCGAAAGTGAACATAAACGCATTCGAATCCAATAGCCGAGCGTGCCACATGCCCCATGACCAGTTCGCCAGCCCCGTTGCGGAAGTCTATGACCTCGCCGTCGTTGGCGGTGGTATCAATGGTGTGGGTATCGCCGCCGATGCAGCCGGTCGTGGCTTGTCCGTGTTCCTTTGCGAAAAGGACGACCTGGCCAGCCACACTTCCTCTGCCAGCAGCAAGCTGATCCACGGCGGTCTGCGCTATCTGGAGCACCACGAATTTCGCCTGGTACGTGAGGCGCTGGCCGAGCGTGAAGTGCTGCTGGCCAAGGCGCCGCATATCGTCAAACCGATGCGCTTCGTTCTGCCGCACCGCCCGCACTTACGCCCGGCCTGGATGATCCGCGCCGGCCTGTTCCTCTATGACCACCTGGGCAAGCGCGAGCGCCTGCCGGCTTCGCGTGGCCTGCGCTTCGGCGCCGGCAGCCCGTTGAAAGCAGAGATCAGCCGCGGTTTCGAGTATTCCGACTGCTGGGTCGACGATGCTCGCCTGGTGGTGCTCAATGCCATGGCCGCACGGGAGAAAGGCGCGCATATTCACCCGCGCACCCGCTGCGTCAGCGCCCGACGCAGCAAGGGCCTGTGGCATATCCATCTGGAGCGCAGCGACGGCAGCCTGCTGTCCATTCGCGCCCGCGCCCTGGTCAACGCCGCTGGCCCCTGGGTCGCGCGCTTCATCCGTGAAGACCTCAAGCAGCAATCGCCGTACGGCATTCGCCTGATCCAGGGTAGCCACATCGTCGTGCCGCGTCTGTATGACGGTGAGCAGGCCTACATCCTGCAGAACGAAGACCGTCGCATCGTCTTCGCCATTCCTTATCTGGAGCGCTTCACCCTGATCGGCACCACTGACCGCGAATATCAGGGCGACCCCGCACAGGTGACGATAACCGCCGAGGAAACCGACTATCTGCTCAAGGTGGTCAACGATCACTTCACGCAACAGCTCAGCCGCGACGATGTGCTGCACAGCTTCGCGGGCGTGCGACCGCTGTGCGATGACGAATCCGATGAGCCGTCGGCCATTACCCGCGACTACACCCTGTCGCTCTCCGGTGCGCCGGGCGAAGCGCCACTGCTTTCGGTGTTCGGCGGCAAGCTGACCACCTATCGCAAGCTGGCCGAGTCCGCCATGCAGGAACTGGCCGCGCATTTCACCAACCTGGGCCCGAGCTGGACAGCCACCGCCCCGCTCCCCGGTGGCGAGGTTCTACAAGGCCAGAGCGCTCTGGTCGAAGCGCTCTGCGAACGCTATGGCTGGCTGCCCACCAGCCTGGCCAGACGCTGGGCCACCAGCTATGGCAGCCGTACCTGGCGCCTGCTCGATGGCGTACACAACCTTACCGACCTCGGCGAACATCTCGGTGCCGGGCTTTACACCCGTGAAGTGGAATACCTGCGCCGTGAAGAATGGGCGCGCAGCAGTGCCGACATTCTCTGGCGGCGCAGCAAACTGGGCCTGTTCATGACCCCGGTGCAACAGGCCCGACTGCAGGACTACCTGAACAGCCGCGACCCGCATTCGGCTCACGCCGCCTGAATTCTGCGTGCCCCATGCCCCGCCTGGCGGGGCTTTTTTATGGGCACGAAAAAATAAAATATCGACGTCACTTATCCATTTCAGTCAGCGCAGAACTTTCAGTAACTTTTTTATTACATTGATTCAATAACTTGGCGCCGTGATGCGGAATAAAAACATTCTTATTCAGTTTTATTTTTACTTATGTTTCAACTACTTAAGTTTGACATAAGAGAAAACCAGGCCGAAAATTCGAGGTCATCACGGTCATTGAAGCAGCAGGAGCGGTCATGAAAGGCGACAAGAAGGTCATTCAACACCTGAACAAGATTCTTGGTAACGAACTGGTCGCCATCAACCAGTACTTCCTGCATGCGCGCATGTACGAAGATTGGGGCCTGAAGAAACTCGGCGAACACGAGTACCACGAGTCCATCGACGAGATGAAGCATGCCGACAAACTGATCAAGCGCATTCTCTTCCTCGAAGGTATTCCCAACCTGCAGGACCTGGGCAAGATCCTGATCGGTGAAAACACCAAGGAAATGCTCGAGTGCGACCTGAAAATCGAGCACAAGGCACACGGTGACCTGAAGGCAGCCATCGCCTACTGCGAAAGCATCGGTGACTACGCCAGCCGCGAGCTGCTCGAAGAAATCCTCTGCTCCGAAGAGGATCACATCGACTGGCTGGAAACCCAGCTCAGCCTGATCGAAGCCGTCGGTCTGCAGAACTACCTGCAATCGCAGATGGACGAATAAGTCCGACCTGCTCGACGGAAAACGGGAGCCACTGGCTCCCGTTTTTTATAGCTACAACGAACGTTTTGGGAGGGCTTCAGCCGCGATAGCGAGTCGCCGCTGAAGCACCTCCCACAACTCAACGCGCCTCGTTCTCCCTGACCCGGAACCACGCTGCATACAGTGCCGGCAGGAACAGCAGGGTCAGCGCCGTCGCGACCACCAGACCGCCCATGATGGCCACCGCCATCGGCCCAAAGAACACGCTGCGCGACAGCGGAATCATCGCCAGCACCGCTGCCAGTGCAGTGAGCACGATGGGGCGGAAGCGGCGCACCGTGGCCTCGATGACGGCGTGCCAGCGATCCAGCCCGCTGCTGATGTCCTGTTCGATCTGATCGACCAGAATCACCGAGTTACGCATGATCATCCCGGCCAGGGCGATGGTGCCGAGCATGGCGACGAAGCCGAACGGCTGGCGGAAGATCAACAGGAACAGGGTGACGCCGATCAAACCCAGCGGTGCGGTGAGAAACACCATCGCCGAGCGCGAGAAGCTCTTCAGCTGCAGCATCAAAAGCGTCAGCACCACCACGATGAACAGCGGCACACCCGCATTCACCGACTTCTGCCCGCGAGTTGAGTCTTCTACCGTACCGCCCACCTCCAGCAGATAACCATCCGGCAGCTCGGCGCGGATCGGCTCAAGCGTCGGCAGGATCTGCTGGGTCAAACTGGCCGGCTGCTGCTTGCCATACACATCTGCACGCACGGTGACGTTAGGCAGGCGATTGCGGTGCCAGATGATGCCTTCCTCGAAGCCGTATTCCAGCGTCGCCACCTGCGACAGCGCTACGCTGCGACCGCTGTCGGTCGGCACCGCCAGGCTCGGCAGCAGGCTTAGCGCCTTGCGTTCCTGCGGCGTACCGCGCTGAAGAATCTCGATCAGCTCATTGCCCTCACGGTACTGGCTGACACTGGTGCCGGACAGCGAGCCCTGCAGGAAGCGCGACAGCTCGGCGGTATTGACCCCCAGGGCACGGGCACGATCCTGATCAATATTGAGGATCACGACCTTGCTCGGTTCTTCCCAGTCCAGATGCACGTTCACCACATGCGGGTTCTCGCGCACCTTGTCCGCCACCTGACGGGCCAGGGCACGCACCTCATCGATATGCTCACCGCTGACGCGGAACTGGATCGGGTAACCCACTGGCGGCCCGTTCTCCAGGCGGCTGACGCGGCTGCGCAGGGTCGGGAACTCGTCGTTCATCACACGGATCAGCCAAGTGCGCAGGCGCTCGCGCTCCTCGATGCTCGAAGCCAGCACCACGAACTGAGCGAAACTCGCCGCCGGCAATTGTTGATCCAGCGGCAGGTAGAAACGCGGGGAGCCGGTGCCGACATAGGCCACGTAGTTGTCGATGCCGGACTGCTCCTTGAGCAGCTTCTCCAGGCGATGTACTTCGGCTTCGGTAGCGCTCAGCGAGGCGCCCTCCTCCAGCTTGATGTCGACCATCAGCTCCAGGCGCCCGGAGGCCGGGAAGAACTGTTGCGGCACGAAGCGGAACAGCAGCACCGAGGCGACGAACAGCGCAATGGTCAGCAGGATCACAACGCCACGACGGCGCACGCACCACTCCACCGTGGCGCGAACACGGCGGTAGAACGGCGTCGAATAAGGGTCATGGCCGCCTGCGCTGCCTCCGTGTTTGGCCGCGTGCAGCTTGGCCAGATCGGGCAGCAGCTTGTCGCCCAGATAGGGCACGAACATCACCGCCGCGATCCATGAAGCGATCAGTGAAATGGCCACCACCTGGAAGATCGACCGAGTGTACTCGCCCGTACCGGACTGCGCGGTGGCGATGGGCAAGAATCCGGCCGCGGTGATCAGCGTGCCGGTGAGCATCGGGAAAGCCGTGCTGGTCCAGGCGAAACTGGCGGCTTTGAAGCGGTCGTAGCCCTGCTCCATCTTGATCGCCATCATCTCCACCGCGATGATCGCATCGTCCACCAACAGACCGAGGCCGAGCACCAGCGCGCCGAGAGAAATCTTGTGCAGGCCGATGCCCAAGTAGTACATGGCGGCAAACGTCATCGCCAGCACCAGCGGAATCACCAGCGCCACCACCAGGCCGGTGCGCACACCCAGGGAGAAGAAGCTGACCGCGAGCACGATCACCAGCGCCTCCACCAGCACCTTGACGAACTCGCCCACGCCAGTTTTCACCGCCGCCGGTTGATCCGACACCTTGCGCAGCTCCATGCCCAACGGCAGCGTCTGTTGCAGGCGGGCGAACTCACCCTCCAACGCCTTGCCCAGCACCAGAATATCGCCGCCGTCCTTCATCGCCACGGCAATACCGATGGCGTCCTCGCCCATGAAGCGCATGCGCGGCGCGGGTGGATCGTTGAAGCCGCGCTTGACCTCGGCCACGTCGGCTATGCGGAACGTACGATCGGCGACGCGAATGGGGAAATCGCGAATTTCCTCCACCGACTCGAAGCGCCCGGTCACACGTAGTTGAATTCGCTCGCTGGGCGTCTCGAAGAAGCCGGCAGCCGCGACCGCATTCTGCGCCTCCAGCGCCTGCTGTACCGCCGACAACGGCAGGCCGAGGGTCGCCAGTTTGGTGTTGGACAATTCGATCCAGATTTTCTCGTCCTGTAGCCCCACCAGTTCGACCTTGCCCACATCCTTGACCCGCTGCAGCTGCAGCTGCAGGCGGTCGGCGTAGTCCTTGAGCACCGCGTAGTCGAAACCGTTGCCAGTCAGCGCATAGATATTGCCGAAGGTGGTGCCGAACTCATCGTTGAAGAACGGCCCCTGAATACCGGGCGGTAATGTGTGGCGAATGTCGCTGATCTTCTTGCGCACCTGATACCACAGCTCGGGAATCTCGGCGCTGCGCATGGAGTCGCGTGCCATGAAGGTGACCTGCGATTCGCCCGGGCGGGAGAAGCTGGTGATACGGTCATACTCACCGGTCTCCATCAACTTCTTCTCGATGCGCTCGGTGACCTGGCGCGATACCTCTTCGGCGCTGGCGCCCGGCCAGTTGGTGCGAATCACCATGGCCTTGAAGGTGAACGGCGGGTCTTCGCTCTGACCCAGCTTGGTGTAGGACAGCGCACCAACCACGGCGAACAGCAGCATGATGTAAAGGACGATCTGGCGATGGCGCAGCGCCCAGGCAGACAGGTTGAAGCTCATGCGGGCTTACTCCTTGGCTGCCAGTTCGACGTTGCGATTGTCCCGATCGACCGGGCGTACCTGCTGGCCCTCGCGCAGAATCTGCACCCCGGCGGCGACCACCCAATCGGAAGCGGCCAGCCCCTCCAGCACCGGCACACGATCATCACCATAGGCGCCGACACGGACCGGACGGCGTTGCACGATGTGCTCCTTGGGATCGACGACCCAGACGAACGACTGGCCCTGCTCGGCGCTGAGTGCCGACAACGGCACAGCCAGCGGCACCTCGCCATTACTGGCGATGAATACCCGCGCGCTCTGTCCCAGCTCGGCCGGCACCTTGCCTTCGGTGAACGCGACACGGGCGGCGAAAGTGCGTGATTGTGGATCGGCCGCTGGCGCCATCTCGCGGATGCGTCCGGGGAAACGCTGATCAGGCTGCGACCACAGTTCGACCTCGACCACCTGACCTATCTCGAAACGACCGAAGCTCTGCTCCGGCAGGCTGATCGACACCTCGCGTTCCCCATCGGCAGCCAGGGTGAACACCGTCTGCCCCGCCGCCACCACCTGCCCCACCTCGACCGCACGGCGGGCGATCACGCCGTCCTGCGATGCGCGCAGCACGGCGTAGTCGGTCTGATTGCGGGCCACGTCGTATTCGGCCTGGACCTGCTTCAGACGCGCTGCGCCAGCACGGTACTGATTCTCGACGTTATCGAACTGCGAGCGGCTGACCAGGTTGCGCCCGAGCAACGCCTTGTAGCGCTCACGCTCGGCGCGCACGGTCTGCAGGTTGGCCTCTGCCGCCGCCACCTGCGCGCGGGTGGCTTCCAGCTGCAGGCGCACGTCCTGCGGGTCCAGTTCGGCCAGTGGCTGATCCTTCTTCACCCGGTCGCCGACGTCCACCATGCGCTTGCTCACCTTGCCGGCGATCCGGAAGGCCAGCTCCGGCTCGTAACGTGCGCGCACCTCGCCCGGATAGCTGTCGACCAGCGCAGTAGCCGGCTGCGGCTGCACCACCATGGCAGGACGGATCGGTTGCTCCACCTGCTCACCGTTACCGCAGGCAGACAGCAGAGATACGAGAGCCAAAGACGCAACAAGCGGGAGAACGTGGCGGGACATGTGTAAGACCTTTCGGAGAAGGTTTGGAATATTTGTACTGGCGGGTATAGTAAAAATAGCAAACTCGCCAGTCCAGTATTAAAATCCGCCAATGCCTGACAAGTTGTTACAACCTTCCGGCCCCGGCCGTCCGAAGGATCCCGCCAAACGTCGTGCCATCCTCGAGGCAGCCAAGAGTCTGTTCCTGCGCAACGGTTACGACGGCAGCAGCATGGACGCCATTGCCGCTGAAGCAGGCGTTTCCAAGCTCACGGTGTACAGTCACTTCACCGACAAGGAGACCCTGTTCTCTGCGGCGATCAAGGCCAAGTGCGAGGAGCAGCTTCCCGAACTGCTGTTCGAACTGCCGGATAACGTGCCGCTGGAGAGCCAACTGCTGGGCATCGCGCGCGGCTTCCTGGCACTCGTCAACAGCCGTGAATCGGTAGAAATGCACCGGATGATGGTGAACCTGGCCAGCCAGGGCTCGAAGCTGTCGCAGCTGTTCTACGAAGCCGGCCCGAAGCGGGTGCAGGAAGAGATGGAAGTGCTACTGCACAAGGCTGCCGGGCGCGGCCTGCTGAGCCTGGATAATCCGCATCTGGCCGCCGATCACTTCTTCAGTCTGCTCAAGGGTGGCGCGCATTTCCGCCTGCTGATCGGTTGTGGCGAACCGCTGGAAGGCGAAGCCGCCGAGCATCACGTGCAGGACGCCGTGCAGCTGTTCCTGCGTGCCTACCGGTCCTGAACCTACAGCGCTCTATGCGCCGGCTTCCAGCTTCTTCTTCGGATAGATGTCATAACGACTGGACTTGCCTTCCAGCACGTAGCCTGGCTTGCCACCTTCGATTACCGGGGCCTTGCGCGGGCGCTTGACCACCACGCGATGAGTGGCCAGCGCCAGCGCCGCCTCGAGCAACGCCGGCGCATCCAGGTCATCGCCGACGAACGGGCGGAACAGACGCATTTCCTTCTTAACCAGCGCACTCTTGTCGCGATGCGGGAACATCGGATCGAGGTAGATCACCTGCGGCGCCTCCCCCTGCCAGCTGCGCATCAGCTCGATGGCGTTACCGGTCAGCAGACGCATGCGCGCCACGATGGGCGCCACGTCGAGGTTCAGCGCCGCACGCTGCAGACCGTCCTCGAGTAGTGCCGCCACCAGCGGCTGGCGTTCGATCAGGGTCATCTCGCAGCCCAGGCTGGCCAGCACGAAGGCATCGCGCCCCAGCCCCGCCGTCGCATCGAGAATTCGTGGACGAACGCCTGACTGTACGCCGACGGCTTTAGCAATCATCTGCCCACTGCCGCCGCCGAACTGACGTCGATGCGCTGCAGCTCCCTCGACAAAATCCACCCGTACCGGGCCGGGCGCCTTGTCGCCCAGCTCCACCAGTTGCAGCCCATCGTCGCCCAGCTGCAGGGCGAACTCGGTTTCACCCTCGAGCGGTAAGCCCAGGCGTGACGCCCATCGGGCAGCCGCTTCGGCGTACTGAGGATGCAAGGCTTGGATGCGGATGCTGGCGTTATGCCGCTCGTCGGTCATTGGCTCGTTCTGCTCAAAAATCACTCAAAACATCGACCGCGCGGCCGATATCGAAGAAGCGGCATTCTGCCAGACCCGGCCGCCAACAGCCGCATCGAGAGTGAACATGTTCGACGCCCTCTCCGCACCACGCCCAAGCAGCAGCTCCGCCAGCCGTCGCCCTCTCGATGAAGAACTCGAAAGTGTGGCGCACGAATCCATCAACTATCAGATTCTGCGCCGCACCCTTGGGATAGGCGACGAACAGAAACCTGGAGAAATTGCCCGCGAGCTGCAGCAGGCAACCGAGCCACCTGCCGTGTCCAGCCCTGCAGCCGCCGTCAGTCAGGCAGTGAGCGACCAACGCGGCATGGAGCTGAATGTCAGTGCCGGACAAGCGCCCCAGCAGGTCGACCCGCTGGTGCTGGATCTGGCCGGCAACGGGTTTTCCACCAGCGGTCTGAGCCGCCCGGTGAGCTTCGATCTGGACGCCGATGGACGCATGGACTCGATCAGCGTACCCACCAATGACGATGCGCTGCTGGCGCTGGATCGCAATGACAACGGACGTATCGACGACGGTCGCGAGCTGTTCGGCGATCAGCATGGCGCTGCCAATGGCTTCGCCGAACTGGCGCGCTTCGACGATAACGGCGACGGACGTATCGATGCGGCCGATGCAGTGTTCGACCAGCTGCGCCTGCTGCGTTTCGATGCCCAGGGCCGCCAGCAGTTGCAGACACTCGGCGAAGCAGGCGTCAGCGCCATTGACCTGCGCGCCCGCGACGTCAGCATCGCCCTGGGCGCTTATGACCGGATCGCACAGTTGGGACAGTTCGAATTCGCCGATGGACGCAGCGGGCAGGCGGCCGATCTGCTGTTGGCAAAACGCTAGTCGCGCCATGCCCGCATGCCGGTGGGGTGCGCCATGCGTACCGGAAATACCGCAGTGCCTGATCGGTGCGCACGGCACACCCTACGCACAGCCGCCCGACCGCCAGTTGACCTGTGGCGTACTGCGCTAGCGGCACATCCGCCACATACCCATATCCACATGAAAGTGATCGCGGTGGGCGGTGTTGTAGTCCGGCCCCAGCGTCAGGTTGAAATGGTCGCAGGCCGCTTCCTGCACCAGACGCAGAAAGCGCGCCTTGTCGCCCTGCCCCGGCCAGTCACGCAGCACGCTGATGTGCTGGCCGTCGCGCAGACGGAAGCCGACCATATCCAGCGCGTTGGCATAGGAATGCTGACTGGGCCGCTGACTACCGGCAATGCTGCGACAGGCGAAGCTGCCGACATGCTCGACGCGGGTCACCGGCTGACCGAACACCGCTTGGGCAGCCGGCTGCAGCCCATGTCGCTCGAACAGGGCAAAACTCACCGCCAGCGGGCAGGTGGCCATGAAGCTGCTGCTCAGGCCAACGCTGGCACCCTGGATGCGCACGGCGTTCTCCACCGGGCAGCCTGGGTGTGGCGTGCTGTCGGCCAGACGGATGAAACGCAGCCCGGACGTCGCCAGCGCCAGGTCGCACAACTCGCGATCGTCACCCAGACGCCAGAGCTTGAAAGGGGTCAGCAGATTCGGCGTCTCTCGAACATCCAGCGGCGCCCAGGGGTTGAAACGCGGCGCTACATCCAGCCATCCACGCCACAACGCCACCAGTAGCGCTGCGCCCAGCAGCAGGGAGAGCAACAGCAAGCGGCCGATTATCCGTATCAGCATATTCATCCTCCATCAGAGCAAGCCGAGCTGCTCCAGTTCCGGTTCCGTGTGCAATACCGGCAGTTCGGGCAAGCCTGGCAGCCGCAGCATCAGTTGTTCATGAAACCGCCGCGCCAGCTCCGGCGCCAGGCGGTTATCCGAGGTGTGCGCGAATACGTAGGGAGACAGCCCCTGCTCGATCCAACCGGCGACCTTGTCCAGCCAGGGCAACATGAAGGGGTCGTTGGCCAGTAACCTGGGATGACCGATGAAGCGCAACTGCGGGCCCTGACTGAACGCAGTGGGCCGAGTCGGCAGGCGCGGTTTCTTCCCCTGCGCATGCAGCACGGCGGGCTCCTGCGAATCGCAGCTGAACAGCGCACGCGAATCCAGGCAGATACGCTCGATACCACGCTCGTGCAGCAGGCGATTGAGCACGCGCTCGGCATCGCCCTTGGCGAAGAATTCCGGGTGGCGCACTTCTATCGCCAGAGACCAGTCACCCCAATGCTCGATGAACGCCGCCAGCTCCGCCAACCGCGACGGTCCGAAGCTGGCCGGCAGCTGCAGCCAGTAAGGCGCTACCCGTTCGCCGAGCGGCGCCAGCAACTGGCGAAACTGCATGACCCCATCCAGTTGCTGGCAGAGATCCTCGCTATGACTGATGTCTCGCGGCAACTTGGCGCAGAAGCGAAAGTGCGTCGGCATCGCCTGTACCCAGCGCGCCACCGTTTGCTCGCTGGGCCTGGCGTAGAACGTCGTGTTGCCTTCCACCGCGTTGAACACCTCGGTGTAGCGGCTGAGAAACTCGGCTGGCCGGGTATCCTGCGGATACAGCGTGGCTCGCCAGGCAGCTTCGCTCCAGGACGGACAACCAAGGTAATAGGGAAGCGCAGCGCTCATCGATCTGTTTAGCGGACCTGGCTGAGAGGGCGTGAAACGGGGTTACGCGTAGAGATCGAGCCCGAGCACTTCCTGCGCATCGTACTCGCTGGCGTAAGCGGCGGTGGTGCTGTAGCTGGCCAGCGCCTGAGCGGCACGGTTGCTCAGCGCAGGCTGTTGATAACCGAGGTCCTGCGCACGGATCGGCAGGCTATCGGTGTTACTGCTGCTGGCCTGCACACGGCGAATCTGCGGCGTCTGCTCCAGACCCTGGCTGCTGGCCGGCGCAGCCGGCTGTTCGCGCTGAGCCTCGACCTCCCGCTGCGCCTCACGATAGGGCGTGACCGCGGTGCCCGAACGGGGGCCGCGATCTGGCGAGTAGGAAGGTAGGTAACCGTCGATCCGCATCTAGGACTGCTCGGTGGGCTCGGCTGAACAAGGGACAGTGCTGGCAATGTAGCGGCGGGCATCGTCCTTGGCAAATGCCAAGGGGATTCTGACGCCAGGCATCCGACCAGTTGTCATGCCGGCGGCGCTTTCGGCGTGGCGACCTGGTCACGCAGGTACACCGGCTGCGCCTGATCAGCGGGCACCGCCTCACCACGCGCCCAGGCAAAGCGGGCCAGGCTCAGCAAGTCTTCGGCATGTGGCAGCATGCTGCCATCCATGCTCGTTGGCGTGAGGGCGATACGCGCGGCGAAGGTGCCCCAACCGGTGCCGGCGCCGAACCACTCGCCCTCGCTGCCACGCGGCGCCTCGGCTTGCTCCGGCGGCAACACTGCCTCCTGACCGAGCAGACGCATCTCGCCAGCCTCGGCGCGGTAGCAGCCCCAATAGACTTCGTCCATGCGTGCATCGATGGCGGCTGCGACCTGGGTCGCGCCCTGCTCACGCAGCGCACGCTGAGCCAACACGGCCAGATTGGAGACCGGCAGCACCGGTCGATCCAGGGCAAAGGCCAACCCTTGCACCACGCCGATGGCGATGCGCACACCGGTGAATGCACCCGGGCCACGGCCGAAGGCGATGGCATCCAGCGCCGATGCGGCGATACCCGCCTCTCCCAGCAGTTGCTGAATCATCGGCAACAGGCGCTGCGCGTGCATGCGCGGGGCGACTTCGTAGTGGCTGAGCACGCGACCATCGTGCAGCAGCGCGACGGAGCAGGCTTCGGTAGCGGTATCGAGGGCCAGGAGAGTGGTCATTGCATTCGGCCAGCTGAAGAAAAAGAGCCGGCATTAGACCGGCTCGACAACATTTTTTCCAGCGCCATGACGGCGCCTGACTTGCGCAGAGCGACCGACGGAGATCAGCGCCGCCTTACCAGGGCTCGACTACCGGCTCGGCATCCCAGCCTTTGAGCGGCGCCTTGGACCAGGTGCCGTAGCTGGCATTGGGGAACACGATCCACTCGACGCCCCACTTGTCCGACTCTTCGGCAACGGTACTGCGCTGTGCGTCGAGCGGTGTCTTGCGAAAACGTGCGTCGAAATCATGCAGCGTGTCACCCAGCAGCAGGATGATCTGATGATCGGCGCTGACGATTGCGCGGCGCTCGACCTTGGGCGGCCCGAGCAGCAGCACGCTCTCCTCCGACACCTGCGGCAGACCCAGCTTGCTCAGCGTCGCCAAGGTGTACTTCTTCTGCTCGTCGGCGCGGTCGGAGATGTAGCGGATGGTCACGCCGAGCCTGTCGGCATGCTCGAGAAATTTCTTCGCACCGGGGATCAGTTCGGGGGTGCCGTCACGCTCCCAGGGCAGCCAGGTGTCCCAGGCGTCGTACGGGTGACAGTTGGCCAGATCGCGCGCTAGCAGCACGCTGTTGTCGATCACGGTTTCATCGAGGTCGGTGACAATGGCCAGCTTCGATGGATCCTTCGCCGCCGCCACAGCCTTGTCGAGTTTCTCCGTGGCAATATTGTAAGCCTGCAACTGCAACGCCTGGATTTCCGCGGACTGCTGCTGAAAGCGCAAGCCCATGGTGAATTCGGTGACGGAGCAATCCGTCGCGGTGTCGGCAAGTGCCAGCTCAGTCGCCAGCAGCGATACCGCAAGGCCCAGCCAGATGCGTTTCTCGGTCATTGAATGCCCTCTTCCTTATAGGTTATCGACACGCCCCGACGCAGGCCGAAGGCTGCATCGTCGATACTAGCCGGCACACATTGCTCGGCCATGCTTGAGAGCGACCTGAACGTATCAGGTTCCATAAACGAACAAGGCCCCTTGCGGGGCCTTGTCATGATGACAGCTGGCGATCTGGACTCAGTCCAGAGCAGCCAGAGTCTTCGCGGTGATCTCTTCAACGCTGCCGACACCCGGAATATGGCTGTATTTCGGGGTACCGGATGCAGCGGAGAGTTTCTGATAGAAGTCCACCAGCGGCTTGGTCTGCGAGTGGTAGACGGACAGGCGATGACGCACGGTTTCTTCCTTGTCGTCTTCGCGCTGAACCAGCTCTTCACCGCTGATGTCGTCCTTGCCGGCAACCTTCGGCGGGTTGTACTCGGTGTGGTAGACGCGGCCGGAAGCCGGGTGAACACGGCGGCCGGACAGACGCTTGACGATTTCCTCGTCTTCCACAGCGATTTCAACCACGTGATCCAGAGCGACGCCAGCATCACGCAGCGCTTCGGCCTGCGGAATGGTGCGCGGGAAACCATCGAACAAAAAGCCATTGGCACAATCGGCCTGAGCGATGCGCTCCTTGACCAGATTGATGATCAGGTCGTCGGAGACCAGACCACCAGCGTCCATCACGCTCTTGGCCTTCAGACCAAGCTCGGTGCCAGCCTTGACCGCAGCACGCAGCATGTCGCCAGTGGAGATTTGCGGAATGCCGAATTTCTCGGTGATGTAGCGAGCCTGGGTACCTTTGCCGGCACCGGGCGCCCCCAGCAGAATCACGCGCATCGATGTGCTCCTCAAGAGTTATGTAGTAATCGGTCGGACTCGCCTCGTGGGGCCAATCTCTTGAATGTAGTGCGGCAGCCGTAGCGGCCAAAAGGCTGCTCAAGATACACAGCGCACCCCAGGCGCACAAGCCGCCAAAAGTCGGATAAAAACCCTCCTCCCGGCGGCCTGGACCTGCTTCGCAGCGCAGGTCAGGCAGTTGTCCACCAGCGCCCGCTGCCCTTCACCCCGTGTTGCGCAAGCCCGCTGCAATACCGGCAACGCTGACCAGCAAGGCCTGTTCGAGAGGGCTCTCCGGCGCCTGTTCACGTTGCCGGCAGCGCGCCAGCAGCTCGGCCTGCAACAGATGCAGCGGGTCGAGGTAAGTGTTGCGCACGCTGATCGATTCCAAGGTTTCCGGATTGTGCGCAAGCAGACGCGACTGGCCGGTCAGTTCCAGCACGGCAGCGCACGCCTGCGACAATAGGTCGCGTAACTGCGCACCCAGCGCCTGCAGCGAGGGTTCGACCAGGCGCTCGTCATACAGGGCAGCGATATTGGCGTCTGCCTTGGTCAGGACCATTTCCAGCATGTCGATGCGCGTACGGAAGAACGGCCATTGTTCGCGCATGCTTTTCAGCAGCTCAGCATCACCGCCTTGCAGGGCTTGTCCCAGGGCCTGCTCCCAGCCGAGCCAGGCCGGCAACATCAGCCGCGTCTGGGTCCAGGCGAAGATCCACGGGATCGCCCGCAGACTCTCCACACCACCTTCGCGCCGCTTGGCCGGGCGACTGCCCAGCGGCAAGCGGCCGAGTTCCTGCTCCGGCGTGGCCTGGCGGAAATATTCGACGAACTGTGGATGCTCGCGCACCACCCCGCGATAGGCCTTCACGCCGACATCGGCAAGGCGATCCATCATCGTCCGCCAGCTCGGCTCCGGCGCTGGTGGTGGCAGTAGCGTGGCTTCCAGCACTGCTGCGAGATAGAGGTTGAGGTTCTGCTCAGCGATATCCGGCAGGCCGAACTTGAAGCGGATCATTTCCCCTTGCTCGGTGGTACGGAAACGCCCCGCCACCGAGCCGGGCGGTTGCGACAGGATGGCCGCGTGAGCAGGGCCACCACCACGGCCGACGGTGCCACCACGACCGTGGAACAGCAGCAGTTCGACCTGATGCTCGCGACACAGACGCACCAATTCCTCCTGGGCACGGTACTGCGCCCAGGCAGCGGCGGTTGTACCAGCGTCCTTGGCCGAATCGGAATAACCGATCATCACTTCCTGCGGACCATGCAGGCGCGCACGATAGCCGGGCAACCCCAGCAGGCGGTCCATGACCGGCCCGGCGTGATCCAGATCGGCCAGGGTTTCGAAAAGTGGCACCACCCGCATCGGTCGGCGCAACCCGGCCTCTTTCAGCAGCAGTTGCACGGCCAGCACGTCGGAGGCGGCGCCGGCCATGGAGATCACGTAGGAGCCCAGCGATGCGGCAGGCGCAGCAGCTACCTCACGACAGGTGGCGAGCACTTCGGCAGTATCGGCCGAGGGGCGATAGTCGCTTGGCAACAGTGGCCGGCGGTTTTCCAGCTCGCGCTGGAGAAAGCTCAGGCGCGTCTCCTCGTCCCATTCGGCGTAGCGACCGAGGCCCAGGTAATCGGTGATTTCCGACATCGCCGCAGCGTGCCTGGCGGAATCCTGGCGAACATCGAGGCGGACCAGAAACAGGCCGAAAGTGGCTGCTCGACGCAGGCAATCGAGCAGCGGACCATCGGCGATGACGCCCATACCGCAGGCATGCAGCGACTGGTAGCAGAGCTGCAGCGGCGCCAGCAGATCATGATTGTCACGTAACACTGCAGCACTGGGCGCCACCTCGGAAGTGAGCGCCTGCTGCGCCCAACTGCGCGTTTCGCGCAGACGCTCACGAAGCTGCTTGAGCAATGCGCGGTAGGGTTCGGCACTGTCGCCTACCTGCGCGCGCAGTTCGTCACTGGCCTGCTGCATGGACAGCTCCGCAGCCAGATTGTCGACGTCACGCAGGTAGAGATCGACGGCCATCCAGCGCGCCAGCAACAACACCTCACGGGTCACGCGCGCCGTGACATTGGGGTTGCCGTCACGGTCGCCGCCCATCCACGAGGCGAAACGAATCGGCGCAGCCTCCAGCGGCAGACGCAGGCCGGTAGCGGCCTGCAGGCTCTGATCGGCGCGGCGCAGGAACTGCGGCACCGCCTGCCACAACGAATGTTCGATGACCGCGAAGCCCCATTTGGCCTCGTCCACCGGGCTGGGCCGGCTACGACGGATTTCCTCGGTGTGCCAGGCCTCGGCGATCAGCCGCTGCAAGCGCTGGGCGATGCGTTCACGCTCGGCTGGCAACAGGTCGCAGTGATCCAGTGCGGTCAGTTGCGCCGCAATGGCATCGTATTTCTGGATCAGCGTACGCCGCGCCACTTCGGTGGGGTGCGCAGTCAGCACCAGTTCGATGTCCAGGCGCCCCAGCTGGCGCGCCAGTTCATCGCCGCTCTGTCCGGCGGCGAGCAGGCGTTCGAGCAGTTCGTCGAACACGCGCAACTCGAACGGCTCGGGCTCACCGGCACGGCGGCGACGCACACGATGCTGCTGCTCGGCGATGTTGGCCAGGTTGAGAAACTGATTGAAGGCCCGTGCCACCGGCAGCAGTTCGTCGTCACCCAGATCGCCCAAGGTGCTGGTCAACTGCTCGGCACCCGCCGCAGAGCCACGACGACCGGCTTTGGCCGACTTGCGTATGCGTTCGATCTTGTCGAGAAACTCGTCGCCTAGCTGAGTGCTGATGGTGTGCCCGAGCAGCTCGCCGAGCAGGTGCACCTCTTCACGCAGGCGCGCATCGATTTCCGCCATGTCGCACTCCTTATCCTGTTCAGTGTCAACAGAGTGCACAGCACGCCAACTTCTTACAAGGGTGCGACGCGTACCCAGGCAGGCATGCGTGCTGGGACTAGGCTTACTGACAGGCGTAGTGGATGCGCTAGCCGGCATCAGCTGCGCCACCCGTGAGGAGTGACGACATGAGAATTCGCGAACTGGCAAAACACTGGGAACAGAATGCCAAGGGGCACCTGACCCCGACCCGTTATCACATTCATCTGGATGTCGAGTCGGCCGCTCGCCTGGCGGCGCTCACCGAGATGTACCCCAAGCATCACAGCGAGGAACTGCTCGGCGAACTGATCGGCGCAGCGCTCGAGGAACTCGAGGCCAGCCTGCCCTACGTGCGCGGCAACAAGGTGGTGGCACTGGACGAACAAGGCGACCCGCTGTACGAGGACATAGGGCCCACACCGCGCTTTCTGGCGCTGTCGCGTAAATACTTGCGTGAGCTCAGTGAAGCAGACAAGGGTAAGAGCCACTGATGCTGGGAAGGCGCTCATTCGTTCGATATATCGTTCAACGCCGCTTGTTCAGAGTCTGAACGCCGAATGCCCGAGTTGTTTTACGCAACAGCGACAGCGATCCTGGACGCTTCAGAGGCGCCTTTGTCGCGCCCCCCCCAGCAACCTGACAAGGACTAAAAACCCAGTATCCACAAGGACTTGAGGTTTATCGACGAATCTCACCGCCCGCTTCAAGGACTGCCAGAGCAGTTTTACCTGACTGACCAGTCATCCAAAAAATCATGAGCTAACTGTCTTTTTTTCTGAACCATTCGAAAAACGTGTGGGTCCCAAGTGCAGGCCATCGTGGCACGCCAATATCGCCAAAACCCTTGGTAGACGGGCAGCACGATGGGCCAATTGCCACGGATATCGTCGTTCATAGGAGTGTTTCAAATGGAGTTAGCCGCCATGAAGACCCATACCGAGAAAGCCCCGCGCAGCCGCCTGCACGGGATCAAACTGGCCGCCCTGGCGCTGGGTAGCAGTCTGGTACTCGCTGGCTGTGCGGGTAACCCGCCCAGCGAACAGTATGCCGTGACGCAGTCTGCCGTGAACTCGGCGATCAGCGCCGGCGGAACCGAATTCGCTCCGGTGGAAATGAAAGCCGCGCAGGACAAGCTGAAAGAAGCGGAGTTCGCCATGCACGAGGAGGAATACGAGAAAGCTCGTCGTCTCGCCGAACAGGCCGAATGGGATGCCCGCCTCGCCGAGCGCAAGGCCGAGGCCGCCAAGGCCGAACGCGCGTTACAGGACGCCCGTCAGGGTGTTCAGGACCTGCGTGAAGAAGGTATGCGCAACGCTCAGTGAGCGGCCCTCCCCCCCAATTCGCTGACAGATATAAGGATGAATCGCCATGCGTAAACACGTGATGATCCCCGCCCTACTGGCTCTGAGTGTCGGCCTGGCTGCCTGCTCGCATCAGCCCAACGCCAACCTGGAGTCGGCCCGCAGCAACTTCTCCACCCTGCAGAGCGACCCGCAAGCCACCAAGCTGGCAGCACTGGAAACCAAAGAAGCCAAGGAGTGGCTGGACAAGGCCGACAAGGCCTACATGAACGATGCAGATGAGAAGAAAGTCGACCAACTGGCCTACCTCACTAATCAGCGCGTCGATGTAGCGAAGCAGACCATCGTTTTGCGTAATGCCGAAAACGAGCTGAAAAACGCATCGGCACAACGCGCCCAGGCACTGTTGGACGCTCGCGATGCGCAGATCCGCAAGCTGCAGAACAGCCTCAACGCCAAGCAGACCGAACGCGGCACGCTGGTGACCTTTGGTGACGTCCTGTTCGACTTCAACAAGGCCGAACTCAAGAGCAGCGCGCTGCCCAATGTCACCGAACTGGCGCGTTTCCTTCAGGAGAATCCGGAGCGCCAGGTGATCGTCGAGGGCTATACCGACAGCGTCGGCTCGGCCAGCTACAACCAGGGCCTGTCCGAGCGCCGCGCCGAGTCCGTACGCCGCGCCCTGGTACGCTCTGGCGTGGCGCCGACGCGCATCGTCGCTCAGGGGTATGGCAAGGAGTACCCGGTCGCGGACAACTCCAGCGACTCCGGCCGCGCACAGAACCGCCGTGTGGAGGTAACCATCTCCAACGACAACCAGCCGGTCGCTCCGCGTTCGGCTACCGGCGCCTGATAGATAGCCGCCGCAACGAAGAAACCCGCCTGATGGCGGGTTTCTTTTTGGTACATCGCATTTTCGCGGGGAGCATACGCTTGACACCGAACTGGCAAGTTTGTGTGCGTATCGCTTGCTGACTTAGCACTGTCCATTACCGCATGCGCTGAACGTTTGGGTTGCGCCCCTCACGGGCGCCACACCTTGATTCGCTGCGCTCACCCTGCGGGCCAGCCTGCGGCTGTTACTGCGCTTCGCTACGTTTCTTTGCTTGCCCAAGAAAGGTGTGCCAAAGAAGGGCACCCCGACATCCGGGTTTCGCTACGCGAAACTTCCCTCGCTCCGGTGTCGCTCCGGGGGCCGGCTTACATGGGCCATCCCTGGCCCATTAAGCCTCTCGCCGCATCCATGCGGCTCGTCCCCCAGCGCAACTCCTCCACTCGGCCTCCTGAAGGGGACCGGGCCGCGAGCTTGCGACATCTCCGCAAGATCAAAGCCAGTAGCGTTTGGCTTTTGCTCTTGAAGCGCGGATCTTACAGACGACTCCCAAGTCCCCTTCAGGAGGCCGAGTGGAATCGCCGTGGAAGGGGTTGAGCGACATGGATGTCGCGAGAGCCGTGATGGGCCAGGGATGGCCCTTCACGGCGTGCCCCTGTAACGGTGATGGAGCGAGGGAACCCCGGCGCAGCCGGGGCCGTATGTAGGGGTGTGTTTCTTTGCTTACTTTCTTTGCACAAGCAAAGAAAGTGAGTCGCCCGTAAGGGGCGAAACCCATCAGGCCAGGCGGCGTGTTAATGGAGAGTGCCAAGTCATCGACAGCTAACACTTAATTGCCAGTCCAGTGTCAATCCGCACTTTCCCCAAACTATGCGAAGAACCTTCTTTTTAGCGCCGAACCTTACTGCTCCAGCGCCGGGGTTTCCTGCCCCATGCAGCGCACCGCCTGCTTCTTGTTGTCCACCAGCACGCCGGTCAGCCCCTTCTGCTGAAGATCGAACAAGACCAGCACGCCATCGATGCACTGCGCCACCTGGTTGGCTGGTTTCAGCGAGACCTTGTAGTCCTCACCGGGTATGGTCTTGAGCATGGTGAAATCGGACAGCAGCAGCGCATCTTCCGGTTTGGCGAAATGCACGTAGCCGTAGTACCAGAGCACGCCGATGGTGCCGACGATGCTGGCGACACCCGTGAAGATGAGGGGAATGGGATTACGTTCGGTCATTGCGGACTCTCTGTTGCGGATTCGGTAGCCGGCCCCTGGCGTTCGACAAACGCCTGCGGCGCGCTGAAGAACGCCAACAGCGACTGGCGCCAGGCGGGCTCGGCAAAGGTTTGCACGTGCAGGCCACGGGTCGCCTGAAAGGCGCGTGGCGGGCGCGCAGCTTGATACAAACGCTGGCCATTGGAAAGCGGCACGATCGTATCGTCAACACTGTGATAGATCAGCAGCGGCAAGCCTGCGAGTCGATCGATGCGTTGAATCGCGCTGTCACCATCCGGCACCAACCAGGACAGCGGCACCTGCAGCGGCCAGGTCAGCCAGGACGAGCTCAGGGCATGGCGGGCCACGTCGCGATAACTGGCTGGCACACCATCGAGCGCCATGGCCTGCACGCCTGAGCGACGCTCGGGATGCTCAGCCAGATAGTGCACGGCCAACGCGCCACCGAGGCTCTGCCCGAGCAGGAAAAGCGGCGCGCCCTGCACCTGCGGCGCCTGTTCGAGCCAGGCGAAGGCCGCATCGATATCCTGATAGATCTCCGGCAGCCGCGGCTTGCCTTCGGACAGACCGTAACCGCGATAATCCAGCATCAGCACCTGATAGCCCTGTTCCGGCAGCCAATGAACGCCGCCCAGGTGCCAGGCCAGATTGCCGCCATTGCCATGCAGATGCAGCACCGTGCCCTTGACCTTCACTCCGGCCTTGGCCGGCAGCCACCAGGCATGCAGGCGCGTGCCATCGGCGGCGCGCAGTTCGATATCGCGGTATTCCAGGCCGGCGCGAGCCGGAGTGATGGGCAGGCCAGGCTCCGGGTAGAACAACAGGCCGCTGCAACCGGCCAACCACAGGCTGGCCAGCAGCAAGGCCAGTGCTCGCAGGCTACTTGCCACCCGCGCGCACCTCTTCGCGCGCCTGAACGGTCGCGGCATAGACACGTTCAGCCAGACGCGAGAACGGCAGACTCTGGATCCACACCGTACCGGTGCCTTTGAGCGTGGTCAGCAAGATGCCTTCGCCGCCGAACAACATGCTTTTGAGGCCTCCGGCCAGGGCGATGTCGTAGTCGATACCGCTACTGAAAGCCACCAGGCAGCCGGTGTCCAGGCGCAGGGTTTCATTGTTCAGCTCCTTGCGGATCACCGTGCCACCGGCATGCACGAAGGCCAGGCCATCGCCTTCGAGCTTCTGCAGGATGAAGCCCTCGCCACCGAAGAAGCCGGCCCCCAGGCGCTTGGCGAAGCTGATACCGATGCGGGTGCCAAGTGCGGCACAGAGGAAAGCGTCCTTCTGGCAGATCAGCCGGCCGCCGACCTTCGCCAGGTCGATGGGCACCACAGTCCCCGGATACGGCGCGGCGAAGGCGACCCGCGCCTGGGTTTTCCCGCCGTTGCTGAAGTGGGTCATGAACAGCGACTCGCCGGTGAGCATACGCTTGCCGACGCCCCACAGCTTGCCCAGCAGACCGCTGGACGAACCGTCCCCCATGCGTGTTTCGAAGCGCACGCCGTCGGTCATGTAGTTCATCGCACCGGCCTCGGCAATTACCGTCTCGCCAGGGTCGAGGATGATCTCCACCGATTGCGCCGAAGCGCCGAGGATTTCGTATTCGAGTTGATGGCTGGGCACTTGCGGGTCTCCGGGGTGGGCCACGACATTGTAAACCTGATGATACGTTGCGGCAGCGGTGCGCGCGGCGCACCCTACGTGCGGTGTGATTCAGAGGATGTTGGCGTAGTCCGCTTCGATGCGATCCAGGCTCAAATGGTTGAGGAAGTTGGAGAAGCACATCCAGGCCGATAGCGCGTTCATGTCCTGAAACTGCGGCGGCAGATACTTGGGCGGCAGCACCAGGCCCTCGTCCACCAGTTTGCGCAGCGTGCGCATGTCTTCCAGGGTGGTCTTGCCACAGAACAGCAGTGGAATCTGCTCCAGCTTGCCTTTGCGCACCGCCAGCTGAATGTAGTTGTAGATGAGGATGAAGCCCTTCAGGTAGGACAGGTCCTTGGTGAACGGCAGCCCCGTCGGCAGCGAGCCGCGGAACACCCGGCTGGCATTGCTGTAGCCGCCTTCCAGACCATAACCCTGCTCGCGGAAGAACTCGAACACCTCGAGGAAATCTGCGCCCTCCTCGGCCATGTGGATGGCGCGGGTGCGGTTGGTCAGCTTGCGCAAACGCGTGGGGTAGGAGGCGAAGGCGATCACCTCCATGAGAATTGCCAGGCCCTCCTGGGTCACCGTCGATGAAGGCGGGCCCTTGGCCAGGAAGGTGCAGATCGGCTGGTTGAGGCCGTTGAGCGTGGTGCCAACGTGCACCAGCCCTTCATGCACCTCCAGCGCCTTGACGTCGCGCTCGTTGAAGCGCGCATCGCTGCGGATCTTGATGTAGTCGGCGCCGGCGGCAGCATCGGCAAGGATACCGTCGGACTCGAACACGCGAATGGTGTCGTCGCCGAACACCCCGGCCAGGCGCTGCTGCAGAATATTCACCGCATCACTGGCCCCGAGGGTCTTGGCCTCGTCTTCCAGATCACCACGCGCGGCGATGTTGTTGAGGTAGTCCGAAAGCATCAGACCCAGATCGGCCAAGGTCGGATCGCCAGCATGAAAGGCGTCCGAGGCAGCGCCATACAGTTCCTGGCTGATCAGGCCGAAGTCCTCGGTGCCACGCGCCTCGAGCATGCGGATGACCATGCGGTATTCCTTGCACATGCGTCGCATGATCTGCCCGACCGGGTTGAACTGGCCGAGCTGGCGGGTGATATCGCGCTCGATATTCTGAAATTCCTGCTTCTTCGCGGTGGCATCGAAGGCCAGCGGCCGACTCAGGTAGTAGTCGCGATCCACGGCTGGCAGCTGCTTGCCCTTGGCCTTGAGAAAGCCGTCACGGATGCCGTCGTCCCACTTCACCGCGTCGAGTATGCGGATGGGCGTTTGCGCATCGACGATGCGGTCACTGAGGGCACGAATACAGAGTTGGTAGTCGTCCAGTTTTTGCTGGCTGTTCATTGCAGTTCCTACTCGGCGGCCCGCTGATAGCGCGCCACCTCGACGAACAGGTCGGCATTGGCCGGGTCGTCGAGGTAGGCGAACACCTTGTCCAGCGGGCTGGTGATCAATGCACCGTCAGCTTCGGGCATGGAGACGGTCTGCCCTTCCAGCAGGCCCTTTTCCATATCCTGGAGAATGCGGTCGGTGTCGAGGTTGTACAGCACCAGTTCGTTGTCCCTGGTCAATTCGAAACCGGCAATGGCGAAGTTGGCGCCCAGGCTCTTCGGCAGGCCCGCCGAGAGGTACCAGCGGCGGCCATGATGAGCGACGGTGAAACCGAACTCCTCGAAGCTGCTTTCGTTGTCCGCGCTGCCTTCATAGATACGCGCCAGGTAGAGGTTGGAGCCGGCACGGGTGATCTCCAGAAACAGCTGATCGCCCCACTCGTCCTGCCGGGTCCATTCGCCCAGCAGTGGTATGGGCGCAGCCTCGTTGGCCGGAATCGGGTCCTTGAAGGTGACCAGGCAACCACTCAACAGCAGGAAGGACAGGGCGACCCATGCGCGCCAGGCTTTCATTTCGCTCTCCTTGTGAAGGCCGTTCGACCCGATGATCGACGGTTTACAACCCCAGAACCAGGTTCATGTAGCGTTTAAGGATGGCCAGCATTCCTTGGCTGTCCAGGTGCTCTACACCGTCTAGCAGGCCCTGATACTCCATCCGCACGATGGCGGCCGTCAACAGCACGGCATCCTGTTCGGGCTGGCGCGAGCCCAGTACCTCGAAGAAGTGGGTGACCCCCTGCTGCAGGATCTGCCGGTGGGCGCGCACCAGCTCGCGCAGGCGTGGATTGAGCAAGGCCTCCTGCTGGAACGCCTGCTCGGCGATCAGATGATCACGACGCTCACGCAACTGGCGCTGCACGTACTGCACCGCCAGAGCGGCGATCTCGTCGGCCAGTTGCCGACGCGCCTGCTCGCTACCATCCAGACGCCCGACCATCTCCTCCAACGCACCCTGAGTGCTGGCCCAGAAGGCCGCCATCTGCGCAGCGCTGCGCTCGACGAACTGGGCGAAGGTATCGGTGATCAGGTCATCGATGTCCTTGAAATAGTAGGTCGTGGCCGACAAGGGTACCTGCGCCTCGGCCGCCACCGCACGATGGCGAACAGCACGCACGCCATCGCGCACGATGATGCGCATGGCGGCATCGAGAATCGCCTGGCGGCGCTGCTCACTGCCCTGGCGACTGGCCTTGCGGCCCTGATACTGGACGCTTTCGGCGACGGCATTGGCTGCCTGGGTGGCATTCGGGGACGCGGGCACGGGGCTCAAGGTGGGTCGACCCTCTGGGTTCTGGTTATGACAGGGAGAGTAATGGCTTGGACAGGCAAGCAAAAGGCTCCGTTTCGCTTACAGCCCGGGCGACCGGTGAAATCGCCGTGAAACGTGCAAAGACAAGTAGCAAAAAGCCGCCCGAAGGCGGCTTTCTGTCTGGCATCAAGCCTGCGGACGCATGTGCGGGAACAGGATGACGTCGCGGATCGACGGTGAGTTGGTCAGCAGCATCACCAGGCGGTCGATGCCGATGCCTTCACCGGCCGTCGGCGGCATGCCGTACTCCAGGGCGCGGACGAAGTCGGCGTCGTAGTGCATGGCTTCGTCATCACCGGCGTCCTTCTCGGCCACCTGGGCAAGGAAGCGCTCGGCCTGATCTTCGGCGTCATTGAGCTCGGAATAGGCGTTGGCGATCTCGCGTCCACCGATGAACAGCTCGAAGCGGTCGGTGACGTTGGGATTGTCGTCGTTGCGACGCGCCAGTGGCGACACTTCGAACGGATACTCGGTGATGAAGTGCGGCTGCTCCAGCTTGCTCTCCACCAGCTCCTCGAAAATCATCACCTGCAGCTTGCCCAGGCCTTCGTGGCCAAGCACCTTGGCGCCAGCCTTCTTGGCGATGGCGCGGGCCTTCTCGACGTCATTGAGGTCAGCCTCGGTGATCTCCGGGTTGTACTTGAGGATGGAGTCGTACACCGACAGGCGCACGAACGGCTCGCCGAAGTGGAATACCTTGTCGCCATACGGCACGTCGGTGCTGCCCAGCACAGCCAGGGCCAGCTCGCGGAACAGCTCCTCGGTGAGGTCCATGTTGTCGCGGTAATCGGCGTAGGCCTGGTAGAACTCGAGCATGGTGAACTCGGGGTTGTGCCGGGTCGAAACGCCTTCGTTACGGAAGTTGCGATTGATCTCGAAGACCTTTTCAAAACCACCCACCACCAGACGCTTGAGGTACAGCTCCGGGGCGATACGCAGGAACATGGCCATGTCCAGCGCATTGTGGTGGGTCTCGAACGGCTTGGCCGCGGCGCCGCCGGGGATGGTCTGCAGCATCGGGGTTTCCACTTCGAGGAAACCGCGCTCGTTGAGGAAGCGACGGATGTGCGCGATCACCTGCGAGCGCACACGGAAGGTGTGGCGCACTTCCTCATTGACGATCAGGTCGACGTAGCGCTGGCGGTAGCGCTGCTCGGTGTCGGTCAGGCCATGGTGCTTGTCCGGCAGCGGGCGCAGCGACTTGGTCAGCAGGCGCACGTTCTGCATGTCGACGTACAGGTCGCCCTTGCCCGAGCGGGCCAGGGTACCCTCGGCAGCGATGATGTCGCCCAGGTCGAAGTGCTTGACCGCTTCCAGTTGCTCGGCCGGCAGGGTCTTGCGGTTGACGTAGACCTGCAGGCGCCCGGACGTGTCCTGGATGACCATGAAGGCGCCACGGTTGAGCATGATGCGCCCGGCCACCTTGACCGGGATGGCTGCGGCTTCCAGCTCTTCCTTGCTCTTACCCTCGTACTGTTTCTGCAGGTCGGCGCACAGGCGGTCGCGGCGGAAATCGTTGGGGAAGGCAATGCCCTGCTCACGGACGGCAGCAAGCTTTTCCTTGCGCTGGGCAATCAGCTTGTTTTCTTCCTGTTGCAGTTCGTTCTGGTCGAGTTGTTGGTCGCTCATGGTCGCTTTATCTGCCTGGCGTGTCGTACAAAGTGTTGAGCAGGTGCCGGCGAGCCGGCCCCCACGGGATTGGTTGCTGGGCTTACAGGCCCTGCTTGAGGCTGGCCTCGAGGTAGCCGTCGAGGTCGCCATCGAGGACTTTCTGGCAGTCACTACGCTCGACGCCGGTACGCAGATCCTTGATGCGCGAGTCATCGAGCACGTAGGAACGGATCTGATGACCCCAGCCGATATCGGACTTGCTGTCTTCCAGCGCCTGCGAAGCAGCGTTGCGCTTTTGCATTTCCAGCTCGTACAACTTGGCCCGCAGCATCTTCATGGCGGTGTCCTTGTTGGCGTGCTGGGAACGTTCGTTCTGGCAAGCCACCACGGTGTTGGTCGGCACGTGGGTGATACGCACCGCCGAGTCGGTGGTGTTGACGTGCTGACCACCGGCACCGGAGGAGCGGTAGGTGTCGATGCGCAGATCGGACGGGTTGATGTCGATCTCGACCTTGTCATCGATCTCGGGCGATACGAACACTGCCGAGAACGAGGTGTGGCGACGCGCGCCGGAGTCAAACGGGCTCTTGCGCACCAGGCGGTGCACGCCGATCTCGGTGCGCAGCCAGCCGAAGGCATATTCGCCCTTGATGTGCACGGTGGCGCCCTTGATACCGGCGACTTCACCCTCGGACAGCTCGATGATGGTGGCGTCGAAGCCACGCTTGTCGGCCCAGCGCAGGTACATGCGCAGCAGGATGTTGGCCCAGTCCTGAGCCTCGGTGCCGCCGGAACCGGCCTGGATGTCCAGATAGCAGTTGTTCGGATCCATCTCGCCGCTGAACATGCGGCGGAATTCAAGCTTCTCGAGGATTTCGCGCAGGCGTTCGACCTCGGTGACGATATCGTTCACCGCAGCTTCGTCGTTTTCTTCAGCGGCCATTTCCAGCAGATCCCTGGAATCGACCAGACTGCCGGTGAGATCGTCGATGGTTTCGACGATCTGAGCCAGCATGGCGCGCTCGCGGCCCAGGGCTTGCGCGTACTCGGGTTTGTTCCAGACGCTGGCGTCTTCCAGCTCGCGGTTTACTTCGACAAGACGATCATGCTTGTGATCGTAGTCAAAGATACCCCCGAATTGACTGGGTTCGCTCGGACAGGTCCTTGATGGCGTTGAGGATCGGATTGATTTCCATGGTAGTCGGCGCTCTCGGGCAAAAGACGCGAAAAGGCTCAATCCGGCTCGCCCAAGCGGCTAATGCGCTGCCCTGGCCGAGCACGACAAGAGCCGTGACCGCAAAGTTTCTGAAAAGCCGGCGAGTATACCCGACTCGAAGCCCCCTGGCAGCCCGCTGACTGACCGGCGGGGCGCGCTCAGAACTTCAGGCTCAGACGCGCTGCCAAGGCGTTGTCGCGCGCGTCTTCGGCGTAATGGCCCGCATAGGTCAGGCCCAGGTAGAGACTGCGGCTGAGCTCATGATCCAGGCTCAGGTCAAGACGCAGGCTGCTGCGCGCGAACTCACGACTGTGCATCTGCTGGAGTGCGCCCTGGCCGTCGACCGCCTCGTCACGCAAGCGGTCGCTGCCCAGGTTCTGCCGCAGCGCCAGACTGGCACGCCCTACCCACTTGCGCTGTTGCCAGTACCAGGGCGCGGCCAGGCGCCAGCCAAGCGTCAGGTAACCACCCTGCTCGTGCGCTGCCGTCAGGCGCAGTCCGTCAAAACGTCGGGCGTCGGCATCCAGATGCACTAACGCCAGGCCGGCAAATGGCTCCAGGGTGAAATCGCGATAGTCCATGGCGTAACTGCTTTCGCCAAACAGCTGCCAACTGCGCGCGTTATCACGCCGATCCAGCTCATGCCAGCCGTGCAGCAACCCGAGCCGAAACCCCAACTGGTTGTATACCCGGGTCGCGGCGTATACCCCAAGGTAACGACTATCGGTGCGGCCATGCCCCTGATCATGATCCAGCCGGGCACGCGTCACGCCACCCAGCACACCGCCGATCCACTGTCCGCCCAGCGCACGATCCATCCCCATCAGCAGCCCCTCGCCGCGGCGCTCGAGGCCGGCGTCGTCCCAGCTCCCCTGGATGCCGTAAGTACGCGACCACAGCGGCCACTCGCCGGCCTCAGGCGCCGCCTCGCGAAAGGCGAAGCGCACTTGCTGCAGACGATCCAGGGCCGCCTCACGCGGCAACCGGCTGTCCTCCAGGAGCAAGGCACGCTGGTCCAACGCCAGGTCGCCAGCTACAACGCTCATGGCGACCTGAAGCAAGCCCAACCCGATCAGCGCTACACGCAGAGCCATGTTCGCCTCCATTCATCGACGCCCAATGCTACCAGAGCACACCGTCAGCCTAGCCCGCCAAGGCTCGGATCGACCGGTCACGCGCTCACCCTGCAACCAGGCTCGCGCTGCGGCAGCATGCCTATCGCCGCTCGCGCATCGGCGGCGATCATCTGCGCGGCCTTTTCCGCGATCATCAGCACCGGCGAGCAGGTATTGCCCGAGGTGATGCTCGGCATGATCGACGCGTCGACCACGCGCAAACCGGCGATACCATGCACGCGCAGACGCGCATCGACCACCGCTTCACGGCCCTGTCCCATGGCGCAGGTGCCGACCGGGTGGAAGATGGTAGTACCGATCTCGCCCGCTGCGCGCTGCAGGTCTTCCTCGCTCTGGTACTGAGGCCCAGGCTTGTATTCCTCGGGCCGGTAGCCGGCCAGGGCGGGCGCGGCGACGATGCGCCGGGTCAGGCGAATGGCGTCGGCAGCCACCTGTAGATCCCGCTCGTCACTGAGGTAATTGGGGCGGATATGCGGGGCGACGCTGGCATCGGCCGAGGCGATCTGAACGCTGCCACGGCTATGCGGGCGCAGGTTACATACCGAGGCGGTAAAAGCCGGGAAGTCATGCAAGGGTTCGCCAAAACGTTCCAGCGACAATGGCTGCACGTGATACTGCAGGTTGGCGCGCGCCTGGCCGGGGTCGGACTTGGCGAAGGCGCCTAGCTGGCTGGGCGCCATGGACAGTGGCCCGCTGCGCTTGAACAGGTACTCCAGCCCCATGCCCAGCTTGCCCCAGGGAGTAGCCACGATGCGGTTGAGCGTTTTCACGCCCTCGACTCGATAGATCAAACGCAGTTGCAGGTGATCCTGCAGGTTCTCACCGACACCTGGCAGCTCATGGTGCACGCCGATGCCCAGGCGTTCGAGCAGTGGCCTGGGGCCGATGCCGGAGCGCTGCAGCAAGGCCGGCGAGCCGATGGCGCCGGCACAGAGAATGATCTCGCGGCGAGCCGCAATGCGCAGCGCCCGCCCCTGACAACGCAGATGCAGCGCACGGGCGCGACCGTCAGCCAGCTCCAGCCGTTCAGCTTCGGCGCCGGTCAGCACCTGCAGATTGGGGCGCTGGCGAATATCGCGCAGAAAGGCCTTGGAGGCATTCCAGCGCACGCCGCGCTTCTGGTTGACCTGAAAGTAGCTGCAGCCTTCGTTGTCACCGCCGTTGAAGTCATCGACGCTGGCGATACCGCTCTGCGCAGCCGCCTCACGGAAGGCCTCGAGAATCGCCCAGGACAGACGCTGGCGCTCGACCCGCCACTCGCCATCGCCGCCGTGCAGTTCGCTGGTGCCGGCAAAATGATTCTCCGAACGCTTGAACAGCGGCAACACGTCACGCCAGGCCCAGCCGGGATTGCCCGCCGCTGCCCAATCATCGTAGTCCGCCGCCTGACCACGCATGTAGATCATGCCGTTGATCGAGGAGCTGCCACCGAGCACGCGGCCACGCGGGTATTTCAGCGAGCGCCCATGCAGGCCGGGATCGGCCTCGGTGTCGTAGCACCAGTCGGTACGCGGGTTGCCGATGCAGTAGAGATAGCCGACCGGGATATGAATCCAGGGATAGTTGTCACGCCCGCCCGCCTCGATCAGCAGCACGCTGACGCCAGGGTCTGCAGAAAGCCGATTGGCCAGCAGGCAACCGGCTGGGCCGGCGCCGACGATCAGGTAGTCGTATGCATCCAGTGGCAGTTGCGACATAAGCATCCTCGCGTGTCGTTCTTGTCGTTGGCCAACAGCCTAAAACAAGCCGGGCGCGGGCATGAATGATCTTTTGGTCTGATGCAGCGGATGAATGTTCAGGCTGCGCCCATAACCTGTGGTGCTGCACCCGTGCTCTGCGCTTTACTTGCTGGCAACCTTGTCAGAGCCGTTACGCGATGCCGCCAGCCCCATCGAGCAACACCCGCAAACCACGTGTCGGCATGCCGCAACGACGTAGTTGGCTACGCTGGCTTCCGGGCCTGCAAACGCTCAGGGACTATCACCTGGCCTGGCTGCCGAAGGACATTGCGGCCGGCCTGGTGCTGACCACCATGCTGGTGCCGGTGGGCATCGCCTATGCCGAGGCCTCCGGCGTGCCAGGCATCTATGGTCTGTACGCGACCATCGTGCCGCTGCTGGCCTACGCCCTGTTCGGCCCCAGCCGTATTCTCGTGCTCGGCCCGGACTCGGCCCTGGCGGCGCTGATTCTCGCCGTGGTGCTGCCGCTCTCAGGCGGCGACCCGATGCGTGCGGTGACCCTGGCCAGCATGATGGCCGTGGTGGCCGGTCTCACCTGCCTGATTGCCGGACTGCTGCGCCTGGGGTTCATCACCGAATTGCTGTCCAAGCCCATCCGCTATGGCTACATGAACGGTATTGCGCTGAGCGTGCTGATCAGCCAGACACCCAAGTTGTTCGGTTTTTCCATCGACAGCCAGGGTCCGCTCAGTGACCTGCGGACAATCGCCGGCGCACTGATCGAGGGCCAGGCCCACGTCTACAGCCTGCTCGTCGGCGCCGGCACACTGGCCTTGATCCTGCTGCTGAGCCGCTTCAGGCAGTTGCCCGGCCTCCTCATCGCCGTGACCCTGGCAACGGCGGCGGTCGCGCTGTTCGACCTCGATACCCAGGGCGTGCAGGTGCTCGGCGAACTGCCACAGGGACTGCCCAGCTTCACCCTGCCCTGGCTGAGTGGTGTCGATCTGGCCAGTGTGGCACTGGGCGGGATCGCCGTCGCCCTGGTCGCGTTCGCCGACACCAGCGTGCTGTCGCGTACCTACGCCGCGCGCACCGGACGCCACGTCGACCCCAACCAGGAGCTCATCGGTCTCGGCGCCGCCAACCTGGCTGGCGGTTTGTTCCAGGGCTTTCCCATCAGCAGCAGCTCGTCGCGCACGCCCGTCGCCGAAGCGGCAGGCGCCATGACCCAGGTCGCCGGTATCGTCGGCGCCCTGAGTGTCGCCCTGCTGCTGGTGCTGGCTCCGGGTCTGATGCAGCACCTGCCCACCAGTGCGCTGGCTGCGGTGGTGATTGCCGCGGTCATCGGCCTGTTCGTGGTCACCGACCTGCGCCGCATCTTCCGCGTGCAGCAATGGGAATTCTGGCTGTCGATGGCCTGCTTTGCCGGCGTGGTGACCTTCGGTGTCATCCCTGGCATCGGCATTGCCGTGGTGCTGGCGGTGATCGAGTTTCTCTGGGATGGCTGGCGCCCTTACTACACCGTTCTCGGCCAGGTAGAGGGCATCCGTGGTTTCCATGACATCAAGCGACACCCCGATGCACGGCAGATACCCGGCCTGCTGCTGTTTCGCTGGGACGCCCCGCTGTTCTTCGCCAATGCCGAGCTCTTCCAGCAATGCCTGCTGCAGGCGCTGGAGCACGCTCCCGCACCGGTGCGTCGCGTGGTGATCGCAGCCGAGCCGATTACCAGCATCGACGTGACCTCTGCCGATATGCTCGGCGACCTGGAACGGACGCTGGCGGATATCGGCATCGAACTGCACTTTGCGGAGGTCAAGGGACCGCTCAAGGACAAGCTGCGGCGCTTCGGACTGCTGCATGACGATCAGGTAGAGCATCTTCAACCCACGGTCAGCGCGGCCGTCGAAGCCTACCTGAGCGATCATGGTGACGGCGCGATGCCGGGCCAGGTCCGGCATGCGGACTGAAACGAAAAGACGACTCAGGCACCGACCGGCAGCGAGCGCACCTGGGCTTCCAGTTCAGTCTTGAGCTCCAGCGGCAGTTTCAGTTGACGCGCCAGCTCTTCGAGGTAGGCGCGCTCCATGAAGTGCTCTTCGTCCACCATCAGCACGCTGGCCAGGTACATTTCGGCGGCCATTTCCGGGGTCGCTGCGGCGCGCGCCACATCGGCCGGGTCCAGCGGCTTGTTCAGTTCGGTGTGCAGCCAGGTCTGCAGTTCGGCATCCTGTGCCAGCTTGCCCAACTCCTCTTCGATCAACTGACGCTCACGCTCATCGACATGGCCATCGGCCTTGGCCGCCGCCACCAGCGCCTTGAGAATGGCGCGGCTGTGCTGCTCGACTTGCGGCGCCGGCAAACGATCCAGGGTTTGCGGCTCGACCGGCTGCGCGCCACCCTGCCGGGCTTGCTGCGCTTGCCAGTTGCCGTAGGCCTTGTACGCCATCACACCGAGAGCAGCCAGGCCGCCATAGGTCAGCGCCTTGCCGCCCATCTTGCGCGCTTTCTTGCTGCCCAGCAGCAGACCGACCGCACCGGCCGCCAGCGCGCCGCCCCCGGCGCCCGAGAGCAGGCTGCCCAGGCCTCCACCCGAGAGCAGGCCACCCAAAGCACCGGCCTGCTGGCCCTGAGAGCCCTTCGCCGCAGGTTTCTGCATGGCCTGCTGGCCGGCCTTGAGCAGTTGGTCGAGCAGATTACTGGTGTTCATCGCGAACGCTCCTGAAAAAGTAGGTTCCGGTGCATCCGACCCCGGATAGCGCGGGGAAATTCCGCATGCGCCTCAACCGACATCGGCTGAATTGACGAGAGTTTCTAGCAGAGTTCGCCCAAACCAGCCGGTCATATTGGTAACGCGGAGTTTCATCGCAACCGCGATCAGCGCGGGGCGATATGCGCCACCATCAACTGCACCGTCTCGTTACCGCGAAATTCATTGAGGTCGAGCTTGTACGCCACTTCGGCCCAGCGCAACGTTGGGTTGGGCCAGACCTCGCGGTCGATGTTGAAGGCGATGCCATCGAGTTGCACGCTGCCGCATTCGGTCTTGAGCACCAGCTTCAAGTGGCGCTCGCCGACAATGCGCTGGCTGACGATCTGGAACACGCCATGGAACAGCGGTTCGGGAAAGTGCTGCCCCCAGGGCCCGGCGTTGCGCAGGGCGCGAGCCAGTTCCAGATGGAATTCGGTAGCATCGAGCTGGCCATCCGAAAGCAGGCGGCCGGTCAGGTCGTCCTCGCACAGCTGGCGGCGTACCTCGGCGTCGAAGGCGACGGCGAACGCGCCGAAATTTTCCTGCGGCAGCGACATCCCGGCGGCCATGGCATGCCCGCCGAACTTGCTGATCAGCCCGGGATGACGAGCGGCCACGGCGTCCAGCGCATCACGGATATGCAGCCCCGGCACCGAACGCGCCGAGCCCTTGAGCATGCCTTCGCCGGCATCGGCAAAGGCGATGGCCGGGCGGTGATAACGCTCCTTCAGGCGCGAGGCGAGGATGCCGATCACGCCCTGGTGCCAGTCGGGCTCGAACAGGCACAGGCCGAACGGCATGTCGTCCAGGGACAGATCCTTGAGCTGGGCCAGCGCCTCGCGCTGCATGCCCTGCTCGATGGTCTTGCGGTCCTGGTTGAGCTGGTCGAGCTGTACCGCCATGTCGCGGGCCAGTGCCTCGTCGTCGCAAAGCAGGCATTCGATACCCAGGCTCATGTCATCCAGACGCCCGGCCGCGTTCAGCCTTGGGCCGAGGATGAATCCCAGATCGGTGGAGGTGATGCGGCGGTGGTCGCGCCCGGCGACTTCAAGGATCGCGCGCAGACCCGGCCGCGCCCGGCCGGCACGAATGCGCGCCAGACCCTGATGCACCAGGATGCGGTTGTTGGCATCCAGCGGCACCACGTCGGCGACGCTACCCAATGCCACCAGGTCGAGCAGCTCGCCCAGATTGGGCTCCTGGCGGCTGGCGAACCAGCCGCTTTCACGCAGCCGCGCGCGCAGCGCCAGCAGCACGTAGAACATCACGCCGACACCGGCCATGGCCTTGCTCGGGAAGTCGCAGCCTGGCTGGTTCGGGTTGACGATGGCATCGGCGGCCGGCAGTTCCGGCCCCGGCAGGTGGTGATCGGTGACCAGCACTCTCAGCCCGGCGGCCTTGGCCGCCGCCACGCCGTCGACGCTGGAGATGCCGTTGTCCACGGTCAGCAGCAAGTCGGGCTGGCGCTGCAGCGCCACGGCGACGATCTCCGGGGTCAGGCCATAGCCGTACTCGAAGCGGTTCGGCACCAGGTAATCCACATGCGCCGCACCGAGCAGGCGCAGGCCGAGCACGCCGACCGAACTGGCAGTGGCGCCGTCTGCATCGAAGTCGCCGACAATCAGGATGCGCTGACGCTGCGCCAGCGCCTCGACCAGCAGTTCGACTGCGGCATCGATGCCTTTGAGCTGCTGGTACGGGATCAGCCGCGCCAGGCCCTTGTCCAGCTCTTCGGCGGACTGCACGCCACGGGCGGCGTAGAGACGGGTCAGCAAAGGCGGCAGATTGCCCAGATCAGGCAGTTGGGCGGGTAAGGGACGGGCTTCGATACGCATGGGACTTCTTTATGTTCGCATGGGAGTGGCTTGTCTCCCCTCTCCCCGAGGGGAGAGGGAACTGAACCGTAGCCCGGATGCAATCCGGGGAATGTGCAAAACCATTTTCCCGGATTGCATCCGGGCTACGGTTTCAACGCTCGCCGGCGAGCCATTCAATGGGAATCTCGTGCTGACCACGCTCGTCGGTGACGAACAGCTCGCCATCGCTGATCATCACGCTCCAGTTCAGCGAGCGCGGCATGTCCAGCGCCAGGTCGGCCAGTGCCTCCTGGCCGAGCGCGACCACGTTGATGTTCTTCAGGCTGCGCACAGGGTCGAGGCACTTGCCCTGCCACACACGCAGGTTGCCGTAAGCCACCAGGCTGAACTTCTCGGTGCGCCGCGAGCACCAGGTGATGCGCTCGCTGTCGGGCTGGCCCACTTCGATCCAGTGCAGCACACGATCGTCCAGGCTCTTTTCCCACAGTGCCGGCTCATCGACATCCGACAGGCCGCGACCGAACGCCAGTTGCTCGTGGTAGAACAGCGCATAGGCAATCAGCCGCGCGGCCAGGCGCTCTTCGGTCTCGGAGGGATGCCGGGCGACGGTGAAACGCAGGTTTTCATAAACGCTGCGATCCATGTCGGTGAGGTTCAGTTCGATCTTGTAGGTGGTCGATGGCAGGGCCATGGCGGGCTTCTTGGCTGGTCGAAAGAGCGCAAGTCTAACGCGAAAGCATGACCCACGCCGACCTTCAACAGGTCATGCGGCAGATACTCAGTTGTTCATCGGTGTAGTCGATGATCGCCTGCAGGCTGCTCAGATCGAGGTGCAAACGGCAGTAATGCTCGCCATGACGCCAGGCCAGCAGTAGTTGATCGTCAGCCGAATAGTTCTGCTCGAAACGCCCCTCGAAAGCCGGATGCTGACAACGCAAACGCATCAGCGCCAGCAAGCGCTGCACCAGCGGCTGCTGCAAGGCCTGCTCGGCCTCCTCGAGGCTGTAGTAATGGCGGTTGACGTCGCGCGCCTCGCCGGTCTGCTCGAGCAGGTCGAAGTCATTGCAGCCAGCCAACAGGCCGACGTAGTAAACCTGAGGGATACCCGGCACGAAGAACTGGATGGCGCGTGCGGCGATATAAGCCTCGTCATTGCGCATCAGCGCCTCGTAGAAGGTGCAGGTCAGCTGGTAGATGGCCCCGACGCTGTGCACGTTCACCGCCGAGCGACGCATGATCGGGTCGGCACTGCGTGTCGAGACCTCATCGATCAGGTACTGGATCTGCGCCTCGGGCAACATGCCTTCGACATCCGGAATGCAGATGCCGTCGTGGGTATCGAGAACGGTGATCTGGTTGCGCGGGCACATGCGCAACCAGTTCTTCAGATAGCGGCTGCTGCCACTGAGCAATGCGTGCAGCACCAACGGCGGCAGGGCGAAGCCGTACGGGCGCATCTGCCGCCGCGAGATGGCGTACTGGTAGCTGATGTGGTCATGCACCTCCGGCAGCATCTCGGCTTCGTACTTGGCCCCGGTTTCGCGGAACCACTCAAGAATGCGGTACACGTTCGGCTCCACCAGAAAGCAGCTGGTGCCGATACGTTTGGTGGTGTAGCCGAAGGCATCCAGGCGAAACAGCCTGACCCCGCGCGCCGCGAGGAAGGCCATGTACTGTTCCATCAACTGATAGGTTTTCGGCGAGTCGTAATTGAGGTCGATCTGCCGTTCGGTGAACGTGCACCAGACCCGACAGGTTTCACCGTTGGCCAGTCGCACCTCGCGAAACGGCTCCTTTTCCTTGCGGATATGGATCTTGGCCAGGTCGTCATGGCTGATTTCGCCGAAGCGATCGACCTGAACGAAGAGATCCGCGTAGGGCGAGTCCTGGCCATGTGCAACGAAATCGAGAAACTCCGGCGACGCGTCCGCGATGTGACTGATCACCAGATCGACGCACAGGTCGAAGCGCGCGGAGATGCGCTCGACATCGGCCCAGTCGCCGTACCGTGGATCCACCTCCATGTGCGTGAGCGGTGAGAATCCACCGTCGGCATTGGACGGATACAGCGGCAGGATATGCACCCCGCCAAGCGCGTCCCCCAGGTGCCGATCCAACAGCTGGTAAAGCTCCCCCAGGTTACGCCCCAGGCGGTCGGGATAGGTGATCAGTTGAACAGCGTTGCGCAGCGCCATGAGCCCCCCGGTACATTGATGGTCTGCCTGATACAGGCCTAGGCATGATCGCCGCGCGCGTCAAGAAAGCCCGCGACGTCGGCTCAAGGGCTGACAGTGTCAGAGTCGCGCCAGTACCGCCTGCAACGCCTGCTCCGGTGCCTCACGCCATAGGCCGTAGCTCAGCGGCAAGGTCTCCAGGCCGGCGCGCGCCAGCACCAGGTAGCGCTCCAGCTCGAGAAAGCCTTCGCCCTCCCCTGGAAAACCGATCAGGTCGATGGCCAGACACCTGTCGCCCCGGCGGCAGAACAGGTCCAGCACCTGTCCGGCCAGCGGATAGTGACTCCACACGCTGACGCCCTGACTTTCGAGCGCCTGACACAGGTTCTGGCGGGCGACTTCCACAGCCCCCGCCTGCCAACTGACACCAGGCTTGTGCAGGAATTCCAGGTAGCGGCGCAACAGATGCGTGGCCGGCAACTGGCGTTCGTCACCACTGAACAGCAGCACCTGGCGCTCGCGGGCACGCGTGATGGCGACGTTGAACAGATCGGCGCGGTTCAGGTAGCTGGCCGCCTGACTCGATTCGCGGTCGATGGCGAAACTGAGGATCATCAGGTCGCGCTCCTCGCCCTGAAAACCGTATGGCGTATCCACCAGCAGACGAAACTCGCGCAGCTGCTCCAACGGCAGCGTTTCGCCGATGCGTGTGCGGATGCGCTCGACTTGATCGCGAAACGGCGACAGCACGCCGATGCTGGGTTTGAACGGGCTGCTCTGGTATTCGGCCAGATGCGCCGTGATCAGCGCCAGCACCCGCTCGACCTCCGCCTCGTTGGCACCGTTGCGCCCGCGCTGGCCCTCGATACGCAGCAGTTGCAGGCTGTCGCAGGCATCAACGCCGGGGCGCTCCTTCATCACCCTCAGGCGCTGGTCGTAGAACCGCTCGTTGCTGAAGCGGATCAGCGCCGGGCGGCTGCGGAAATGTTCATCGAGAAATACCACCGCCTCCTGGCTGGCCAGTTGCAGGCCGACCAGATCCAGCACGCTGTTGTCGCGGTAGCTCCAGGCCTCACGCGCCTCCGCCTGCAGGCCGGCGCGCTGCAGCAGCTGCGTTTCGCGCACGCGGGAGAGAAAGGAGATGTGCCGCAACTGGCGCGCATCGCCGGTGACCACCGCGCGCTTGCAGCGCTGGAAGGCCGGCAGCGCCGAGGCGATGTCGCACTGCGTCGCCTCGTCCATCACCATCACATCGAACAATTCCGGACGCAGTGGCAGCAGGCGGTGCAACTCGTCCAGGGTCACCACCCAGATCGGAAAGGCAGCCAGCAGGCGCGCCGGGTCGATATCCTCGAACAAGGCCAGTTGACGCTGTGAGCTGCGCGCACGGATGGCCTGGTTATAACGCACGAACAGCGCGCGGTCGCTGACCAGCAGGCGCTTGAGGTTCAGGGCGCGATGACTATTGAGGTGCTCACGACTCAGAAGCTGACGGCGCTGCTGGCAATCACGCAACTCATCCAGTAATGCCCAGGGGCGCACACTGCTGCCGATACGTCTGCGCACCCAGGGCACCTGCAACCAGCGCCTCCAGAAAGCCAGGCTGCCACGTTCGGCGCGCAGCAACAGGCGGCTCCAGCGCACAGCCTGCTCGCAGCGCTTACGAAAATCTGCCGACAGGCGCCGCTCGGCCTCGGTCAGCACTTCCAGCTCGCTGCGCTGACGCGCTTCGACCTGTTCCGACACCCATTCGAATTCGCCCTGCAGCAGCCGCTCCAGACGCTCGCGCAAGGCCTGGCGCAGGCTCTGGCCGTCGCCTTCGAGCACACCGTCACGCAGGCCGAAATCCTCGCGTAACTTGTGCGCGATCACGCGCACCGCCTGCGCACTGCGGCTGACCAGCAGCACACTTTCACCCTGCAGGTAACGATCCAGCGCCAGCGCCGCCAGGCTGTAGCTCTTGCCGGTACCGGGCGGGCCGGAAATCTGGCTCAGCGGGTGGCGCGCAGCATTGGCCAGCGCCTGGCACTGGGCAGTGCTGAGCTGCGCCGGCAGACGCTGCGGCCTGCTGGTCGAGCCCACCGCCTGCACAGGGGGTGTTTCACCCAACAGCTGCAACAAGGCAGGTGACAGTCGCTCGGCGTCCTGCAGCAGTTGCAACTCATGGGCGATGCCACGGCTACCGCTGCCGCGCGGCACCAGCGCGACGAAGGCACCTGCCTGCAGCGACAAGCTGCGACGCCGCAGGGCCTTGGCCAGTGCCTCGCCGTTCAGCAATTGCGGAAAGCCAGCAGCTTCACTGACTTCCCGTACCTGCGTGTTGCGCGCCACCCAGGCGAGCAATTGACCCAGCGAGGGAGCGTCCAGTATTCCACTCGGCAACGGCAAAGCATCGAGGCTGACGTTGCCGCTTTCATCGAACAGACGCCGCAGCAGACGCCAGTTGCCATGCACCTGCTGCGGGTCGATTGCGAGCAAGTGGCTCTGCCCATCCGCCGTCGCTTGCAGGCTCGCTTCGTAATAGAACAACGGGCCGCAGATCGCCTGCGAACCACCGCCCTCCAATTGCAGGCGGCCACAGATCGGCAGCACGCCGTAGACCAGTTGCAGTTCACGCTGGTACAAAGCCTGCGCCTCCGCCAACGCACGCCCCAGCTCGGCCGACAGCGGTAACAGCGGTATGCCGCCGCTGGCCAGTTCCTCACGCCCATCGAGCCAGGCCCAGCGGTTGGCAGGCAGCTTGCCGACGTTGTCCAGGTCCAGGTCGCGGCTGTCGGCCAGGTAGCAACTGCGATAGAAGCCGAGAAGCTGGCGAACGTGAGGATGATTCATCAGTTGCCCGCGTAACGTGCCCAGAGCGCTTCGAATTCACGACTGTAGGCTGCCAGCAGCTGCGGGTGGTCGATCACCAGCAGGTTTTCCTCGTTGCTGGTGGTGGCGCTGCGCGTCCAGTTGAAGCTGCCGTTGAGCAGCAAGCGGCCGTCGAACAGGGCGAACTTGTGGTGCATGTGATAGGGCCCGGCGTCGATGCGCAGCGGCACACCCTTGTCACGCAGCCACTGGATATCGCTGCCGACATCGAACTGTTTTTCGTTGTCGGTGATCACCCGCACGGCGATGCCGCGCTCGTGACAGGCGAACACCTCTTCGCTGAGCTGATCATCGGAGATGGTGTAGACGCAGATATCCACGCTCTTGCGCGCCTGGCGGCACAGCTCACGAATCTTGCGCCGGCAGCTCTCGCCCGGACTGAAGTGAGCGCTGGCATGCTCAACGCGCGGCGCGCTGCCGGCGCTGTCGAGGGTCTTGATCACCTGCTCGAGCCATTTCAGCGCCGGCTCGACGTTCTCCGGCTCACGCATCAGTTCTCGGGCCAGAGCGAAGGCGCGATTACGCATGAAGCGCACCTGATCGCTGCTCAGTTCAGTGCCCAGCTGGCGCAGCTCGTCGCGCTCCTCATTGCTCAGGCGCAGGTCGGCCAGGCTGTCGCGCAGTTGCTGATCGAGACGGTTGAAGTCCATATAAAGTCCTTTTCATCGAGTGAGACGGCGGCGGCTCAGGGCGGCGTAAAGCACCCCACAAAACGCACCCGCCAGGTGGTATTCGAAGGAAACGCCAGCACGCGGCAGCAGGCCGAAGAACCAGCCGCCGTAAAGGAAGAACACCAGCACGGCCAGCAGCAGGTCGAGCAGGCTACGTTCGAACCAGGCCCGCGCCAGCAGCAATCCCCAGAAGCCGAACAGCCAGCCGCTGGCGCCGACGTGCAGGCCGGTACGGCCAAACAGCCAGACCAGCGCCCCGCTGCCGAGGATGATGAAGGCGCTGGAAAAATAGAAATCGCGACGCGAGCGCAGCAGCACCAGACTGCCGAGCACCAGCAGACCGCTGAGGTTGCTGAGCAGATGCGCCCAACTGCCATGCAGCCAGGGCGCGAAAAGGATGCCTGGCAGCGCCTCGATATGCCGGGGCACCAGCCCCCAGACATTCAAGGCACCCGCGAAGGCGCCATTGACCAGTTGCACCAGCAGCAGCGCACCGCTGATCACCAGCAGCGGGCGCAGCTCGGTCAGCCAGCCTCGTCTCACGGCGCCTCGTCATCCGAGACGTCGTTGCGCTGCTCGTGCCCGAGCAGCGTGCCAAGGTCACGCAGTTGGGTGGATATTTCCAGCATGCGGTTGTGGGTGCGCAAATCGATGTCGATTTTCTTGTCCATCGCCTTGACCAGCGGCAGGAAGCTGTTTTCCAGGCTGTCGGCCAGGCTTTCCAGCAATTTTTGCGTGCCCTGCTGTGGCGGCGCAACCACCTCAACCTGCGGACGCAGCTTGCCGAGGTTGTCCAGGCCGGCGAGCAGCTGCTCCCAGGGTATGCCCGGCGTCTCGCTGACCGACTTGCCCGTGCTCAGGCCACGCACGCTCTCGACCAGGTCATTGAGCTGCGCCACCACACGGCCACCAACGTCCGTATCGCTGCCGCCCATGGCCTTGTTGCGCATGAAGTCGCGCTTGATCTGCGCCCAGCGTTCGACCTGCTCGGGCGTCTGGTTGCCGCGCAGCTCGGCGAGCTTGAGCAGGTTTTCCTCGGCGCCGGTGGTGAGCAGCTGAGACTCGCCCTGGTAGTGGTCGGCGATCAGTTGCAGCAGTTCGGCGTCGTTCATCACCGCGCTGATCTTCTCGGCCATCTTGTTCATGTTGCGGTAGCTGCCCTGCAGCTTGAACGGTGGCTCGGTGCGGTAGCTGTCGGCCTGCGCGGCGCTGACGATATATTGCTGGTTGACCCGGCCGACCACGTCGCGAATCTGCATCAGGCGCTGCAGGGTCGAGGTGATCTCGTTGATCTCGGCGGCGCTGTAGGTGTGCGACAGCTCGTTGGCGGAGAACGGCTTGCCCTCGGCCTTGGCGACGAAGCGGTAGACGTCGGCCATGTCGCGGGTGGCCAGCGGCGCCAGCACCGGGTTGGACGTCAGGCTGTTCTCGATATAGGACAGCGCGAAGGCTTCCTGCATGCCACCCAGGGTGTCGCCCAGGTTGTAGATGTCGGCCCGGTTGGCGAGCATGTCGGGGATCTTGAACACGTCGCCAGACTCGGTGTACGGGTTGCCGCTCATCACCACGCAGAATTTCTTGCCGCGCATGTCGTAGGTCTTGGTCTTGCCCTTCCACACGCCTTCGATGCGCCGCGTGCCGTCACAGAGCGAGATGAACTTCTGCAGAAACTCCGGGTGGGTGTGCTGGATGTCGTCGACATAGAGCATCACGTTGTTGCCCATCTCCAGCGCCAGGTTGAGCTTTTCCAGCTCCTGGCGCGAAGTGGCGTCCGGCGCCTGCGCCGGATCGATGGAGCGCACTTCGTGGCCCAGGGCCGGGCCGTTGATCTTCATGAAAATCAGGCCCAGGCGGTGCGCCACGTACTCCATCAGCGTGGTCTTGCCGTAGCCGGGCGGCGAGATGAGCATCAGCAGGCCCATCAGGTCGGTGCGTTTGTTCTCGCCAGCGGTGCCCATCTGCTTGGCCAGGTTGTCGCCGATGAAACCCAGGTACACATCGTTGATCAGCTTGTTACGCACGAAGGACGACAGCGGCCTTGGCTTGAACTCGGACAGACGCAGAGCCTGGCGCTCGCGGTTGATGACCTCCTGGCGCAGCGCCTGGTAGCGCTGCAACTGCGGCACGAAGTCGCCGCGGTGCTGCTGCAGACGGGCGAAGTAATCGTCGATGGCCAATACCAGGGCACCACCCTGCACACGCGGGTGATCGCCGAGCAGGCCGCTGACGGTGAAACGCAGGTCGACTTCGGTGAAGCGACGCGGGAACTCGTCGTCCAGCAGGCTGATGGCCACGGCTTCGGGAATGTAGTCGACCAGCTCGGCCAGCGCTTCGTCCTGCGCGCAGAGGCCATCGAGCCAGGTCTGTGCCAGCGACCAGCGCTGCACCGGCCGGCCGCGCAGGTTGTCCAGCGCGGCGCGGTAGTCGTCCCAGACATGGCTGGCCTGCATGCGCTGCTGCAGGGTGTCGAGCAGTTGCCGGGCGTACTTGCTGAAGGTGAACTCGACGGGCTTGGCCGCCAGCTCCTCGACCAGATAGGCCGCAGCCGCCTGGCGCTGCGCTGCCGTCACCGTCAGCGGGTGCTGGGCGAGGAAGCGCTGCATGGCTGCAGCGATCTCTTCCTGCAGGCGCAGCACGCCGTCTTCACTGCCGAACATCTGCCGCAGGTGCAGGCTGCTGCGCGCGCGCTCGGGCCACAGTTCGGCCTCGATATCCTGCCCCCAGCGGTTCCAGAACAGTGCGGCAAAGCCTCGCGCAGCCGGCGCATAGCGCAGCAGCCCGGCGCTTTCGCGCAGCGGCAGGAGCTGGATGAGGATCAGCGCGGCATCGTGGTCGTGAATACCTTTCTCGTAGGCATCCTTGTAGCGCGGCGCGGCGAAGTCGCGGACCAGTCGGGTGAGGTCATCCGGCTGCGCCAGATGGGTCTTGAGCAGATCCAGGGTCAGCCCTTCACGCCCGCCCAGGGCGGCGTCCAGCACCAACCCGGCCAGGTATTCGGCGCGGTACAGCGAGGGTGATTCGGACTCCAGCGACACCTGCCAGTAGTCGCGCAGGCCCTCCAGGGTTTCATCGCGCAGCGGCTCGAGAAAATCGGTACCGGTCAGGTGCAGGTACAGTGCATCGCCGCGCGGCATCAGGGTCAGATCGAGTTCCTGGGTGTTGACGCTGAAGCGGTGGCGCGGGCCGAGCTTGATGACGTTGCCGCCCTCTTCGAACAGCTCGCTCTTGTCACGCAGTGCCCGCACCGCCTGGTCGCGGGCCGCCTTAAGGCGCGCCTCGACGTCGTCGGCCTTGACGCTGTCCTTGAGCTCGCGCAGGCGTTCGGCCATTTCGCGCAGCTTGAGAATCAGCGGGTCGGCGGCGAAGAAGGCGTTGAGCTCCTCCATCTGGGTCAGGCGCGCGGTGCGCCGGACGAGGCTGTCGAGGATGCGCTGGGCGGCGTCGAGCACGCCCTGGGCGCGGCGCTGACGCTCGTCGAGCAGGCTCTGCTTGTGCGACTCGAAGGTTTCCAGCAGCTCTTCGCGCTTGCCGAGGATATCGCTGAGGAACTGCTCCTGATCACCGAACTGGCTTTCCAGTTCTTCCAGCTGCACTAGCAGGCGCGACAGCTGTTCGTCGCATTTCTCCGGGTCCTGGGCCAGCGCCAGGGCGTTGGTGATGCCCTGGCTGAACAGCTTGAACTGGGCACCGAACTGCGCCACGGTCTCGGCCGAGCCCAGGCCCTTGCGCCGTTGCTCGGCACGCGCCTTGGCCTGGTTGAGCCGTGCGTAAACTTCGGAAATCGACTCGACGATGCGGGTGCGCTGGGTGGCGTCATCGATCTTCAGCGAGGCCATCAGGCTCGACAGCATGTCGAGGTTGCCGGCCATCTCCTGCATCTCGACCAGCGGTTCATTGAGCTGGGTGACGGTCTCGGCCTTCTGCGCCAGACCGTCCAGCTCGCCCAGGCGTTGCACATAGGGCTGCAGCGCCGCATCACTGGCGAGGAAGGCCGAGGTGGCGCCGGCCACGCGCTCCTGCGCTTCGAGCAGCTCGGTTTCCATGGCGTCGATACGCGCCACGTCGATGTAGCGGTAGTCGCGGATGGTCAGCAACTGGCCGCGCTGCGCGGTGATGGCGTTGAGCGCCTCGACGAAGTGCTGCACCTCATCCCAGCTGTCCACCAGCAGGCCCGAGAGCAAGCTCTTGTGTCGCGACTCGGCCTCGGCCATGGCCCGGCTGGACTGCTGGCGAATGCTCTCGACCTTCTCGAACTCGTCGAGGACCAGCTCGGACGTGGCGGCCACTTCGCGCAGCAGCGGCGCCAGCTCGGCGCACTGGGCGTCGCCCAGCCAGTGGTAAACGTCGAACAGACGACGGGTGTTCTGGCACAGCTGGGTGTAGCGCGCCACCGACACTTCGCGGCTGTCGATCTCGCGGCTCAGATTGAGCAGGTCGGACACACCACGCACCAGCTCGGCATTGCCGATGCGCCCGAAGAAACCACTGCGCGCCGGCTGGCGTGCGGCATGGTCCTCGCTCTCGAACGGCGTCTGCCAGATCTGCATCGGGTGAATGCGGGTCGGTTCGCTGCCCTCGGCGGCGAAGATCACCATGCGCCCATCTTCCAGGCGCGCGTAACCGTGGCCGAAGATCGGGTTTTGCAGCTGGCGATTGATCATGTTGTAGGTGAACAGCGCCGAACGGCCTTCTTCCGGGTGGTAGAAGATGTACTGCACGTCCTCGCCGTTGGGCGAACGCACAGAGCGCTTGAAGCGCATGCCGCCCATGGGCTGTTCGAAGGTCTTGTACTCGCCGTTCTGCAGGTAGTAGCCGCCAGGGAAGATGATGCCGTGGTCTTCCGGCAGCTGCACGCAGGCCAGGCCGATGGCATCGATACGCTCGACCTGGCGGGTCAGGCTGTTGAATACCAGGTAGCGCCACTGCTCTTCGCGGTACGGCAGCACCTTGAGCAGGATCAGGCTGCCCAGGCGCGCATATTCGATCTGCGCGTCGTCCAGCGACTGGGTCTTGTCGACCACCGCCTCGCGGTAGATCCCCTGGCCGTCCTGGGTGTTGTTCTCGACTTTGATGGTGAGGTCGCCACCGACAGTCTCGACGAACAGGGTGTCGAGGATGTTCACATGCGGATGGCGGCCCATGACCACCATCTCGCGGTTGGTCTTCTGCCATTCGAAATCGAACGGCGCCGGCAGCGCGATATCGCGCTCGCCACGGTTATCGATGTAGCGGACATCCTTGCCGTCGGTGGAGATGGACCAGCGGAACACGCGGATGTCGGTGATTCGCTCACCGATCTGGAAACTCGCCAGCAGCTTGCCGTCACGAATGGCCAACTGCAGCAGGCGGGTGTTCTTGTAGTAGGTGTACAGCTCGTTGAAATCGGCGACGAAGCTGGCCTGGGCCAGGAAGCTGCCGTCCAGCGGCACCGATTCGGCATCGAAGCCGTCAGGGGTTTCCACCAGACGGTAGAGGGAGAACACATCGGCGACGCCGGTTTCCTTCTTCAGCCCCAGAAACACGTTGTAGCCGAACAGCAGGCACTCGCCGACCTGGACGATATCGCGGGCGATGCAGTTATTCTCGGTGCGAATACGCACCCGACCGATGGCCTCCATCGCGCTGCTGCCGAACTCGGCCAGGCGCTGGCCGTTGAGCGCTTCGGTCAAGCCACGCAGGCGCTGGCCCTGCTCCTGCAGGCGCCTGTGCAGCACCTCGTAGGCGCCGCCTTCGGCGACGGCCTTGTCCAATACGTCCTGTGTTTGTGCATCCGACATCGTAGTCATCCTGAATCTGCTGCGTCTGAAAAGCCCCTCTGGAGAAGGGCTGGCAGGTTAGGCCGGGCGGCATCCGCGCAGGGTGGGAGAGTGGGTAGGGTGGACATCGCGAAGCTTGTCCACCAGGCCCATCAATGGTGGACAAAAAGAGCATTATCCACCCTACCGACTGAAGCCCACCCTACAAGCTGCACGCTGGGAGAGTTGGTAGGGTGGACAACGCGAAGCTTGTCCACCGATCTCGTCGATGGTGGACAGAAAGAGCGTTGTCCACCCTACGGACAGATCTCAGGCCTGCTCAGAACCGGCGCCCGGTGCAGCCACCGGCGCTGCGGGCGCCGCCTTGCCGGCCAGCAAGCGCGACAGCACGTCCTGCACCACCGGGCTCTTGCCCACCACACCTTCGATGGCCTTGCCCACCGACAGCGACTTGGCAAAGGAGTTGAAGAAGTCGCCTTCGCCGCCGACGATCTCGATCTTCGCCTTGGCCAGCGCGGTGGCCAGTACCTCGGCCTGATCCTTGGCGATGTCCTTGTTGGCGGCAATGGCGGCCATGGCTTCCTCGAAGCTCTTCTCCAGCTGCATGCGGAACTCTTCGTGAGCACGCGCGTTGTCGCTGAGCGAATCCAGGGCACCGAACTTCTTGCCCAGACCTTCGGCTTCGGCGTTCAGGCGCTCCAGCAGCACCTGCGCCTCGGCCATGCCCAGATCCTGGGTGGCCTTGGCCTTGGCGGTGCCCAGCTGTTCTTCGCCGCGCGCCTGGGCGCCGAGTTTCTCTTCCAGCACCTTGGCATCGGCCAGGCCGTCTTTTTCCTTGGCAGCCGCTTGCGCTTCGATGACACGCGCCTGCGCCAGACCTTTCTCCTGCTCGCCCTTGGCTTCGGCGATCAGACGCTCGGCCTGCACGCGAGCCTCGGCCAGGCCTTCCTTCTCCTTGGCGGCAGCGGTGACTTCACGCACACGCGCATCGGCCAGGCCAGGTGCGGCGCGCTCGGCCTCGATACCTTCGGCCAGTTTCTTCTTGGCTTCGGCGCTCTTGGCCGCTGCTTCCAGCTCGGCCTGAGCGAGGTTGTTGATTTCCACCGCTTTGTGCTTGGAGCGGGTTTCATCGGCTTCGGCCTGCTTGACCTGGCGCACCAGCTCCTGCTCGGCTTCGGCCTGGGCATTGAGCACGGTGACCTGCTTCATGCGCTCGGCTTCGGACACTTCACGCACTTCCTTGATGCGCTCTTCTTCCTGGGCCACGGTCTTCTCGACCGCGACGCGCTCGCGAATCACGCCAGCGATATTCTTGCGTTCTTCCTCCAGCGCCTTTTCCTTCTCGATGCGCTGCAGCTCGACTTCGCGCTCGCGAGATACCACTTCCAGGTCCTTGGCGCGGGTGACTTTTTCCACCTCGATGACCACGGCACGCTGGCGGTTCTGCTGGGCCACTTCCACTTCGCGCTGGTGGTTCTCGGCGCGGATATCCAGCTCCTGCTGGGTCTGGATACGGGCCTGCTCGGCCTTGAGGCGCTCTTCTTCCTTGACCTTGAGCGTCTCGGCCTGCTCACGAGCCTGGATGGTTTCGATCTCGCGCTTCTGGCGCGCTTCGGCATCGGCCTGCTGGCGTTCCAGCGACAGGGTCGCCTCGCGGGTTTCGACGTTCTTTTTCTTGATCGCCAGCTCTTCGTTGCGCTCCAGTTCGTTGGTGATGACGTTCTGCGCGGCGGTCAGCTCGGTGATCTTGCGGATACCTTCGGCGTCGAGGATGTTGCTCGGGTCCAGCGAGTGCTTGGCCGTCTGCTCCAGGTAGTCGATGGCCACATCTTCGAGCACGTAGCCGTTGAGATCGTTGCCGATCACCTCGACGATACGATCACGAAACTCCTGGCGATTCTCGAACAGCTGGACGAAATCGAACTGCTTGCCGACGGTCTTCAGTGCTTCGGAGAACTTGGCGTTGAACAGTTCGTTAACTGCCCCACGGTCGGAAGCGCGCTCCACGCCAATGGCCTTGGCCACCTTGAGTACATCTTCCTGCGTCTCGTTGACGCGCAGGTAGAAGGCCACGGTGATATCGGCGCGCATGTTGTCGCGGCAGATCAGGCCATCCTTCGCGCGACGGTCGACTTCCAGGGTAATCAGGGAGATCTTCATGAACTCCTTGAGGTGGATCACCGGGTACACCAGGGAACCGGTGAAATGCACCTTGGGCGTCGAGCTCATGTCATTGACGATCAGCGCGGTGCCTTGCGGAACCTTGATGTAGAAGGCCTTGAACAGGGCAATCAGGGCAATGATGAAGAGGACGACCAGCCCAGCCCCAACGATGAAGGGAATGACGTTTTCCATTACAGCTTTACTCCTTTGCTAGTTGTGCAGGCAGGTTCGGCATACCCTGCCTGCCCTCTGTTACGTACGAATGGTCGGCAGAGGCTAGACGCCTCGAAATTCTTCTTCGGTGATGATGCGATAGGCATGTTCGGCCGCCAGGTATTCGAGCAACACGACGCGGTCGCCGCGCTTGAAGCCCAGCGCCTCATCGGCACGTACCCGCAGGATCAAACCAGCGCCGCCATCTTCCAGCACCGCCTCACCGTGACTGGCGGTGACACGACCACTGCGCACCACGGCCACCTGGCCCAGCACCGACTTGCTGCTGATCGCCTCGACCTTGTGAAACAGCGGCCGCAGCGGCCGACAGATCACCGCGCACAGCGGTGCAGCCAGCACGAAGGCGCCAGCGATGACCACCAGCCCCAGCGGGTAACGCACAATGCCCAACGGCAGGTGACGCAACAGCCATAGTTCGATGAAGTAGCAGGCGAACCAGGCAAAGAAGAACAGCAGCGTCAGCACCAGGGTGACCGGTACGCCATCGAGTTTGAGTTTGTAGAGCAGGCCGGCGAGGCCTTCGGTCTGACCGCTACCTTCCATCACCGAATCGGCTTCGACGTCGAGCAAGTCGACCTCGAGCAGGCCGGCGGCAACCACCAGCCAGTAGATGACCGCCACGCACAGCAGAAAGCTGTAGATGGCGGTGGGGAATGACAGCGCTGTCTGCAGGAAGAGTTCCATAGCTTTCCTTTTCCCGAATCCATACGACAGGCGCGATCACTCGCGCCTGTCGCTCAATGCGCCCTGATCAGGACTTGGCCTTGTCCTTCAGACGCGCCAGCACGCTGTCGGCGCTGGCGTTGTCGGCTTTGATGCCGGCCGCGCGCAGCTTGGCTTCCAGCGAATCGTCCGGCGCGCTGGTGGCAGCCAACTCGGCTGAAGCCTCCATCTTCGCTGCGCGCTCGGCCTGCTTCTGCTTGATCCGTTCGAGCGACTCGACTGCGGTCTGCAGCTTGGCTTGCGAGCCGCCGTAGCGCTGGGCCACGGCCATTTGCGCCTTCTGCACGCTTTCGGTGGCCTTGACCGTATCCACCTGCTGCTTGAGACGCTTGATGTTGCCCTCTGCCTGGGTCACGGCCTTGCGCAGCTGCGCCACGCTGGCGGCGAAGCCTTCGGCCTGCTCGCGCTCGCCGGCCTGCTCGATTTCCAGGTTGGCGATCTTCTCGGCGACTTCCTTGGCCAGGGTCTCGTTACCGGCGTCCAGCGCCTTCAGCGCGTACTGTTCGTACTCGGCAATGCTCGCCGCGCTCTTGGTCACCTTGTCGCTGGCCAGCTTGTGCTTGGCCATGATCTCGGCCAGCGCTTCCTTGGACTTGCGCAGCTCGACATCAGCGTCGCGGATTTCCTGATCGAGGATACGCAGGGCCTGACCATCGACCACCGCCTCGCCCACTTCATTGGCGCCACCACGCAGCGCCGTCAGCATTTTGCTCCAGACATTCATCGTCTCATCTCCTCTCAGGCGCCGGTCTTGAGGAAGCCTTCATAGGCTTCGGTGGCCTTGATCACGTTGTCCGCCAGCAATTCGATCTCGAACACCACATCGGACAGGGTCGAGGACGAGCTCAGTGCGCCGAACATGGTGTAGCAATCACGCCCGTCGACCATTTTCTCCAGGCCGATGGACGACAGCGGGAACAACTTGTGGGTACGCAGCACTTCTTCGTTGAAGGTCGCCGCATCCTTGACGTCCGCTGCCGGCCAGAGCAGCGCCTCGACGATGATCTGCTCGCCGAACACAGCGATGAACAGCGGTAGATCGCCGTACTCACGCATGGTGATGTGCAGGCTGGCGTCAGCGCCTTGAATCAGCTCGATGCCGGCCTGACCGCTTTGGAACAGTTCCGTTGCCGCCAACGCTTCATGCAGCGCCTGGGCGGTCCAAACTTGAGGCATGCTCATACCCTCCTCCTTCTCCATCGAAGCCAGCAGCGACTGTGGCTGGCGCAGTTTGCGCTCGAACGCGACCAACAAGGGCGCATGCTCGGGCAAGATCCAGACCTCCTTCTTGACCAACCCCTGCTCACGCAGACGCTGACGATAAAGACGCTGGTAATGGGCTGATGATTTGTTGTCCATGAACGCAGCCTAGACTCTTACATGTGAGCCGTAAAGTAATCACATGTGATAAATGTGATGCCGTTCGTCAGATAAGCACGCAGGCGCGATCCTCGGCGCAAAAAGCCGAAGAACAGACAAGAATAGGTAAAGAAGAGAGGCAGGCACTTGGGCTCATCCATGACTCGAGCAAAACGCTTCCATTCGCGAGGTGTCGAATTAAACCGCAGACGCTCACACTGCGCACGAAAAAAAGCGCTAACCGGGTCGCAGTTATGACCCCGCCCCCGCCAACCCGAGAGACAGGCAGCGCCATGAACGAACTTCCACCCGCAGTACGCCAGCTCGTGCATGCCAATCAACGTCAGGCAGCCATCGACCTGCTGAGCGAGTACCTGGCTAACGACCAGAAGGAAGCCGAACGCCGTATCGATCAGTACCTGGAAGACGATCCCCCGGTGCACCTGCGTGGCGCTGGCGTCGTTCGCGCCAGCCGCCTCAACGCCCTGATCTGGCTGATCCTGATCATCCTGATGGCGCTTCTGGCTCTGATCTTCGCCCTTTGAGCCCCGCACAAACGAAACCGGCGCCACTGGGGCGCCGGTTTTGTCAGAGCGGATACCTCAGAGCGACTTGCCGCGATTACCATGAGCCGCAACGAACTGCTGCACGGTCCTCAGGTCGTTGGCCAGCACCGTGCAGCGCTCTTCACGCTGGAACAGATCGGTCAGGTGCGCAGGCAACGCCGGCACGGCGTCGATGCCGGCCTTCTCCACCGCCTCGGGGAACTTGACCGGGTGCGCGGTACCCAGCACCACCATTGGCGTGGCCAGGCTACGGCGGCATTCACGCGCAGCACGCACACCGATGGCGGTATGCGGATCGAGCAGCTCGCCGCACTCCTGGTACACCTCGGTGATGGTCTCGCACGTCTGCTCGTCGTTCACCGCCAACGAGTCGAACAGCTTGCGCGCCTCGGTCCAGCGATCCTCGTCGACACTGAAACCGCCGCCCTGCTTGAAGCTGTCCATCAGACTGGCAATGGCGGCACCGTTGCGACCATGCAGGTCGAACAGCAGACGCTCGAAGTTGGACGAGACCATGATGTCCATCGACGGCGACAGCGTCGCGTGCAGGGTTTCCTTGACGTACTGATTGCCGCTCATGAAGCGGTGCAGGATGTCGTTACGGTTGGTGGCGACGATCAATTGGCTGACCGGCAGGCCCATGTTGCGCGCCAGGTAGCCGGCGAAGATGTCGCCGAAGTTGCCGGTCGGCACCGAGAAGGCGATGGAACGCGCCGGCGCGCCGAGCTGCAGCGCTGCATGGAAGTAATAGACGATCTGGGCCATGATCCGCGCCCAGTTGATCGAGTTGACCGCCACCAGGCGCGTACCCTTGAGGAAGCCCTGATCGGCGAAGCTGGCCTTGACCATTTCCTGGCAGTCATCGAAGTTGCCTTCGATGGCGATGTTGTGGATGTTGTCGCCGAGAATGGTGGTCATCTGCCGGCGCTGCACCTCGGACACGCGGTTGTGCGGGTGCATGATGAAGATGTCGACGTTGTCGCAGGCCTTGCAGCCTTCGATGGCCGCCGAACCGGTGTCGCCGGAGGTAGCTCCCATGATCACCACGCGCTCGCCGCGCTTGGCCAGCACGTGATCGAGCAGGCGGCCGAGCAACTGCAGGGCGAAATCCTTGAACGCCAGGGTTGGGCCGTGGAACAGCTCCAGCACCCACTCGTTGCCGTTCAACTGGCGCAGCGGAGCGACAGCATTGTGCTCGAACACCCCGTAGGTTTCTTCGAGGATTTTCTTGAAGTCGGCATCGGCAATGGAGCCGGCGACGAACGGGCGCATCACCCGGAAAGCCAGCTCGTGATAGGGCAGGCCCGCCCAGGAAGCGATTTCCTCGACGGTGAAACGCGGCAGATTTTCCGGTACGTAGAGGCCACCATCGCTGGCCAGGCCAGCCAGCAGCACATCTTCGAAATTCAGGGCCGGCGCCTGGCCGCGGGTACTGATATAGCGCATGGGATAAACCTTCGTTCTGCAGCACCCGCAGACCAGGGGCCTGCGGATGGACACGGGATTAGTTGAGCTGTTCGACGCGCAGACGCACGACCGGCGAGGTCACGCCATCCAGCGCCTCCATGGCGGCAATGGCCTCGATGATACGCGCCTCGACCACACGATGGGTTACGAGGATCATCGGCACCAGGCCGTCCTGCTCCTCGACTTCCTTCTGCATGATCGACTCGATATTGATGCCACGCTCGGAGAGGATGCTCGCCACTTGTGCCAGCACGCCCGGGTGATCCTTGGCCTGGATGCGCAGGTAATAGGCGCTTTCGCATTGGGCGATGGGCAGGATCGGGTGATCGGACAGCGAATCCGGCTGGAAGGCCAGGTGCGGAACCCGGTTGGTCGGATCAGTGGTCAGCGCACGCACCACATCCACCAGGTCGGCCACCACCGCCGAAGCGGTCGGTTCCATGCCGGCGCCAGCGCCGTAATACAGCGTGCTGCCCACGGCATCGCCATTGACCATCACCGCGTTCATCACGCCATTGACGTTGGCGATCAGACGATCGGCCGGGATCAATGTCGGGTGCACGCGCAGCTCGATACCAGCATCGGTACGACGAGCCACGCCCAGGTGCTTGATGCGATAGCCCAACGCCTCGGCGTAGTTCACGTCAGCCGTGGTCAGCTTGGTGATGCCCTCGGTGTAGGCCTTGTCGAACTGCAGCGGGATGCCGAAGGCGATGGACGCCAGGATGGTCAGCTTGTGCGCGGCATCGATGCCTTCGACATCGAAGGTCGGGTCCGCCTCGGCATAACCCAGCGCCTGGGCTTCCTTGAGCACGTCATCGAAGGCACGGCCTTTCTCGCGCATCTCGGTGAGAATGAAGTTGCCGGTGCCGTTGATGATGCCGGCCAGCCAATTGATACGGTTGGCCGACAGACCTTCGCGGATCGCCTTGATCACCGGGATGCCGCCAGCCACAGCCGCCTCGAAAGCGACGATCACGCCCTTTTCGCGCGCCTTGGCGAAGATCTCGTTACCGTGCACGGCAATCAGCGCCTTGTTGGCGGTCACCACGTGCTTGCCGTTGTCGATGGCCTTGAGCACCAGTTCCTTGGCCAGGGTGTAGCCGCCGATCAGTTCGATGACGATGTCGATCTCGGGGTTGTTGACCAGTTCGAACACATCGCTGGTCATGGCAATGCCGGTGGTGTCGTACTGCGGCTTGGGCGAACGAATGGCGATCTGGGCAATCTCGATGCCGCGACCGGCGCGCCGAGTAATCTCCTCGGCATTGCGCTTGAGTACATTCAACGTACCGCCACCAACGGTGCCCAACCCACAGATGCCCACTTTGACCGGCTTCACACTCAATTCCCCATCAGCACTGCACGAAACGGCCGGAGCATGCCCCGGCCGCAAATAAAGAGCCGCACCTTACGAAGCGGCTGTTTGTTAGTCAATCCACCGTCAGTCGTTGGACTCCAGCGCAATCTTGGCCAACTGCGGCGCCGGCTGGTAACCCGGAATCATCTTGCCGTTGGCCAGAACGATGGCCGGCGTGCCATTGACCCCGATCATCTGACCGAGCTGGTACTGCTTGGCCACCGGATTATCGCAGGAAGCGTCGGCTACGCTCTGGCGAGTCTTGGCGCGATTCATCGCGTCCTGCTGATCCTTGGCACACCAGACGCTGACCAGCTCCTTGGCCGCCGGGCTGTTCAGGCCCTGACGCGGGAAGGCGACATAACGCACTTCGACACCCAGGCGATTGAGCTCCGGCACTTCGCTGTGCAGTTTCTGGCAATAGCCACAGTCGGTATCGGTAAACACGGTGATATGGGTCTTAGGAGCCTTCGGTGCGAACACCACCATTTCCTGGGCCGGAATGGCGTTGATCTGCTTGGCCACGGCGCGGCTTTCTTCGATCTCGGTCAGGTTCACGGCCTGGCCGTCCTTGACCTGGAACAGATAGCCCTGGATCAGGAACTGGCCATCGGCGCTGGTGTAAAGCTGACGACCGCCTTGCAGTTGAACCTGATAGACACCGGGCATCGGGCTCTCGGCAATGGCCTCGATCGGCAAGCTGCCATCGAGCGACTTCAGCGCCTGACGGATGACCTGATCGGGATCAGCCGCCAGGGTGACACTACTGCCCAGTGCGAGCGCCAGGGCAATGGAAATACGGGTCAGGGACATGAACACTCCTGTCGAACGACGGACCGATGAAAATCGCTACAGCCTACCACAGATGGCGCCCCAGACAGCCGACCAGCTAGCAGGCGGCGCATCAGCAGGACGACATACCTCTCAATCTACGCCCGGGCACACCAACCTTGTGCACACCCTCACTTCACACTTATTCCAGTAAACGAAAAACATATAACCAAATCTTCCATCAATTTATCTTGCGCACTAATGTTTTGCGCAATATAGTTCGCTCCATGGAAACGGTTGGCGCACAAAAGATTAGCAAACCAATCCATCCCTACCCCACCGACAAGGATCAATGCCATGACTATCGAAAACGTTCTGTACCGCGCAACTGCTGAAGCCTTTGGTGGCCGTGAAGGCCGCGCTGTCTCCTCCGACGGCATCCTCGACATCGCCCTGTCCACCCCGAAAGAACTCGGCGGCGCCGGCGGTAATGGCACCAACCCGGAGCAACTGTTCGCTGCCGGCTATTCCGCCTGCTTCCTCGGCGCCCTGAAATTCGTCGCCGCCCGTGACAAGCTGAGCATCCCGGCTGACACCTTCATCGAAGGCACCGTCGGCATCGGCGCCATCCCCACCGGCTTCGGCATCGAAGTGGAACTGCGCATCAGCCTGCCCGGCCTGGCCCCTGAAGCCGCACAAACCCTGGTGGATCGCGCGCACATCGTCTGCCCGTACTCCAACGCCACCCGCGGCAACATCGACGTCACCTTGACCATCGTCTGACAGCTAGCAGCCAGCGCTCGCGGCCATCACCCGAGCGCGGCCCCCCAAAAGGAGAACCCCCATGAAAGCCCGCACCCTGTTCGCCACCGTCCTGACCGCCATCGCACTCAGCGCGTCGCTCACCAGCCTCGCCCACAGTGCCGAGGCCACGCCCTACCGCTATGGCCAGAACCTGGATATCGCCAAGGTGATTTCCATCGACGTGCCCAACAGCCCACAGTGCGAAGTGGTCACGGCAACGATGACCTACCGCAACAGCGCGGGTGACGTGGAAGTTCTCAGCTACGAACAACTCTCCAGCGCCTGCGCCAGCCAGAGTTGATGACCAAGACCTGTCCGCCCGGCAAGCCAAAGGGCAGCCACTGAAAAGAGCGAACCCCGCCACCGGCAACGGTGGCGGGGTTTCGTTCATGGCCAGTCAGCCGCGCGGATGGTGCTGCGCATGCAACTCCTGCAGGCGAGCGCGAGCGATGTGGGTGTAGATCTGCGTGGTGGACAGGTCGCTGTGGCCCAACAACATCTGCACCACCCGTAAATCGGCGCCGTGATTGAGCAGATGAGTCGCAAAGGCGTGACGCAGCGTATGCGGCGACAACGCCTTGCTGACCCCTGCGACCTGCGCCTGATGCTTGATGCGATGCCAGAAGGTCTGCCGAGTCATCTGCTCGCCACGCAGGCTGGGAAACAGCACATCGCTGGGCTTACCGCCCAGTAACAGCGGACGCGCCTCACGCGTGTATCGCTCGATCCAGGCAATAGCCTCTTCACCCAATGGCACCAGACGCTCCTTGCTACCTTTACCAAACACCCTCAGCACGCCCTGGCGCAGATTGACCTGCTCCAATGTCAGCCCAACCAACTCACTGACCCGCAAACCGCAGGCATAAAGCACCTCGAGCATGGCGCGATCACGCAGGCCGATAGGGTCATCCAGGTCCGGCGCCTGCAGCAGCGCTTCGACATCCGCTTCGGACAACGACTTGGGCAGTGGCCGACCGATCTGCGGCAACTCGATCTGCAGCGTCGGATCTTCACTGATCAGTGTTTCGCGCAGCAAAAAACGGTAGAAACCACGCACCCCTGAGAGAAAGCGCGCGGTGGAACGCGCCTGATAGCCCTGCTCGAGGCGCCAGGCCAGGTGATCGAGAATGGCGTCACGACCGGTATGCTGCAACGCCAGGCCACGCCCATCGAGCCAGGCATTGAAATGCTCCAGGTCACTGCGATAGGCGGCCTGAGTGTGGGCCGAGAGCCCCTTTTCCAACCACAAGGCTTCGAGGAAGCGTTCGATCAGAGGATGAGTTAACGTTGCCATCGAGGGTCCACGACGAAATAGGATTGCTAGTTTTCCACAGCCCCACCGCGATAGGGAGATCCAATGAGCGAGACTTACATCCTGCTGAGCCTGGGCGGCATCGGCCTGCTGGCGCTGGCCAGTCAATGGCTGGCCTGGCGTCTGCGCCTGCCGGCCATCCTGTTCCTGCTGTTCGGTGGCATTCTCGCTGGCCCGTTGCTGGGTATGCTCGACCCGCAGGAGCTGTTCGGCCCCTTGCTGTTTCCGTTCATTTCCCTGGCCGTAGCGCTGATCCTGTTCGAAGGCAGCCTGACGCTGCACCTGTCGGAATGGCGCGAGATCGGCAAGGTGGTGCAGCGCCTGGTGACCATCGGCGCACTGCTCACCTGGGCGGTAATCACCGTCGCCAGTCATTACCTGCTGGGTTTCTCCTGGGACCTGGCACTGCTGTTCGGTACGCTCACGCTGGTTACCGGCCCCACCGTGATCGCCCCAATGCTGCGCGTGGTCCGCCCCACCTCGGCGGTGGCCAACATCCTGCGCTGGGAGGGCATCGTCATCGACCCCATCGGCGCCCTGCTGGCCGTAGTGACCTTCGCCTTCATCGTCAGTTACGCAGAAGGCAACGCCTTGAGTGAGAGCCTGAGCACCTTCGCTGCAGTGATCGCTTGCGGCAGCCTGCTCGGCGCCGGCGCGGGCTGGGGCTTCGGCATCGTCCTGCGGCGGCGCTGGCTGCCGGAGTACCTGCACAACTTCGCCTCGCTGGCCGCGGTGCTGGGCATCTTCATCGCCGCCAACCTGACGGTGCATGAATCCGGTTTGCTCGCCGTCACCGTCATGGGCATGTGGCTGGCCAACATGCGCGGCGTGGACATCAGGCCGATCCTGCACTTCAAGGAAAACCTCAGCGTGCTGCTGATCTCCGGCCTGTTCATCATCCTCGCCGCGCGCCTCGACCTGCAGGCGCTGCTGGCACTGGGCCCGGCAACGCTGGCCTTGCTCGCGGTCATCCAGCTGATCGCTCGCCCACTGAATATCGCCGTCTGTACCCTGGGCTCCAGCCTCAACTGGCGCGAACGTGCCCTCCTGGCCTGGATCGCACCCCGTGGCATCGTCGCTGCCGCGGTCTCGGCGATCTTCGCCCTGCGCCTGGAGCAACAGGGCAATGAACAGGCCCACCTGCTGGTGCCGTTGACCTTTCTGGTCATCATCGGCACCGTGGTCCTGCAGAGCGCGACAGCACGGCCTCTGGCGCGCCTGCTCAAAGTCGCCGAACCCTCACCCAGCGGTTTCCTGATCGTTGGCGCGAACCCGGTCGCGCGAGCGCTGGGCAAAGCCATCCAGGGCCTGGGCAGCCAGGTCCTGCTGACCGATTCCAGCTGGGAAAACATCCGCGCTGCACGCATGTCCGGCCTGCCCACCTTCTTCGGCAACCCGACCTCGCAACATGCCGAGGCGCACCTGGATCTGGTCGGCCTGGGCCACCTGCTGGCACTGACGCCCTCGGCAGAACTCAATGCTCTGGCCTGCATGCATTTTCGTCACGACTTCCCCGGTAACCGGCGCTTTACCCTACCCACCAGCGCCGACGGTAGGCGCAGCGACAAGCACCGCAGCAGTGATGAGGTGCGCGGGTTGCCGCTGGGCGGACAGCCACTGAGCTTTCCACAGTTCGCCAGCCGCCTGGCGCGCGGCGACGAAGTACGCAGCACCACTCTGACCCAGGCCTTCGACTGGAATGCCTACAACGCCCTCTACGGCAGACGAGCCACACTGTTGCTGGCTCGCGCACCGAATGGCTGGCTGCATATCGCCACGCAACCCCTGAGTTTCACGCCTGGTACCGGCTGGACATTGATGGCACTGATCGAATCAGAAGAACCAGCCAGCGAGCCCAGTGCGCAGGAAACCCACGCTGCTATCTGAGTGCCCGAGCGCCCAGCCTGACAGTCAGCTTGCGCCCCCGAGACGCAGGCTGACTACTGATCGAAGCCCGCCAAGACCGGCACGGGCTTTTGCTGATCGTCGACGGCAACGAAGCTGAAGCTGCCGCTGATCGCGCGCTCGCGTCCTTCCTGATACAACCCTTCGACGAACACCTCGACCTCGACCTTGAGACTGGTGTTGCCGACCTTGATCACCCGCCCGATCAACTCGACGATAGAGCCGGCCGGTATCGCATGCTTGAAATCGATGCGATCACTGGACACCGTCACCAACGGCAAACGGCAGAAACGCGTGGCGGCGATGAACGACACTTCGTCCATCCAGGCCAGCGCGGTGCCGCCGAAGAGGGTGTTGTGATGATTGGTGGTCGGCGGAAACACCGCCTTGGTCACGCGGGTTTCCGACAGCACAATGCGCCGCTGAATCTCTTGCTCTCTTGAAGTCATGTCACTCCCACCCATGATTACTGGAAGCCAGAAACGACAAAAGCAGCCCGAAGGCTGCTTTTGTCAGAAAAGCGTCCGAACTTAGGACAGCTTTTCCTTGATGCGTGCGGCTTTGCCGGACAGGTCGCGCAGGTAGTACAGCTTGGCTTTGCGCACGTCACCGCGACGCTTGACGCTCAGGCTGTCGACCAGCGGCGAGTAGGTCTGGAAGGTACGCTCGACGCCAACACCGCTGGAAATCTTGCGCACGGTGAATGCGCTGTTCAGGCCGCGGTTACGCTTGGCGATAACAACGCCTTCGAAGGCCTGCAGACGCTGACGGTCGCCTTCCTTCACTTTCACTTGTACGACTACGGTGTCGCCCGGGGCGAAAGTCGGGATTTCTTTGTTCATCTGCTCAGCTTCGAGCATCTGGATAATCTTGTTGGTCATGCTGCGCTCCTAAGACAAGCCTCCCGGCCTGCCATCGATACGTTAACTATCGTCCCGCTGGCGGATGTATTCCTCCAGCAGCTTTTTCTCTTCTCCAGAAAGCGAGCGGCTATCCAGAAGATCAGCGCGACGTTCCCAGGTCCTACCAAGGGACTGCTGTAAACGCCAGCGCCGGATGTGTTCGTGGTTGCCACTAAGCAACACTTCGGGAACACGTTTATCCGCATACACCTCCGGGCGGGTGTAGTGCGGGCAGTCGAGCAGGCCATCCGTGAAGGAGTCCTCCTCGGCCGAATCGGCATGACCCAATGCACCAGGCAAAAGGCGCGTCACCGCATCGATCAGCACCATGGCCGGCAGCTCACCGCCGGACAGGACGTAATCACCAATCGACCATTCCTCATCGACATGCGTTTCGATGAAACGCTCGTCGATGCCTTCATAACGACCGGCAATCAGGATCAGTGCATCCTCCTGCGCCAGCTCGCGGACCGCAGCCTGATTCAGACTACGCCCCTGCGGCGACAGGTAGATCACCTTCGCCGCCTCTCCCGCGGCCTGCCTGGCACTGGCCAAGGCATCCTCAAGAGGCTTGATCTTCATCACCATCCCCGGACCACCGCCGAAAGGGCGGTCGTCCACCGTATGGTGACGATCAGTCGTGTAGTCTCGCGGATTCCAGCAATTGAGCTTGAGCAGCTCCTGCTTGACCGCACGACTGGTGATGCCGTACTCGCCGATGGCGGCAAACATTTCCGGGAACAGGGTGATGACTTCTACGCGCATGGGCCTTAGAAATCCGCATCCCAGTCGACCCGCATCTCGCCGGCTGCCAGGTCGATCGAAAGCACGCACTGATCCGTATAGGGCAGCAGACGCTCGCGATCATCCAGACTGCCCGCGCAGGGCTTGACCACCATCACATCGTTGGCACCGGTTTCGAACAAGTGGTCGACCACACCGAGCAACTGCCCCGCCTGATCAATGACCTTCAAGCCCTGTAACTGGTACCAATAGAACTCGCCATCTTCCAGATCCGGCAGCTCGCTACGCGGCACGCAGATCTCGAAGCCGGCGTATGTACGCGCGATTTCTCGATCATCCAGACCTTTCAACTTGGCTACCAGCACCTTGCCCTGAAGGCGGCCGCTGGCCAGTTCCACTTTCTTTACCTCACCGTCACGCTTGAGCGTCCAGTTGCGGTAATCGAGCACGTTATCGATGGGATCGGTAAAGGAGTACACCTTCACTTCACCCTTGACGCCGTGCACCGAAACAATCTTGCCGAGAACGATCAAATCCTCGGCGACGGCCGGCGTCGTACTCATAGAGATGCTTAGGCAGCAGCCTTGGCAGCTTCCTTGAGCAGCTGAGCAACACGCTCAGACGGCTGAGCGCCCTGGCCCAGCCAGTAGGTCGCACGCTCTTGGTCGACGGAAAGACGCACTTCGCCACCGGCAGCGATCGGGTTGAAGAAACCGATACGCTCAACGAAACGACCATCGCGCGCATTGCGGCTGTTGGTCACGGTCAGGTGGTAGAAGGGGCGCTTTTTGGAGCCGCCACGAGCAAGACGGATGGTTACCATGTGAACATCGTTCCTATAGTCGGTGCTAACTTGAGGCACACATTAAAAATGGGCCTGGGCCCGAAAGGCCGCATATTCTATGAGCAAAAGCGGCAAGCTTCAAGCCACAAGCTACAAGTAAAAGCAGATTTCCAGACTGCAGCTCTTTCTTGCGGCTTGAAGCTCCTGGCTTGTGGTTGCTTTGCCTAGAATTTCGGCATGCCACCGCCGCCGGGCAGCATACCGCCCATGCCGCGCATCATCTTGGCCATACCGCCCTTGGCGGTGAATTTCTTCATCATCTTCTGCATCTGCTTGTGCTGCTTGATCAGCCGACCAATGTCCTGCACCTGGGTACCGGAACCCAGAGCGATGCGGCGCTTGCGCGAGCCACTGATGATGTCCGGGTCGCGGCGCTCGGCCGGCGTCATCGAGTTGATGATCGCCTCCATCTGCTTGAACTGCTTCTCGGCCGCGCCCTGAGCGCTACCCATCTGCGACAGGTTGACGCCACCAATGGACGGCAGCTTGTCCATCAGGCCGCCAAGGCCGCCCATATTCTTCATCTGCTGCAGCTGATCACGGAAGTCTTCGAGGTCGAAGCCCTTGCCCTTCTTCAGCTTCTTGGTGAGCTTCTCGGCCTTTTCGCGATCAAGGGTCTGCTCGGCCTGCTCGATCAGGCTGAGCACATCGCCCATACCGAGAATGCGCGAGGCGATACGATCCGGGTGGAAGGGCTCGAGCGCGTCACTCTTCTCGCCCATACCAATGAACTTGATCGGCTTGCCGGTGATATGGCGTACGGACAAGGCCGCACCGCCACGCGCATCACCGTCAACCTTGGTCAGCACAACGCCGGTCAGCGGCAACGCTTCGCCGAACGCCTTGGCCGTGTTCGCGGCGTCCTGACCGGTCATGGCATCGACCACGAACAGCGTTTCGACCGGGTTGACCGCAGCATGCAGCGCCTGGATCTCGGCCATCATCTCGGCATCCACGGCCAGGCGACCGGCGGTATCGAGGATGACCACATCGATGAACTTCAGCTTGGCTTCGCGGATCGCCGCATTGGCGATATCCACCGGCTTCTGAGTGGCATCGGAGGGGAAGAAGGTAACACCCAGGTCACTTGCCAGGGTTTCCAGCTGCTTGATCGCCGCCGGACGGTAAACGTCGGCCGACACCAGCAACACCGACTTCTTCTTGCGCTCCTTGAGGAACTTGGCCAGCTTGCCGGCAGTGGTGGTCTTGCCCGCGCCCTGCAGACCCGCCATCAGCACCACGGCAGGCGGGGCTGCATTGAGTGCCAGATCTTCGTTGGCCGCGCCCATCAGCTCTTCCAGCTCGGCGCGGACGATCTTCACGAAAGCCTGTCCAGGGGTCAGGCTCTTGGAGACCTCGGTGCCAACGGCGCGATCCTTGACCTTGCCGACGAAGTCCTTGACCACCGGCAGTGCCACGTCGGCCTCGAGCAAGGCCATGCGCACTTCGCGCAGCGTATCCTTGATATTGTCTTCGGTCAGCTTGGCCTTGCCCGTGACGTTACGCAGCGTCTGGGATAGGCGATCGGTAAGATTTTCGAACATGCGCGTTCCTTTGATAGGTGCGTCCGGCGCGCCGGGTGTGCGACAGGCGGCGGATTATAGCGAAGTCACCGAGCTGCCGACACCGCCGGCAGTCTTTCGTGCTGACGCCCTTCTGTGCCACACTCAGCGCCTTTCGGGCCCGCCTTACACGGATTTATGCACCCTCTGTTGCCCAGCCTCGCCGCCGCCCTCCTCTACGCCGGCGCTGCCGCTTACCAAGGTCTGCGCCTCACCCAGCGCAGCATCCCCGACAAACGTCTGCTGGCGTCACTTGGCGTGTTCGCCCTGTGCCTGCACGGCATCAGCCTGTTCTACCAGCTGTATGACGCGCACGGTCTCAACCTGGACTTCTTCAATGCCGCCAGCCTGATCGCCTGCGCGGTCATCGGCCTGATTCTGCTGGCCTGCCTGCGCATCCCGGTGGAAAACCTGCTGCTGCTCCTGTTCCCGCTCGGCACGCTGACGGTCCTGGCTGCGGAATTCATGCCCAGCGGTACCATCAACCCGATCAACGAACACCCCGGCATCCTCGCCCACATCCTGTTCTCGATAATGGCCTACGGCATGCTCACCATCGCCGTGTTCCAGTCGATCCTGTTGCTGCTGCAGGACCATCAGCTCAAGCACAAGCACCCGTCGGGGCTGATCCGTAACTTTCCACCGCTGCAGACCATGGAAAGCCTGCTGTTCGGCTTTCTCTTCGCCGGCTGGCTGCTGCTGTCGCTGTCGCTGCTGTCCGGCGCGCTTTACATCGATGATCTGTTTGCCCAGCACCTGGCACACAAGACCATTCTTTCCTGCTTCGCCTGGGTGGTTTTCGCCGTTCTGCTGTGGGGTCGCCACCAACTCGGCTGGCGCGGCCACAAGGCCATTCGCTGGACCCTCGCCGGGTTCTGCCTGCTGATGCTGGCGTACTTCGGCAGCAAGCTGGTACGCGAATTCATCCTGCACATCTGAGACAGACGTCGTGGACGACATTCATTCGAGCTACCTACTCGGCCTGCTGATTTTCCTGATTCTCTGCTCGGCGTTCTTTTCCAGCTCCGAGACCGGCATGCTCAGCCTCAACCGCTACCGGCTCAAGCACCTGGCCAAGGAAGGGCACAGCGGCGCCAAGCGCGTCATCCGCCTGCTCGACCGCCCGGACCGCCTGCTCGGCACCATCCTGGTTGGCAACAATGTGGTCAACATTCTCGCCGCCTCCATCGCCACGGTGCTGGCGGTGGACATATGGGGTGAAGCCGGCATCGCCATCGCCACGGCAGGACTGACCATCATCGTGCTGATCTTCGGCGAAATCACACCCAAGACCCTGGCTGCGCTGCGCCCGGAACTGGTGGCCTTCCCCGCCAGCCGCGTGCTGAGCCTGCTGCTGCGCGTACTCTACCCCGTGGTCTGGCTGACCAGCGCGATCAGCAATGGCCTGCTGCGCCTGCTCGGCGTCGACCCGGCGAAGCGCGCCAGCGACAGCCTGTCCACCGAAGAGCTGCGCAGCGTGGTGCGCGAATCGGGTTCGGAACTGCCACTGAATCGCCAGAGCATGCTGCTGAGCATCCTCGACCTCGAACGGGTCACGGTCGACGACATCATGATTCCGCGCAACGAAGTGACCGGCATCGATCTCGACGACGACCTGGAAATCATCATCGGCCAGTTGCGCAGCACTTCGCACACGCGCCTGCCGGTGTTTCGTGGCGACATCAATCAGATCGAAGGCGTGGTGCACATGCGCCAGATCGCCCGCCTGCTGAGCCACAACCAACTGACCAAGGACACGTTGCTGGCCGCCTGCAACGAGCCTTACTTCATCCCTGAAAACACGCCCCTGGCGACCCAGCTGATCAACTTCCAGAAGCAGAAGCGGCGCATCGGCATCGTCGTCGACGAATATGGCGACGTGATCGGCATCGTCACCCTGGAAGACATCCTCGAAGAGATCGTCGGCGACTTCAGCAATCAGGACAGCCTGCGCAGCCCGGATATCCACCCGCAGGAAGATGGCACTCTGGTCATCGACGGCGCCGCCTACATTCGCGAAGTGAACAAGACCCTCGGCTGGCACCTGCCCAGCGACGGCCCCAAGACCCTCAACGGCCTGATCACCGAAGCGCTGGAGAGCATTCCTGACAGTAGCGTCTGCCTGAAGATCGGCCCCTACCGTCTGGAGATTCTCCAGGCCGCGGAAAACCGGGTGAAGAGCGTGCGCGTCTGGCAGGTGGCAAAGGTCAAAGCGGACGAAGCAGCTCCGGAGTGAGGCGCTCGGCCAGGCCAGCAGCCCATTGCTGGTAGCCCAGTGCCGATGGGTGATAGCCATCCTCGGCCAGATAATGCGCCTCGAATGGAAGGTCCAGCACGCAGTGCCGCGCGCCCAGCCGTTGCGCCAGGCTTTGCAACTCACGATCCAGCAAGCCGGCCCGCCAGCCCATCAACTGCCGCAACAGCCACGGCAAGGCGCTGAAATGCTGCAAGGGCGGCACAGCGCTGAATGCCACGCGACAGCCCCGCTCGCCCAGCGCATCAGCCATCGCGGCAAGCGCCTGCAGCCAGCGCTTGCTCGGCGTGAGATGCGTGGTGTCATTGACGCCGAACACCAGCAGCGCCAGGTCGGCCGGCTCCGCCAATGCCAGCGGCAACAGGCGCTGATGCGCCTCGGAGGCGGTGATGCCATTCTCGCCACAGGCGCGCCAGCGTACCGGCCGCCCCAGCCGTTCAGCCAGGGCGACTGCCAGACAATTCGTCAGGGACTGATCGAAGTGCGTGACACCAACGCCCGCCACGGTCGATTCACCGATCAGCAGCAGGCGAAAAGGCTCCCCCGGTAAATGCACGGCAGCGGTGCCGCTTGGCTCGCCCTGCGCAACCGGCAGACGCAATGCCGTGAGCCGGGTATGCAAGGCCAGAGGCAGCGCCAATGGCAGCAGTGGCACAGTCACCAGCCACCACAGCGCATGCCGACTCACAACTGGACGCGAACCGCTTTCGCGCTGCGCAGTGCCTTGGCGCGAGCCGCTTCGATGGATTCGTCACGTGCCAGCGCCACGCCCATGCGGCGCTGGCCCTTGACCTCGGGCTTGCCGAACAGGCGCAGCGCGGTGTCTTCCTCGCTCAGCGCAGCGCCGAGGTTGGCGAAGCTGGCCTGCTGCGAATTGCCCTCCACCAGAATCACTGCCGACGCGGACGGCCCCACCTGACGGATCGCCGGAATCGGCAGACCGAGAATGGCACGCGCATGCAGGGCGAACTCGGACAGCTCCTGGGAGATCAGCGTCACCAGACCGGTATCATGCGGGCGCGGCGAGACTTCGCTGAACCAGACCTGGTCGCCCTTGACGAACAGCTCGACGCCGAACAGGCCGCGCCCGCCCAGCGCCTCGGTCACCGCCAGCGCCACCCGCTCGGACTCGGCCAATGCCTTCGGACTCATGGCTTGCGGCTGCCAGGATTCCTGGTAGTCGCCATTCTCCTGACGGTGGCCAATCGGCGCGCAGAAGCTGGTGCCGCCGGCATGACGCACGGTGAGCAGGGTGATTTCGTAGTCGAAGTCGATGAAACCCTCGACGATCACCCGGCCCTTGCCGGCGCGGCCGCCTTCCTGGGCATAGTCCCAGGCACGCTGCAGGTCGGCATCGCTCTTGAGCACGCTCTGGCCCTTGCCGGAGGAGCTCATGATCGGCTTGACCACGCAGGGGTAGCCGACGGACTTCACCGCCGCGGCGTAGTCCTCGAAGGTGTCGGAGAAATGGTACGGCGAGGTTGGCAAGCCCAGTTCCTCGGCCGCCAGACGACGAATACCTTCGCGATTCATGGTCAGTTGCGCAGCACGCGCAGTCGGCACCACGTTGAAGCCTTCGGCTTCCAGCTCGACCAGGGTGGCGGTGGCGATAGCCTCGATCTCGGGCACGATGTAGTGCGGCTGCTCTTTCTCGATCACTGCACGCAACGCGGCACCATCAAGCATGTCGATGACGTGGCTACGATGTGCCACCTGCATGGCCGGCGCATTGGCGTAACGGTCGACACCGATGACTTCGCAGCCCAGGCGCTGCAGCTCGATCACCACTTCCTTGCCGAGCTCGCCGCAACCACACAGCAGTACACGGGTCGCGGAGGACGACAGGGGGGTTCCAATACGGGGCATGAGTGTTCCTCGAACAGTGAATCAGGAAGTCATTAAAAGACCGGAAGCACGAGCGCGCTCCAGGCAGCGTTGCAGTACCTCGCGGCGCTCGGCATTGTCCATGCGGCCCCAACGGGTGATTTCGGCGACGGTACGCTGACAACCAATGCAGACATCCTGCTCATCCAGCGCGCAGACATGCACGCAGGGCGAACGCAGCGGTTTTTCTACATCACTCATCGTCATCAGGCACCAGCTCACGGGAATAGCGCTGCGCATTATGAACGTAATGAGCGGCGCTGGCCTCCAGCATCTTCTTCTGCGCCTCGGTCAGCTCGCGCACCACCTTGCCTGGGCTGCCCATGACCAGGCTGCCATCGGGGATCACCTTGCCTTCGGGAATCAGGCTGTTGGCGCCGATGATGCAGTACTTGCCGACCCTGGCGCCGTTGAGGATCACCGCATTGATGCCGATCAGGCTGTAATCGTCCACCGTGCAACCATGCATCATCACGTTGTGACCCACGGTGACGCCCTTGCCCAGGGTCAGCGGAAAACCCATGTCGGTGTGCATGACACTGCCGTCCTGCACGTTGCTGTTCTCGCCGATATGGATCAGTTCGTTGTCGCCGCGCAGCACGGCACCGAACCAGACGCTGGCACCGGCCTCCAGGCGGACCTTGCCGATCAGATCGGCGCTTGGCGCGACCCAGCTCTCGGGATGGGCGTCGACACGGGAGCTTCCCAGGCGATATTTCATGCTCTTCAGTCCTCAGCGCAGGTGTATGAAGTGTTCGGGCGGCTGGTGCAGGGCGATCTGCGCATCATCGAAGAGCAGGTTGACCAGCTCCACCACCATGATCGCGGTCAGGCCCCAGATGCGGTATTCGCCATAGGTGTAGGACGGCACGTACCAGCTACGCCCGAGGTAATCGATGCGATGAGTCATCTCGCGCGGATCGCTGCGGAAGAACGCCAGCGGTACCGAGAATACCGAGGCGATCTCGGCGTCGTTGGCCTTGTACTCGACATAATCCGGCACCAGCCCGACGTAGGGCGTGACCTGAATGCCGTGGCGTGAGACCAGGCTGCTGAGCGGCCCGACTACCTCCACCAAGCCGGGTGGCAGACCTATTTCCTCTTCGGCTTCGCGCAGCGCGGTGTCCACCAGATCACGGTCTTCTGGGTCGCGCCGGCCACCGGGAAAGGCGACCTCGCCACCGTGGGTCGACAAACCGCTGGCGCGCAGAGTCAGCACCAGCTCAGGTTCATCACTGCGGGTAATCGGGACCAGCACCGCCGCCTCGGGGAAGCTGCGCTCGGTCTCCAGAGGGCGCGGGCTGTAACCGCGCACACGATGGAGCAACTCGTCCAGCATGGGCATACTCGGAGTCTTGTTTTGCCAGGCATCATGGCATGAAAGCAGCCGGGCGCCCAACCCCGGCGACAGGACAGGCTGGCCTCAATGGCAGGCTTGCCGACCAAGACGCAGGCCGCCAAGATAACGCCAGAAAAAGAGGAACGGGCATGAAATTCTGCAGTCAGTGCGGCAACTCCGTCACCCGCATGATCCCGGCCGGCGACAACCGCATGCGCCATGTCTGCGCTCACTGCGCCACCGTGCATTACGAAAACCCGCGCATCGTCGCCGGCTGCCTGCCCGTATGGCGCGACCAGGTGCTGCTGTGCCGCCGCGCCATCGAGCCGCGCCGTGGCTATTGGACGTTGCCGGCCGGCTTCATGGAAAACGGCGAGACCATCGAGCAGGCTGCGGCCCGCGAAACCCTCGAAGAAGCCTGCGCCCGCGTGCGCGATCTTAGCCTCTACACCCTGTTCGACCTGCCGCACATCAGCCAGGTGTACATGATGTTTCGCGCCGAGCTGGTCGACCTGGATTTCGCCGTGGGCGAAGAGAGCCTGGAGGTGCGACTGTTTACAGAAAGCGAAATCCCTTGGTCAGAGCTGGCTTTCCCGACCATAGGCCGTACCTTAGAATGCTTCTTCGCCGACCGTCGGCAAAATCTCTTTCCGGTACGCAATGAGCCACTCGAAGCACTGCGTGCCCATTACACACCCCGTTGACCCTTGCGGACGTTTCCGATGCGTTGGTTGTTGCCCCTGCTTTGCCTGACTCTCAGCTTCAACGTCCTGGCCAGCGCCACGCCAGCGACCAGCAGCCGCACCGTGGACAAGGTGCTGGTACTCAAGGCCGAGCGCAAACTGCACCTGCAACAACGCGGCGAGACCATCAAGTCCTACCGCATTTCGCTGGGCAAACAGCCCAGCGGCGCCAAGCAGCGCGAAGGCGATCTGCGCACACCGGAAGGCTTCTACTGGATCGACTGGCGCAAGCCGAGCGACAAGTACCAACTGTCGCTGCACATCTCCTACCCCAACGCCCGCGACCTGGCCAAGGCCAAGGACGCCGGGGTGCCGCCGGGCAGCATGATCATGATCCACGGCACGCCGCTGGATGAGGAGTACCCGGAGTGGTTCTTCCACACCCTGGACTGGACAGAAGGCTGCATCGCCATGAAGAACGACGACATGCGCGAGGTATGGAGCCTGGTCAAGGATGGGACGCTGATCGAAATCAGACCCTGAGCCACTGCATTGAAAGAGGCGCCATCGGCGCCTTTTTCATATCGATTCAAAACTGCAGGTCGGACAAACGCCAGACATCGAAAGCCGGCGTTTCGTAAGGATGGCTCTTCTTCAGTGCCTTGACAGCATCGTGGATCAACTCGTCGGCGACGACCATTTCCACCTTCCACTCGGCAACCTGCTCGACGCTGCCGACCTGACCAATAAACGGCTGGCTACCGTCCAGGGCGCGGAACTGACCTTGGCCCAACACCTGCCAGCAGCAGTTGTCGTAAAGCCCGATGCGCCCTCCTCCAGCGGCGAACACCGCCTTTTTCACCGGCTCCAGATGGGCTTCCGGCACGTAGAAACACAGTTTGTACATCAAGTTCTCCGCAAATGGGCAACCGAACAACAGACAAGCCATGACGCCAATATGATGTCACTTTGACATAGAGCTGTCTTGAGATCGCCCGCACAAATCCATACGCAGCATTAAAACGATTCGCTGCTTTCGACTCAGGCGACGGGCGTGTCGTTCTCAGCGCCCGATGAAAAAGCGCCGCCATTTGTCGGCCAGACCGGTGGCCGGCGGGCTATGGCTGCCATCGCAGTAGGGCAGGCTTGCGGATCGGCTACAGCGGCACAACAGCAGACGCTGCTCGCGCTCGGGGCGCAGAGTCAGAGACTGGACGCAGTCAGGTGTGCAGTTCGGCCTGTCGGGCGAGTGCCCACAGCGGCATAGGCGATGGGTTTCACCGGGTTTGACCAGGCGAACTTCTGGGAGGATGGGGAGAGGATCATCGGCCATGGTTGGGCCTGTGT